>CABIYO010000005.1 GCA_902362975.1 Caryophanales bacterium
GTCATGACGAACGACGCGATGGTCTCGGAGAAGATTGACAACCCCCGACTCCTCCGGAAGTCCGAAGCGAAGGTCAAGAAGGCGCAACGCGCGCTGTCACGTAAGAAGATCGGAAGCAAGAATCGTGAAAAAGCCAAGTTACTTTTGGCCAAGAAACACGAAAAGATCGCCAACCAACGCAGGGACTTCCTTCACAACCTGTCGAGACGGATCGTTGACGAGAACCAAGTCATCGTCGTGGAGACATTGACATCGAAGGACATGATGAAGAACCACAAGGTCGCCAAATCGATTGCAGATGTCAGTTGGTACGAGTTCGTCCGTCAACTCGAGTACAAATCAAACTTCTACGGACGGACGCTCATCAAGGCGGATCAATGGTTCGCATCGACTCAAATCTGTTCTTCTTGCGGCGTGAAAGGCGAGAAGAAGACGATGGATGTCCGTGAATGGACGTGTGCATGTGGCGCGCATCATGACCGTGACATCAACGCAAGCATCAACCTGTTGATGTTGGCCGACTGACAACCATTCAGGGCAGGGACTGCCCGGTGAGCTTGGTAAACAATCGTGGCTAGTAAAAGCATGGTTTTCCCAAGAAGCTCCCACTTCAATTTGTGAAGCAAATAAGTGGCGAGTAGTTCACTACTCGATGAGGCGACCTCGGCGCTCGATACGGAGACCGAGGCCATCATTCAGGATTCATTAAATGAACTGGCAGCAAATCGAACGACGCTCATCATCGCGCACCGTTTAGCGACTGTAAGGAATGCCGACCGGATTCTTGTCGTGACGGCAGAAGGAATCGTAGAAGATGGAACGCACGAAGAACTCAGTCAAAAAGGTGGCGTCTTCACGAACCTGTTACAACGTCAACAACTATAAATCGAGGGCTGCCTGATAAAGGGCGGCCCTTTTTGGTGTGATAACAGCATTTCGTAGGTAAATAATTATGGATGATCGAAAGCGAAGGAGGCAAAATACCATGAAAGCTGTACAAGTCGTAGGATATGGGGACGTTGACCGTTGATATCCCGAAACCGACTCCGAAAGCGGGAGAAGGTCTAATCAAGGTACGTGCCTGCGCAATTAACAATACGGAAAAATATGGATGAGAGAAGGGGCTTATGGAACTTGAGAGAAGTCAGGATGTCGCACGGAAGGCGTCCAAGTTCCCACGCATTCCCGGTTCAAACATCACTGGTGAAGTCGTCGATCTCGGAGATAGGGTCGACCAATGGTACGCATCGACACAAATCTGTTCTTCTTGTGGCGAGAGAGGTCAGAAGAAGGCGATAGATGTCCGTGAATGGACATGTGCCTGTGGTGCGCATCATGACCGAGACATCAACGCAAGCGTCAATCTGTTGAGGTTGGCAAACTAAAACGAATTCCTTCAGGGTGGGAACCACAAGGCGAGCTTGGTAAATAATCGTGGGTGGTAAGAGCACGGTCTTCCCAAGAAGCTCCCCCTTCAATTTGCGAAGCAAATAAGTGGCGAGTAGTTCACACAATCGGGTAAGTTCGGAAAGATTGTGCTCATTCCGAACACATAAAAAGAGAGGAAAGCCCCTCTCTTTTTCATGCGAATTTTACTTTGAGACGATCGACATAGGCGATGAACAGGCGGAACCGTTCTAGCCAAAACTGGAAGAAAGGACCGTTGAGGAAAATCGACAAGACGGTCCCGAAGAAAAGTGGCCTGCCAAGTACCCAACCGATGAGACAAGCGGTCAGTTCCATCCAAGTCCGCATGGCACGGACGGACGTTTGAAAACGGTCTACTAATGCGAGTGTCAGTCCATCGCGTGGACCGGCCCCATATCCGACAGCAACATATAGCCCGGCCCCCATTCCCATGACAAAAATCCCGAACGTGAGCCAAATAATATTCACCATCATTCCTTCAAAAACAGGGAGCCATTGCTCGTTTAAAATCAAGTTCATAAATACCCCGACAAACACCGCGTTGACGAGCGTGCCGAACTGAGGAGGGACGCGGTCGAGTATGTATTTGAATAGGACGAGTAGAAGTCCGACGCATAGGATGACAGTTCCGATTGAAATCGGAAGATGGTGAGCGATACCGATATGAAGGACGTCCCACGTGGAAACCCCGAGATTTGCCGTAATCATGATGGATGAACCGAGCGCAAGTAAAAACAACCCGGTCATGAAGAGACCCCATTTGAAGAGAATGCGTAAAAGGTGGATAGACCGGATGTGCACGAACATCGCCTCGTTTCAATAGAATAATTGATTTATCTTAGCTCGGGCGATTGAAAAACATAAAAATAACGTCTCAGCGTATTGGCTGAGACGTGAGTGTTATTTCTTCGGTGATTTTTTTGCTTTGTTCTTTTTATAGTAATCGTAGACGAACGGTGCGACCGCCGTCGCGATTTTAATCAATGTTCCCATTTTGCCTTTCTTAGCCATTATGCTACACCCCTTTCTCTTCTAGAAGAATATATTCCACACAATTTGATTTTGAAAACATATCTCGAGCACATTCCATCTTCATGACAAAGATTATAACCCATCATACTATAGGGGGGAGGAGGTCTATTGATGAAAACAATCATTTGGTACTAAAATGATTTATGTGTTGATAATCATTTACCGCTTGAAGAGGCACTTCGTTATGACAAACCGATTGAATGTCATTTTTTTATCAGTCCGAATCAGTTCGTTGAAAATCGTTATGGCGTCATTCCATTTGGGAACGAACGACTGTGTTTTCTGAAGGAGTCATTAGAGGATGTGGCCGGTTCACTCGACGCACTTGGTATCCCATTTCACGTGCACGTCGGTCATCCGCTCGAAACGCTTGACCCGTCCGGCCGTCTCTTGTTTCAGCGGGCAGTCGGATACAATGAGCGCCGACGTGAAGATGAAGTAATCAAGAAAAGAAACGAGAAATGGATTTGGGGTTGATGACTCGACGTATTGGTTGTATTTTGAACGATTATGGCGTGAATTTTTCCAATGGGTCGCGCTCGAACAAGGAAAAAATTGTTTCGGTCACAAGGCATCCGGTCGAAACGAAAAGACTGGCGCTACGGGGCTTCTTACTTTGAGTCGAAACTGATCGATTACGACGTGGCGAGCAATTGGGGGAATTGGGTGTACCAAGCGGGTGTCGGAAACGACTCACGGGACCGGCGTTTCAACAACGAGCGTCAACAGTTCACGTATGATCCGGACCGTGCGTTTCGTAACAAATGGTTGTGACCAAACTGTCACGAGAAGTCGGTGTTTCTCATTGACTTCTTTTTACAGAAGCGCTATAGTTAAATCAACAGATGGGATACCTGAGGTGTACGAGAGCCGCCTTCGTTATTTTGAGCCAACACTTTGAATACGGGAGACCGAACTGCTAACCGGATCAACTGCCTCATCACGTGCAGGAGGACTTGTGAAGGAAACGCTAGGTCACCCACCTGCATACGCAGGTTCAAAAGCAAGGCATCGTCACGGCACTCCGGGCCCCATCGATTTTTTTTGTAAATACGTCGCGAGACGTCTTTTTTTTGAATATAATTCCGAGTAAAATGGTATGATAAAATAGGATTAGTTGGAGGAAGAAATATGTTACACCAGTTTTCACGAAATGAATTGGCCATCGGCTCTGAAGGCCTTGATGCTTTAAAGAATAAAACGGTCGCGATTTTAGGCGTCGGCGGTGTCGGCTCATTTGCGGCAGAGGCACTTGCGCGCAGTGGCGTCGGACGCATCGTCCTCGTCGATAAAGATGATATCGACATCACGAACGTCAACCGACAAATCCACGCACTGTTGTCGACGGTTGGTCAACCGAAAGTCGAAGTGATGGGGGAACGTCTCCTCGACATTAACCCGCACTTAGACCTCGTCCAATTGAAGATGTTCTATACAGAAGAGACATACGAAGAGTTCTTCGCTCAAAACATCGACTACGTCATCGATGCGTCAGACACGATCATCTATAAGATTCATTTAATCGTAGAATGTAAGCGTCGCGGCATCCCGGTCATCTCGAGCATGGGGATGGCGAACAAGATGGACCCGACACGTATCAAGGTAGTCGACATTAAAGATACATCATATGACCCGGTCGCGAAGATGGTCCGTACCCGTCTACGAAAAGAAAAAATCTACAAAGGCGTCCCCGTCGTCTTCTCAGATGAGTCTCCCATCGTGACGCGCGAAGACGTAAACGAGGTCGTCGGGAAGAAAGATGCCCCGATCCGTAAAGCGAAGATGCCACCGAGCTCGAACGCCTTCGTCCCATCGGTTGCAGGGCTTGTCGCTGCAGGGTACGTCATCAACGACTTGCTTGAAAAAGCGGGCGTTGAAATCAATCGCATCCAAAAATAAAACGACGCGGACTCATTTCGAGTCGCGTCGTTTTTCCCAATAATCGAGCCGCTTTTGAATTTGTTGCTCGAATCCACGTGGCGTCGGTTTATAGTAATTTGGTCGTTTTCTAGCCAAGTTTTCTGGCCAATAGTTTTGAGGGACGAACCCGTCTTGTTCGTCATGTGGATACTTGTATCCAACCCCGTTCCCGAGTTCACGTGCTCCTGGACTATGGGCGTCGCGGAGATGTACGGGTACAGGGCCTCCCTCGACTGTCCGGACGTGGTGAAGCGCTTTGTCGATGGCGGTGATGACCGCATTTGATTTTGGAGCGGTTGCCAAATAGAGAACGGCTTCTGCGATTGGGATGCGAGCTTCCGGAAAACCGATGTACTCGCTCGCTCGTGCTGCTGCATCGACGATGAGAAGTGCGTTCGGGTCGCTCATTCCGATATCTTCGGCGGCATGGACGTATAAACGACGCATGATGAATCGCGGAGATTCGCCAGCTTCAATCATGACGGCTAGCCAGTATAGGGCGGCATCCGGATCAGACCCCCGAATCGATTTGATGAACGCCGAAATGACATCGTAATGTCGGTCACCCGTCTTATCGTATTTGATCGACTTCTGTTGAATCGATTCTTCCGCGACCTCTAGCGTGATATGAATCTGTCCGTCCACCTCAGGCGTTGTCAAGACGGCGAGTTCGAGTGCGTTCAATAGGACACGGTAGTCACCATCTGCCATTTTGATATAATGGTCAGCAGCAGCTTCATCCATTTTGACCGGATAATTTCCGAGACCACGTGAGTCATGTAGCGCCCGTTCAAGGACGGTACGTAACTCTTCGGCACCAGGTGGTTCGAGTCGAAACACGGTCGCGCGTGACAGGAGTGCGGCGTTTACTTCAAAACTCGGATTTTCGGTCGTCGCTCCGATGAGGACGAGCTTTCCAGACTCAAGGGCAGGAAGGAGTGCGTCTTGTTGGAGCTTATTGAACCGGTGGATCTCATCTAAAAAGAGAATCGTCCGTTCGTCTTCATAGTCGAAGCGTGACTCCGCTTCACGAATGACGTTCCGCAATTCATCGAGTTTTGCTGTGACGGCGTTCAATTGGACGAATGTCGCTTTCGTGTAATTCGAAATAACACGGGCAAGTGTCGTCTTACCGGTGCCAGGTGGACCATACAGGATAATCGTACCGAGTCGATCAGCTTCGATAGCACGACGAAGTAGCTTGCCTTCGCCGATGATATGGCGCTGTCCGATCACGTCATCTAATGTTTCAGGGCGCATTCGATTGGCGAGCGGTCCGCCATTCGATTGATGAAATAAATCAGGCATACGTAACCATTCCTTTCGACAAACGTTTGTTCGATTAGTATAACAGAAGGAGACTTGAAGATGAAAATATCTACTAAAGGCCGTTATGGCTTGACGATTATGATTGCATTGGCACGCGAGACTGATAACAAACCGCTCAGTTTAAAAAAGATTGCGGCACGACATGAATTGCCGGAGCATTATTTGGAGCAATTGATCGGTCCACTCCGTAACGGTGGACTCGTCAAGAGTGTAAGGGGTGCGTACGGTGGCTACCAACTCGTCAAACCGGCAGAAGAAGTGACAGCAGGTGAAATCATTCGCTTGCTTGAAGGACCACTGGCCATCGTAGAAGAATCTGAAGCAGATGATGCGGTGAAACGAAAGCTTTGGGATAAAATCAAAGAAGCGATTGATACCGTCCTTGATGAAACGACGCTCGCTGACCTCGCTGAGGAAGAGTCAGACGGCTACATGTTTTATATTTAATCATGTTTTATATTTAATAATGAGGTGACTTTAGATGAACTATTTTGATCATGCTGCGACGACACCGATGCGACCAGAAGTCCTCCAAGCGATGACACCGTACTTTTTAGAGACGTACGGGAACGCATCGAGCATCCACGGAATTGGGCGTAACGCCCGGGCGGCGCTCGATTCGTCACGTCGCGTCCTCGCGAAATGGATTGGTGCTTCACCGAACGAAATTGTATTCACGTCAGGTGGGACGGAGTCGGATAATTATGCTTTGTTCGGTGCGGCATATGCCCATCAAGGAAAAGGCAAACATATCATCACGACGAAAGTGGAACATCACGCCGTTCTTCACGCGATGGAACAGCTCGAACGTGAGGGCTTCGACGTCACGTATCTCGATGTTGATGTATCGGGAGCTGTCACTGTCGACGCCGTTCGTTCAGCCTTACGGGATGACACGATTCTTGTATCGATCATGTATGGCAATAACGAAGTCGGAACGCGCCAGCCGATTCACGAAATTGGTGAGTTGTTACAAGATCACCAGGCGCTCTTCCATACCGATGCGGTACAAGCGCTTGGTACTGAAGAAATTGATGTGAAGGCGATTCATGTCGATTTATTGTCGGCGTCCGCACATAAAGTGAATGGGCCAAAAGGTATCGGTTTTCTTTTCATGAAAACAGGTGTAAAATTAGCGTCACGTTCTTTTGGTGGACAACAAGAACGTAAACGTCGAGCCGGCACGGAAAATGTTCCGGGTGCCGTTGGATTCCAAAAAGCAGCTGAACTCGTCATGACAGAGCGTGAAGACCGAGTGGCTCTCTATGAGTCGCTCGATCTCGCACTGCGTCAACGCCTTGACGAACTAGGTGTCACTTATGAGGTGAACGGGTCAAATCGTTTACCACATATCGTGAACTTATACCTTCCTGGAATTGACCTTGAACCTTTCCTCATCATGATGGATATGCGGGGCATGGCGATTTCAAGCGGAAGTGCCTGCACGGCAGGGTCGGTCGAACCGTCCCATGTATTGTCGGCGATGTACGGGGATTCTGAGCGGACACGTCAGTCTGTTCGAATCAGTTTTGGCCACGGCAACTCGGTCGAGGATGCGAAACGGCTCGCGGAGCGACTTCAAGAAGTCGTCTCGACATTTATGAACGGAGTGAGTTAGATGAATTTACGCACGAAAGCCCCTGAAGAGACGACGGTCGTCGTCGGGATGTCAGGTGGCGTCGATTCATCGGTGACGGCCCATGTGTTGAAAGAACAAGGGTATAATGTCATCGGGATTTTTATGAAGAACTGGGACGACACGGACGAAAACGGTGTATGTACCGCGACGGAGGACTATGAGGACGTCATCGCCGTCGCGAACCAAATCGGGATTCCTTATTATGCGGTCAACTTTGAAAAAGAATATTGGGACCGTGTCTTTGAATATTTCTTGGCAGAATATCGTCTCGGTCGTACACCGAATCCGGACGTCATGTGTAACAAAGAAATTAAATTCAAGGCGTTCCTTGACCATGCGCTTCGACTTGGTGCCGACTTTGTCGCAACCGGGCACTATGCACAAGTAGAGTACGTCGATGGCGAACACCGCTTGTTGCGCGGGAAAGACGACAACAAAGACCAAACGTATTTCTTGAACCAATTGTCACAAGATCAGCTCGCGCGGACGATGTTCCCGATTGGTCATATGGACAAGAAAGATGTACGTGCGATTGCCGAAGAGGCAGGACTCGCGACGGCGAAGAAGAAAGATTCGACGGGAATCTGCTTTATCGGAGAGCGGAACTTCAAAGAGTTCTTGTCGGAATACCTTCCGTCACAGCCAGGTGAAATGCGGACACTCGACGGTGTCGTCAAAGGACGTCATGACGGGTTGATGTATTATACGCTCGGACAACGTCACGGTCTCGGCATCGGTGGCGACGGGGACCCTTGGTTTGTCGTCGGGAAAGATGTCGAGAACAACGTCTTGTTCGTCGGGCAAGGCTTCCATCACGATGCGCTCTATTCAGATGCGCTCCTCGCTTCGAAACTTTCATGGACGGGAGCTGCTCCTACAGGAGAGTTCCGGGCAACGGCGAAGTTCCGTTATCGTCAACAAGATGTCCCGGTCACGGTCGCTCCGCTCGAAAATGGCGAAGTCCTTGTCAAGTTTGACGAGCCACAACGTGCCATCACCCCTGGGCAAGCGGTCGTCTTCTATGACGGCGACGTTTGTCTAGGTGGGGCAACGATTGACGAAGCGTACCGAAACGGAAAACGACTCGACTATATCGGATGAGGTGATTGATATGAACGCAAACGAACGAGGCATCCAAGCGATGCAGCAAGGTGAATTCGAACAGGCAGCCAAACATTTCAACGAGGCGATTGAAGCGAACTCGACGGACCCGACTGGTTTCGTCAACATGGGGACGTTGCTTCAGGCGATCAACGATTACGATCGTGCCGTCATCTTCTATGACAAAGCGATCGAACTTGATGGTTCGTTCGGTGCCGCGCACTATGCGAAAGGCGCTCTTGCCTATGAACTCGAGCAATTGGAGTCAGCAGAGGCGTCGCTTCGCCAAGCGCTCCTTTCTGGGATGGACGATGCCGACCTTCATTTCATGCTCGGCTTGACGTACAAGGCGATGGGTGACTTCGTTCGCGCGATGCCGCGCCTGCGTGAAGCGAAGAAGCAATCGCCGGAAGACGTGGAAATCACTTTCCAATACGGACTTGCCCTCGCACAAAATGAACAGTTAGAAGAGGCGGTCGTCGCGTTAGAAGAGACACTCGACCTCGATGCGAGTCATACGGATGCTCGTTACAACTTGGCAATCGCGTATGCGTTCTTGGGTAATCAGGAACGGACGTATGCCGAGCTACAACGCGTCTTGGAGATGCAACCAGACCATGAACTCGCACGTGACGCCATCGCGAAGATGGATGCACTGCTTGGAAACTGAAGCGTATAAAGACGAAAGTGCCATCGCGATTGAGTGATGGCACTTTCTTTAGTTATCACAATCAAAGTTGCTTCGTTGTGATTTTGACGGGTTCTCCGGCAAACTCGCCGTATGCCTCGTCCATATTTTTCGTATACAGTTCGATGATGTTATGGCTCGGGTCTTTAAAGTAGGCCGAGCGTTCCTTCCCATTCTTCGTCTCATCCTCGTCCCACGTCCGAAGCTTCACAGGAACATCGGTCTCATCTAAGATTTCGAGTGCCTGTTCAAACGACTCCATCGGAACGAAAAACGCGCAGTGAACATGGACGCCACCTTCATCGTAGAGCGTGTCCCATTCCGTCACGTCTTGTTTCCGGTTCGCATCCTCTTCTTCTGTGAAGTTCCGTTTTAACCAAAGCCCTAGTCGTGTATTACCTCCAATATAGAGCCACGTTGCCCACGGTTCGTTCGCCTGTTCTTGTGACTCGCTCGGTTCGGCATCGTCTCCGACCCATTGTTCGACGACAGGAAGACCTAATTTCTCATGCCAAAAGGCTACAGCTTCGTTCATGTCTGTCACTTCTAACACGAGTTCGCATAATCCGCTTACTGGAATTCGTTTGCCCATAGATGATTCCTCCTTCAATGTGTCATTCGAACAGTTCCCCGTTTCTTTAAATCAAAAACGCGACTAGCCGTGTTGAAGTGGGGGAATGACAACCTTTAGAAGGAGGTCGAGTGGCTTGCGAAAATTCAGCATGGTCAGCGTGATTCTATTTTTTATTGTCGAATATGTGTGGTTGAATCAATTATTTGAATCGGTAAATGAACGATTAGCGAACGGGAAATGGACGAATACGATCTTATATCAAGTGGTCGTTGAACCGCGAGGACTCTTAACGTTAATCTTCCTTTTATTCGTAGTGCTCCTTGTCGTGGGATGGGCTGTTCACTATGTATACAGTGAGCGAAAGTCTTGGCAACATACATCTGAACATGTCGGTATTGGTTGGGTCGTTCCATTGATTTTGGCAGTACTCGGATTTCTCATTCCAAACGTGTATGTTCAAGTCGGGATCATACTTCTTCAAGTAACGTTCATCCCGCTCATCCCATTCATCCATCAGACCGTCCCATTTTGGAAAGTCGTGACGAACTGGTTGATTCAGTTGGCGGTCATCGGACTCGTCTTGTTTGGGGCGAGTGGGATGCTTGAGGAATCGATTCGCATTGAAAAGACCGAGCTTTTCACAAAACTTGAAGCATATCAGGCGTCTGGGGACTTGGATAGGATTCAGCGTTTAATGGAAGAGGTGGACCTAGAACAAGTCGAACGTATCTTGGACCGAGTAGACCTCGAACAACTCATTCGTATTTTGGAAGTCGTCGATCTCGACCGAATCGAGCAAATCTTAAACCTGTTCAATTAGGGCATTTGTTCAATCGATTCATCTCGGGCTATAATGAATGATGGAAAAATAGCTGGAGGTGTCGGATATGATGGCAGCACCTTATGAGTTGACTGGAAAAGTCATTCGAGTCCTGTTTCAATCAGAAGAAGAGGCGCATACGATTGCGCTCGTACGTATTAAAGAAAAGAATTTTGAGACGGACGAGACCGAGATGGTCATCGCTGGCGTCGGAGTCGGCATTGAAAAAGGAGAGACGTATAAGGCGCACGGTCGTCTCGTTGACCATCCTCGATTTGGGAAACAGATGAAAGCGGATTGGATTCGTCGTGTCGTCCCGATGACGAAACGGGCAGCTGTCCGCTTTTTGACGAACGGGTCTTTCCCTGGAATCGGTCAAAAGACGGCACAGAAGATTGCGGATTCACTCGGCGACGATTGTATCGACCAAATTGTGAAACATCCGAGCATCCTGTCTGAGGTCGACGGATTGAAAGAAAAGCAGGCGCGTGTGATCACCGAACGCCTGAACGTCTTATATGGGGTCGATCAATTGCTTTTATTTCTCGCTCCATTCGACGTAACGCCACGTCTCGCCTCAAAAATCCATAAAGAGTATGAAGGACGGGCGATGGAGACGATTGAGAAGAATCCGTATGCGCTCATGTACGATGTACAGGGAATCGGATTCAAGACGGCGGATGCCATCGCGGCGCACTTCGGGATTCAAGGCATTCACCCCGAACGCATTGCGGCAGCGGTGCTTTACGTGTTAGAACTCGAACAAGGGAACGGTCATCTCTACGTGACGGCAGAACAACTTGAAGCCGAGATGCCTCGAATTATCGGGGCGGACCCAGGTGAGGCGCTCGTCACGGCGCTCGAGTCGCTCGCTAAAGAAGAACGTGTCGTCATCGAGGATGGGGTCGTCTATCATCCCCGTGTCTTCCGTGCCGAACGGAAGGCGGCAGAAGAGTTGGCCCGAATCATGGCGACATCGACGACAGAGGACGTGGACATGACGACCATCTTTGACGCGATTGGACGTGTCGAGGAGATGTTCTCAATTGAATATGCGACCCAACAACGAGAAGCCATCGAACTCGCGCTCAAATCGCCGCTCATGGTTCTGACTGGAGGACCGGGTACCGGGAAGACGACGGTCGTCCGAGGGATCATTCATGCACTTAGTGACGTCTTCGATTGGAAATTAGAACCCGTTCCGAACCAACCGTTCCCGTTCGTCTTGGCCGCACCGACGGGCCGAGCAGCAAAACGTCTCAGTGAGTCGACAGGTCTACCGGCCTCGACGATCCACCGTCTGTTGAAGTTCGACGGTAGTTCGTTCCAAGTCGATGAGACGAATCCGCTTGTCGGGAAAGTACTCATCGTCGATGAGGCGTCGATGATTGACATCTTCTTGTTTCGAAGCTTGCTGAAGGCGGTACCGAACGGCATGAAGATCTTGTTCGTCGGAGACCGCGATCAGCTCCCATCTGTCGGACCGGGGCAAGTACTTGCTGATTTGATGGCGACAGAAGGGATTCCGGTCGTCCGCCTCGACGTCGTCCACCGTCAGGCGTCGGAATCGAGCATCCTCCGACTTGCCCATTCGTTGAACGCCAAAAAGATGCCAGACGATTTGTTGGCGGCGCTCCCGGACCGGCGATTCTATAAGGCGAATCAGGAGACGGCACTTCAAGCGATTTGTCAGATGGCAGAAGCGGCTCTCCGAAAAGGATATTCACCGTTTGATATTCAAGTGCTCGCTCCGACATATCGGGGTGTATGTGGAATTGACGGACTGAATGAAGCACTCCAAAACGTATTCAATCCAAAATCAAGTGCCCGTGAAGTGAAGCATGGGACGCGCATTTACCGAAACGGTGATAAAGTGCTACAACTCGTCAACAACGCCGAGGAGAACGTCTATAACGGGGATATCGGGGAAATCACAAATATCTTCTACGCGAAGGAAAATGTCGATAAGGTCGACAAGATTTACATCCGCTTCGACCAGACAGAGGTCGAGTACAACCGTAGTGAATGGGATCAGTTCACCCATGCCTACGCCATCACGATCCATAAGTCACAAGGTTCCGAGTTCCCAATCGTGCTCATGCCGGTCTTCTTCAACGGAGGATTTCGGTCGTCGCGTAACTTGATTTATACAGCTGTGACCCGGGCGAAGAAGAGTTTACTGTTGTTCGGGGACGTAAGGGCACTCGAGGCGGCGACACGTGAAGAGGAACCGGTACGACGGACGAAATTGGTCGAGCGCTTAGGAGGGAAGTCTTGACGTCTTTCCGAACGCGTGTGATAATGACGAATAGACAACTGAAACGATACAGACGATGAAGGAAATGAGTACGTCGTCACCACCTCTACAGAGACATCTTCCTAGGCTGCGAGAAGATGGAGGTCGGCCGACCGAAGCTATTCTGGAGTCCCCACTCAACCTGGGCGCCTCATCCACGTTAACGGATGTTCGAGGCACGGTGTTCTACCGTGCGAACGAGGGTGGTACCACGAAGCGATGCTTTCGTCCCTTTCCACAGGGGCAGGCATCGCTTTTTTTCGTTTCGTTCAGAAATAAGGAGGAATTGTTCATGAAACCGCTCAAATCATTGACTGGCGCACAAATTCGCCAAATGTACTTAGATTTCTTCAAATCAAAAGGGCACAGCGTGGAGCCGAGTGCTTCGCTCGTACCGGTTGATGATCCGACTTTGTTGTGGATCAACTCTGGGGTCGCGACATTGAAAAAATACTTTGATGGACGTGTCATCCCAGCGAACCCACGGATCGTCAACGCTCAAAAATCGATTCGTACGAACGATATCGAAAACGTCGGGAAGACAGCTCGTCACCATACGTTCTTCGAAATGCTCGGGAACTTCTCAGTCGGTGAATACTTCCGTGAAGAAGCAATCACATGGGGATGGGAACTGTTGACGAGCGACGAATGGTATGGACTCGATCCAGACCGACTCTCCGTCACGATTCATCCGGACGATGAAGAGTCAAAACAAATCTGGATGAACCTCGGCATGCCAGCTGACCGCATCATCCCGTTAGAAGATAACTTCTGGGAAATCGGTGAAGGTCCATCTGGTCCGAACACGGAAATCTTCTTTGACCGTGGTCCAGCATTCGGGGACGACCCGACAGACCCAGAACTTTATCCAGGTGGGGAGAACGAACGTTATCTTGAAATCTGGAACATCGTGTTCAGCCAATATAACCATGACGGACACGGAAACTATACAGAGCTTCCGCGTAAAAACATTGATACAGGGATGGGACTCGAACGGATGGCGAGCGTCCTTCAAGACGTACCGACAAACTTCGATACCGACCTCTTCATGCCGATCATTCGTGAAACTGAAAAAATCAGTGGCGACGTATACCGTCAAGACAGCAGCAAAGACGTTGCCTTCAAAGTCATCGCGGACCACATCCGTACGGTATCGTTCGCAATCGGTGACGGGGCACTCCCGTCAAACGAAGGACGTGGCTATGTCCTCCGTCGTCTTCTGCGTCGTGCGGTCCGTTATGCGAAGATGCTCGGCATCGAACGTCCGTTCATGTATGAGCTCGTCGACGTCGTCGGTGACATCATGGTCGACTTCTACCCGCAAGTGAACGAGAAGAAAGATTTCATCAAGAAAGTCATCAAAAACGAGGAAGAGCGTTTCCACGAGACGTTGAACGACGGACTCGCGATTTTGAACGAAGTCGTAAAAGCACAAAAAGCAGCTGGGTCAAACATCATCAGCGGTCAAGATGCATTCCGTCTCTATGACACGTACGGTTTCCCACTCGAATTGACAATCGAATACGCAGAAGACCATCAGATGACGGTCGATGAAGATGGATTCAAAGAAGCGATGAATGAG
Organism: Caryophanales bacterium; assembly: GCA_902362975.1. Taxonomy (GTDB): domain Bacteria; phylum Bacillota; class Bacilli; order Exiguobacteriales; family Exiguobacteriaceae; genus Exiguobacterium. The sequence continues at coordinate 14,410 of CABIYO010000005.1, forward strand.
CAGCGTGAACGTGCACGTCAAGCGCGCGCTGATGTGGAATCAATGCAGATTCAGTCGGGAGTACTCGCGGACATCACGATGCCATCGACGTTCCTTGGTTACAACAATCTTGAAACGAACGCAAAAATCATCAGCTTGATTCACAACGGTGAACTCGTTGACGTCGTTGCTGCCGGAGAAGAGGCACAAGTGATTCTTGATCAGACGCCATTCTACGCAGAGAGCGGCGGTCAAATCGGTGATAAAGGACAAATCGTCGGAGAAGACTTCCTTCTTCGCGTAAAAGACGTGTCGAAAGCACCGAACGGACAGAACTTGCATACAGTCACGGTCGAGTCAGGCGTGGCGAAAGCGGAAGTAGCCGTCACGGCCACTGTCGACCAGGCATCGCGTCAAGCCATCGTTAAAAACCATACGGCGACGCACCTTTTGCATCGTGCACTGAAAGATACGCTCGGGGAGCACGTCAACCAGGCGGGTTCACTCGTGACACCAGACCGACTTCGTTTTGACTTCTCACACTTTGGTCAAGTGACACCTGAAGAGCTTAAATCGATTGAGCGTCAAGTGAACGAGAAAATTTGGGCATCAATCGGTGTCGACATCGAAGAGATGAACATTGAGGATGCGAAAGCAAAAGGTGCGATGGCACTCTTCGGCGAGAAGTATGGTGATGTCGTTCGTGTCGTATCGGTAGGGGATTACTCGGTTGAACTTTGTGGTGGGATTCACGTCTCCAACACGGCTGAAATCGGACTCTTTAAAATCTTGTCTGAATCAGGGATTGGCGCTGGTACGCGTCGAATTGAAGCGGTCACGGGAGCTAGCGCATATGAAGTGATGAACCAGCAAATCGAAACGCTCGAAGCGACTGCGAAGTTGTTGAAGACGAAACCACTTGAAGTTCCTGCACGCGTACAAGCACTTCAAGCTGAAATCAAAGAAGTCGAGCGTGCTGCAGAGTCGCTTAAAGCTAAGCTTGCAAACATCGAGGCATCTTCATTGATGGATGCGATCGAAACGATTGGCGGCGTCCAATTGATTGCGAAACGCGTCGATGGACAAGACATGGATGCCCTTCGCAGCATGGTCGACGACTTGAAAGGGAAACTCGGCTCTGCCGTGATTATCCTCGGGTCGGCAAATGGGGAGAAGGTCAACCTCGTCGCAGGTGTGACGAAAGATTTGAACGACCGTGGCTTCCATGCCGGAAAACTGATTAAAGAAGTCGCGACACGCTGCGGTGGTGGCGGTGGCGGTCGTCCAGACATGGCACAAGCAGGTGGTCGTGATGCAACAAAACTGGACGAAGCATTGAAGTTTGCTTCACATTACGTCGAATCACTGGCATAATAGAGTGTGAAGTGCAAACGGAAAGAGGTGGATTCTTGTGAGCCAAATGGATCGCACGATGCAATTCAATTTTCCAGAAGATGATCAACGTGCTAACACACGTGAGACGCTGATTACGGTATATCAAGCACTCGAGGAAAAAGGTTATCAACCGATCAATCAAATCGTGGGATACTTACTGTCAGGTGACCCTGCATACATTCCACGTCATAATGATGCGCGAAACTTGATTCGCAAAATTGAACGGGATGAACTTCTCGAAGAGTTGGTCAAATCGTATTTGAACGATCGTAGAGAGGATTAATATGAAGCGAGTCATGGGACTCGATGTCGGATCGAAGACGATTGGTGTCGCGGTGAGTGACCTGATGGGATGGACGGCGCAAGGTGTGGAGACGGTCTACTGGACCGAACCTGACTTTGACGAGGCTGTCCGTCTCCTTCGTCCGTTTATCGAGCAGTACGATGTGAAAGAAGTCGTCGTCGGTCACCCGAAAAACATGAATGGGACAGTCGGTCCGCGTGGTGAGGCGTCCGAGGCATTTGCCGAGGCGTTCACAGAACAGACGGGTTTACCTTGCGTGTTGGTGGATGAACGATTAACGACGATGCAAGCGGAACGGATGCTCATTTCAGCAGATGTCAGTCGCAAAAAGAGAAAAGCGGTCATCGACAAAATGGCGGCCGTGATGATTTTACAAAACTACCTGGATCGTTCCGGGAAATAAGGAGGAATCTCTCATGGCAGAAATCCGTCGTGAAGAAGAAATGTACCGTATTCCAGATGAAAATGGAGACGAACATTTATTTGCAGAAATTTTCCGTATGACGAGCGATCGTTCGAAAAAGACATTTGTCGTACTCGAACCGGTCGGCGCACCAGAGACAGAAGATGAAGATACGATTGAAGTATACGCATTTGAAATTGAAGAACTTGAAGATGGCGAATTCATCTTGAAGCTCGTCGAAGACGATGAAGATTTCGAAGAGGTCATGGAAGCATTCGACATCGTCAATGACGAAGTCGGTCTAGACTAAATAGGGGACAGGCGGCTGGGGTGCATCCCTCGTCGCCTCTCTTTATAAAAAGAACAGGGGAGAAATGCATGAATCATCCATCTATGTCAGATGAGAAACGTGCCCGCAACCGGATCGTTCGTCGCATCACGGTTGTCATCCTAGCCATCTTCCTTCTCGTCATCGCCACAGGGTCGGCGCTCGCATATGTTTTTGTGAAGCGTTCCGTCGAACCGATTGACCCAACTTCGACTGAAACGGTCGAGATTGAAGTCCCGCTTGGTGCCGGTTCGGGATACATTGGTGAATTACTAGAAGAGAATGGGCTTGTAAGGAGTAGCACGATTTTCCGTTTCTATACACGCTTTAAAAACGAATCGTCGTTCCAGGCGGGGACGTATACGTTATCTCCGTCACAATCAATCGATGAATTGATTGAAACGTTGAAAACAGGTAAAGTCATTGTGGTCCCTGATATCAAGCTCGTCATTCCAGAAGGATTCACGATCGATCAGGTGATTGCGAGACTTGCGAAAGTGGCTGACATCCCGAAAGAAGAGATTTCTGAGCAGTTGAGCGACCGTGAATACATTCAGTCTCTCGTAAACGAGCATGAAATGTTGACGGAAGAAGTCTTGCAGGAAGGTATCTATCATCCGCTTGAAGGATACCTGTTCCCAGCCACATATGAATTCAATAAAGGTGTAACGCTCAATGAAATCATCGATGAGATGTTACTACCAACCGAAAGTATGTATCAGGAATACAAAGATCGTGTAGCCGATTCAGGACGTACGTTCCATGAGACGCTCGCGCTCGCATCCGTTGTCGAGAAAGAGGCAGTGTCAACGGAAGACCGTAAAGAGATTGCCGGTGTGTTTGAGAATCGCTTAAATGACGGAATGAAATTACAATCTGACCCGACCGTCTGGTACGGAACGGGGGAAACATCGATTTTCACTTCATTCGCGGACTTAGAGAACGACTCTCTATATAACACGTATCGTTACGAAGGCATCCCGATCGGACCGATTGCGGCCGTGAGCCGTGACGCATTTGAGGCGGTGCTTAATCCGAACGACACGGAGAACATTTACTTCTACGCGCGCCCTCCACGTGAAGGGTTCCCGAACGGGGAAGTTTTGTTCGAAGTCGACTATGAGGATCACCAACAAAACGTCAATAAGTACCGTTCCGAATGGGAAGCGTTTGAAGAAGCAAACAGTAATTGATGGGACGACCGGAAGCAGATGCTTCCGGTCGTTTGAATGAAGAGAGTTAAGAGGTGGAACGAGTGGACCATGCATCCTATGAGGGATATGTAGAAAAACTAATCAATGACCGCTCCCCGCTATTGACGGAGATGGAGGCGTTCGCGCGTGTTCATCACGTCCCAATCATGGATTTGACAGGTTCGGAAGTGCTGCTCTCCTTACTGGCGATGCAACGGCCGACCCGAATCCTCGAAGTGGGGACGGCCATCGGCTATAGTGCCATTCGCATGGCAGAATTGTTACCCGATGCAGAAATCGTCACAATCGAGCGGAATGCTCGCCGTTTCGAAGAGGCGACGGAATTCATCAATCGATCGGACGTGCGCGATCGAATTACGCTCGTTCACGGTGATGCCGTCGAATTGATTGGAACGATTGAAGGTGAATTCGATGCCGTATTTATTGATGCGGCAAAAGGACAATATCAAAAATTTTTTGATGGGTATGGCGCTTTAGTACCAATTGGTGGTACGATTTACAGCGATAATTTGTTTTTAAGAGGGGACGTCTTGCTAGAGGATGTGTCGGTCTTAGACCGACGCCGACGCCGGCTCGTGCGTCTCGTGAAACAGTTTACTGAGCAATTGATGGCACGGACCGATTATCATACTGCAATTTTGCCCCTTGGTGATGGCCTAGCAATCAGTCGTAAATTACGATGAGGAGGACTTAACTTTGATGCAACATAAACCCGTCATTATTGGCGTGGCCGGGGGTACCGGTTCAGGAAAAACGACCGTGGCCCGCGCGCTCGTCGATGCGTTTCATGGTCAATCGGTCGTCATGATCGAGCAAGACGCGTACTATAAGGATCAATCAGAGATGACCATGGAAGAACGGTACAAGACGAACTACGACCACCCCTTCGCCTTTGATAACGATTTGTTGATCGAACATATCCAACAGTTACAACAACATCAGGCGATTGAAAAGCCGGTCTATGACTATGCGGCCCACACGCGTTCAAGTGAAACCATCTTAATCGAACCCGTCGATGTCGTCATCGTCGAAGGAATCTTGGCACTCGAGGATGCACGTTTACGAGATCTGATGGATATCAAAGTGTTCGTGGATACAGATGCGGACGTTCGAATCTTGCGTCGTATGCAGCGTGATTTGAATGAACGTGGACGTTCAATCGATTCGGTCGTTGCCCAATATACAAATGTGGTTCGTCCGATGCACCTGCAATTCTGTGAACCGACAAAACGGTATGCAGATATCATCGTTCCTGAAGGCGGAGAAAACTTTGTTGCGATCGATTTACTCGTGACCAAAATCCGTTGGGTGCTCACTGAGCGCAATCGCGCGTGAGGAAATAAATCGTTTTCAATTCAACCCTAGCTGTAATATACTAGGAGACAATGAAGGAGTGACAGAAATGGCTGAAAAACAACACTATATGACGTTAGACGGAAAAGCGAAGATCGAACATGAATTAAACGAACTGAAGACGGTCCGCCGTAAAGAAGTCGTTGAAAATATTAAGATTGCTCGTGATTTCGGTGACTTGTCAGAAAACGCGGAATATGACGCGGCGAAAGAAGAACAAGCGATGGTCGAAGGACGCATCGCACAATTAGAAGAAATGCTCCGTAACGCGGTCATCATTCAAGATGATGCAGGCGATAACTCGGTTGTCTCAATCGGGAAGACGGTAACGTTCTTCATTCAAGAAGATAATGAAGACGAAACGTATACAATCGTTGGTGGAGCTGAGGCAGACCCGTTCACAGGGAAAATCTCGAACGAATCACCGATCGCCAAGGCACTTCTTGGACGTACGATTGGTGATGTGGTCACGGTGCAAACACCAGGTGGCGACATGGTCGTCGAAATTAAAGAAATCAAATAAATTGTTGAGCGACCTCCTATCTGGAAGTCGCTCTCTTTCTGAGGAGGAAACGGAATGAAAGTAGGCATCATCGGCGCGATGGAAGAAGAAGTGAATTTACTTCGGAACGAGTTGACAGAACGAGTAGACACTGAAATCGCGAACTATCATTTTTATGAGGGCTATCTTGGCAACATGCAAGTCGTCATCTTGAAGTCAGGCATCGGAAAGGTCAATGCAGCCATCGGGACGACACTTTTGATTGATAAGTTCAAACCGGACGTTGTCATCAACACAGGATCTGCCGGCGGTTTTAAAAAGGGGATGAAAGTCGGAGACGTCGTCGTCTCGACGGAAGTTCGTCACCACGATGTCGACGTGACGGCATTCGGTTATGAGTACGGACAAGTACCAGGCATGCCGCCGGCGTATGAGGCGGATGCCAAGCTCGTCAGCGTCTGTAAAGATGTCATTGAAAACTTGCCGGACGTGAACGTACACCAGGGATTGATTGTGACAGGAGATTCGTTCATCAACGATTCAAAACGCGTGGCGGACATCCTCGGTCATTTCGATGGCGTCGCAGCCGTCGAGATGGAGGCTGCCCCAATCGCCCAAACGTGCTATCAGTTTGGTGTCCCGTTCGTCGTTACACGCTCGATTTCAGACAGTGCGGACGAAGAAGCGAATCTGTCGTTTGATGAGTTTTTGGAGACAGCATCGATCAATTCTGCGAAGATGGTCATGGCTGTCACGAAGCGTTTAGAACAAGCTTAATCCAGCCTACACGAGGAGGATGCATTGACATCCTCTTTTTATTCCCTTATATTAGTACCAGATACTAAGAATGGGAGTCGACGATATGAATATTGGAATCATCGGCATCGGGTCGTTCTTACCGGACAATCGGGTGACAAATATCGATTTAGAAAAACGAATGGATACGAGCGATGAGTGGATTCGTACACGTACAGGCATCGAGGCACGTCATTTGGCTGAAGGTGATGTAACGGTCGCGGATATGGCGACACGCGCCGCTGAACGGGCGTTACAAAGTGCGGGCGTCACAATCGACGACATTGAAGCAATCGTTTGTGCGACAGCAACGGCGCCAGCCTTCCCGGCAACTGCATGTGTGGTCCAGGCCAATCTTGGCGCGAAAGCCGCTGTCGCCTTCGATGTGAGCGCAGCATGTAGCGGTTTCATCTTCGCGATGGACACGGCGAAGAGCCTCATGGACTCAAAAGGATTGAAAAAGACGCTCGTCATTGGCGCAGAGAAGATGGGAAATCTGATTGATTGGGATGACCGATCGACGGCTGTCCTCTTCGGAGACGGAGCAGGGGCTGTCGTGCTAGGGGAAGATGAGATCGCTTCAATTGACTCACTTGTGCTCGGAAGTGACGGGACAGGTGGCAAACATCTATATGAAAATGAAGAAGGCAAAATCGTCATGAACGGTCGCGAAGTCTTCAAGTTTGCCGTTCGGAAGATGCCCGAAATCGTGCTTGATGCGCTAGACAAAGCCGATAAGACGTTGGAAGACCTTGACGTCCTCGTTCCACACCAGGCGAACCGTCGAATCATCGACGCTGCGATGGAACGATTACACTTAGAAAAAGAGAAAGTGGTCATGACCATTCAAGACCATGCGAATACATCAGCAGCTTCCATTCCACTCGCATTGGCCGAAGCGGTCAAGTCTGGCAAAATAAAAGATGGTCAAACGGTCGTCATCGCAGGGTTTGGTGCCGGACTCACCTGGGGGGCTAGCTGTCTGACATGGAATCACGCAACCATTACGGAGGGGAATCATTTATGAAACGAGTAGTAGTGACAGGATTAGGAGTCGTATCACCATTAGGAAACGATGTCTCAACAATGTGGGATCGCCTGTTAAAAGGGGAAAATGCTATTGATACGTTGACAAAGATCGACATCAGTCAATATCCGGCCAAGGTCGGGGCGGAAGTGAAGGAATGGAACATCGATCATTTAGTCGAACCGAAGGAAGCACGTAAGATGGACTCCTTCATCCAATATTCTTTACTTGCGGCAGACGCTGCCCATAAAGATAGCGGACTCGACGTGAAAGCTATCGCGGACGATGTCGGGATTTGGATTGGGAGCGGGATTGGTGGCGTCGAGACGATTGACAAACAGTCGGCCATCTTGCATGACCGTGGACCACGTCGCGTCAGTCCGTTCTTCATTCCGATGATGATTCCGAACATGGCGAGCGGACAAGTATCCATCTATCTTGGAGCAAAAGGACCGAGCAACTGTTCCGTGACGGCTTGTGCGTCAGGGACGAACTCTATCGGGGAAGCGTTCCGTGTCATACAACGAGGAGATGCGATCGCTATGTTCGCAGGTGGAGCGGAAGCGCCAATCACACCTCTCTCGTTCGCAGGTTTTTGTTCGAACAAAGCCCTATCTACGAATCCAGACCCGAACACGGCGTGCCGTCCGTTCGATGAAAATCGTGACGGATTTGTCATGGGTGAAGGAGCCGGGGTGCTCGTCTTAGAGGAGTATGAACATGCGAAAGCACGTGGTGCGAAAATGTACGCTGAAGTTGTCGGATATGGGATGAGTTCGGACGCTTACCATATCACAGCACCATCCCCTGAAGCAGAGGGCGGTTCGAAAGCGATGAGTGAGGCGATTCGAGACGCCGGAATCACGCCAGAAGATGTTCAATACATCAATGCGCACGGAACGAGTACACCACTCAACGATATGCTCGAGACGAAAGCGATTCGTCGTGTGTTCGGGGAACACGCTGATACGCTCGCCGTCAACTCGTCAAAATCGATGATCGGTCACCTTCTCGGTGGTGCAGGTGGCGTCGAGGCCGTCATCACAGCACTTTCGATTCATGAAGGCAAAATTCATCCAACGATTAACTGCGAATCACCAGCAGCAGATTGTGATTTGGATTATGTACGTGAAGGAAATCGGGAACTTGACATTCGTTATGCACTCAGTAACTCACTCGGCTTCGGGGGCCACAATGCGACACTCGCATTTGCAAAAGTGACGAACTGACGGTAGAAAAATTATTCAAAAAAGGTTAGGGTATAAGGGTTGGTCTAACAGAAAGGAGTGCAAAGAATGAAAAAGAAATCATTCATCGTGGTCGCCTTGTTAGGTTCAGTCCTTATCCTTTTTTTATTTTTTTGGAACGAACAACGAGAGCAGTCACGCAAACTACTACCAGTCGAAGAACAACAATTGACGATTTACGGGGAGTCACTTCCGACTCAGCCGGATGTCATGCTAGCAATTGATCCATCATCTCAAACGATCCTGTCCCATCTATATGAAGGACTGTATCGATTCGGAGCAGACGGGTCCATCGAACCGGCGCTCGTCGAGAAGGTAGAACGATCCGAAGATGGGACGGTCTATACATTCACATTAAAAGAGAGTGTGACGACAGAGGGGAATGCGATTGACGCGCAAACGTTCGTCGATCACTTCCAAAAACTAGTGGACGTTGATACGAAATCACCGTTCAGCTTCTTACTCGCAGATGTTCAATCCGCGAAAGAAATCGGGCTTGGTCAACAAGAACCGGATACGCTAGGGGTCAAGGCAATCGATGACCGGACGCTCGAGCTGACTCTAGTCCGTCCGATGGAAGGGTTCGAACAAATTTTAGCGATGCCCGCATTTTTACCTCAACCAAAGGTGAAAGAATGGGATGAGCTAGAGACAAACGGGCCATTTAAAATCAAGGCAGTCGAAGATACGACCATCTCGTTACATAAAAACGAAACGTACCGAGAAGCTGAACAGGTCACACTCGAAACGATTACCATCAAGAGTGAACCGAACTTGTCAGAAGCGACAGGGATGCAACCCGTCCCTTACGATTTTGACGTCTCCACAATTGATCAAGAAGGATTGACTGTCCGGGACGTTCCACGGAGCGGGGTCTTTTATTTGAAGCCGAATGTTAAAAAAGCCCCGTTTAATGATGTAGCGTTTCGACAAGCCATCGCATTGACGCTTGATCGGACGGAAATCGAAGATTCACTCGCACGAGCAGAACAGACGACAGAACGATTACTCGTCATCGACCAAAAAGCTGCGATCGCACAATTGGAAGGAAACGCCGACCAATTGTTTGACACCGTGAAGAAACGTCTAAAGAAAGATGAAATCGAAATCGAGCTACTCAGCTTTGTCGATGATGAAGCGCGTCAAATTTCCACAAAATTAAAGAAGAATTTGGAACAGTTGGATGGTTTGACCGTTAACGTCATCGAACTCCCCCTAGGAGAAAAAGTTAGGAAAGAAGTCTCAGGGGATTATGCATTTTCATTATCGGGCTGGCAACCGGACTATCCGATGTTATCCGCCTACTTGACTCAATTTGAAACAAACGACGTGTTGAATTCAAGTCGATATGCCAGCGAATCATATGATCAATTGATGAATCAGGCTCGCGCGACGGACCGATTGGAAGAGCGAAATGAGATCTTCCGAGAAGCGGAGGCACAGCTGTTAGAAGAGGCTGTTGTTATGCCAATCTATCAAGCTGGACGCTCTTATGTGATCGAAAAAGGTTACGACCATATCGGATATCCGGTCACCGGTCCTTCATATGTCCTAACCTTTGCAAAAAAATACGAAAATTGAGCTAAAAGCCCGCCATTGTAGGCGGGCTTTTAGACTATAGATAAATTTTTTTAGAAAAATCAAAATAAACACTTTGCAAAATTATCAGAATATTGTATTATTGCATCAACGGGATTTTGGTAACAAATACTGTCAGAAGAAATGACTGAATTTTCTACCATCATTCACTTCGTTAAAACGAAAAAATCAGGGGGTCATCGCAATGAATAAGAAAAAAGGTTTTGCTTTAGCATCATCGGTTACACTTCTATCTAGTGCATTCCTAGCTGCATGTTCGACAGGGGAAGAAGAAACGGGGTCTTCAAATGGATCAGGTTCGGAAGGTTCTGCAGACGAAGCGCAAGTCCTCAACTTGCTCGACGGTTCAGACATTCCTTCACTTAACCCGACACTCGCAACAGATGCTGTATCGTTCAACGTCTTAAACAACGTTAACGAAGGTCTCTACCGCATGGACGAAGAAGACAACCCGACTCCAGGGATGGCTGAATCTCACGAAGTTTCAGAAGACGGGAAAACGTACACGTTCAAAATCCGTGAAGGTGCGACTTGGTCAAACGGGGAGCCTGTCACAGCGAACGACTTCGAATACGCTTGGAAAGAAGTACTTAACCCAGATAACGCATCACAATATGCATACGTTATGTCAATCATCGAAGGCGCAGAAGCGTATAACACAGGTGAAGGCGAGCGCGATGCTGTAGGCGTTAAAGCGATCGACGATCAAACACTTGAAGTTAAATTGACAGCACCAGCTGACTATTTCCTCGGATTGACTAGCTTCGGCGTATTCATGCCAAAACTCGAGTCATTCGATAAAGAGCAAGGCGAGAACTTCGGTACATCTGCAGAGACGACTCTCTACAACGGACCGTTCAAACTCGACAGCTGGGAGCGCGAACAAGGCTGGAAAATGGTCAAGAACGAAGACTATTGGGATGCTGACACAGTTAAACTTGAAGAAATCAACGTTAAAGTCGTTAAAGAAGTATCAACAGGTGTTAACTTGTATGAAAACGGTGACGTTGACCGCACAGGTTTGACTTCTGAGCTCGTAGCACAGTATCAAGACAGCGAAGAGTTCTCAACTGTCGTTGAACCAACACTCTTCTACCTCCAGTTCAACACAGCTGTGGAAGAACTTAACAACCAAAAAATCCGTAACGCGATTGACCGCGCTTATGACAAAACAGCGATCGCAGAAACACTTCTTGCGAACGGTTCGATTCCTGCAAACTACCTCGTACCGAAAGACTTCGTAACAGGTCCAGACGGAAAAGACTTCCGTGAAGGCAATGGCGACATCGGTGGCTACAACGTAGAAGAAGCACAAAAACTTTGGGAAGAAGGGCTCAAAGAGCTCGGAACAGACAAAGTTGAGCTTGAGCTCCTCAACTATGACTCAGAGTCTGCAAAGCAAATCGGTGAGTTCATCAAAGGTGAACTTGAGAAGAACCTTCCAGGCATTTCGGTATCAATCAAGCAACAACCGTTCAACAACAAACTTGACCTTGAGAACAAAGGTGAGTTCGAGTTCACATTCGCTGGATGGGGACCTGACTACCAAGATCCAATGACATTCGTTGACCTCTTCGTCACTGACGGACCATACAACCGTGGTAAGTGGTCGAATGAAGAATTCGATAAGTTGATCGAATCTGCGAAATCAAGCACAGATGCTGAACAGCGTTGGGCTGACCTTCAAGCTGCAGAGAAAATCGTTCTTGAAGAGAACGCAATCTCGCCAGTTTACCAACGTGGATCGGCTCGCCTCACGAAACCTTACGTTAAGGGAATCGTTGAGCACGCATTCGGTGCGGACTACTCTTACAAGTGGGCTTCAATCGAAGGCAAAGAATAATCAAATCATCTTACGAAGAGAGACAGGGACGCCTGTCTCTCTTTTTATGTACATTTTTCAATACAAAAAAGAACTCTCACATGGAGAGTTCTGTCACAACAAGCTTATCTTTTCACTTTGGCGCGCTTACGACTGAGACCCATTGCTTTTTCAATCTTCGCGAGATTCTTGTTCGCGACGGCTTCAGCCTTGGCACGACCGGCATCAAGAATTTCATCGAGTTCTGGAGAATCGATTAACTCGTGGTAACGAGCTTGAATTGGTTCAAGTAGAGCAACAACCGCTTCCGCCACATCTTGTTTGAACGTCCCATAGTTCGAGTTCTCATATTGTTTGACGAGATCATCGATTGGGGTACCCGTCGAAAGCGAGTAAATTTCTAACAAGTTCGAAATCCCCGGTTTATTCTCCCGGTCGAATGAGATGACACCACTCGAGTCTGTGACGGCACTCTTGATTTTCTTGCGGATGACATTCGGCTCGTCGAGCATCGAGATATATCCTTTGGCATTCGTATCCGATTTCGACATCTTCTTCACGGGATTCGTGAGAGACATGATTCGAGCGCCTTCTTTTTGAATGAGTGGTTCCGGCATCGTGAATGTCTCGTAATAACGTTTGTTAAAGCGCTCCGCCAAGTCACGAGTCAGTTCGATGTGTTGCTTTTGGTCGTCTCCGACTGGAACGAGTTCCGTATTGTATAACAAAATATCAGAAGCCATGAGCGTCGGGTAGACGAACAACCCTGCACCAACACTCTCGCTGCCTTGCGACTTGTCTTTATACTGCGTCATACGACCAAGCTCACCCATGCCGGCGATACAAGTTAACATCCAACCGAGTTGAGCGTGTGCTTTCACTTCAGACTGTACGAAAATCGTCGCTTTCTCCGGGTCGAGACCGGAAGCGAGATAAAGTGCTGCTAATTTCCGCGTGTTGTTCATGAGCTCGACACGGTCGAGTTGAACAGTAATCGAATGTAAATCGACGATACAATAATAGGCATTGTTGTCGTCTTGTAGGTCGACGAATTGTTTCATCGCGCCAAGGTAGTTCCCAAGCGTCACGACGCCGGTCGGTTTGATTCCTGAAAAAATCGTTGCCATTGTGTATACACCTCCGAAAAATATAAAAAACCGCAGTCGTCTTCCCGAATAAATCGGGACGAATAACCGCGGTGCCACCCAAATTTGCATATACTATGCCACTTGAACGCGTTAACGGGCGTGAACCGTCTCGCCATACTTTTTGTTCAGGCGAGCCACTCCAAAGTCCATTCATTCAATAACTTTTCATCTACTCACAGCACCGTAGACTCTCTGAGGAAAAGAGGAATTGAATTACTTGTCTTCATCCAAATGTTCTTATTCTTCATTTAGTTTAGCACAGGATTCAAGTGACGAAAAGATTAAATCAGAGCGACGAGAAATGAGAGAGCGATACTTCCAACTCCAACATATACCCAGTTCCAAGCCGATTGTTTACGAAGTTGCCGATCTTCTGGATCTTCTTCCTCATCTTCTTCGTAGTCCGCATCAATTTCCTTCAACTTTGCACGTCGATTACGCTTAAATCCGTACATGATTCCGTCAAATAGACCTGTTGCACTCATATGGGAGAACATCCCGATGGCAAAGATGAGTATACCTGATACAAATAAGCCACCACTTAAGTGAAACGTGAAAGATTCACTTCGAAAATAGGAAAAAATCGACCAAACGGTATAGAGAAGTGTGATAATTCCCCAAACAAACAATATATTTCGAAACTTTTTCAACGATGTAATCTCCTTTCAATCGATAAAAGAAATGTGTCAACATTCCGTGTTTCTTCTATGATACTAGGAACGTAGGGCATAAAGCGAGTAAGAAAATGATGTCGAATGATAGCGGTTCATTCAATAGTTGACAGTTTCATTAAAAATTTCTTACAATAGCACTAATGTTCTTTCGTCGAATACTTTATGAAATATTCAGAAAATTAAAGAAAAGTAAGATGTTTATTCGACGATCGGCTAGCTTTTCAAAATGAAAGGGGAAATCGCAATGAAGAAAAAATCGATTTTGCTTATGATGACGATCATCTTGGCACTCGGTTCAGTTCTCGCGGCTTGTTCAACAGGCGGAGACTCTGATGGTGGCGGTTCTTCTTCAAACGGAGAAAAAGTTCTTCGTTTGACGGATACGTCAGATATCACAACAGCCGATCCGGCTCTTGCCACAGACGCGGTCGCATTCAACTTGATCGCCAACACAATGGAGGGTCTTTACCGTCTTGATAAAGATGGTAATGCCGTACCGGCACTTGCTGAAGGCGAACCAGAAATAAACGAAGACGAAACGGTTTACACGTTCAAACTTCGTGATGCTGAATGGTCAAACGGGGAACCGGTCACAGCAAACGACTTTGTTTACGCTTGGCAACGAGCTGTTGATCCTGCAACAGGCTCACAGTACGCATACATCATGAACACAGTTAAAAACGCTGAAGCAATCAACACTGGTGACACACCAAAAGAAGAGCTTGGCGTAAAAGCAATCGATGAGAAGACACTCGAAGTTACACTCGAGCGTCCAGACCCATCATTCCTTTCACTTACTTCGTTCGGTACATTCACTCCGATCAACGAAGCATTCGCTACAGAAAAAGGTGAAGACTTCGCGACTGGTCCTGAAAACCTTCTTTACAACGGACCGTTCACATGGACTAAATGGGATCGTGAACAAGGCTATGTCTTAACGAAAAACGAATCATATTGGGATGCAGAAAATGTTGCTCTCGACTCAGTTGATGTGAAAGTTGTTAAAGAAACATCTACAGTCGTCAACTTGTATGAAGCGGGCGATGTCGACTATGCTGGTCTCGCATCAGAGCAAGTCGCAGCATTCCAAGAAGATGAAGATTACAACACAGGTCTTCGTTCTGCAATTGGTTACTTCAAGTTTAACCATGAAGATGAACTTTTCTCTGATGTAAATGCACGTAAAGCAATCGCACGCGCAGTCGACCCATCAGGGATTATCGATCAGCTCTTGAACAACGGTTCAGTAGCAACGACGTCATTCATCCCGAAAGACTTCATCAAGTATGAAGACGGAACGGATTATACAGAAGGCGTGGAATACTTCAAAACAAACACTGAAGAAGCTGCTTCACTTTGGGAAGAAGTAACCGGTGGAGAAGCAACAACAATCGAACTCCTCTCGTTCGACAGTGAAGTATCGAAACAAATCTCTGAGTACATGAAAGGTCAAATCGAGTCGAACTTGCCGAACGTAACGGTTGAGATCGCCCAACAACCTTTCAACAACAAACTTGAGCGTGAAGCAAAAGGGGACTACCAAATGTCATTCGCACTTTGGGGACCTGACTACCAAGATCCGCTTACGAACCTTGGTATCTTCACTTCAGACAATGGACAAAACGACATCAACTACTCGTCATCTGAGTATGACAAGTTGATTGATGAAGCATCTGCTGAAACAAGCATCGATGCACGTTACGATTTGTTCAAAGAAGCTGAAGCCCTCTTGATTGAACAAGATCAAGCAATCATGCCTATCTATCAAGCTGGTGTGGCATACTTGATCCGTCCAAACGTCGAGAACTTCAACCGTCAATTATTTGGTGCTGATTACCAGTACAAATACGTTGATATTAAGTAATGGAAGGAGGGGGCATGCTAACCGCATGTCCCCAATTTTCTAAAAAATTCTAGCGAAGTATGAGAAAATACTGTTCAAATGTTTTGTTGGTAAAGTATAATGTAGTAACAGTGAAAATTCAGAATAATCTCTGAAACGAGTATTCTTTGTTTTCAGTCGCTGTACTAAGAGCCTTGAGATGACGTCTACACTTATCTTTCAGAAAATTCCTTTCATTTTGTGAATTTGAAACATAGGTCATATGTCATAGTGAAGCTGTTGGTGCAAGTAGTAGAAAGAATCAGAAAAAAACAGGGGGTTTTTATTCATGGGACGTTATATCCTACAACGGCTAACTTACGGCCTCATCACGTTCTTCTTGATTGCCACGTTCACGTTCTTCCTGATGGACCTGCTCCCAGGTTCGCCTTATCAGAACCAGGAAAAACTGACAGAATCACAAATTCAATTGTTGAATGACCGCTACGGACTCAATGATCCGCTTCCGGTCCGCTATGCGACGTACATAGGAAACATGCTACAAGGTGACCTTGGCGTATCGTTCCGTACGGCTAACCGTCCAGTAACTGAGTTGATTATGGAACGTATCGGTCCATCGGCACAATTAGGGGTTCAGGCATTAGTACTTGGAACTCTATTAGGTGTATTGTTGGGTGTTGTTGCGGCGATTCGTCACAATACGGCAATTGACTATGGTGCAATGTTCGTATCGGTAATCGGGATTTCCGTCCCATCATTCGTCTTTGCAGCCCTCCTTCAGTACTATGTTGGAGTTAAATTACAGTTGCTCCCGGTAGCATTCTGGGAATCTCCAGCTCATACGATCTTACCAACCATCTCGTTATCGCTCGGTGTTACGGCATCAATTGCCCGTTTCGTCCGAACCGAGATGTTAGAAGTAACCGGACAAGACTATGTCACGCTCGCGAAAGCGAAAGGGTTGTCGGGTAACGCCATCGTATGGAAACACATGGTACGCAACGCGATGATCCCAGCGATCACGATTCTTGGACCGATGACAGCTGGACTTTTAACGGGTACATTCGTTATCGAGAAAATTTTCGCAGTACCTGGTCTTGGAGAATTGTTCGTTACGTCAATCACGTTGAATGATTACTCTGTCATCATGGGCACGACACTCTTCTTCTCAGCCCTCTTCATTATTATCATTTTACTTGTCGACTTGCTCTATGGGGTTGTGGACCCACGTATTCGTCTTGGAGGGAATAACTGATGATTGAAAACAAAAAGAATTACGAACAGTTCGACCAAGACATGTTCACACCAGTTGAAATGAATGAACAGCTTGGTGAGCGGATTGCCGGAAAAAGTTTGAACTTTTGGCAAGATGCATGGATGCGCCTCAAGAAAAACAAGGCGGCCATCATCTCGCTCTCGATTATTTTAATTCTCGTCGCACTCGCTTTGTTTGGCCCAATGCTCTCAAGCCGAGATGCATACGAACAGAACATCTCGCAAGCAAAACTACCGCCTAAAGTCACAGGACTTGAATGGGCTGGATTTGATGGGCTGGCAACACTTGGAGGTCGTGAAATCGACTTTTACGAACAGAAGAATGTAGAAGAAAACTTCTGGTTTGGTACCGATTATCTCGGTCGTGATCTTTGGTCGCGGATTTGGGAAGGGACACGAATCTCCCTCTTCATCGGTTTAGTCGCAGCCATCATCGATACAATCATTGGAGTTGCATACGGTGGTATTTCAGCTTACTTCGGTGGACGTACGGATAACATTATGCAACGTATTGTTGAAATCTTGACGGGTGTACCTAACTTGATTTTGATCATTTTGTTCATCTTGATCTTTGACCCAGGTGTCTTTACTATCATCCTTGCCATGGCCATCACCGGTTGGATTGGGATGAGTCGACTCGTTCGAGGTCAGATTCTCAAACTCAAAAACCAAGAGTTCGTCTTGGCAGCTCGTACACTCGGTGCTTCAAGTGGACGCTTGATTTTCAAACATTTAATTCCGAACACATTGGGTGCCATTATCATCACACTCATGTTCACGATTCCATCTGCCATCTTCTTCGAGGCATTCCTCAGCTTTATCGGAATCGGGCTTCAACCACCACAGGCATCACTTGGTACGTTGATCAACGATGGATACAAAGAACTACGGACTTTCCCGTTCCTTCTTATTATCCCGTCTATCATCATCGTCTTGCTCATGGTCAGCTTCAACTTGCTTGCCGATGGCTTGCGTGATGCGTTCGATCCGAAAATGCGCAAATAAAAAAGAAAGAGGGGGACTCGTGCATGGAAACGATTTTATCAGTCCGAGACTTAGAGGTCTCGTTCCACACATATGCAGGAACAGTACAGGCTGTTCGTGGTGTTTCGTTTGATTTGAAAAAAGGCGAGACGCTCGCCATCGTAGGAGAATCGGGTTCGGGTAAATCCGTTACTTCGAAGGCAATTATGCGTCTCATTCCGAACCCTCCAGGTGAGATCACGAACGGAGAAATCATGTTCGAAGGAAAAGACTTGGCGAAACTTTCGGAAAAAGAAATGCTTAAAATTCGTGGTCGCGACATCGCAATGATTTTCCAAGACCCGATGACATCGCTCAACCCGACGATGACGATTTACAAGCAAATCGCAGAAGGATTGAAACAGCACCAAGGGTTAACGGGTGAGGATGCGAAAAAACGTACGCTCGAATTGTTGACACTTGTAGGAATCCCAAACCCTGAAGCGCGCTTGAAACAGTATCCACACCAACTTTCTGGTGGGATGCGTCAACGGATCGTTATTGCGATCGCTCTTGCATGTAACCCGAAAGTGTTGATTGCCGATGAACCGACAACAGCACTCGACGTAACGATTCAAGCGCAGATCCTTGAACTGTTAAAAGACATTCAGCAAAAGACGGGCACAGCGATTATCTTCATCACGCACGACCTTGGCGTTGTTGCGAACATGGCTGACCGTGTTGCTGTTATGTATGCGGGACGTCTCGTTGAAAAAGGAACGGTTGATGAGATTTTCTATGAGCCACGTCACCCATACACATGGGGACTTCTCGGTTCGATGCCGCGTCCGACAGATGACCGCAATGAAGCGTTACCGGCAATCCCGGGTACGCCTCCAAACTTACTCGATCCTCCAAAAGGGGATGCGTTCGCACCGCGTAATCCATACGCGATGAAGATTGATTTTGAGAAAGAGCCACCGATGTTCCAAGTAAGTGATACACACTTTGCTGCGAGTTGGTTGTTACATCCGCAAGCACCAGCAGTGAACCCGCCACGCGCGATTCGTGAACTTGCTCTCAAATATCGTCCAGACAGTGCGTTCGCAAAATCGTTTACGAAAGGTGGTGCTGAATAATGGAACGCGAGAAATTACTCGAGGTAAAAAACCTAAAGCAGCACTTTAAAATTGGCCGTGGCCGCGTTGTCAAAGCGGTCGACGGAATTTCATTTGATATTTACAAAGGTGAAGTGCTTGGGCTCGTAGGTGAGTCTGGGTGTGGGAAGTCAACGACAGGACGTACGATTATCGGTCTCTACGACGCGACCGATGGCGATGTCGTGTTCAAAGGTGAAAACGTCCACGATAAAAAATCGAAGGCAGACAAGTTAAAATTCAACCGTGCGATGCAAATGATTTTCCAAGATCCATACGCTTCACTCAATCCGCGTATGACAGTCGCCGATATCATTGCAGAAGGAATCGACATTCACGGTCTTGCGAAGACGAGAGAAGACCGCATGAATCGCGTATACGACCTTCTTGAAACAGTCGGTTTGACGAAAGAACACGCAAGCCGTTACCCACACGAATTCTCGGGTGGTCAGCGTCAACGTATCGGAATTGCCCGTGCCCTTGCAGTTGAACCGGACTTCATCATCGCCGATGAACCGATCTCAGCACTTGACGTTTCGATTCAAGCGCAGGTCGTCAACTTGATGAAAGAATTGCAACGCGAACGCGATTTGACGTATTTGTTCATCGCCCACGACTTGTCGATGGTTAAATACATCTCTGACCGTATCGGTGTTATGTATCAAGGTCACCTCGTAGAGCTTGCGACAGCAGATCGCCTTTACGAGAACCCAATTCATGCGTACACGAAATCGCTCCTTTCGGCGATTCCGCTTCCGGACCCGGAGCATGAACGTACACGTAAGCGGATCGTATACGAGTCAACATCAAAAGGTGCAGTTGGACGTTCAGATGAAGATTCAAGCATCCCGCCACTCCGTGAAGTTGAGCCAGGACACTATGTCTCGCTCACAGACGAAGAGTACGCAGCGTATAAAGCGCAACTCGTATAACGAAATCAATCCTGACTCAATAAATGAGTCAGGATTTTTTGCACAAAAAATCACCTATTAAAGTAGGTGACTGATTATCCGTTCGAGATGCGTGGTAAATTAGAAAGACGTTCCACGATGGCGTCGATTTGACGGACGCGAGCTAGCGCATCTTCAATTTCCATTGTTTCATAGTGGTGAAGACCACCTGGTTGCTCCACATACGTGTCCGCATCATGTACGAGTTGTTGCAGGGGGGTCCGTTGGATACGACTTGGTGGTAGGTAAGAATCCGTGTGCAACAGAATCATGACAGAAATTTCTTTTGCCCGAGCTGGATCTTCCCCTAATCGTATTAATAGTTTATGAGCCCGTTCAGCACCTTTGATCGCATGGATATCGTTCTGACGATACAAATCATAATTCCATTTACCTTCTGTATACCATTCATAGTGTCCGATATCATGAAGAAGCGCTGCTTTCGTCGCCAAATCTGTATCAAGACCACGTTTCGTTGCCATTTCGAGAGCGCGTTCACAGACGTCGACCGCATGTTTTAAGCCAGATCGAGTTAAATATTTTTGGGTAACCGGATGTTTCATAATCGTTTCTAAAGTGATTCTCATCATCGCTCTCCTCCTTAAAAATAAAAAGGTTATTTCTATAAACTATACAGGTTTTTTTAAATCATTGCAAATGATATCGGTGTAAATTTTAGAAGAATGTGAAAGAATGATTCACATTTCACAAACAAGTATGCTATAATTTAAATATAAGTATAGTGCAACTTCAAGATTTTCAGAATCGGTAATGCTCAGGCTGTTCCTTACACTATATGGGGGTGAGAGGCCATGAAAGAACGTGACAAAGTTCTGCGAGAGAAAAAGAGACTTTTGAAAGAAGTATTGAAGAAAAAGTTGAAAGACTTACAAGTCAAGCCAGGGAAAGAGACAGTGTCTCAACCGGTTTCTCGAATCCCTGTGTCTTAAGTTAGGTCGTTCAAGGTCGCATTCAACGAATGCGCCCTCTTTTCATATCTGATTGATAAAGAATATCATTGAAGTTTTAATAAATAAGAATTACTATAATTAAGTGGATGCGAATTTGGGTATACAAATAGGGTCACTTAAAAAGATGGACGCATACTCGATTAGGGAGGAAGAAAAATGGTCACACTTTATACGTCTCCAAGCTGTACATCTTGCCGAAAGGCACGGGCTTGGCTCGAAGAACACGATATCCCGTTTACAGAACGAAACATATTTTCTGAACCGCTCTCATTGAATGAGATTAAACAAATTTTACGTATGACGGAAGACGGGACGGATGAAATCATTTCGACTCGCTCGAAAGTCTTTTCTAAAATCGATGTGTCTGTTGATGCGTTATCTCTTCAACAGCTTTACGATTTGATTCAAGAATATCCAGGTCTTTTACGTCGTCCGATCCTCATTGATGAGAAACGTTTACAGGTCGGATATAACGAAGATGAGATTCGTCGATTCTTGCCACGTAAAGTTCGGACGTTCCAATTACAAGAAGCCCAACGACTTGTGAATGAATGAGAGCATACTGTTTAAGCAGTGTGCTTTTTATTATCGATTATTTCCTATAAAATAAAGTTATAACCCTTCATCTAGATTGACCGATGTTAAAAAGGGTACAAAGATAACAATACAATTTCCCCTCTCCTCCTTATGTGAATTGGGAGTGAGGTGAGAAGGGAGTGGACAATTGTGAAAATTGAGCGCATCAATGATAATACCGTCAAGTTTTTCATCACATACGTGGACATCGAGAAACGTGGTTTTGCTCGTGATGAAATTTGGTACAATCGAGAACGAGGCGAGCAGCTGTTCTGGCAAATGATGGACGAGGCTCACGAACGTGAAGACATCTCGTTTGATGGTCCACTATGGATTCAAGTACAAGCTTTTGAAAAAGGTCTAGAAGTGACTGTGACAATTGCGAAACATGTAATGGACACGGAAGACGATTCTGAACTCGGTTCGCTTCTTCGATCAGCAATCGATGAGGCACGGGATCAACAATCGGTACTCGACCAATTGAGTGAGTTGGATGAACTTGAAGCCGAGGCAGATGCTTGGGCACCACTTGCGATGGAAACAAATGATTTCGAGGCAATCATTTCGCTGAGTAAACGTACAGGAGACATGTTCAGCGATCTTGATTTGAAACTATACCACTATCAAGATCGTTACTACTTGTGGATTGATTTCCCGGATGAAATGGAACCGGAAGATGAAGAGAATGCACTCAGTCTTTTAGCAGAATATTTAACATTCAGTACACAGACGCAACCGTTGCTTGAAGAGTATGGGAAACTCATTCTCGATGGCGACGTCTTTGCGAAAGTGCGTCACTATTTCTAATGACACATCGCCTGTTCAGTTGGACAGGCGATTTTTTCAAATCGACGGTAAAGAGGTGTTGGTATGGTGAGACGAACTCGATTACTACTTGATGACAGTGCATGGTTTGTCCCATTTTTATACGGAATGGGTGGCATCGTATTAACGGCATGAACCAAAGTGTTTGGGGATTTTTTTCGTGATTTCTTACCAGACTTTATTTATTTAGACCTGGACTCAGCGGCGTCCGTGTTGTCTTCGACATTTACGTGCCTGATGACGAAGATGACGTTCAGTTTTTCCGCGATTCTGGTCGTATTGACAACGTATTCTTCTCAGTTTTCTCCCCGGACAATCGATAACTTTTTGACGAACACGTCAGCCAAGCATACGCTCGATCTTTTCATCATGACGACGGTTTATGGAATTTCGAACTTATTCCTCATCCGTACGGCAGATGAAGGCGTCGTGTTGTCGTCCGGGATCAGTGTGCTCTTAGTTGTTGGTTCGATTTGGGCATTCGTCAAGTTCATTCCGACCGATCCCGCTTGTCGCACCTGTGATCAGAAAAGTCTCCATCATTCACTCACCTCAAAAAGATGACGTTACGATGTATAATTAATGATAATACATGACAGAAACGAGGTCGGCTTATAATATGTTGCGACGCATACAAGTACTCTTTTCCCTCATTTTGCTCGCAGGACTCATTGCGATATTATCGTATTACTGGAGCTCACAAGTAATTGGATTGTTCTCGATTCTCGTTTTTTTGACAACGTTCAGTATATTACTCGTCATCTTACTTGAAAATCGAAATCCACAACGTACGCTCATTTGGGCAATCGTCATGATTGGTTTTCCAGTCATCGGATTATTCGCATACTTTGTATTCGGCCAGAACTATCGCCGTAAACGAATGTTCAAAGAAAAAGCGATGCTTGATGAAGAGACGTACTTGGCCTATCGTCAGAAAGCGATGACGTTGTCGCCGTCCCTCATGTTCGCCCACGACGATTACGAGAAGCTGATGCATTTGACTTCTTCGTTGAACCAGTTACCGGTCTCATCGAATACGTATACGCAAATTTTGACGAACGGCCGTGAAAAATTCTCGAAGTTATTGCCGGCTCTGAAAGGAGCCTCCCGACACATCCATCTAGAATATTATATTTTCCGGGAAGATCGCATTTCTCGGGAAATACAGCGGATCTTGATTGAAAAGGCGAAGGCGGGGGTCGAAGTCCGATTTTTGTATGATGCGGTCGGCTCCATTCATACGAGTAGCACGTTCTTTGAAGAAATGAAGCAAGCTGGTGTCCGAGTCCAGGCATTCTTTCCAGTTGTATTGCCACTCGTTTCGAGTAAGACGAACTATCGAAACCACCGAAAAATCGTGGTCATCGATGGTACCGAGGCATTCACAGGTGGCTTGAATGTCGGGGATGAGTACTTAGGTGAGCACTCTAAGTTTGGATTTTGGCGCGACACTCATCTGTATGTCAGAGGAGAAGGGGTATCTGAACTGCAACTGATTTTCTTGCAAGATTGGTATTACATGACAGGGGAACGCCTATTCACACCGTTCTATCTAGAGCCGCTTGAGACGGTGAGAAGCGCGAGCGGAGGGGTTCAAATCGTTGCGAGTGGACCGGATGAACCTTATGAGACGATGAAATACATTTACTTTTCACTCATCAATGCTGCGAAAAAATCTGTCTATATTTCGTCACCTTACTTGATTCCAGATGAAGACATTATGAGTGCCTTGAAGACGGCAGCATTATCAGGAATTGATGTCCGTATCGTCTTACCGAGCTATCCCGACCATAAAATCGTGTTCTACGCGAGTCGGTCCTATTATGAAGAACTGTTACTCGCCGGGGTGAAAATCTATCTATATGAGAAGGGATTCATGCATTCAAAAGTCATCGTGGTGGATGATGGATTAGCCACGATTGGGACGGCGAACATGGATTTTCGGAGTTTTCATTTGAATTTCGAGGTCAATGCGCTCCTCTATAACACGAATTCGGTCCATCAGCTGAAGCAAGACTTTTATGATGATTTCGAAGGGTCTCACGAACTCGTATTAGAAGAGTTCGCGAAACGGTCATTCTTTATCAAACTCGTTGAATCATTAGCCAGAATGTTTTCACCATTGCTATGAGGAGGGAGCAAGATGCGGTTTGCAATCGGCCGGGAAGGGGATATCATTGATTCCTTTACATTAAATCGGATGCAAGCAGAGCAACTTGCTCCTTTTCGATGTCCGACTTGTCAAGAAGTGTTGATTGTAAAGCATGGTGTGAAGCGACGGCTGCATTTTGCGCATATCCACACTTGTGGGAGAGCTGAATCGGTCACGCACCATCAGGATAAATGGGCGGTGTGCCAGTGGCTTCAAGAGAAAGGCTATCCAGTCGAGCAAGAAGTGACGATTAAGAATCGTCGAGCTGACGTACTCACGAACATGGACGGGCAGCTCACCGTGTTCGAAATTCAGGCATCTCCCTTGCGACCGGAAGAATATGTCGAGCGAACGATTGATTATCGACGAGCGGGGCTTGATGCGATTTGGATCGCGAGCGGTCTCGATTTGAGAAGCAATCAATCGTTTCAACCGTGGATGCGTCTAGAACTGTTTCAGAGACATCGGTTGTTGACGGTGAGAAATGGGAGATTGTTACGCTTCAATGGATTTCCGATTTCGCTTAAGTATGGAATCGGAAGCTGGGAAATCTCATCTTCCGTCAACACGTCACCATATGAAGCTTACTACCGGTTCAATGCTTTTGAATGGACAGAGATGATTCGTCGTAAACGTATGTCGCCTCTTTATCCATCTCCGTTAAATCGGCGGCTCATATTGAATCGGCTCTATCCACTTGGTCTGTTACCCGCATTATTACCGACCGCCTGTTACCTTCCGCTATCATCGCTTTGGGGAATTCGTGTGCATCCGATTGATTTTCAAGCCGTTCTTTATTTGAATCGCTACGAGTCACCTCACGATTCCGTGGAATGGAGTATTCAAAAAACATGTCAACAATTTGGAGTGACACCGACAAGCGACTTTTCCAAGTCATTTCATGTACAATGGAAACAACTCTTGAATGCGAGTCGTCTATCCTGTGATGTCAGGTCATGGCCGCGTCCAAAGCATTATGAGGAGGCCAGACATCACGATACACGTTTGTTTCAAGGACTTCAGCGATTGATCTTACAATCGACTTAATCATCGAAAAGGAAGTGGACGTATGTCAGAGGTATTGACTAGACAACAAGTTCCAGTGGAAGAGACATGGAACTTAGAGACCATCTACAGCAGTGACGAGGCTTGGGAATCGGATTTTCAAGCATTAAAAGAGAAAGTGCCGGCATTGATTGGATTTAAAGGACGCCTTGGGGAGTCGGCGGAAACGTTATACGAAGCGTTGCAACTTCGGGACGATCTCTCACGTCAGTTACATAAGCTAT
Organism: Caryophanales bacterium; assembly: GCA_902362975.1. GTDB lineage: Bacteria > Bacillota > Bacilli > Exiguobacteriales > Exiguobacteriaceae > Exiguobacterium. The sequence continues at coordinate 40,201 of CABIYO010000005.1, forward strand.
ATACGTATGCGCACATGCGCTATGACGAAGATACGGCGAATAGCCATTATCAAGCATTGAATGATCGTGCCGGCTCACTTGCTTCTCAAGTTTCAGCGCAACTCGCGTTTATGACACCTGAGTTGCTTTCGATTGATGAGAATCAGATTGAAGCCTTCATGGAGCAGAATGAGTCACTTCGCGTTTATCGTCATGCATTCGATGAGTTGGCACTTGAGCGTCCGCACGTATTGACAGAGGCAGAAGAAGCCATTTTGGCACAAGCGGGAGATGTGCTCGGTCAATCGAGCTCGACGTTCGGTATGCTCAACAACGCAGATTTGAAATTCCCAAAAGTGAAAAATGAAAAAGGGGAAGAAGTCGAGTTGACGCACGGTCGATACATCACGTTCCTTGAATCAGCTGACCGAAGCGTTCGCGAAGGGGCATTTAAAGCGATGTATGGAACGTACGCGCAATATTTGAATACGTTCGCCTCAACATTGTCAGGAAGTGTGAAGAAAGATAACTTCTATGCGACTGTGCGTAAGTTTGAAAGCGCAAGACAGTCTGCGCTCCACCATAATGCGATTCCGGAGTCTGTATACGACGGCCTCGTAGAAGCAGTGAACGAACGACTCGACTTGTTACATCGTTATGTCGCGTTACGTAAGCGAGCGCTCGGCTTAGATGAGTTGCATATGTATGACCTCTACACGCCGCTCGTCAAAGATGTCGAGATGAAAGTGTCGTATGAGGAAGCGAAACAATGGATGGTAGATGGTTTGGCACCACTCGGAGAAGAGTACGTCCAAATTGTCAAAGACGGTCTCGAATCGCGTTGGGTCGACGTGCGAGAGACGCGTGGTAAGCGTAGCGGTGCTTACTCCTCGGGAGCGTACGATACGCAACCGTTCATCCTCATGAACTGGCAAGATAACGTCAATAACTTGTTCACGCTCGCGCACGAGTTCGGACACTCGGTGCATAGTCATTACACACGCACAACGCAACCATATCCGTATGGCGATTACTCAATCTTCGTTGCAGAAGTGGCATCGACGACGAACGAAGCTTTGTTAAACGACCATTTGTTGAAAACGAGAACAGCGAAAGAGGAGCGTCTCTACTTGCTGAACAATCAGCTTGAAACGTTCCGTGGAACATTGTTCCGTCAAACGATGTTCGCTGAATTTGAGCACATGATTCATCAAGCGGCTCAAGAAGGCGTATCGCTCACTCCGGAGTACTTAAATGAAACTTACCTCGAGTTGAACAAACGCTATTTCGGAGACGAGATTGTCATCGATGAAGAGATTTCATATGAGTGGGCGCGCATCCCACACTTCTATTACAACTACTACGTCTATCAATATGCGACAGGGATTTCGGCATCTGCTGCACTGTCACAACAGATTATGGAAGAAGGGGAACCAGCCGTACGTCGTTATATCGATAACTTCTTGAAGGCGGGTTCTAGTGACTATCCGATTGAGGTGCTGAAGGCGGCTGGTGTCGATATGACGACGAAGGAGCCGGTATTGAAGGCGCTCGATCAGTTCGAGGCAGTTCTTGATGAAATGGAATCATTATTGTTCTCGTGAACAATATGTGACAATATGCACAAAGAGGTTGTCAAGTGATGTTGTTCTAGGTATATTATAAGTGTGAAATCAATCACAAACCCCTTTATTGACCGTAAACTTTCTCCCATCTTGTAGGCCTTCCCCGGGCCTCAAGGTTCGATGTCTCTTGTCCCCGCTTGAGACGTCAATAACCCCATGGCTCCCCGGCCATGGGGTTCTTTTTTATTTCGTTTGAGCCCACGCTTCACCGCTACATCCTGGCACAGGACGGCAACGCTGTTGTAGGGAGAGCTTCTTCAATTCGCGTTCAATCACTGTCTTCTCCAAGTCTAGAATGTACGATAGCTCTGTGATGGTCGACGCATCATAGCGTGCCAACACTTTGGCTACATCCCAATCGGTCGAACGGGTCGGTGCATAACCTAACAATTCGGTCATGACCGATTGATAGACGTCGTACGGATATACCCCTTCAATCTTCAATGCTTCATCGCGCGTCACGAATGTGAGTGCGGGCAATGATTCAATTTCCCAATCTTTCAACACTTGATGGTCGACAGCTAATGCATTCAAGAGCTGGTTCGATTGAAGATCGGCTTCGAGCTCAGTTAAATCAAGGCCATATTCTTCGAAAGAACGTGCGATTTCCCATAAATCGATTGAACCAAGTTGTTCACCAGAGAATAGATCGTTCACATGCAAATGACGCAAAAAGCGCATCGCATGACGTTTCCCTTGCAATTCCAGCGCTTTGATCATGGTGAGAAGGCGAACTTCTTCCTGACATCCGCCAACACAGCTAGGAACAGTAGAGACCATTCGAAAACGAATCACATGTCCGTATTCAATCTCTAACTTTTTGATTAGTGTCATCACATGAAAGTTCTCAGCACTTGAGATGTCCATGAAATAGAATAACTCCAATGGCTTATACGTTACTTGAATAGGAGTTTCTTCCAGTGAACAGGATGACCCATTACATTGTTCAAGTTCCATTTGTGTCGCCTCCTCTCGTAAAAAACTCATTTAACTTTGTAAACTCATTGTAGCAACGAAAAAAAAAGGTTGGCAATGTATCTGCTCAACCTTCCAATCGACTCATTTTCAATTCCATGAATCGGACGATTTTATTTTTGGCGGGACGATAGGGGAGACCGTGTTTTGCAAGAAGTCTTTCGAACGCACGTTTCCCCTCTTCTTCATTCGTCACTTCAAATTCTATTTCGTAGTCGCTCGTCTCCAAATAATGGCTTTCGTCCAAAACGAGTAGACCTTCTTCTATCTGTAACTCTGCCCGATTCGTCTCGAGTCGACCGAGGTGTTCGAGCGGTCCATTCAGCTGGAATTGTGCCAGTGCCTGCTTCATTTGCTCGTCATGAATGATTCCGTACTTAAACAGATCCTCAGCCTCATCTTCTGTAATTGTGGCGTGTGTCTCAAGCAATCCGACCTCGTTTGGTTGCTTCAACGTCAGTACTTGACCTTGTTTCTTCTCGCGAATCCGAAGTGCCGCCCCGTTCGCTTTTAGCTGAAGGGAAGGGGTGTCGAAATAGTCATTCGCTTGCCAACGAACCTGGTCATCAAGCTGGTAGGCACGTAGTAGTGTCTCATATTCGTCTTTCGTCAACATTGATTTAAATTCAATTTCCACTTCTTGGGTCATGAATCATCGCTCCATTCTATGAACAATTGTTCGTTTATGATACCATACAAACGGATACATACGGAAAGGACGCGTTTTTTCCGGAAAAGAACGAAAGTGGTGACAGCGTATGCAATCAGTGAACTGGGATCAGTTTTTAGTGCCGTATCAAATTGCGGTAGACGAGTTGAAAGTCAAATTGAAAGCCATTCGTAAGCAGTTCAAATCCCAAAATAACCATTCTCCGATTGAATTTGTCACAGGTCGAGTGAAGCCGGTCGGGAGCATTCTTGAGAAAGCGAAACGAAAGAATATCGCTGACCATGAATTGGCGACGGATATGCAAGATATAGCAGGGTTACGAATCATGTGCCAATTTGTCGATGATATCGTTCACGTCTTGGATTTGCTACATCGTCGAACAGATTTTAAAATAGTGGAAGAACGGAATTATATTACCCATCAGAAAGATTCGGGTTATCGATCGTATCATGTCATCATCGAGTACCCGGTCCAAACGATTCACGGTGAAATCCCGACGCTCGTGGAAGTGCAAATCCGCACGCTTGCGATGAATTTCTGGGCCACGATTGAGCATTCATTGAATTATAAATATGATGGCGACATGCCTCTTGAAGTGCAGGAACGATTGAGACGCGCAGCCGAGGCGGCCTTTTTACTCGATGCCGAGATGAGCCAACTCCGCGTTGAAATTCAAGACGCTCAACAAGTGTTTCGGGATAAAGAGATGAACGTGAAAAAGGATGAAGACTAGGGGGGAAACCGATATGCAGTTTGCGATTGTATCGAGGGGAGATACGCGATCAGCGGAGATCGCCCAGGAACTGACTGAAAAACTTCAAGCCGCTGGGCATACATTATCGGAAGAGCCCCGAATCGTAGTATCGGTCGGAGGGGACGGGACGATGTTACAGGCGTTTCATAAATACATCGACCGACTCGATGAAACGCTCCTTGTCGGGATCCATACCGGGCATCTCGGTTTTTATGCCGATTGGCAGCCGGATGAGTTGGATGAACTGACGGAGATGATCACGAGTGAATCGTTCGAGCCGGTCTCCTATCCGCTTGTTGAAGTGCTCATTGACTATGAGAACGGAGAGACCGATCGTCGATTGGCGATGAATGATTGCACGATTAAGAACTACAAGCGAACGCTCGTCTGTGATTTATCGATTCGAGACGACTACTTTGAAACGTTCCGTGGAGATGGATTATGTATTTCGACACCATCGGGTTCGACCGCCTACAATAAGGCACTCGGTGGAGCAATCGTTCACCCATCGATCGAAGCCATTCAAGTGACCGAGATGGCTTCGATTAACAACCTAGTGTATCGAACGATCGGCGCACCGCTTCTTTTACCAAAACACCATCAAGTGAAAATCAAACCGCACACGAAAACCGAATTTGAATTGGCGTTTGACCATCAAGAAGCGTTGTCCTGGTCGAATGTCGTCTCGATTCGATGTGCGGTCGCAAAAGAAAAAGTGACGTTCGCTCGCTTCCGGCCCTTCCCATTCTGGCGCCGAGTTCGCGAATCGTTCATCGAGGAAGGAAAGTAACGAATGCAAGGGTTTACGATTCGTCGCGTTGTGGAGAAAGCCGTCCCACTTCGCGACTTTTTAATGCAAGATATGGGCATTTCTCGAAAGATGCTCACGCACGTGAAGCATGAAGGGGATATTGAAGTGAATGGCATGCACCGCACCGTAAGACATGAACTAGAACCAGGAGATGAAGTGATGGTGCGATTCCCGCTTGAAGCCCCTTCACTCGACATGGTCGCCTCGGATCGGTCTATTCGAATTCTGTATGAAGATGATACGCTGTTGGCGGTCGATAAACCGGCAGGGATTGCCACGATTCCATCACGACTACATCCGACCGATACACTTGCGAACGCTGTACTCGGCTATTATCAACGCATCGGTCTGTCATCTGCGATTCACGTGATCAATCGGCTCGATCGCGACACGAGTGGTGTCGTCTTGTTTGCAAAGTATGGATTTATTCATCATCGATTTAGTGAACTTCAGAAAGCGAATGGATTGGTGCGTACGTATAAGGCATTGGTTGAAGAAGAAGTGACACCACAAACGATTGATGCACCGATCGGGCGTGCCGAGAACTCGATTATGGAGCGAGTCGTGACAACTGAGGGACAACGCGCCATCACGCATATCCTCGCATGTCAGCCATTTGAGAGCGGTTGTTCGTTATTGACGATTCGACTTGAGACGGGACGGACCCATCAAATTCGCGTGCATTTGCGCCATATCGGTCATCCGCTTATTGGGGACTCCATGTATGGGGGGACGGCTCGTATGCCCCGTCACGCCCTTCACAGCGCGTCTGCGCGATTCATTCATCCGATGACAGGGGATGAGATTCAGATTGAGGCGCCAATTCCGGAAGATTTTCGAACTGTATAAAGAAAGAGGCCCCTATGAGCGACTTGTTCGCTCATAGGGGCCTCTTGTCATTTTTATGGGTTCGTGCATTTCGGACTAAACAGAAAAGAAGGGGTCCGGCCACCGAAAATCGGGGACCGGACTCCTCTTTTTATCAAAAATCTTTAAAATCGGCTAGTTATGTCCCAGCCTCTTTTGTCAATCATCATCAAACATATAGGTTTTTGATTTAGAGGCAACGTTCATGACGAGACCGATGGCAATCATGTTCATGATAATCCCTGTCCCCCCGTAACTGATGAACGGAAGGGTGAGTCCGGTGATTGGCAAGACACCAATCGTCATACCGATGTTTTGGAACACCTGGAACGTGAACATGGCGATAACGCCGGTGACGATATAACTTCCGAACGCGCTACTAGACTCTAATGCAATGTGAATCATCCGATAGAGGAATAGGAAGAAGACGATGATCACGAGAGCTGCGCCGATGAACCCATAGTGTTCTGCGATAACAGCAAAAATGAAGTCCGTGTGAGATTCCGGTAAATAGACGAGGCCCTGGCCGTATCCCACTCCGAACATCTGTCCAGAACCGATCGCCTGTAGCGATTTGATCAATTGGAATGCCAAGTCATCTGAATATTCGTATGGATATATCCAGGCCTGGAAGCGGTTGAGGGCGTGTCCAGGTACGAACGCTTGCAAGACTTCGAAATGGGCAAAAAACAGATACATGAACGTGCCGATGCTCAAAGCCGCGGCGCTGAAAAGACCGAGAAGCCACTTCCAACCGATTCCCGAGACGATGATGATGGCGCCGAGCATAGTCATCAGAACGAGTCCAGTTCCTAAATCCGGTTGCGTCACAATTAGCCCGAGCGGCGGGATGACCACTAAGACTAGTTTCACGAGAAGCCATGTATCGAGTTGTGACGATCCGTAACGTTTATTGTGCTCATAGACGATGGTCGACATGGAAATCAATAAAAAGAGCTTCATGAATTCGGCCGGCTGGAAACTGAATCCAGGCACGTTATACCAACCATACGCCCCATTGATGTTCGGTACGAGCGACGTGTCACGAAGCGGAATCAGACCGATGAGCAGAAGTAGACCGAATGCGTATAAGTACCAATGGATTTTCCGGAGTTGCTCATATTCAATCGTCATGATCGCGAACATCGCAAAAAAGCCGATGACATAACGAATGCCTTGTTCAAGAGCGAAGTTGATATGTTGAAGTCGCGTTGGCAACATCGGTTGAGCGGTATAGATTGCACCGAGACTGATAATCATCAATAGGAAGACGATGGTCAACAGTGTCGTATCTAAACTTTTTAAATATGATTGTATACGGTTCATAATGGAGTCGAATCACCCTTTCTATACGTATTTTATCTTACCGCAACTTAAAAAAATCGCAATACGTAACGAGTCGGTTGACAAAACAGAAACCTTTCTGTAATCTAAGAACAGATATTATCACCAGGTGCTAAAAGGGGAGTTTATGATGTCAATTTTTCCAACATTAACGAATAAAACGTACGTCGTCATGGGGATTGCCAACAAGCGCTCGATTGCATGGGCGATTGCCAAAACGCTTGATGAGGCAGGGGCGAAGCTCGTGTTAACGTATGCGGCAGAACGATTCAAATCGGGTCTCGAGTCACTCGCGAGTGAGTTGAAGCAAGAAGCGATTCTACTTGAGTGTGATGTGACGAATGACGAAGCGATTGATTCAACATTCCGTTCGATTTACGAACAAGCGGGCGAGATTCAAGGAATCGCGCATTCGATCGCGTTTGCTGACAAAGAAGCATTGCGCGGTGAATTTTCAGAAATGACACGTGGTCAGTTCGCACAGGCGTTAGACATCTCAGCATATAGTTTGACGGCAGTTGTGAAAGCGGCGAAGCCTTACTTCGCACAAGACGCCTCCGTGATCACACTCACGTACCTCGGCGGCGAGCGTGTCGTTCCGAACTACAACTTGATGGGTGTCGCTAAAGCGGCCCTTGATTCGAGCGTCAAGTATTTGGCGAACGAATACGGTCCCCACGGTGTGCGTGTCAACGCCATTTCAGCTGGTCCGATTCGTACATTGTCAGCTAAAGGGGTCGGCGATTTCAACAGTATCCTTTCTGAACTTGAACAGAAGGCGCCGTTGCGTCGAAATGTTTCGGCAGAAGAAGTGGCTTCGACAGGTCTCTTCCTCCTCTCTGCAATGGGAAGTGGCGTGACCGGCGAAGTCATTCACGTAGATAGCGGATACCATATTTTATAAGTTTGATTTTACAAGTTTGGGGAATCGCGCAGTGATGCGCCATTTTTGTATTACCTCGTGAATAAATCGGGTAAGGACCTATGAAGGAGGTCAGATTATGGGTCCCTACCAGATTGATTTTACTGTCGTACAATACGTCAACCGACAAGTCCAGCCATCAGGTCGAGCAAGCATAGAACCGGTGACACGAATCAAACGTGTCCAACGAATCCGACCTCGACGTGAAGAATGGCTTGAAGAAGAGCAAGAAAAAAACCCCGGTCGCTATGTCGACCGGAGCATATAAGGTTACCCTCGGAAACGGAACGTCTCATAGACGTTCCATGTTTCGTTTTCGAGTTCATACATGACGGCCATACGAGTGATCGTCTCTTCGAAATGAATCTGCTCCATACGCATACGTTCGAGGACGTCGAACAGCTCGGCATCGGTCAAATCTTGACCAATCGTGATGTGCGGCAAGAATTCATATTTCGGTGCTTGGCTGAGCACACCTTCATGCAGTCGTTGCTGAAGAGTCGACAAATCACGTGTCGGTAACACTTTTAAATACAAGACATTGTTCGTCGGTGCGAAAGACCGAACGCCATCGATTTTTAACTGAATCGGTTTAGTCGAATCCGCAACTTGTTGCAAGTACTCGAGTACTTTCGGCAAGTCTTCTTCTGACACCTCTGTCCGCTCTTTAATGGTCACGTGAGGTGAAATCAACGCATATTTTGTGTCATAGCGTTTTCGATAAGAGTTCGCAAAATCTTGCACTTGTTTTGACGGAAATAAGACTACCCCAATCTTCATTCCTCTTCCCCCTTTAATCGTTTAACCTACACGTTAATGATGACCGATTTAATGTGGGAAGTCAAAGCAGGGTTCGTCTTTTTTCAATTTTTAAGTATAATGGTTATATCATATAGAGAGACGATGACTCTCTGAACGAAGGGATGTGAAGCGGGATTTCGATCCTGCGCTTATTATGAAACATGTACCACACTCACGTGACGTCCGAGAAGCGGCCCGTGCTCGTTTGCTCGAACGCGGGGTTACGATTGAATCGATTGCTGAAATCGTATACCAGATGCAGGCACCCTATTCGCCGCATCTTTCATTAAAAGATTGTATGGATTCTGTCGAGGCGGTTCTTGATAAACGTGAACTACAACATGCGATTCTCGTGGGAACAGAGCTCGATATGTTGGCTGAAAAAGGGCAATTATCCGAGCCGCTTCTGTCGATTATCGCCTCCGACGAAGGTTTATTTGGAGTGGATGAGACGATTGCAATCGGTGCCGTCAACACATATGGTTCGATTGCCGTTACGACTTTTGGATACTTAGACAAGGCAAAAATCGGTATCATCAAACAACTCGACACAAAGATGAATGATGGGCAAGTCCATACGTTCATGGACGATCTCGTCGGTGCCATCGCTGCCAACGCTTCAGGACGATTGGCGCACCGGTTACGAGATATGGTCGATTTCGGAGAAGAAGAGATGCGTGAAAGAAAAGGGTTGTATTGATGAATTGGACACCGCAGATGGTGGTCATCACCGGGACGGTCGCATATGTGATCGTGTCGGTGTTTGTCGTTTTAGGGGCGGTCGATCCGATGAACACATTCGTATATGAATGGTTACAGCCGCTACCAGATCGAGTGTTTGCCTACGTGACAGAGCTCGGGAGTGCACAAGTCATTGTGGGTCTCTCCATATTAGGATTGTTGTTCTGGTATTGGCGTGGGAACCGTATCGAAGCATGGCGCCTAGCACTCGTCGGAATCGGGACACTTCTGTTTACTCAAGTGCTGAAGCTCGTCTACGGAATCGACCGACCGCTCATTGATGCATCCCTCGATGCAACGACATACAGTTTTCCGAGCGGACACGCATCAGGGTCGCTTGCACTATATGGATTGATAGCTTATGTGCTGTATCGAAAGAAACAGTCGAGAGTCGTCATCTTCATTCTCTTGTGCCTCGTCCTTGCGGTCTCGCTCAGCCGAGTCATCTTAAACGTTCATTACTTTAGTGATGTGCTCGGCGGTTGGCTCGTTGCGTTGACGATGATTGCATTGTCTGAATGGATCATAAGGAGGAGAACGGTTTGATCGTCGTGGTAGATGTGGCAAAATGGTTATTCGTTCAAAAGAAAGAAGCTGATGAGGCATCAGTTCCCACGATATTAGTGGAAAAAGATAGGGAAGGGGCGACATGGTTCACATCGATGAAAATTTTGTTCCAGTTAAAGAAATGGACGGGACGACGTCGTTTTGTTCCCCTTTTACTGTGTGATGAGCACACCTATCGTTCATATGAAGTATTTCATGTCGATGCTGTGCCGTCGCTGACTCTACTCGACGGGGGGCGGACGTTACTAGTGGACAATAAACGAGATGAGTCATTTGATGTTGCGATACGGGAAAGCGGATTGGAAACAGAAAAATCGATTTTATTGTTCGCGCTTCAGTATATTGAACAGATGACGAATAAATCAGTCGTTTTTGCCGGAGATGAGTCGATTGATGCGACGTGGATCGTCCCGCCAGCATTGTTGGATAAGACGGATCGCTTAGCATCCGGACGTCGCCTATTTGAATGGATGCATGATGAGGACTTACGTAAGGAGAATCAACATGACTGATTGGGAAATGACATTTCAACAATTATTGGACGGACAAGTGGATGAAGTGAACGTACCACGCGAAGATTTTTTATCCGTTCGAACCATTTTGATTGAGAAAGGCTGGCTCTTTCAAGTAGTAGGAGAGGCCAAGCATGGTGGCGTGACGATTTATCGTAGAAAACCGGTCACTGAGAATTCATAATTTATAATGGTAAGAGACGAAGGAATATAAAGATTCACTCGTCTCTTTTTTATGCATTCATGAAGAGACAGAAGTTTGTGGGCGAAGTTCCCAAAAGTCAGTCGTAACCGCTTACATTTTTGTAATGATTTCGTTTTATACTACAGGTGTAGGAGGCCTCTACTATGCAACTGAATGAAAAAAGTAAACGAATCTTAAATGTCATCTTGCATGAAAAGCAAATGACACTAGACACATTGACGATGATGCTTCCATATTCTCGAAGGACAGTTGAATATGAATTGGAACGTATACAAGAATGGCTCGTCGGAAACGGACTATCGAATTTGAAGATGGACGGAACAAAAATAGAATTGACCGTGACAGAGGCGCTAATCGAGCAAGTCGAGCGCGCCGAATTAGTCTGGTCAGAAGAAGAACGAGAGCTTGTCATCACGCTATTCGCGATGACCCAAGTCGAATTTCTATCCAGTTTTCATTTTCAGCACCTATTAGATGTTTCCAAGTATACGGTCCAAGAAAGCTTGAACACCGTTAAAAAGCAGGCAGCCCAATTCGGGATTGATTTTTCTTATACGAGGAAAGAAGGATATCGGTTCAACGGTCATCTCCAAACGGTCGCATTATACGTGTACCGAACAATTGAACAATTGCTTGAGAAGTCAACGTTCGCTCAAATACTCGATTTATGTTTCGATTCTTGGCAAGTTGAGTTTATGGAACGAATCAGACAGATTGAACATTTTGAAAACTTGAATCAGTTTCAGTTTGTCGAAAGCCATCGTGAAAAATTAGCATATTTTCTGATGATTGGGTCTAGGTTATCACCTGACGCATATGTTCAAGATGACGATTCCTGGTTGATAGAAAAAGTTGATGCATCAATCCGAGATAATTTTGAAGATGTTCCACAGCTGTGGGAGACCTTGATGATGTTAATTCAAGGTGGTTCAAAAGTGTCGGAAGAAATGGATGAGCTGGTACAGCAAAATCTTGCATCTATCATGATTGAGGTGATTGAGCGCTTTGAAGGTTTAAGTTGTACACGTGTAATCGAACGTGAAGCGTTATGTGAAAAACTAGTCCTCCATGCGAAAGCGACACTCAATCGTGTCCATGCTGAAATTATGCCGTCAGATGAATTAGAACGATATGTGATGAAGGAGCACCGTGTACTGAATGTAATTGTAGACCGTTCTCTCGACCCGATTCGAGACCAAATTCAGACGAAAATTCCAAGTTCAGAAGTCATGTATTTCACTCTTCATTTCGCGGCCCATCTTCATCAACAAGGGCAACATCTAGATGAAAAAATGAAAGCGATTGTCGTATGTCCAAGTGGGATTAGCGTTTCGCATATGCTCGATCACATTTTGAAAAATCAATTTCCTGACTTTGTATTTCTGCCACCAATTTCGCAACGGGATGTCTTGGAGTTTGCACCGCTTGTCGATTTGATTTTTACGACAGTACCATTGCCGCTAGCGGTTCAACAACAAGCACACGTGACGCTTGTTCCGACACTTCCGACAAGGCTAGAACAGCTTGCCTTAAAGCGGCAAATCAAACAGCGCTTCATCGCAAATGGGACCGTCGCCCGAATGGAAGTCGCAGATATTCTTGAAGTGGTGAAGAAATATGCAACCATTCATCAAGAAGTACAATTAAGAAAAGAATTGAAACATCTGTTACAAGATGAACCGATGAAAGATGAATGGAAAGGGGGACAACCCGTGCTAAATCAACTCGTAACAAAAAAAGAAATCCAAATTGACGACCAAGTATCGGATTGGCAGGAGTCCATTCGTCTCGCGGCCAAACCACTTGTTGATAATGGGACGATTGAATCTCGTTATGTTGAGACGATGATTGAGAACGTCATAGAACATGGTCCGTATATCGTGCTCATGCCACAAATTGCAATCCCTCATGCGAGGCCGGAAGATGGTGTAAATCACCTTGGGATGAGTGTGCTGAAGTTAACAAAACCTGTATTCTTTCCTGGAGAAAAACCGGTTCGTGCTTTCTTTGTCCTAGCGGCAATCGATCAAACGACTCATTTAAAAGCCCTTGCACAATTGACCGAGCTATTAGGAAATGAACAGGACGTGTCACTTCTTTTAGAAGCAGACACAGTAGACGATATTGTTGAGGTACTCAATCGCTATTCAGAGGAGGAAGAACAATGAAAAAGATTTTAGTGGTATGCGGTAATGGATTAGGCTCGAGCTTTATCATGGAATTGAACGTAAAAAAAGCACTTGAACAAATGGGGAAAGAGGCGGATGTCTCTCATACAGACCTGGCGACGGCACGAACTGAATCGGCAGATATTTATCTCGGAGCTCAGGATATCATCGGAACGTTAGATGATGGTTCAAAAGAAATCGTCGCACTCGAGAACGTGATGAATATTGAAGAAATTAAATCAAAACTAGATGGAAAAGTTTAAGATAGATGAAATTTTATTAGGAGGGAACGCTCATGCTTGATTTGATTATGCGAGATATATTGGGGACACCTGCCATATTGGTTGGACTGTTCGCTTTGATTGGGCTCGTTCTACAGAAGAAAGATATTGCTTCAATCGTCTCTGGTACATTGAAGACAATCATGGGGTTTGTGATTATCGGGGCGGGTGCCGGCGTCATCATTGCGGCACTCGACATATTCGGACAGATGTTCGACGAAGCGTTCAGTATCCGAGGGGTCATTCCGAACAACGAAGCGATTGTTGCGGTTGCGCAAGATGCGTTTGGTGTCGAAACGGCAATGATCATGGTGTTCGGTATGGTTATGAATATCGTGCTCGCACGTATCACACCATTTAAATACATCTTCTTGACAGGTCACCATACGTTATTTATGGCAAGTTTACTAGCAGCAATTTTATCTGTATCAGGACTCGATGGTACGTTATTGATTATCGTCGGATCGGTATTGCTAGGACTCTGTATGGTCTTATTCCCGGCACTCCTTCAACCTTTTGTACGTCAAATTACTGGCTCTGACGACTTTGCAGTTGGACATTTCGGATCACTCGGATACTTTGTTTCAGGGACAATCGGAAAATATGCGGGAAACAAAGAGCATTCAACCGAGCAGATTCAAGTACCGAAACAACTTGGCTTTTTACGTGATACGTCGGTAGCAGTTTCGTTGACGATGACCTTACTCTTCGTAGTCGTCGCAATCTTTGCCGGTCCTGCGTTCATTGAGACAGAATTATCAGATGGGTCGAACTATATCGTCTTCTCGATCATCCAAGCCATTACTTTTGCAGCGGGCGTGTATATCGTACTTGCGGGGGTTCGCATGTTGATTGCCGAAATCGTTCCTGCCTTTAAAGGGATTGCTGATAAGATGGTTCCGAACGCAAAACCTGCGCTCGATTGTCCGACTGTTTTCCCGTTTGCACCAAACGCTGTCATTATTGGATTTCTTGCAAGTTTTGCCGCTGGATTATTTTCGATGTTTCTATTACCGTTGTTTGGTTTGGCGGTCATCGTCCCGGGTCTCGTACCTCACTTCTTTACAGGAGCGACAGCGGGAGTATTCGGGAACGCTACGGGTGGACGTCGAGGAGCGATTCTTGGATCGATTGCTAACGGAATTCTGATTAGTTTCTTACCAGCTTTGTTACTTCCGCTATTAGGGAACTTAGGTTTTGAAAGTACGACGTTTGGAGACTCTGACTTTGCTATTGTGGGCATTCTAGTCAGTTGGCTCGTTTCATTGTTCTCATAATGTAAAAAATGAGGTCTTTCTCCCATATGGAGACAAGACCTCATTTTTTTTACGCGTTTGAAGCGAGTTTGATTTTTTGTCGTTTCATCTTGTGTAGTAACCAAGCATAGAGGACTTCACAAGAATTGTGAGGAAGGGTCAGCTCCACCAAAGGGTGAGCGTGACCAAATATAGTGAAGCGCGAATGGTCTTCGTCGAGCAGAGAGACTTGGATATCCGTCGCATCCTGTAGTGAAATGCGCTGTTCCCCTGCGTGTGCATCTTTAAGTTTCAGCATTTTTCCATTCGTCGCAAACTTGGTGAACGATGAGACTCCTTGTATTTTCAGTTGTTCCATTTCGTGTATCTATCCATCGTGTGATGAATAGATTTTCACCTCGCTTTCTCTATATTGCCTTCCATTCCTCCAGAAGGTTATTCCTAGTATAACGCCTCGTTCGAAAAAGAAAAGTGTTAATTTGACAAAAAATTAAGACAATTTGTTATCAATTTTTAAGAATAGCGTTCAACCCTGTCTAGCATGGGAATAAGGTTGAAACAAGCGGTCTGAAAATAACAAAAAAGAACCCCGTTTTCAGAGGTTCGCATCTACTGGTTACATGTATGACCTTATAATCGCTCAATCTGCCATGTACGACGGCGATACAACAACTGTCCTTTTAAGGCGATGGATTCTTTCTTCGCATCGAAGTCCTCTTCAAGAACGGACATGTCTTCATAGCGACCCGCTACATAGAATGAGATGACGATTTGGCGATTGAACAAACTGCGTTTCGTATGATCGAAATCGATAATCAGACCTTGAGGTGCCAACTCGAGTAATTCATCAATGACGGGAAGTGGAATCGGAACAAAACTAATGTTACGAATGTCACGATCAAGTTTACTTTGCAACATGTTTTGGACGAAACGATTGATTGTCGACCAATCGCGAATATAAAGACTGCTATGTCGATCGTTTGCTTCATTGAAGAACACAATCTCATTATCGAGCGAATCCAAGAACGGCTTCTTGATTCCGCGTTCCATATGACTTAAAAACAAGATTTCTGCAATTTCATGATCAGACAGAGTTTCGAGCGTGTTGTAGTCCGGAAAATCAATCGCTGTGAATGTTGTTTGGTTATTCAAATACTTAGACGAGAACGAAGATAGTTCATGCGCTTCAATATAACGAAAACGCGACCTCGAGGATTGTCTCATCCCTTTGATGTCCGTTCGACAAATAATCATCGGTCTCGTCACGGAAAGCGCTTCTGTTACATCCGCCAACGTCACACCATGGAGTGTGAAGCGTTGGACGTCCCGGTCTTGCTTCAAATAAAAGAGTTGTTTTGACATATGGTATCCCCTCAGTTTGACATACTACGATTATAGTAGCAAAAACACATGCTTTCCGCCATCTTGAGACGGTACCAGAGGGTTGAGGTCGATACATTTGGGAAAATAGAAGTATAATTGAGGAAACGAATAGGAAAGGCGTGTTCCACATGTGGGGATTAAAACAGAGTTTTCCTGAGCTCGCTACGCCCCGGTTTATCCTGCGAGAGCTAGAGCCGCGTGATGCTAGAGCACTATATACCATTCTATCCACTGAGGAAGTGATGCGATATTATGGGTCGGACCCGTTGCTTTCCGTCTATGAGGCGAAGAACGTGATTGCTTACTTTAAAGATCAATTTCAGCAAGGGAAGGCCGTTCGTTGGGCGATATGCGATCGGATGACGAACGAGTTGGTCGGAACGATTGGATTCCATAATTGGACGCCCCAATATTATCGCGCCGAAATCGGGTTTGAGGTTTCCCCTCATTATTGGAGACAAGGGGTGGCTTTCGAAGCTGCTTCAGCTGTCATCCAATACGGTTTTGAAGAATTCAAGTTTCATCGAATCTCTGCGTTGGTCGCACCAGGGAATGCAGGGTCGAATCGACTCGTTCAAAAATTGGGATTTATTGAAGAGGGACTTCTACAAGATTATGCATATAGCCATGGACGATTCATGGATTTGACTATGTATCGGCTACTCAAAACAGAATGGGAAGAAAAGGAGCACTCGATGATATGAAAGCACTCGTATTGTTACATGGGTTGTGCGGTTCTCCAAAGTACTTTGAACAATTGGAACCGTTATTGAATGCCGAAGTTCACGCGCTCACATTACCTGGTCATGCCGGGACGGACGTTGGGCCTGAGACGATGGATCAATTTGCGGACTGGGTCATCGGAGAAATTCGTCTTTGGGGTCTTGATCGTCCGATCGTATGTGGGCATTCTTTCGGAGGCTATGTGACGACTAACCTCGTGCGTCGCTATGGAACAGAAATATCGGGATTTGGATTGATTCACTCTACGGCGGCCGCTGATACAGAAGCGGCGCGGGAAAAGCGAAACGGTGCCATCCATCAAGTCATCGAAGAAGGGGTCGAGCCGTTTATTGACAGAATGATTCCAAATGTCTTCTCAAGCGATTCCGACCCGGCGCTCATACAACAAGCGATTGCAATCGGATATGAAATGACGGTCGAGGGAATCGTGAACGCGCAACAGGCAATCCGCGATCGTGAAGACGAAGTGGACACTGTCGAAACGACTGACCTCCCTGGCCTATTCATTTACGGATCAAAAGACCCGACTATGAATGAAGAACGGGCGTTTTTAGGTGCGTCACGACATAAAAAAGCAATCGTTCCATTCAGTCATATGGGGATGATGGAATCCCCTGAAGAAGAAGCGAAAATCGTGAACGAATGGATGCAGGAGGTAGAACATGGAAAAGTATAAATTAATCGCTATGTCAGGAAGTCTTCGCAAGAAATCTTTTAATACTGCTCTTTTGCATTCGATCATTGAACTGGCTCAAGAAGATTTCGACATTGAAGTCGTCTCTATTGAACTTCCACTGTTCAATGACGATTTGATTGATCCGGATGAACCGAAAGTTGTGGCCGCTTTGAAGCAAGCTGTTCGGGAAGCTGATGGGTTATTGATTGTCACTCCTGAATATAACCATAGCATCCCGGGCGTTCTGAAGAATGCAATCGACTGGCTTTCGCTCGAGCCAGGAACGCCACTTCGGGATAAACCGGTTATGATCGCCGGGGCCTCGCCGGGCATACTTGGAACTGCCAGATGCCAAATCCATCTCCGACAAGTATTTGCCACAAATCGTGCAAATGTTTTACCGGGAAACGAAATTTTCATCACGCATTGTAAAGAAAAGATTGATGATAGCGGGTTGCATGATGAGAAGTCGATTAATCAAATCAACAAAACATTATTGGAATATCGTAAATGGATTGATTTTTGGAAGCGTAACGCAAAAAATTAACTTGAAGTCGCTCATATTGTTTGATAGAAAGGAATTGTGAAAACAAACACAAGAGGAGCGACACCGAAATGGAAACTTACATCGAACTGTACAATGGCGGCGAATTGGGTGATCGGGCGGTAATGAACGATGGGATGACTTTTGGACGGATGACGATTGTTGAATTGTTCTATCAATCCAATCATATTTTTGGTTACGTGAAAGAAGATGGTCAAAAACGTTTCTTCCTTGAACCGATTTCAGAGGACGACACGTTTACTGTGGATGGGACGACGTATTCACTCCAACAGTTTATCGCGTTGTTTTAAGTAAAATAGAGGGTTAATCGAACGCAAGCGACTCGCTTGCGTTTTTTTGTCATTTTCGTCACGATGAATAGTGAGGTGATGAGGATGAAACTAGTAGCAATCGAACCGACACCAAGTCCGAATAACTTGAAAATCATTGTAGACCCTCCGTTTGAAGGGAGAGGCACAACGTATGACAAAGCGAGTACCGATGTCCCAGCCATCATTCAAGAAATCATCGGGCTTCGAGGCGTCAAATCCGTTTACGCCGTGTCTGATTTTCTCGCTGTCGAGCGACATCCGAAACATGATTGGCATGACGTCATGAATGAGATCCGACGGGCGTTCGGGGAACAAGTTGAGGAAGTCGAATCCACAAAGATGGATACGGATTATGAACCGGTCCATGTATCCGTTCAATTCGTGCTCGATGTACCGATGCAATTAAAACTCGTCAAAGGGGATGAGGAAAAACGAATCGGCTTGTCGAAACGATTCGTCGATGCAGCGATGGAAGTTCAAGCACAAGTGAAGAATGTCATTCAAGATCGTCGTTGGGTAGAGCAAGCCCCGCGCTATGGTGAATTGGATGAAGTCAGTGTCGTCGCGCAAGAAGAATTGGAAGCGGCGTATCCTGAAGAGCGCATCGAGCGGATCGTGGCCCGGGCGTTTGGTCGTGAAGCGGATTTTGAGGCGAACGCGAACCATCTGCAGTCGGATAATTGGAAAGATCGGATGGCATTCTTGGATGAACTCGAAATCCAACATGAAAACATGCCTTATTTCCGTCGTGCCTTGGAAGATTCCGTGATGGCGATCCGTCGACAGGCGGTCGTCATGATCGGAATGTTTGAAGAGCGACGTGAGGAATATGTCACATATATCGAACAAGCCTTAGTGGACGCTTCACCTATTGTGCGGCGGACGGCTGGGGATACGGTCTCTGACTGGGCATTACCTCAGTCCCAACCTTCTATGATTGAGGCGTTAAAGGATAAAAACAAACTCGTACGTTGGCGAGCGGCTCGTTTCTTATTCGATTGTGGAGATGAGCGGGCTGTACCTGCCTTGACGATTGCGGAGGAAGACCGCGAGTTCGAGGTCTCTTTACAAGCGCGACTTGCGAAAGAGCGGATCACGAGCGGCGAGACAGCACTCGGGACAGTATGGCAACAAATTTCGAACCGGTCGAAATGAGATTTCGTTCGACATGTATTGAATTAAATTGATTTACAATTTAAGGTAAAGAGGAGCGTCTGCACTGCGGATTGCTCCTTTTTTTCATAAAATCACATGCACATTTCCCCCATTGACTAACATTTGATGTAAACGTTTCGACAATAGGTAAAATGTCATTGTTGTGCTGTCGAACGATAGGACATATATCTTGGTTTCAGATTGGTACACTAGGTTTATCACAGATGAACAAAGGAGCCATACGTATGATATTGTTTGCAGAAACGCCTGAACTTGTAGCTTATAAGGAAGTAGTAGGAGAAACGATGGTCGTCACGTTTGAATCGATGCACAGTGAGACGTTCTCTATCACGGCTCAAATCCGGCCTGATCTCGATATCGCAGATTCATTGTTCATGATCGGTTGGCAACAATACATGGAACAAACTAAAGTTTCGTAAAAAAGGTAAATAATATAAGGGAAATCATTACAAACGTCTGCACATTGTATACACTAGTGCTATAGACGTTTTTTTATTTTGTTGAGGAGAGTGGGATTCATGAAGAAAACTTGGTTGCTCGCCGTAGTGACGGCAATCTTATTAGTTGTAGCGGGATGTGGGAAAGAAGAGGCGAAACCGAGTCAAGTAAATAGTGATTCGTCTGAACCACCGACTCCATTGACGCTCGACACGGAAGTGGCATACGATGCGTCGGCAAAAACGTTATCAGCTACAATTTCGATGACAAACCCAAATGAGGAAGCAGTCGATGTAACGTTTAATTCGTCGCAACGTTTTCAGTTAGTTGTCAAAAAAGGGGATCAAACCGTATTTGATTACGGAAGTGATTATATGTTCACGGAATCTGTAATTGAGGAAAAATGGGAAGCGAATGATAAAAAAGTATTCGACGAAGTCTTCCCATTGACCTTAGAACCAGGCGAATATTCGGTCGAAGTGATTGGGCTCGGTCAAGTTGATGGGGCACCTGAAATTGCTGTGACAGATGAGACGACGTTCACCGTTGAATCTGCTGCAACAGAAACACCGGATGAAGGTACGTCAGAAACACCGGATGAAGGTACGTCAGAAACACCGGAAGAAACGCCTGCAACAGAGCCGCAATCGGACGGCGCGTTCCGTGATGTACAAATTGACCTAAATGATACGATGATTCAAGTGAGCGGGTATACGGATGAGGTCGAGTTTGAGTGGTCTGTATCAGACGGACATAATGTCTACGCTCAAGGTGCAGCGGAAGTGACCGGCGGTGGTTTCTCGTTTGGGGTATTGCTCGATGAAGTACCGGCGAAAGATCAACCATTGTTCTTAGAGATGACACCAATCGGTGGAGAGGTCACATCATTTAAAGTTCAATAAAACCATGGCGGAAACTGTTGTTTCCGTCTTTCTTTTTGAGACGCTAGTTGACGAGGTATAAGGATTATCAGACAATAAAGCAAAATGAGAGCATAGTGGGAGGGTAATCCATGCAACAACAGATCATTGAATCAACACATGTCAAACCGACCATCAACCCGAAAGAAGAAATTCGTCAACGTATCGACTTCTTGAAAGCATATGTGAAACGGGCTGGTGCGAAAGGACTCGTCCTAGGAATCTCAGGCGGGCAAGACTCGAGCCTTGCCGGAAAGCTATGTCAACTTGCCATGGAAGAGCTTCGTGAAGAAACGGGTGACGAGTATACATTTTATGCGATCAGATTGCCGTATGGTGAGCAACACGATGAGCATGACGCGCAACTTGCGCTTGAGTTCATTCGTCCGGACAAATCGTTCACTGTCAACATCAAGCCTGCTGTTGACGCGTCGGTAGAAGCGTTTCACCGTGCAACGGGCCTCGAATTGAGTGACTTCCATAAAGGGAACACGAAGGCACGTGAGCGGATGAAGGCGCAATACGACATTGCCGCAACGTTCGGTGCCCTTGTGGTCGGAACGGACCATGCCGCAGAATATGTGACGGGATTTTATACAAAACATGGTGATGGCGCTTGTGACCTCACGCCATTGACCGGCCTGAACAAACGTCAAGGGAAAGCGCTTCTCCATGAACTTGGAGCACATGAGCGTGTGATTTATAAAGTGCCGACAGCCGATCTTGAAGATGGGCGCCCTGGACTACCTGATGAAGTCGCGCTTGGTATGACATATGATCAGCTGGACGACTATTTGGAAGGGAAGACAATCGACCCGACAATCGCCGAGCGAATCGAGACGATTTTCAAACGTTCACGCCACAAGCATCATATGCCTGCCTCGTTGTACGACGAATGGTGGCAATGAAAAAAGGAGGAGCTGTCTCGAGGCAGCTTCTCCTTCGTTGTCTTACGCTTTTTTGAGTGGGACGAACTGAATGATCAGGATGCAGGTAAAGGCGATAAAACTGAGGAGGGGGATGGTGACGAACCCAAAATAGTTGACCCAACGAATCAGGCAGTCGTTCGTACAGAAGGCTTCACCATTCGGGATCCGTTCTAAAATGACATGATACAGACTGATACACCATCCGGCACCGGCCATAATCCCTACGAACAAGCGGTTGACGTCTCGTGCGGTCAACAAGATAGTCAGGTAGTAGATGGCTAGTGGATACATAAAGATGCGTTGGAACCAACACAGCTTACAAGGTAAAAAGAGCATGACCTCTGAAAAATAAAGGCTGCCGAGCGTCGCGACGGTCGCGACGATAAAGGCGAAATGATGACGTTGCATCAGATTTCCTCCTAACAATCAAATTGATGATTAAACATGATATGATACATTGAAACAAATACTTATTCAGTATACAATCTTTCAAACGATAGAGAAACAGGTGACGTGATGCAAGTTTCGGAAGTAGAAGTGTTAATTATTCTTGCGGAAGAATTGAATATGCGTAAAGCAGCCGAGCGATTGTTTGTTTCACAACCAGCGCTCAGTCAACGGCTCGTGACCATCGAACATCAGTGGGGGAAAAAGATTTTCGTTCGCTCCACAAGAGGGCTCGCATTGACGCCAGATGGAGAGAAAATCATCGAGTTCGCCAAAAAGATGTACAGTGAAGAACAAGAACTAAGGGGCGAACTGACGGCCAACCAAGGAGAAGTGTACGGGACGTTGAAAATTGCCGTCGCCTCCATCATGGGACAGTATTGGCTACCCAAGGTATTGAAGACGTTCGTCGAACGTTATCCGTCCGTCCGTGTCAAATTGGTCACCGGATGGTCGAGCGAAATGATGCGTTACATGCTCGAAGAGAATTTCCATATCGGAATCATCCGAGGAAATCCAGATTGGCGAGGGGAACGGATGAAGTTGTTCTCCGATTCCTTGCATTTGGTCGATCTGAAAATGACCGACCTCTCCCAACTAAAAAACAATGAGCGCTCGTTTATTCAATTCAAGAGTGACTCGACTTATTACCAGGAAATATTAGAGTGGTGGCAGGAACGGTTTTCGAGCCCACCTCTGACGACGCTTGTCGTCGACCAAATCGAAACATGCAAACAGATGGCGTTACACGGAATCGGGTTCGCGATTCTTCCGGAATCGACCATCAAAGATGTGAATGAGATGAATAAGATTCCATTGACATCGTCGGATGGTGTGCCACTCGTACGGGACACATGGATGCTTTCGACAGAATCGATGTTGGAGTTGGCGCAAGTTCAAGCGTTTTGGAAGACCGTTGAAGAAATTACGAAGGAGACTGAATGATGAATTGGGCAATTGAAGCGAGAAGACGGTTGCATTTAATTCCGGAAGCCGGATATGAAGAGGTCAAAACACAAGCGACACTTGAGCAATTGATTCGATCGCTCGATTCACCACGTGTTCACATCACACACTGGCGAACAGGTCTTTTCGTTCGGGTAGATGGTCTCGTCGGGGAGAAGACGATTGGATATCGGGCTGATATGGATGGACTGCCCATCACGGAAGAGACGGGGCTAGAGTTCGCATCGATTCACGAAGGAATGATGCATGCATGCGGACATGATGTGCACATGTCGATCGCACTTGGATTAATTAAACGAGCGGTCGAGGAACCGCTGAATCATCACCTTGTCGTCTTTTTCCAGCCGGCCGAAGAGGGACCGGGAGGAGCCGAACCGATGGCGAAATCAGAATTGTTCCATCACTTCCGGCCGGATGCACTGTTCGGCTTGCATGTCGCGCCTGAATATCCTGTCGGCATGGTCGCTTCAAGACCGGGCGTGTTGTTCGCGAGTGCGCGCGAGCTCCATATCACCATTCATGGAAAAGGGGGGCATGGTGCTTTCCCTCACGCAGGGATTGACGCTGTTATCGTTCAGGCCGCTCTCATCATGCAACTACAAACGATTGTGTCACGGAACATTGACCCGATGGGAAGTGCGGTCGTTAGTATCGGAAAAGTCGCAGCAGGGACGAAAGAAAATATCATCGCGGATACGGCCAAATTGGATGGGACGGTCCGTGCCTTGTCCGACAAAGAAATGGTCGTGCTTGAAAGTCGGATTCGTCAAATCATCGCCGGTGTCGAGATGACGTATAACGTACAAATCGACCTTGAATTCGGCAATCGCTATCACGAAGTCGTCAATGACGAACGTTATCTTTATCAATTCGAGGAAGCGGTGGAAGAGGTCGGCTATTCTTATAAAACATGTGACCCTGCCATGACGGGCGAGGATTTTGGATATATGTTGAAACAGGTCCCTGGATTTATGGTTTGGTTAGGAGTGAACGATATGGGGTCAGGACTCCATCAATCGACACTCAACCCGGATGAACGTTCGATCGAAGTGGCCATCGATCTATTCGACCATTACTTCCGAACTGTCATGATTCAATAACACGAAGCGGTCTCGATTGAGTCCGCTTTTAGTGTGCCCAAAAAGGAGTGAACGAGTGAGAAAAAGGGAAAGATTGATTCATGTAAAGCGACGATTTTGTGGCGATTGCTCAAATGTGAACATTTTGCGAACTTGAGCATTGAGACATTACAGCGCAATATAAAATCATTATGATGTAAGTATTGAAGGGTATTCATCTGTGATTGTCGTTTCATACATGGGTTCGAAGCGATAGAGAGAGATAGGAGGTAATCAATAGATGTTTCAAGATCCTGTCCTGATGAGTCGAGCATTGACGGCACTCACATTAGGTTTTCATGTGATTTTTGCCACACTCGGCGTCGGGGTTCCACTTTTAATTTTATTGGCAGAATTTTTAGGAATTCGTAAAAAAGACCCGAAATACACGATCATGGCTCGACGCTGGTCGCGTGGCTATGTCGTGACGGTAGCGGTTGGGGTTGTGACGGGTACGGCCATCGGTCTGCAGCTTTCACTCCTATGGCCGAACTTGATGCGCGTTGCGGGTCAAACGATTGCGCTCCCACTTTTCATGGAAACGTTCGCCTTCTTCTTTGAAGCGATTTTCCTGGGTATTTACTTGTACACGTGGGATCGATTTAAAAATCCGTGGCACCACATGCTCCTCGGGATTCCGGTTGCCGTCGGTGCATTGTTCTCAGGGTTCTTTATCACAACGGTAAACAGTTTTATGAACCAGCCTGTAGGGTTTGATATTGTCGATGGTCGATTGGCAAATGTCAGCCCACTCGAGGCGATGTTCAGTCCGGCCATGCCGACGAAAATGGCACACGTGTTGACATCGGCTATTTTAACATCAGCGTTCATTCTAGCTGCGATCGCAGCCGTTCAGTTGTTACGTCAACGCCGAAATCAACTCGACAAGATGTCAATTGAATATCACAAGAAAGGTCTCCGTCTGACGATGACGGTCGCTTTGATCTTTGCGATCGCGACAGCGCTCGTCGGTGACTTCTCAGGTAAATATTTGGCTCAGTATCAACCAGATAAATTAGCAGCTGCAGAATGGCATTTCGAAACTTCCTCCGAGGCCGAATTGATTTTGGGCGGATGGTTAGAAGATGATGGGCAAGGTGGCTATGAAGTTCGAGGCGCCTTGAAAATTCCTTACGCCCTCTCTATTCTTGCAGGTGGAGTCCCGAACTACGAGGTGACGGGGCTCAATGAGTTTGCGAAAGAAGATCAACCGCCGCTCTTCGTTCATTATCTATTTGATGCGATGGTCGGAATTGGGATGCTTCTCGCGCTCATCTCCTTCTTGTTCGTACTCGGACGCTATATTAAACGTTTGAACCAGTTCAGCAAGCCGATGCTCTTTGCGATTGCAGCCGGTGGACCTCTTGCTATGGCGGCGATTGAGTTTGGTTGGTTCTTTGCAGAGTTTGGTCGTCAACCTTGGGCGTTATATGAGTTGATGCGTACGAGTGAGGCGGCTACGACTTCAGCGAACGTCGGTTGGATGCTTGTCGCTTTCGCGATCCTCTATGCGGTACTTGGAACAGTGACTGTGGTTGTCCTATCCCGCCTGTTCAAAGAGAATCCGGTAGGAAAAGAACTAAAACAATCCGAGCATCGTGGTGAAGCGATGTTTGCGGATGAAGTGTGATCGGAGGGTATGACATGCAAATTCAAGAATTAGGGATTGCCGTCTTATGGACGTTTCTATACGGCTACCTCATCGTCGCATCGATTGACTTCGGTGCAGGATTCTTTGCTTTCTATAGCCGCTATACGAAACGTGATCACTTAGTGAACCGTCTCGTCAAACGGTATTTGTCACCGACATGGGAAGTCACGAACGTATTCTTCGTGTTCTTCTTTGTCGGGATTGTCGGATTCTTTCCGGACACTGCTTATTACTATGGTACAGCCTTGCTCGTTCCAGCGTCTGTCGTGTTAATCTTGCTTGCGATTCGAGGTAGTTTCTATGCGTTTGCTAACTATGGTTCAAAGGAGAGCACGCTCTATATGTTCCTCTATGGAACGACGGGACTACTTATCCCAGCTTCGATGTCGACAGTCTTAACTGTCAGCCAAGGTGGTTTCATCACGGAGACAGAGAACGGCGTCTTCTTTGACGGGGCGAAGTTGTTCACCAATTTCTATTCCTGGACGGTCGTCATCTTGGCGATTGTCTCCGTCCTCTATATTAGTGCCATGTTCCTCTTGTTCTATGCGGACAAGGCACGTGACCAAAATGCCGTCGAACTTGTTCGAAAATGGGCTCTATTTTGGAGCGTCCCGACGATTATCGCATCGGGTCTCGTCTTCTTCGGGTTGAAGTCACAAGCTGCGTGGCACTACGAAAGCATCCTAGGAGGGAACTGGTGGTGGTTTGCGATGAGCTTCTTGTTCTTCGTCATCGCCGTCTCCTTCGTTTATATGAAACGAAATTACGGGATTGCCTTCTTGATGGTCATGGGTCAGTTCTTCA
This sequence comes from Caryophanales bacterium, assembly GCA_902362975.1. GTDB lineage: Bacteria > Bacillota > Bacilli > Exiguobacteriales > Exiguobacteriaceae > Exiguobacterium. The sequence continues at coordinate 66,810 of CABIYO010000005.1, forward strand.
TGGCATGGTTCGGCTACGGATACTCTCACTTGCCATACATCCTATATCCGTATATCGATATTAATGGCAGTGTCGTCAACGAGTCGATGGCGGTAGCACTTGTCATCGTATTCATCTTAGGATTGCTCCTACTCGTTCCGGCACTCTACCTCTTGCTCCGTTTGTTCTTGTTCGACAACGACTACGTACGAGGGAAACGCTCGAGTGGAAAAGCATAATGGCAAGAACGGGATTTCCTTTATTTGAAGGGAATCCTGTTTTGTTTTTTATATAGAGTTTTGAAGTGGAATCAGTTACACTGAACGAAGAATCAAGAAGAGAACATGTGTAGGAAAGGGATGTAGCATCATGACAGGTGAATTTGCAGTCATCGGGTTAGGACGATTTGGAGGATCGATTGTCCGAGAATTGTCTTCAAATGGATATGACGTCCTCGCCATCGATTCAGATGAGGAACGTGTCAATGAGTTTATGGGGTTGGCAACCCATGCCGTGATTGCCGATACAACAGATGAGAATGTGTTAAAGAGTTTAGGGATTCGTAACTTTGAACATGTGATCGTCGCCATCGGGGAGAATATTCAAGCTTCCATTTTGACGACGTTGATTTTAAAGGAACTCGGTGTCCAAATCATCACGGTCAAGGCGACGAACGATTACCATGAAAAAGTACTCCGTCGAATCGGGGCGGATAACATCGTCCACCCTGAGCGTGATATGGGCGTTCGAATTGCCAATGGTTTGATGAGCCAAAATATCCTCGACTACCTCGAATTATCGAATGAACATTCGATTGTCGAAATTAAAGCATCGGACAAGTTATCGAACAAATCCCTCATCGATTTGGACTTGCGAGCGAAGTACGGGGTGAACATCGTCGCGATTCGTCGCGATGACGATGTCCTCATTTCACCTCAAGCGGATGAGATGATTTTACCGGAAGATATCCTGATCATCATCGGGAAGGATACCGATTTGGATAGACTAGAGCGCACACTTCGTTCGAGATAAAAGAAAAGACCTTTGGAACGATGCCGCAATCGTTGAATCGATTGATCCAACTTGACGGTTTGACTCCAAGGGTCTTTTTTTAGATGAGTTCCATCGTCTTTAGGCCGTACTCGATCCCATCTTCAAGGATGGATTTCGTGACGAAATCCGCCACATCTTTCGCTTCTTTGCGACCATTGCCCATGGCGATCCCAGTCCCTACATACTGAAGCATGGCCAAGTCGTTCAATGCATCTCCGAAAGCGTACGTATTCTCCAGACGGTAGCCGTTGGCCTCAATAAAGTGACGGATGCCGTCTGCTTTACTGGCTCCCTTATTGTTCACGTCCATCGCATGAGGATGCCAACGGATAAAATCGAACTCACGATACGCATTGATGTAATGATGCTCGTCTTCAGGCGTGCAATACAGTAACGTCTGATACACATCCTCTTCTGCGTGGAAGTTCGGTTCGAATGAAGGAATCGGCATGTCGAGTTCGCTGAGCGATTGTTCAACGATTGTGTCATTCGGTCTTGAAGCACCACCACGTTCCTGACCCAAATAGACGAGAGTATGGTCATTTGAAGAAGCGTGCGTCGTCAAGCGACCGAGTGCATCTTTCGAGAGCGTGTTACGATAGACGATTTCACCTTTGTGCACGACAATCTGACCGTTGTAACAAACGAGACTATCAATCCCGACACGTTCTGGGATATCGGATAGCATGGCCGGTCCTCGTCCCGTCGCGATGAACGTCTCGACGCCGTTTGCCTGAAGTGCTTGAATCGCTGAAATCGTGGAAGGCGGGATATAACTACCTTCATGTAAAAGCGTGCCGTCAATGTCGAAGAAAACAACCTTTTGATCTTCCATTTGATTCACCATTCTTTCTCTTTATCTAAAAAAATATGTTTTCTGAACCCACTAAAAGGATAACACGAAATAGGGAAACTACCACGAATATCACATCGTTAGTGAAATAATGTCATGATTTGAGCTATAATGAAAAAAGAATCTTACGGGCATATTCGAGAATCACTTATGTTTCACATAGATGTATTAATAATTGAAGTAAGGAGAGATTAAATGAAGTTTGTTAAGAACCACCAAACAGCCGTGTTCGCATTGGGCGGACTCGGAGAAATCGGGAAGAACACATATGTTGTTCAATTCCAAGATGAAATTATCGTCATCGATGCGGGAATCATGTTCCCAGAGGATGACTTGCTTGGAATTGACTATGTGATTCCTGATTACTCGTACTTGATTAAAAACAAGGACAAAGTAAAAGGGGTATTCATCACTCACGGTCACGAAGACCATATCGGGGGAATTCCATTTTTATTGAAGCAAGTGCAATTGCCGATTTATGCGACGAAGCTCGCGCTCGGATTGATCAAAGTTAAACTTGAGGAACATGGGTTGCTTCGTGAGGCGGAGCTCCATGAGATTGATGAGGATTCACTCATCAAATTCCGTAAGACGGCCATCTCGTTCTTCCGCACGACGCACTCGATTCCGGACTCACTCGGTGTCGTCGTCAAGACGCCACAAGGGAACATCGTCCATACGGGTGACTTCAAGTTCGACTTCACTCCGGTAGGCGAGCCGGCAGACCTTGCCAAGATGGCGGAAATCGGAAAAGAAGGCGTACTTTGTCTCTTGTCCGATTCAACAAATGCAGAAGTGGAAGGCTTCACGATGAGTGAGCGTGTAGTTGGTGGGACGATTAGTGAGACGTTCCGGAAAGCGGACGGTCGAATCATCTTTGCGACGTTCGCATCGAACATCTATCGCTTGCAACAAGTGGTCGACGCGTGTGCCGAGACAGGTCGTCATCTCATGATTTTCGGTCGTTCGATGGAGAAAGTCATGACAATCGGACAAGAACTCGGTTTCATCAACGTGCCAAAGGGCATGATTATTGAGGCGAATCAGATGCGTCACTACGACCCGAATGAAATTGCGATTCTTTGTACCGGATCGCAAGGGGAACCGATGGCAGCGCTCAGCCGTATTGCGAACGGGACGCACCGTCAAGTGTCGATTATTCCTGGGGATACGGTCATCTTCTCTTCTTCTCCAATCCCAGGTAACGCCATCTCGGTCGGGAAGACGATTGACCAGTTGTATAAAGCGGGAGCGGATGTTGTCTACGGTAAGTTGACGAACATTCATACGTCAGGTCACGGTTCGCAACAAGAACAGTTGTTGATGATTCGTCTTCTGAATCCAAAATTCTTCATGCCGATTCACGGCGAGTACCGCATGTTGAAAAAGCATGCTGAGCTTGCTGAATCGGTTGGAATCCCGAAAGAGAACAGTTTCGTTATGGATAATGGCGAAGTGCTTGCTGTCGACTCGGAGTCGGCTGCGGTCACTGGTAAAATTTCTGCGAACGCTGTGTATATTGATGGGAATGGAATTGGTGATATCGGGAATATAGTATTAAGGGATCGCCGAATTCTGTCTGAAGATGGACTCGTTGTCGTCGTCATCAGCATCGATGGCAAGACGCGCAAACTCGTCTCAGGACCGGATATCATCTCACGTGGATTCGTCTACATGCGTGAATCAGGTAGTCTGATGCGTGATGGCGAACGATTGTTGAAGAAAACCGTCGAACAAGGATTGTCGAATAAGCAGATGAAGTGGTCGGAGATGAAACAACTCGTCTCAGACACCCTCACTCCTTACTTGGCACAAAAGACGCGGAGACACCCGATGGTCCTGCCGATTATTATGGAAGTATGATCTGACGGGCTGTAGGAAACTACAGCTCGTTTTTTTCACCGCAAATGAGGAGGGGGAGCTTATGGCGAAGAAAAAGGGGAAGAAAGGGTGGCTGAAATGGGGAGCCGCAATCATTGCGGTCATTTTTCTCACCACGCTCGTGTATCATCAAGTCAAACCATTACCGGAAGGCGTGTCGAGACAATCTGAACCATATCTCATCACAGATGACCAAATCGATTTTCTCCACGATTTGACCTATCAAGGGGAAGATAATGAGAATGGCACGTATACGGTAGCGTATGATGAGATTCAAACCGATCTCCAATCGGAAAGTATATGATGTATTGGCTCCAAAAAGTCACATGGACGATGACGTATTAAAAAACAGCTATCCTCAAAATTTGGGGATAGCTGTTTTGACGTTAGTTCGTCTCGATTGGATTAAACTCATTCGTGTATTCGTATAAGAATTTCCCAGTCTCTTTCAAGACGTCACTTTTACGGTGAAGCGAGAAATGGTCGTACGGTACCGTTTCTGTCTGAATGTTATTCGTATACTCTTCAAGTAACAGAGAACTCGCCGGCTCAATCAAATTGAATTCGCCGCCTCGTCCAGAGAAAGAGAGTACCTGAACGGACCTTGGCCATGTCTCAAGTTTAGACTGGAATGCTTGCAGTCCGTCTGAGTTGGGTGACAAATCACGGATGGCAGGGCTTCCTGTGTTAATGCCGAAGTTACTGGCAGATAATCCGAAGTTCGCAAGGCGTGTCCCGCCGAACGGGCTATCAAACGTTACAAACTTATCGACGATGTACGTCTCTTGATTCAAGATATAGTTGGCAGCGGCTACGCCACCCATACTATGGCCAATGATATACATCCGGTCGAACGAACGATTTCTCGTTTTCTTATATGTTTCAATGGCTGCATTCAACCACTTTGTCTGATTGTTCAAAGAAGCCTCTGCATCTTCGAACTCGATTCGGACAATCGGGCGAGTTGAACTAAAATCATATATTTCACAGTCGGTCTTCCCTTTGACAGACACGGTACAAAGCGCTCCGTCAGTCGCTTGACCACTTTGTTCCATCGCTTGAGAGAAGCGGAGGAACGTCCGGTCTGTCCCAAGTAATCCATGAACTGCAAACGTAGGGATAAACTCATTCGTTTGTGAAGCCTGGCGAATCGCCTCGGATTGACGATCGTTTGCCAACTCTTGTCGGAATGTCCCGACAATTAAAATGAGCGAGAGGGAGACAATCAATAACCCTAACAGGCGTGAACGAATCGACGTTTCTCTAGGATTGCCGACGTTTCGTCGATACTTGCGCCAAATGAAATAACTTAAGATGATAGCTGACACCAATACGATGATGGTGATTACCCATGCTTTAACGTTCGGCACATGGGCGACTAACTTTACATTGTTTTGGCGTCCTCCGTACACTTGCCACTCGACATGCTTCATGGAACGGAAATCTAGGCCGGTTCCATCCTCAACGAATACGCCGGTCGGAACAGTCAAGTTAAAGCGAATGTCGGCTTGGCGGATATATCGTTCAGCCAATTTTTTTGGGGAGCCGGTTAGTTCGACGCCGGGTAAGTCGACCCGGTCGAGACGAAGGTCGAGATTAGTTTGTAACGTATAGGAATCAAACCAAATGCCTTCTCGTTGATGGATGTCGAACTGAATATCCGGGGGAACTAAAATACCGGCTGGTCCCGTTTTCCATTCCTCTTTAATCTGTTGCAACTCGTCCACATTTTTAAATGTCTTCTTTAAGATCATGCCTTCGTAGTCATCAGGACTCGAATAATCTTCTGTTTCATATCCGTTCTTTTCCGCCTGCTCTTTCCAAGTATCCCAGTCGAGCCTGAGATTGAGCAATTTCATGACAGGATGATCACGGAACGCATAAGTCGTTTCGAGCGAAACAGATTGGTCATAGTGAACGGTCGCATCATAATTGATTCGCACACATCCACCGATTAAAAGAAATAATAATGGGAATAGTAACAACAGTGCCCTTTTTCTCGAGCTAAACATGTTAAATCGGTTCGCCGTATGTTTCTAACGGGTTCGACATATTGATGCGGTCATAGAACATGATCCCATCTAAATGATCGAGCTCGTGCTGACATACGACAGCGCGCATTCCGCGCAGGCGAAGCTTAATGGGCTTCCCATCGCGGTCGAACCCTTCTAACGTGATTCGACGAAAACGAGGTACATTTCCTTTGACCACGCGATCGACCGATAGACAGCCTTCGCCGCCTTTCAAAAATGTCTGCTCGACGGAATGACTTGTGATTTTAGGATTGAAGATGGAGAGTTTGAACGTCTCTTCCTCTTCTTGTAGCAAGACTGTGAAGAAACGACGATTCACACCGAGTTGTGGCGCGGCGATGCCGACCCCAGCTCGCAACCCGTATTTCTCGCTCATCTCGGGGTCTTGACTATTGACGAGGAACGTCTCCATCTCGTCGAGCAACGCCAAATCTTCTTTCGTCGGCGGAATTGGTACTTCAGTTGAGCGCGCGCGAAGCCGCTCGTCTCCTTCGCGGATAATATCTTTCATGGTTAACATACACAACTTCCTTTCTATCAAACATATATGATTGATTATATCATATTTAAACAGGAAGGAATGTGAATGGTACAGAAGGTAAAATGAAAATAATACAGTGGTGAAAAGGATGTCATACCCCTTGGATGTAAGCGTTTTATTTAGGTAAGCATATTTTTTGCGTTATTGAAACAACCCGTTTTATACTAACAAGGAAACGGCAGGAGAGGATAACTTTTCTGAATCACGTTAATACAGATTGCTTTTTTGGACAGATACACGTAAGATTTGAGATAGTGTTTGATCACAAAAAAGACAATTGTCTCATAGTTGAAAGGATGAGGTGAAACGAATGAACAACGTTCAGGTACTTCAAAACGTGGAAGAAAACTTCCAAACGTTCCGTATTCTCGACGAGAAGGGTGAGGTCGTCAACCAAGACGCAATGCCTGACCTAACGGACGAGCAACTTCAGGAACTCATGCGCCGCATGGTCTATACTCGAATCTGGGACCAACGCGCCATCTCACTTAACCGTCAAGGTCGCTTAGGATTCTACGCGCCAGTGGCAGGTCAAGAAGCGACGATGATCGGGACGCAATACGCGCTCGACAAAGAGGACTGGATTCTTCCAGGATACCGTGATATCCCACAACTCGTATTCCACGGACTTCCGCTTTATCAAGCGTTCTTGTTCTCACGTGGACACGTGGCAGGAAACCGCATCCCTGAAGGTGTCAACGTATTGATGCCACAAATCATCATCGGTGCACAAATCATTCAAACTGCGGGTGTGGCAATGGGCCTCAAACGCAACGGCAACAAAAATGTCGCTATTACTTACACAGGTGACGGTGGCTCATCACAAGGTGACTTCTACGAAGGATTGAACTTTGCAGGTGCATTCAAATTACCAGCAATCTTTGTCGTTCAAAACAACCGTTTCGCTATCTCGACTCCTGTTGAAAAGCAAACAGCAGCTAAAACGATCGCGCAAAAAGCTGTTGCAGCTGGAATCAACGGAATTCAAGTAGATGGAATGGACGTTCTTGCAGTGCTCGCAGCGACTCAACAAGCTCGTGTCGATGCACTCGAAGGAACACCGACACTCATCGAGGCACTCACTTACCGTTATGGTCCACATACGCTTGCAGGGGATGACCCAACACGTTACCGTACAAAAGAACTCGACACAGAGTATCAAGAAAAAGATCCACTCGTACGTTTCCGTCTCTTCCTTGAGAACAAGAAACTCTGGAACGAAGACATGGAGAACGAAGTGATCGAGCAAGCGAAAGCTGACGTGAAAGAAGCAATCAGCCAAGCAGACAAAGAACCAAAACAAAAAGTTTCGGACTTCATCAACAACATGTTCGAAGAACTTCCTTCAAACTTGAAAGAACAGCTTGAAGAATATACTGCAAAGGAGTCGAAGTAAGTTATGGCTCAAATGACAATGATCCAAGCGATTACTGATGCGATGCGCGTTGAAATGAAACGCGACGAGAAAGTACTTCTTTTCGGAGAAGACGTTGGTAAAAACGGTGGGGTATTCCGTGCGACGGAAGGTCTCCAAGACGAGTTCGGCGAAGACCGTGTCTTCGACACGCCACTCGCTGAATCAGGGATTGGTGGTCTTGCGATCGGTCTAGGTCTTACTGGATTCCGTCCGATCATGGAAGTTCAATTCTTCGGATTCGTATTCGAAGTTTTCGACTCAATCGCAGCTCAAATGGCACGTATGCGTTACCGCTCAGGCGGCGCTTACAGCCAACCAATCACAATCCGTTCACCATTCGGTGGTGGAGTTAAGACACCTGAGCTTCACGCGGACAGCCTTGAAGGTTTGATGGCTCAGACACCTGGTCTTAAAGTCGTTATTCCATCGACTCCGTACGATGCAAAAGGTTTGTTGATTGCGTCTATCCGTGACAACGACCCAGTCGTGTTCCTCGAGCACATGAAATTGTATCGTTCATTCCGTGGCGAAGTACCTGAAGGTGAGTATACAATCGAACTCGGTAAAGCGGATGTGAAACGTGAAGGTACAGACGTTTCAATCATCACTTACGGTGCGATGGTACACACGTCACTCAAAGCAGCGGAAGAGCTTGAAAAAGAAAACATCAACGTTGAAGTCATCGACCTCATGACAGTGAGCCCGCTCGATATCGACACAATCGTAGAATCTGTTAAGAAAACAGGTCGTGCGATCGTCGTTCAAGAGGCACAACGTCAAGCAGGTATCGCGGCAAACGTCGTAACTGAAATTCAAGAGCGCGCAATTCTTCACCTCGAAGCACCAGTTCTTCGAGTAACTGCACCTGACACAGTCTTCGCATTCGCACAAGGTGAAGACATGTGGTTACCTGACCATAAAGATGTCGTTGCAAAAGTTAAGGAAGTTGTAAACTTCTAAGATCGTGTCGAATAAACGGTGAGGGAGAATTGTCTCCCTTGTCGTGTTTACATGATGAATTGATGGGAGGAAAAACCAGTGGCAGTATTTGAATTTAAATTACCGGATATCGGTGAAGGTATTCACGAAGGTGAAATCGTTAAGTGGTTCGTAAAAGCAGGGGATACGGTTAAAGAGGACGATGTTCTTTTAGAAGTACAAAACGACAAAGCAGTCGTTGAAATCCCAGCTCCAGTCGACGGTACAGTCAAAGAAGTTAAAGTTTCCGAAGGTACAGTTGCCGTAGTCGGCGACGTCCTCATTACCTTTGACATCGAAGGCGACGCGTCAGCAAGTGAAGAAGAAACACCTGAACAACCGAAAGCAGCAGAGAAGGCAGAAGACGTAAAAGAAGATGTGAAAGAAGACGGGCCACGCGACGTTCAACTTCACAAATCTGAGCGTGTTATCGCTATGCCATCTGTCCGTAAATATGCACGTGAAAAAGGTGTCGACATCCGTGAAGTCAACGGTTCTGGCGACAATGGTCGTGTATTGAAAGAAGACATCGATGCATTCGCGAACGGCGAAGCACCGTCTGCAGAAGCTACAACAGAGAAAACAGAAACTGTAGCACCAGCAGCAGCTACGAAAACGGAAATCAAGCCTTACGAGTCAGCGACTCCTGAACTTGAAACACGTGAAAAAATCCGTGGTATCCGTAAAGCCATCTCGAAAGCGATGGTTAACTCGAAACACACTGCACCACACGTTACACTCATGGACGAAGTCGACGTTACAAAACTCGTTGCACTCCGCAAAGACTTCAAACAAGTCGCGGCTGACCAAGGTGTGAAACTCACGTACTTGCCATTCGTCGTGAAAGCATTGACTGCTGCAGCGAAAGCATTCCCAGCAATCAACGCTTCAATCGATGACGTGAACGAAGAAATCGTCTACAAAAACTACTACAACATCGGAATTGCAGCTGACACGGACAACGGACTCGTTGTACCAGTCGTAAAAGATGCAGACCGTAAATCGATCTATGCACTTGCTACAAACATTAACGAACTTGCAGGTAAAGCTCGTGAAGGTAAGCTCGCTGGGGAAGACATGAAAGGCGGATCGATCACAATCACAAACATCGGTTCAGCTGGTGGACAATGGTTCACACCTGTCATCAACCACCCAGAAGTTGCGATTCTCGGTATCGGCCGTATCGCTGAGAAAGCTGTCGTGAAGAACGGTGAAATCGTTGCTGCGCCAGTACTTGCACTGTCATTCAGCTTTGACCACCGCCTCATCGACGGTGCGACTGCACAAAACGCTCTTAACATGGTGAAACGCTTGCTCGAAGACCCAGCACTTCTAATGATGGAGGGATAAGAACATGGTAGTAGGAGAATTCGCACAAGAAACTGATTTGCTTGTCATCGGTGCCGGTCCTGGTGGATACGTTGCCGCAATCCGTGGCGCTCAGCTCGGAATGAAAGTAACAATCGTTGAGAAAGGCAACTTCGGTGGTGTCTGCTTGAACGTCGGATGTATCCCATCGAAAGCGTTGATCACAGCAGGACACAACTTCCAACACGCTAAAGGACATCCTTCAATGGGAATCACGTCTGAAAACGTGTCAGTGGACTTCACAAAAGTTCAAGAATGGAAACAGTCAGTCGTTAACAAATTGACTGGCGGTGTCAAAGGTCTTCTCAAAGGAAACAAAATTGAGATCGTTCAAGGTGAAGCGTTCTTCGCTTCTGAAGACACAGTTCGTGTCATTACTGAAGACAGCTCAACTCCTTACAAATTCAAAAAAGCGATTGTCGCGACTGGTTCTACACCAATCGAGATCCCATCGTTCAAATGGTCTAAACGCGTCCTTTCTTCAACTGGCGCATTGGCACTTCCTGAAGTACCGAAGAAACTCGTCGTCATCGGCGGTGGATACATCGGTATGGAGCTCGGTACTGCATACGCTAACTTCGATACAGAAGTTGTCGTTGTAGAGGGCGCTAGCGACATCTTGTCTGGTTTCGAACCACAAATGACGCAAGTCGTTAAGAAGAAACTTAAGCAAAAAGGGAACGTCACAATCCACACGAATGCACTTGCTAAAGGTGTTGAAGAAACGGAAGACGGCGTAACTGTTAAGTTTGAAGTAAACGGTGAAGAGCAATCTGTTGAAGCGGACTATGTCCTCGTCACAGTTGGTCGTCGTCCAAACACAGGCGACATCGGTCTTGAGAACGCGGGCGTTAAAATCAACGACCGTGGAATCATCGAAATCGATGACCAGTGTAAAACATCGAACGAAAACATCTATGCAATCGGTGATATCGTTCCTGGACCACCACTTGCACACAAAGCATCTTACGAAGCGAAAATCGCAGCGGAAGCAGCAGCAGGTAAGCCAGCTTACCTCGACTACTCTGCAATCCCTGCAGTCGTCTTCACAGATCCTGAACTCGCAACGGTTGGGTACACAGAGGCACTCGCAAAAGAAGAAGGACTCGAAATCACAGTTTCGAAATTCCCATTCGCAGCGAACGGTCGTGCACTTGCACTTGACGAGCCAGACGGCTTCATGAAGCTCATCACACGTAAAGAGGACGGTCTCTTGATCGGTGCTCAAATCGCGGGTACGGGCGCTTCAGATATGATTGCTGAGCTTGGCCTTGCAATCGAGGCTGGTATGACTGCTGAAGATATCGCACTTACAATCCATGCTCACCCATCACTCGGTGAGATGGCTATGGAAGCTGCTGAAATCGCAATAGGGATGCCAATCCACGTTGTAAAATAAGAACGTCAATCAAACCTCTCTCACGATTTTCGTGGGAGAGGTTTTTAATATAGGAGGCGACACGCTCGACTTCCTTGAAACCGACCTTCTCGTGAAAGCGTTGACTGCCCTCGTTTTCAAGCTCGGTATCCGAGGCCAGTTCGATACAACCGTGACGGGCTGCGAAGGTTGCTCCAGCATCGACCAAGCGAAAGGCGACACCTCGATGGCGTTCTGATTCACTGACATAGATTCCTTCCGCATAGGCGGTCGGGGACGTACTAGAACCTGGCACATCGTCATGCCGGAAACTGAACTGACAAAAACCAACTTCCTCCCATGTTCATTTGATGCAATGAAATAATGCATTTTTTTGAGGTGAGACCGAGTTTGACTTCCATTTGTAATTCTTCAATGTTGGCGTCTAGGCCATAGATCGCGCATGAACTGGGCAAGAGTTTCTATGTTTACCTCTGTTGCATAATCAATCTTCATTGTCATTCTCTCCTTAGGTTTCATACTTGTAGTATAAAGGAAAATACTTGTGAAGAGAGAAGGGGGGGAATCCTGATGGCATTCGATGAGGAGTTATTGTATACCGTGTCCGAGACGAGTCGGGTCCGATTTACGGGGATTGAAACAGAAGCAGCCCGTTATGATTTTGGTTTCGTCTATACACAGCAATTCCTGGGCAAGGTGTTAGTTGTCTGTATGCAAACGGGTCAATCGGCCCTTCTTGATTTGCATGTGCTAGAAGAGCCGCGTCAATTGTATCCGATGCTTGGCATCAACTTGAATGACACAGAGCACATCGCTGAATTTTTACGACTTTGCTTGGTCGAAAAAACACAAGGATCTGAAAAAATTGATACTTGAAAAAATGTAAGCGTTTTCTTATAATGGGCACTAGGGGAAGCAATTCGATCATCTACAGCACCTTTTCTGAGATGACATAAAAATGAGCCGGTCATGATGACCGGCTCATTTTTTGTTTAGCGAATCGCTTTTGTTTGTTGGATGACTTTAATCATTTGCAGCGACTCATCTTCAAGACCTTGTACGGGAAGACCTGCTTCAATGTTGGCCATGATGTATTCGAGTGTCGACGTCGTAATCAATTCACCTGGAATGATGATTGGAATTCCAGGTGGATACACCATAATGAATTCCGCTGAAATACGTCCGACTGCGTTTTCGAGAGGGATCGTCTCCGTCTCTTCATAAAATGCATCACGAGGACTGAGCGCAAGTGGTGGAATCTCTGGGAGCATGATGGATAATGAGTCGTTCCCAGACTTTTGGTAAACAGAAACGACATCTCGCATCGCTTCAATCAACGCTTGAATTGTTGACTCGTCGTCCGCTGATGTGACGATGAAGAGCACATTCAATAAATCGGACATCTCGACTTCGATGCGGTGATTGTCGCGAAGATATTTCTCGACTTCAAATCCAGTTACCCCAAGTTCACGCACGGATACGAGTACTTTCGTTTCATCAAGTGCGTAAGTCGATTCAGAATGCAACTCGGCATGACCGTATACCGATAAGTTCGGCATGTGATTGATTGCCGTACGGGCCGTTCTAGCAAGCTCGAGTGCACGCTCATTCATCATGTGACCCTTTGTCGCTAACTGTCGACGTGCCGCGTCGAGAGAAGCGAGGAGCAAATAGGATGTTGAGGTCGTTGTAATCATAGAGAGCATCGCGTGAATTCGTTCTGGCGAGACGAGTCCGCGGCGTACGTTCAAAATCGAACTGCCTGTCATTGAACCACCAAGCTTGTGGACACTCGTCGCCGCCACATCTGCTCCGGCTTGCATCGCCGAGAGCGGAAGTTCATCGTGAAAGGGGAGATGAACGCCGTGTGCCTCATCGACAAGTACAGGAACGTCTTGTGCATGCGCGACGGACACAATCCGCTCTAAATCACCTGCGATCCCGAAATAAGTCGGGTTGATGACGAGTACGGCTTTCGTGTCTGGATGAAGTTCAAGCGCGCGTTCAACGGCACTAGCCGTGATTCCGTGGGCGATGCCGTATGATTCATCAAATTCCGGGTGGATGAAGACCGGGTGGGCACCTGTTAAGACGAGCGCGGACATGACAGATTTATGGACGTTCCGGGGCACGATGATTTTTTCGTTCGGGCCAACGACACCCATGATCATCGCCATGATGGCACTCGATGTCCCTTGAACGGAGAAAAAGGTCTCGTCAGCACGGAACGCCTCTGCCGCCAAGCGCTCCGCTTCAGCGATTGCTGCTTTTGGATGATGGAGGTCATCGAGTGGCGCAATGTTAATCAAATCAATTTTTAGGGCGTTTTCACCAATAAAGTCACGAAACTCCGGGTCCATCCCTTTTCCACTTTTATGACCAGGAATGTGGAACGCAATCGGGTTTGAGTCGACATGTTCAAGCAACGTGTCAAATAGTGGCGTTTCGAGCTGAGTAGCACCTTTTAATTTCAATCGTAAATCCCCCTTGAATCAGTTTATTTATAAGATGAATAGTTTCGGTATGATATATGTTGTTTTTAAAAAAAGAAGCAACAAAAAAACTATAGAGATTTCTGGATCAACTTGCAATAGTTTTTTTTGTTGCTACAATGGGTGTCGAGGTGAAACAATATGCAAATCAACTATCCGATCAATCCGGATTGGACGACTGACGAATTGATTGAAGTCGTCGAGTTTTATAACGTCGTCGCACAAGCCAATGAAGGTGGGGTGGAACGAGAGGTTTTTCTCGACTCCTATCGTGCCTTCAAGCAAATCGTAACATCTAAGGCGGAGGAGAAACAACTGAACGCGGTTCACGACGAACAGACAGGTTATTCCACGTATCGTACGGTTCAGGCGGCAATGAAGTCCTCGAGTAAAATGATTAAACTGTAAGACTGAGCATGCCCGAGCAAATTCCGGCATGCTTTTTTGTTATTTCTCCTATAAATCGGGTATAGTTCATTAACACCAATTCAGGTTTAGGGACCTCGGAATTGGGAATATATCCATTAAGATAAAAAATTCAAAATAGTCAGACAATTATCTTTCTTTTTCGAATTTTATCTGATATACTCAATTCAACTCACTAAACCGTAACTTGTAGCCCAACAAAAGGAGTGTGGCATCTTATGAAACAAGTGATTGAGGCATTCAAAAGAAAAGACGCAGAAAAACGGATTCCGGTGCTGCGCTTAGAGATTGATTATGAATTGGCAACCCTCTTCGATGCGATGGCGTCACAAGATGATGCTACAGTTCAGGCTAGCAAGCATCGGTTAGAGAAGTACCGCCAAGAATTATTGCGTCTCGAAGCCTAACCATTACGCACACATTCAACCAGTATTCCGAGCGGATACTGGTTTTTGTTTGGTACAATACAGTTGAGGTGATCACTGATGATAGAATGGTTTGCAGTCGACTTAATCAAACAAGCGGGAGAACTGATCCGTCGCGAGATTGATCAAAGTTATGAAGTGGAACGAAAGACGGGAAAAGGGGATTTGGTCACTGAAATCGACCGCGCGGTGGAACAACTGATTGTCCGTCGAATCCAACAAACATTTCCGGAACATCAGATTATGGGGGAAGAGGGGACGACAGATCAGCCAAAACAATTGACCGGTACCGTCTGGTTTGTCGACCCGATTGATGGGACGTTAAATTTTATTCATCAAAAACGTATGTTTGCCATCTCCATCGCGATCATGATAGATGGGGTCGTGGAATATGGATTCGTCTATGACGTCATGGCGGATGAGATGTTCATGGCGCGGAAAGGATACGGGGCGACATTGAACGGTCGGACGTTGCCGACCCTTCATGAACATCATGTCCGAGACGCATTTTTAAGTATGAATGCGACGTGGGTCACGCCGAACCACCAGATTGCCCCGGAAATACTCGCTCCGATTGTACGGGACTCGATTGGGACGCGAGCTCATGGTGCTGCATCGCTTGAATTAGCCTGGCTTGCTGCCGGCCGCGTGGACGGCTACATCACAATGCGCAATATGCCATGGGATTATGCTGCTGGAAAGTTACTCGTTGAAGAGGTAGGCGGGCGTGTCGTTTCCTTATATGGTGAGCCGATTCGGTATGACGGAAAAACATCTGTCCTGGCTGGGAGCGACTCATTTGTAAATGACGTCATCAAACATTACGTCATCGCAAAAGGGGTCACGGCTGAAGCAAAACCGGACTTACACATCGTGGAACATGATTCGTATGAAGAAATCCGCGACCTACTCGTCTTGGCGAATCCGAATGAAGCGATGGTTCGAGAACAATTCGAGGAAGGTCGTACGTACAAAGCGTTACTCGGTAGTGAGATTGTCGGTGCGTATATGCTCGTTTCACACGGAGACGATCGGGTTGAACTCGTCAATATCGCTGTGAAACCCGAGCGTCAAAACCAAACGATTGGTCAACGCATGTTACAAGACGCAGTAAAGCGGGCCACGATGATTGGTGGAAAAGAACTACTCGTCTGTACAGGGAATTCAAGCATCATGCAGTTGCGTTTTTACCAACAAGCCGGATTTCGATTCGATTCGGTAGAACGCGATTATTTTCGTAATCACGGGTACGATGACATCCAAGAAGATGGGATCGTTTTACGCGACCGCATCTGCTTGACTCGTCCACTATAAAAGCAAGTTAAAAGGGTTACTCCGACATGATCCCGGAGTAACCCTTTTTTATGATTGACGTTCTGAAAGAATGCGGCGACGCAATTGAATACCAAAGAATGTCGCTACGCCACTTAACACGAGGCTTCCTAAAATAATGATGGCGCTTCCCTCGGCCACCCCGATTCCAATGCCGACGAATCCTGCGACAACGGCCGTTGCAATCAATACAAACATTAGCTGCATGGAGGTTCCTCCTTATTTTCTCTTATCTTCCCTATTGTATGATAAAAAACACGGGATGAAAACGTTCACAGTCGATTCCACTCGACAAAGGTACTGTGACGTGTGCTATACTCTTAAAGTTGAAGAAAAGTTGAAATTTTTTAAATGAGAGAGGAATAACTACATGAACGTAAGAACAAACCTTCGGAACGTAGCCATCATCGCACACGTTGACCACGGTAAAACAACGTTAGTCGATGAATTATTGAAACAGTCTGGTACTTTCCGGACGAATGAGGCAGTCTCAGAACGCGTGATGGACTCGAACGATATCGAGCGTGAGCGCGGAATCACGATTCTCGCAAAAAACACAGCAATCGATTATAAAGAGACGCGCATCAACATCGTAGATACACCAGGTCACGCAGACTTCGGTGGAGAAGTTGAGCGCATCATGCGTATGGTAGACGGCGTTATTCTTGTTGTCGATGCGCGTGAAGGCTGTATGCCACAAACTCGTTTCGTATTGAAAAAAGCTCTCGACCAAGGACTTCGTCCGATTGTCGTCGTCAACAAAATCGATAAGCCGATGGTTCGTCCACTCGACGTTGTCGATGAAGTTGTTGATCTCTTGATCGACCTTGGCGCAGATGAAGATCAACTTGAATTCCCTGTCGTCTACACATCAGCAGTCAGCGGTTCAAGTTCGTTCGATCCTGACCCAGAAAAACAAGAAGATACAATCACGCACGTGCTCGACACGATTCTTGAAAACACGCCGGCTCCAGTGGACAACTCAGACGAGCCACTTCAATTCCAAGTGACGATGCTCGACTATGACAACTACCTTGGTCGTATCGGTGTAGGTCGCGTCTTCCGTGGGAAAATCAAAGTCGGTGAGCAAGTATCGCTTTGCAAGACAGACGGTACGGTAAAACAACTTCGTGTCACGAAATTGTTCGGTTACTTCGGCCTCAAGCGCATCGAAATCGAAGAAGCAAAAGCAGGGGACTTGATTGCTATCGCCGGAATGGAAGATATCAACGTCGGTGAAACGGTAACGCCAGTCGGTAAAGAAGAGCCACTTCCGCTCCTTCGCATCGATGAGCCAACGCTTCAAATGCGTTTCATGACAAACAACTCTCCGTTCGCAGGACGTGAAGGCGATTTCGTGACGGCACGTAAAATCGAAGAACGTTTGATGAAACAACTCGAGACGGACGTTTCACTCCGTGTCGAAAACACAGATTCACCAGACCAATGGATCGTATCGGGACGCGGTGAGCTTCACCTCGGAATCTTGATTGAGAACATGCGTCGAGAAGGTTACGAGCTCCAAGTGTCGAAACCCCAAGTTATCATCCGTGAAGACGAAACCGGCACGAAAGTTGAGCCGTTCGAGCGCGTCATCATCGACGTACCTGAAGAGTACACAGGTTCAGTCATGGAATCGGTTGGTCTCCGTAAAGGTGAGCTTGCGAACATGAACACGAATGACAACGGTCAGACGCGTATGGAATTCCTCGTGCCATCACGTGGTCTCATCGGTTACCGTAACGAATTCTTGTCAGCGACACGTGGATACGGCATCTTGAACCATACGTTCGAAGAGTACCGTCCGTATATCGCTGCTGATATCGGAGGCCGTCGTAGCGGTGTTATGGTATGTATCGAAAACGGGAAGTCGACGGCTTACTCAATCGGTGCCCTTGAAGACCGTGGAACGATCTTTATCGAGCCGGGTACGGATGTGTATGAAGGAATGATCATTGGGGAATGTAACCGTGACGTTGACCTTGCCATTAACGCCGTTAAAGGGAAGCAATTGACGAACATGCGTGCTTCTGCAAAAGACTCGACACAAGTCTTGAAACGTCCGCGCGTATTCTCACTTGAAGAGTCGCTCACGTTCTTGAACGATGACGAGTACTGTGAAATCACGCCGAAGTCAATCCGTCTTCGTAAGAAAATCTTGAACAAGAACGAACGTGAGAAAGCTGACAAGCGTCGTAAACTTGGTAAAGAATAAGTTAGCAGAAAGGGGACGCTTCGGCGTTCCCTTTTGCATGGAATAGTGTAGAATGGATGTGTATGAAATAAAGGGGGACTCTTTGTCTTGAAAGCTTCTCAAACAATCGATATCACACAGATTGACGTTCCGTGGATCGCTTCGATGCTAGGTGTCGGCAGTGACCCGAATGACTTTTCCGTCGGGTTCAATGCACTCGTTGTCACGGTCATCTTACTGACGATCCTTGTCTTTAAACTTGGTTTTGCGAAACAATTGGCATGGTGGAAGTCGCTCATCGTCTATATTTTGCTTTCGCTTGGTGCAGGTACGATGGCGCTCGTCTTTTTCACTTGGCCAATCCCGGAAGTGCTTGCCGTCATGGCTATCGTGTTGGCCATTTATCGTGGTCGCCTCTGGTGGAACCGTCGTCAAGATGCGGTAGAATCATAAAAAATACGGGCGTCTCTTCGGAGGCGCCCGTTTGCATTACCAATTTCGTTTTTGTCGAAATGTAGGATATAACTTGAACTGTCCAGATGCAGCGCGTTCAGCCGTTCGTTCGCTGATTCGCTCCTGACACTCTTGACACATATACGTTTTAGCCGGTTTGTTACGCAAGCGTTTTGCTTCAAACGACCATGAGTCGATGGTCTCGACTTTATCGCAAAGAGAACATTTCACACGCATCTTTTCACCTTCCTCTATACGATGAGTATAGCATGATTTCAACCGTTAAAAGCAGGGAATTGAACCGGTAAGGGAGAATGGTAAAACCATACCCGGTTAAAAGGAGGGGAGTTGAATGGCGAGTAAGGCAACGTTTGAACTGACAGCTGCGCAAGAGCGCCTATTGAACGACATGCCGTTAACATTTCTCGTCGGTTTCGACGAGGCGAAGCGTTGGCCGATCAGCCATGCAATCAGTTGGGTGCAAGCGTTAGATGCTGTCACGGTCCGGTTCGCATTGACAAGAAATTCACATATCGTGACCATCTTGACGACAGAAAAGACGGCTGGCCTCATTTTTATCGAGGATGGTCAGTCCTATCATGTTTTACTCTCAGCGATTCGAGAGTTCGATCCGGCGGTTAAACCAAGTCTTCATCTTCGTTTTTTTGAAGGACATGTCGAAGAAGTGAGGAACATCTCGTTTTATGGAGCAGCTTACGCACAGCCCGAAATCACGAAAACGTATGATATTCGAGCGGCGGAAAAGCTTGACCGTGAAGTGAAAGAAAGTCTTCATTCTTGAATACGATCCTATATTCGAGGGGCGGAAAAGTCTATGAAAAAAACATATGTACTCGATACGAACGTACTCCTACATGATCCGCTATCCTTATTTCAATTTGAAGAACACGACGTGGTCATTCCGGCCATCGTTCTAGAAGAGTTAGATGGAAAGAAACGAAACATGGATGAGGTCGGGCGGAACGCCCGTGAAACGTCACGCCTCCTCGACCAGCTCCGGACATCGGGAAAACTCCATGACGGGGTCCCGCTTGAAAACGGAGGACGTCTGTTTGTCGAAATCGGTCATGAACGCCAGGTCGATATTCCGTTCGATGTCATAACAAACGATAACCGTATCCTACTCGTTGCCTTAAAGTTAATGAAACAATACGAGCATGACGTAGGTCGAAAGGTCGTCGTCGTCTCAAAAGATATTTTGGTCCGTGTCAAAGCGGACGCCATTGGAATTGATGCAGAAGACTACCTGACAGATCATATCGTTGATACGACGGACTTATACGCTGGCTATCGAGAGATTGAAGTCGATCAGTCGCTCATCGATGAATTTTATAAAGTTCGTCAATTGCCGACGACGGCCTTGACGAAACAAGTGCTATATCCGAATTCATTCGTCGTCTTGAAAAGTAATGTGTCGAAAGCGAGTGCGCTTGCTGTGGTCGATTCGCTTCAACCGATTTTACGACCGCTGGCACTCGATGCAGATCATATTTGGGGAATTCATCCGCGAAACGTTCAACAGCGGATGGCACTCGACTTGTTGCTTCGAGATGACATTCCGTTTGTCACCTTACTTGGCAAAGCCGGTACCGGGAAGACGCTCCTTGCCCTAGCAGCAGGGCTCTCGCTCGTCGAGGATGAACAGCGTTACAATAAACTCGTCGTCGCTCGTCCGGTCGTGCCGATGGGGAATGAT
This sequence comes from Caryophanales bacterium, assembly GCA_902362975.1. Classification (GTDB taxonomy): domain Bacteria; phylum Bacillota; class Bacilli; order Exiguobacteriales; family Exiguobacteriaceae; genus Exiguobacterium. Next base: position 87,330 of record CABIYO010000005.1, read on the forward strand.
ATCGGTTATTTGCCAGGGGAGATGGAAGAGAAGCTTCGCCCATGGATGCAACCGATTTATGATAACCTAGAATTTTTATTCAATGCGAATTCAAAAGACGAGCTCGGCAATATTCTAGCCGGTATGAAATCGATTCAGCTCGAGGCGCTCACCTATATTCGAGGTAGAAGTATGCCGGACCAGTTCATCATCATCGATGAGGCGCAGAACTTAACGAAGCATGAAATCAAAACGATTCTCACTCGCGTTGGAGAGAACTCGAAAATCGTTCTCGTCGGTGACCCGTATCAGATCGACCATCCGTATTTGGACGAATATTCGAACGGCTTGACGTACGCGGTGGAACGCTTCAAAGGACAAAACGTCTTCGGACACGTGCAACTCGTGAAAGGGGAGCGTTCGTCTCTTGCACGATTGGCGGCTGACCTACTATAAGAAAGATACAAAATAACGCCGAGCTTCGTGCTCGGCGTTATTTTGTATCGAGTTGTAACGACTGGACGTTCGTCCGTTCTAAAAAGGCATTCGAGATCATAATCAATCCCGTGATGATAAACAGGGCAGAAAATCCGAAGTGTGCCACGATTTGGGATCCAAAAAGCGGTCCGAGTAGATTCCCCATGAACTGAGCGGACTGATTGTATGAAAAGATGCGCCCCGTCGCAGAGACCGGCGTATGCTGGCGCAGTAGCGATTGAACGGACGGCATCAAGGCGGCCGTTGCGAACCCGATCCCGAAACGCAACAAGATGAGTTGAGTCGTTGAGGTAACGAATGCTTGCGGAATCAAGAAGAGGCTATAGAGGAGCAGTGCCCAAAACAAGATGCGCCCCGCTCCGTGTCTGTCCGATAACCGTCCGAGACGCTGCGCGGAAACGAGAGCGGCTAGTCCCGGAGCGGAGGCGACAATCCCTGCCATGAAGGCGAGCGTCGTTGTGTTCGGATTCAATTCACGTACGTATAATGTCAAGAGTGGTCCGATGGATTGTGTCGAGAACTGAATGAAGAACGTTGTCACAAACAGACCGACAATCAACTGAGGATGTCGCAGTGAGGCAAAAATCGATTTCATCGAAGCGAGTTCTTCGCGTTTCACTGGGACAAAATCTTCTTTTACGAACCAAAGCGTGATGAGGAACGTCAGGAAGAGTGCACTTCCGGTAAAGAGAAAAACGGATCGAAGCCCAATCCAGTCTGCGAGCAGTCCGCCGATGAGGGGACCGAGTAGACCACCAGTGATTCCGCCGGTTGACAGGGTACCGAGCGCCCAGCCGCTTTTCTCTTTTGGTGTTTGGGATGCGACCAACGTGATGCCGGCTGAAATAAATCCAGACACGGCCCCCATGAGTAAACGCAACCCGACGAGTTGATATACGTCTTGGACGAAGCTGATGAGGAACATGACGATGGCCATCCCAAGACTGGCTCGGATGAGCATCAGCTTTCTTCCTTTTCGGTCAGCCAAGCGTCCCCACATCGGAGAGACGATGGCGGCTACGAGGAACGTCGCGCCGAACGCAATCGCAGACCAAGTGACAACGTGGTCCGCATCCTTTACCCCGAGTTGTTCGATGAACAATGGGAGGAATGGAAGGACGAGACTCATCGACGCGGCGGTCAAGAAGCTACCGATCCAAACAACCACTAAATTTCGTTTCCATAGAGGTATCGTAAGCGTCACGACCTTTCTTATTCGATTTGTAGTCAACACTATATATTATACACTTTGTGAACTAAAAAGTCCAAAAAAGAGAAGGCGTGACCCTTCTCATTGATTGCTTAATACGGTAATATGATTGACTTGGCGAATAACCTGATCCTCATACAATACATAGACAGGTCCGTCAGTAAGTACTTTTCCGTCTTTTGAAAATTGTAAATATACGCGCGATGCCTCGCTGAGCGATAGCGTCAATATGGTCTCCCCGTAAAAACGGACATGTGTCGCGAGCTCAATCGGTTCAGCATTGTTCAAAAAAGGCGCGAGCGGCATGGCGAACGAGTCGCGTAATGCTGCATCTTTGTCTTGTCGTGACATCGGTTTATTGTGGTCGATTCGAGTTCCTTGTGACAATCCGTCATCCCATGCTTTCCCCATTTTCGCATAGTATGCCTCATGGTCATTCTCCGTCACCGAGTCCAAATCTTCAATCTTTCGCTTTCGTTCGTCAAAAATCCATACGGTCGGGTCAATCGTCAGGCTGTGGCGAACCGCTCCATCGAGTGGAAAAATCATGCTAATATCCCCCTTCATACACATTACACGTTTCATTATAGCGCTCTTTCTCGTAAAATGGAAAAGAGGAAGAATGTCGCGTTCATTCATACTGTACATTGAATTATGATGAAAGATAATGTACAGTTGAGTTATGACAAACAGTCTGTCATCGTACGGAGGAGGGGTCGTAGTGGCGACAAATTTGGCTGCAATCCAACGGGAGCAAGCGCTTCAATTACTCGAGGCGGATGCTGAAAAAATCCGTTGTCTGATTGAAGTGCAGTTAGAAAACCTAAAAATGCCGAAGTGCCCGCTTTATGAAGAGGTGCTTGACACACATATGTTTGGACTATCGCGCCAAATTGATTTTGCGGTTCGTCTTGGACTCATTTCAGACATTGAAGGTAAAGGACTGCTCGATTCGTTGGAACAAAAGTTGTCTGCCTTGGCAGAAGCTTCAGAATTATGAACCTTATACTCAAACTGTGCAAGTGGCGCTGTTTGAGTATTTTTTTATAAAAGGTTGTCGGATCGTTTTACATAAGGAAGTGAATACATGAAAACATGGTTTCGGTATTTTGATTTTGCGTTGTTTTTGTCAGTGCTCTTGCTCGTCGGGCTAAGCTCCATCATGATTTATAGTGCGAGCGTTTGGAATCGTGGGGATTACGCAAATAGTAGTCTATTCTATCGCCAGCTCGTTTACGTTGGAATCGGAATCTTTGTATATTTGTTCGCGACGTTGTTCCGATATGAGATGTTTCGGAAAAAAGGCATTCGCTTCGGTCTTTATGCCCTCTCTGTCATCTTGCTGTTTGTCACGTGGGCGATGCCGCCATTGAACGGGGCCCGGGCTTGGCTCATCATCGGCGGAATGACCATTCAACCGGTCGAGATTGCCAAATTCGTCCTCATCATACTGCTTGCGAACTACTACCATGAACTATGGAATAATGAGTTGAAAGGACTCCCGGGTCGACTAGCGCGGGCCGCTATCACGAAAAAAGGATTGCGCGCTCAAATCGGCGCCTTCTTCTTAGTACCGGTTCTCTTTTACTTCTCGTTCTACGCCATCGCAATCAATGGACAGCCGGATATGGGTGGGTTATTCGTTCTCGGTTCCATCATGTTGCTCATGTGGTTCGGTGTCGGGGCGCCGCTTCGAATTTTGATTCCGGGGATTTTAGCTGGGATGGGTACTGTATTCGTATTGTTCACGACCATCTTCTCGGAGAATCAACGAAGTCGGATTGAGGTCGTGTTCAACCCGTTCATGGACCCGGAAGGTTATGGACACCAATTGCTCATGTCGATCATCTCGATCGTACATGGGGGATTGACCGGAGTCGGACTCGGGAACAGTTTTCAAAAGTATGGGTATTTGCCAGAACCAGAAACCGATTATATCATGTCGATCATTGCGGAGGAGTTGGGATTCTTCGGTGTATTGACGGTTTTAGTCCTACTCTTCTTCATCGCCTTTCGCGCGATTCATATCGCCAATCATGCAGATAGTCACTTTGCGATGTTCGTGTCGTTTGGGATTGCATCACAAATTATGATCCAGACGGCCATCAATATCGGTGCGATGTCCGGTTGGTTCCCTGGGACAGGCGTAACCTTGCCACTGGTCAGTTATGGGGGAACATCGCTCATCATGATGATGGGGGTTCTCGGGGTGCTCAGCAGTATCTCGATGCGTAACCGTCATCGAGAGGCGACACGACGAGAAGAAATTCGGGTGAAATCAGAAGAAAACGTTCAACGTTCATCGCTTCACATCGTCAGATAAGGAAACAAATAAACTTCATTAACGGGGGGATTTCATTTGAAACCAATTAAAAAGTTACTTGTTGCAAACCGTGGGGAAATTGCCATTCGCGTATTTCGAGCGGCGACAGAGTTAGGCATTCGAACGGTAGCTGTCTATTCACAAGAAGATAGCGGCTCCTTACATCGCTTTAAAGCCGATGAGGCCTACTTGATCGGTGTAGACAAAAAACCAATCGATGCGTACCTCGATATTGAAGGTGTCATTCGAATCGCTAAGGAGTCAGGAAGTGATGCGATTCACCCGGGATATGGTTTCCTTTCAGAGAACATTGAACTCGCGCGTCGTTGCCGGGAAGAAGGCATCATCTTTGTCGGGCCGCATGAGTCACATTTACATGCGTTCGGGGATAAAGTACGAGCACGTCAGAGTGCGATTGCTGCGGGTCTTCCTGTCATTCCGGGTTCGGATGGACCGCTCACATCATATGAAGACGCAGAAGCATTTGCGAACGAGCACGGATTCCCGCTCATGGTCAAAGCTTCGATGGGTGGTGGAGGACGCGGAATGCGTGTCATTCGGACAGAAGCGGAAATGGAAGATTTGATTGAACGTGCAAAATCAGAAGCGAAGCAGGCGTTCGGTTCTGACGAAGTGTACATAGAAAAACTCGTCGAACGTCCGAAACACATCGAGGTGCAGATTCTTGGAGATGAGCACGGTCACATCGTTCACTTGTTCGAGCGTGACTGTTCGGTTCAGCGCCGTCACCAAAAAGTCGTCGAGGTGGCGCCGTGTGTGACCTTGTCTGATGCATCGCGCCAAGCGATTTGTGATGCGGCGGTCCAACTCATGCGTCACGTCGGTTACGTCAACGCCGGTACGGTCGAGTTCTTGGTGACCGAAGACGAGTCGTTCTACTTCATCGAGGTCAACCCACGCATTCAAGTGGAACATACAATCACAGAGATGGTCACAGGCTTTGATATCGTTCAAACACAATTGATGATTGCACAAGGTGAGTCGCTCCACGGCGATATGATTCAAATGCCGAAGCAAGAAGACATTAAACTTCTCGGTTATGCGATTCAATCACGTGTTACGTCTGAAGATCCAGGCAATAACTTCATGCCGGATACTGGGAAAATCATGGCTTACCGTTCTCCAGGCGGCTTTGGTGTCCGTCTTGACGGTGGGAATGCGTATGTCGGTGCAGAGATTTCACCGTACTACGATTCACTTCTCGTGAAATTGTCCACCCATGGCATGACATTCGAACAAGCGGCCTCGAAGATGGTTCGAAACTTGAACGAGTTCCGGATTCGCGGAATTAAGACGAACATTCCGTTCTTGATTAACGTCATGAAGCACCCGAACTTTATCAATGGAGATTACAACACGTCATTCATCGATGAGACGCCAGAACTGTTCGTCTTCCCGAAACGAAAAGACCGTGGGACGAAACTGTTGAACTATATCGGGGACGTGACAGTGAATGGATTCCCGGGTGTCGGTCTGAAAGACAAGCCGATCAGCCGTTCGGTGCGAATCCCACGTGACCTCCCAGCAGAAGCGAAGCCAGGGACGAAACAAATTCTTACAGAGCTTGGACCGGACGGCCTCGCCGACTGGATCAAACGTCAACCAGAATTGTTGTTGACGGATACGACGATGCGAGATGCGCATCAATCGTTGCTCGCGACGCGCATGCGGACACAGGACATTTTGAACATCGCCGAACCGACAAGCAAACTCATGCCAGAATTGTTCTCGGTCGAGGCATGGGGCGGAGCGACGTTCGACGTCGCCTACCGCTTCTTATCCGAAGATCCGTGGGTACGTCTCATGAAGCTTCGTGAGAAGATGCCGAACGTCTTGATTCAAATGTTGCTACGCGGTGCGAATGCGGTCGGATACAAAAACTATGCAGATAACGTCATTGAGAAATTCGTACACGAAGCGGCATATGCCGGAGTCGACGTGTTCCGAATCTTTGACAGTCTCAACAACTTAGAATCGATTCAATTGGCAATCGATGCGACACTTCCAACTGGGAAAGTGGCGGAGGCGGCCATCTGTTATACAGGAGACTTGTACGATGGCAACCGTCCGAAGTACCACCTTCCGTATTATATCGACCTCGCGAAGAAACTTGAGGCGAGTGGTGCGCATATCTTGGCAATCAAAGATATGGCCGGTCTATTGAAGCCGGAATCGGCCTATGCACTCGTATCGGCATTGAAAGACGCCGTGGACTTACCAATCCACTTGCATACACACGATGCTTCCGGTAACGGAATCTTCACCTATGCTCGTGCGACAGATGCCGGTGTCGATATCGTCGATGTTGCAGCGAGCTCGATGTCAGGGATGACGTCACAGCCTTCAGGTGGAAGTTTGGTCTATGCGCTCAACCGCCACGAACGTCAGCCGAAGGTCGACCCGAAACAATATGAGGTCATCAGTGACTACTGGCAAGACGTGCGTCATAACTATGAACCGTTTGAAAGTGATATGCGTGCTCCGCATCCATCCGTGTATGAGCACGAGATGCCGGGTGGACAATATTCAAATCTCCAACAGCAAGCGAAAGCGGTCGGGCTTGGAGACCGTTGGGGCGAAGTGAAGGCGATGTATGCCCGAGTGAACATGTTGTTCGGGGACATTGTCAAGGTGACGCCGTCATCTAAAGTTGTAGGTGATATGGCGCTATTCATGGTCCAGCATAACTTGACGGAAGAAGATGTGATGACGCGTGGACACCAGTTGGACTTCCCGGACTCGGTCGTCGAAATGATGCGTGGTGAATTGGGGACGCCTCCAGGTGGATTCCCGAAAGATGTACAACAAGTCATCTTGAAAGGGGAAGAGCCGTTAAACGTTCGTCCTGGTAAGTTAATCAAACCGTATGACTTTGAATCGGCACGTCAAGAACTGTTTGAAAAGTTCGAGCGACCGGTGACCGACTTTGAGCTTCTAGCCCATGCGCTTTATCCGAAAGTGTACGAAGACTATGTCAAACATACAACGACATACGGGGACGTATCGGTACTCGACACGTTGACGTTCTTCTACGGATTAAACGTCGGGGAGACAATCCAAGTTGAAATCGAGACAGGAAAAACGTTAATCATCAAGCTCGTACAAGTGAGTGCAGCGAATGAAGATGGCATTCGTCTCGTCTCGTATGAGATGAACGGGGTACCACGTGAAATCGAGATTAAAGATGTCAATGTCAAATCGGCAACGACAAGCCGTCCGAAAGTCGATCGTTCGAACGCCAAACAAGTCGGTGCATCGATGCCGGGGTCTGTCTTGAAAGTATTGGTCGAACCAGGAAGTCGCGTTCACCGTGGGGAGCAGTTGCTCGTCACAGAAGCGATGAAGATGGAAACGACAATTCAAGCGGCACAAGATGGTGAGATTAAGGCCATCCATATTAAAGAAGGCGACACAATACAAAGTGACGACTTGTTGATTGAATTTGTATAATCAAAAGAAGCATAGCGCGCTATGCTTCTTTTTTGTAGATGGGAGTGGAAATCATGAGACGAGTATGTTGGTTCCGTTCAGATTTTAGACTGACCGATAATCATATGTTACACCGTGTATTGAAAGATATGGAGGAAGGCGATGACCTAGACTTCGTCTTTTGGTTGAATCCGAAATACTGTGATCCATTTGAAGTGCGGCATGACTATTTCTTCTCGACGATGCGAACGTTCTTGGATGATTTAGAAGCAAAAGGGTTAGGGCTTCGTGTCCTCGTCGCGGAGACGGAGGATGAGTTCGTGAAACAGCTCGGCGAGATGGATGTGCTCTATTTTAATGCGGAGTATGTGGAACCGTTCAAACAGCGGGATGACCGTGTGATTGAAGCACTTGGTGAAGATGTAAAGGTAGTGCGACTTTTAGATCGTCACCTGTTTCATCCCGATGCGTTCCGTACAAAAAGTGGCGATCCTTATAAGGTGTTCACTCCGTTCAAAAAAGCGGCGTATGCCGAACAGCCACCCGTACCGTATGAGGTTGATGTCGATCGTTTATCTCAGTACATCCGTTCAAAGAATGAACAACCGAGTGAACTGAAAGAACTCTTCAAGCGATGTAAACGGGAATGGAAAGGGCTAGGGGAAACGGAAGCGAAGAGGCGATTGACCCGCTTCGTCAATGATCGCATGGTAGATTATGACGAGAAGCGTGACATTCCGAGCATCGCCGGGACGAGTCGACTATCTCCTTATTTACGGACAGGTGTGTTGTCGATTCGCACCATCACCGAACAAGTGTTGTCGGTGAGGCAATCAAGAGGGCGCGACACGTATTACGATGAGCTATTGTGGCGCGAATTTTATTACATGGTCATGGCAAAGTTCCACGGATTGAAAGATCAACCGCTCAATGATAAATACAAGACGATTGAATGGGAGGACAATGAAGAGCAGTTCGAAAAGTGGTGTAACGGGGAGACCGGGTATCCAATCGTCGACGCCGCGATGCGTCAGTTGAACGAGACCGGGTGGATGCACAACCGCCTACGGATGATTGTCGCATCTTTCCTATCGAAACATCTCCTTCTCGATTGGCGAAAAGGGGAACGATATTTCGAGCAAAAACTGATCGATTATGAGGCAGCGTCTAATATCGGGGGATGGCAATGGGCGGCTTCTGTCGGGACGGACGCTGTTCCATATTTCCGTATTTTCAATCCGACGACGCAATCCGAACGATTTGACCCTGACGGAACGTTCATCCGGAAGTATGTGCCGGAGCTGAAACATATAACAGATAAATCGATTCACTTTCCGGAACCGTCAGATCGAGACAACTATGCCATGCCACTCGTCGATCATAAAGAAGCGAGAGAGCGTGCTCTCGAACGATTTAAAGCTTTGTAAACAAAAAAGCGCCGCGGCGCTTTTTTTGAACTGAACCCTGAATGATAGACACTTGATAAAAAGTGCTCATTCAGGGTTTTTCGCGTGCGGTCGAATCGATATAATGAACCTATTCATACAAACGGGGGAACGCATCCATGAGTAAAATCATCTTCAACGAACATCAGATCAGGCAGCTTGAGTTAAATCCGAACGTAGCGTCTGTCTCGGACCGGTCGATCCAGTACACGGGCGACTTCAAGGTTCGGGCCGTCCTTGAGAATCAGGAAGGGAAGGGTCCTTCCCAAATCTTCGAAGAGGCCGGTTTCGACCTGACGGTGATCGGGCGTGTGAAGGCGAAGTCTGCCTTGGAACGCTGGCGCAAAACCTATCAAACCTATGGCACAGAGGGACTGTTGACCGAACGTCGCGGGAAATCGAACGCAGGCGGCGGGCGTCCGAAGCAGGATGACTCGCTCGAACGACGACTCGCCAAGGCCGAGGCGCGCATCAAATATCTGACGGCGGAGAACGAACTGCTAAAAAAGCTCGAGGAGCTCGAGGGGCGGGCGAAGCGAACCGACTGACACCGACGGAGCGATATCATGTCATCAACACCGTCATCCGGACATTCCGTCTGAAGAACCTCGTCCGTACACTCTGCGAAATCGCGGGTGTGAGCCGAAGCGGCTACTATGCCTGGCTCAAGCGTGCGGAAAAGGACTCCCTCCGGGAAGAGCGCGACTACGCGGACTATCTTCTCCTGAAACAGCTCCACGATCGTCGGCACGGGAAAATCGGGTATCGCGGGCTCTATATGGAAGTGCTCGATCTCATCGGATCGCCCATGAACCATAAACGCATCCTTCGGCTGATGCGGAAATACGGGATCGTCACAAAAATCCGCACGAAGAACGCATATCGGAAGCTCGCCAAGGCGACACAGGAGCACAGGACGGTCCCGAATCATCTGAACCGTCAGTTCGACCAGGACGAGCCAGGCAAGGTTTTCGTGACGGACATCACCTATCTCCCTACTCGAAAGGGGCAGAACGTCTATCTCTCCTGTGTGAAGGACGTCGCGACACGTGAAATCGTGGCGCACCATCTGTCGACGAGTCTTCACATGGACCTCGTCTTTCAGACGACGAGGAAGCTCGAAGAGCACCTCGACGGGAACTTACATCCTGAGGCGATGATTCATTCGGACCAAGGGTTCCACTATACCCATCCCGCCTATCAATCGCGGATTCGCGAACTGGGGTTGGTCCAATCCATGTCACGTCGTGGGAACTGTCTCGACAACGCACCAATCGAGTCCTTCTTCGGACATCTGAAAGATCATGTCGAGCATCGATCGGCACTGGACCTCAGCGAGGTTCGTTCGATGGTCGACTCCTACATCGCCTATTACAACAGCGAACGCAAACAATGGAACCTAAAAAAGATGACCCCGGAGCAATACCGGAGCCATCTGATCGCCGCATAGGATTCGAGGCACTTTTTATTAAACTGTCCGTAAAACAGGGCTCAGTTCA
>CABIYO010000006.1 GCA_902362975.1 Caryophanales bacterium
ATGGTTTGTGTTGATGAATCCTCAGTTTTGAGAGAACAATCTCTCTAAAACATGTTGACATTATCGATAAATAATGTTAGTATAATACTTGTCTGGTGGCGATAGCGAGACGGCCACACCTGTTCCCATGCCGAACACAGAAGTTAAGCGTCTCAGCGCCGAAAGTAGTTGGGGGATCTCCCCCTGTGAGGATAGGACGTTGCCAGGCAAGATCGTTCCGCAATAGCTCAGTGGTAGAGCAACCGGCTGTTAACCGGTAGGTCGTAGGTTCAAATCCTACTTGCGGAGCCACTTTCTCTTTTGGAGAGCTGTCCGAGTGGCCGAAGGAGCACGATTGGAATTCGTGTAGGCGGCAAAACCGTCTCAAGGGTTCGAATCCCTTGCTCTCCGCCAGTTTTTCAAATATGTAATGGCCCGTTGGTCAAGCGGTTAAGACACCGCCCTTTCACGGCGGTAACACGGGTTCGAATCCCGTACGGGTCACCATTTAATTTTATATCGTCGCGGGGTGGAGCAGTCTGGTAGCTCGTCGGGCTCATAACCCGAAGGTCGTCGGTTCAAATCCGGCCCCCGCAATTAAGTCCGGTCTCGTGGTGTAGGGGTTAACATGTCTGCCTGTCACGCAGAAGATCGCGGGTTCGAATCCCGTCGAGACCGCCATTTTTATTTTAAAATCAATCATACTGCATATGGCTTTGTAGCTCAGTTGGTAGAGCAAAGGACTGAAAATCCTTGTGTCGGCGGTTCGATTCCGTCCAAAGCCACCATATGTGGGGGGGTAGCGAAGTGGCTAAACGCGGCGGACTGTAAATCCGCTCCCTCGGGTTCGGCGGTTCGAATCCGCCCCCCCCCACCACTTAGGGGCATAGTTTAGCGGTAGAACTACGGTCTCCAAAACCGTCAGCGCGGGTTCGATTCCTGCTGCCCCTGTTTTAATTTCATCATGGCGATTGTGGCGAAGTGGTTAACGCACCGGATTGTGATTCCGGCATTCGAGGGTTCAATTCCCTTCAGTCGCCCCATTATTATTGGGCTGTAGCCAAGTGGTAAGGCATCGGATTTTGATTCCGACATGCGAAGGTTCGATCCCTTCCAGCCCAGCCATTTTGCGGAAGTAGTTCAGTGGTAGAATACGACCTTGCCAAGGTCGGGGTCGCGGGTTCGAATCCCGTCTTCCGCTCCAATGACTTTTGGCGCCATAGCCAAGTGGTAAGGCAGAGGACTGCAACTCCTTTATCGTCGGTTCGATTCCGACTGGCGCCTCCAACATAATATGCCGGTGTGGCGGAATTGGTAGACGCGCACGACTCAAAATCGTGTTCCTCTGGAGTGTCGGTTCGACTCCGACCACCGGTATCCGTATGACTCTAACTAAGGTTAGAGTCTTTTTGTGTTCTCTATCCTTTTTGAGAAGGTTTCAATACGGTGACGCTCATTGAAGGGGACGGTGTGACGACGCTACAAGAACTCGTATCACGTGTGTGGGAGACAGAGATGCTATGTCTCTTCCATACACACGTTGCGAATCAGATGTCACGTCCCGTCAAAGAAGAACTCTTGAGGCAAGTCGAGCGAATTGGACAAACACGAGACGTCTTCCATATCTATAACAATATCCAAGATCGTTTCCTTCATGTAGATCTCTATCAGGACGGTCAACTCACAGCGTTGACTTATGCAGAAACAGAGGGGCACGGCCGTCAATTTCATATTATGACGCCACTCGATTCTTTGTTGCATCATGAATCTTTTGGATGATTAAGATATATTAACATATTGATTTCATTGAATTTAGAAAAACTTACGAATACTTGTTGACAGATTAATAGTATAGGTGTATATTAACTATAGTTGCTTGAACGACAATAATATTTCATGCGGGTGTAGTTTAATGGTAAAACCTCAGCCTTCCAAGCTGATGACGAGAGTTCGATTCTCTTCACCCGCTTCATATCTCTCTGCCGAGTGGCGGAGAGATTTTTTGTATGCGAAAATATATAGAGGAGGTGAACGGAATGGACCCGTACACATTAAAACAACAGATCTTAGCGTATGCCGAAACCATCGGGATTGATGAGTTGAAAGTGACGACAGCTGATCCGTTCATCGTCATGAAACAACGACTTATTCGACAACAGGAGAAAGGATATGCCTCTGGATTCGAAGAACCGGATTTAGAGAAACGCACAAATCCTGAACTTCTGCTTGAAGAGGCACAGTCGATCATTGCGATCGCCATCGCCTATCCAAGTAAGTTAAAGGATGCTCCCCGTAGTGTCGCCGGCGAGAGACGAGGGTTGTTTGCTCGGGCCTCATGGGGACTCGATTACCATCGCGTCGTCGGCAATCGATTAGAGAAACTTCAAGCGTACATTGAAGAATTGGTTCCAAATGTGCGGACGCGTTCGATGGTCGATACGGGTGAACTCGTAGACCGTGCCGTCGCAGAACGTGCTGGGATTGGATTTAGTGGAAAAAACTGTTCTATCATCTCTCCTGAGAAAGGGTCCTATCTTTATTTGGGCGAAATGATTTTAGATGTTTACTTACCACCGGATAAAGCGATTGAAGACGGATGTGGGGATTGCGATAAGTGTATGACAGCTTGTCCGACGACGGCCCTTGTTGAGCCAGGTGTCCTCGATGCGAAGCGCTGTATCGCCTATCTCACACAGATGAAGACGTTGATGCCACGAGAGTTTCGGTCGAAGCTTGGGGGGCGATTATATGGATGCGACACGTGTCAGCAAGTCTGTCCATATAACCGTAAAAAGGACTGGCGCCACCATGAAGAGTTGTTACCGGAAGCTGAGATTGTCAAACCGCTCTTAGAGCCTCTTCTGACATTGAGCAACCGGGAGTTCAAACAAAAGTTCGGACACTTATCGGGCGCATGGCGCGGGAAGAAACCGATTCAACGAAATGCGATTTTAGCGCTCGCGCACTACCGTGAACCTTCAGCGATTCCAATCTTACGGGAATTCATCAAACAGGATGAACGAGAAGACATGCGCGCGACGGCTGTTTGGGCAATCGGTGCGATTCTTGGACCTGATGCTGATTCGATATTTGAAGAGATTGAACGGAATGAAACGTCTGATATGGTTCGTGAAGAGATTCGTATCTATCGAGAGGAGTGGGCACATGAAAATCGTGTCGTCTAAGTGGGGACCGCTAATGTACGAGATAAATGGAGCAGGTAAGTTGACCGAATTGGAGTTCACAACACATGAACCGACTGACGATGCGCCTGAGTGGTTGCGAGATCTCATAACGCGAGTCGAGCGGATGGGATTTCAAGAAGCAGATCGTGCCTACGTCGAAATGAACGGAACACCGTTTCAACAGGAGGTCTGGGATGCGCTCTTGACTATTCCATATGGCGAGACACGCACATATAAACAAATTGCCGAACAAATCGGTCGACCGAAAGCCGTTCGTGCCGTCGGTCAGGCGCTCAATCGAAACCCACTGCCGATTCTGTTTCCGTGTCATCGCATCATTGGAAGTAGTGGAAAGCTGATCGGTTTTGCGGGAGGGTTGTCCGAGAAACAACGCCTTCTAGAATTTGAAATGAAAAAGTGAGGGAAATCAACCATGGCGATTCATGTCGTAATGTTTCAACCAGAAATACCAGCAAACACAGGGAACGTCTCACGTACGTGTGCGGCGACGAACTCGGTCCTTCATTTGATTCGTCCGCTCGGATTCTCGACGGATGATAAGATGTTAAAGCGTGCCGGTCTCGACTATTGGCAATTCGTCGATGTACGCTATCATGACTCGTTAGAAGAGTTGTGGGAGAAGCATCCAGATGGTCAGTTCTTTTATATTACGAAGTACGGGGAACAATACCCGAGTGATTTAGACGTTTCAGATGTAGACGGTGACTACTTCTTCGTCTTTGGTCGTGAGACGAAAGGGTTGCCGATGGAAGTCATCGAGAACAATTTGGACCGCTGCATCCGTCTACCACAATCGAACCTCGTTCGTTCATTGAACGTATCGAATACAGCAGCCATCATCGTATATGAGGCCCTTCGCCAACAGGGATATGCAGGATTGAAGTAAAAAAGAGCCGGATTCGTAAGAATCCTGGCTCTTATTCGTTACCCTCAGGTTTACGGTTATATCCAGCTGTAAAAATCGCCGAGAGGAAGACGACGCTGATTCCAACCATCAATAATAGGCCCATCCCAAAATCCCCCTTTTATTCTCCATAACTATAAATAGTATAATATACTTGGTAGGTGAATTGCACTGAATATAAGAAATTACTGTGAAATCGGAGAAGGAACATGAAAACGAATGTGTACTTACTGAGCTATGCCCCACTCATCGGAATTATTTTGTTTTCGATGTCACTTGCCATTGCGACCTCCGAGTACGTGATCCAATGGTTGAATCAAATTGGCGTATACAGTGAAATTATCGAACTGTTATCCGTGCAAGAGACGAAAGTGCTCGTGCTCGTCGTATTCTTCACGATTTTCTTTATGTTGTTTAGCGCATTCAAATTGGTAGCCGATACGTTCAATCAACTCGGTTTCGCTTTTTTTGCGCGAGAGACGAATGGCACATCGCTTCATCGGCTCAAACCTGGGGCCATCATCTTTCTCATCGGGTCCGGAATCAGCTTTCTCTTTTTGAATACATTGCTCGCCGTTATCGCCGTGCTCGTTGGCACGCTCTTGATGTATCTCTTTTACTATGTCTGGCAAGTAAGCCAATCGATGTCCGTCCCACGTGCCATCGGCTTATTACTTATGCAGGCCGTCATGTGGGCGACGTTGATCAGCGGGTTAGGGTGGTCGGTCCTTCGTTTGTTTAACTCTGTTGGAGATATCATCTTATGAAGCATTCTTTTGGACAAATCTCTGATGTGATTGAAGCGTGGTGTCTATCATTTGTGCCGGAGGAAACCTTCATTGGATTGATTCCAGATATCCCGAGTTCCTGTCTCGTGATTCCGAAGCAGGAGTTTTTCAATCATCCGCTTTATCGCAGACCCGACAACACGAATCCGTATGTGACGTGGCAGATGGATCAAGACGTGACTTATGTCATCCATGCGTTCTCCAGCTTTTTGAAGGAATTACAGGAGCACGTCAAAACACGTTTATTGGAATTTCAAGTGACGGCCCATCTTAGAATGAACTCGACATCGAAATACGTCATTCTCTTCTGCTCGACTATGGGAAGGAGTGGGATCGCTGGGAGGCGGGAAACCTGTGATGACTCGATTGCTTTGCATCTTGCGGATTATACAAATCGGTTTCCGATCCAGGATGGAAGTGACTGTCTCGCGGCGACGTTGTTTGCGGTCACGGGAAACGAACAGGTCGTTCATCAATGAGTTCATCCGGAGACGTTCCTTCAGACATTAAAGCGAAGTAGGTACGAAACCGTGAAAGATGATGCCCTAAGGACGAATGACGTCCTAACGTTTTGGAGCGACCAAGGGCAACTGGTTCATGCGAGTTACTGTGTGCGAGAAGGACTCTTTTTCAACAAACATGGTCAAGTCCGTTTCAATCCTTGGAAACTCATCGATCACGGCGAGGTAATGGAGCATTGGGGAGCATATCGACTTCAAATCGAACGTCGATTATAAAGTAATAGGAGTCAGTCCACCTTTCAGTGGCTGACTCCTTTTATTGGTGTGCCTGTGTCCAGACGATCGCCGGATACGCACGGTTGGCGAGTTCCGGGAATGGGCGGGGCGTATCGGCACCTAGCCAGATAGCGGTGATGGTGCGATCGGTCAGTCCGACGTACCACATATCTTTGTTGTCGTTCGTTGTTCCGGTCTTTCCGCCGAGATACTCAAACTCACGTTTCAGCTGATTTGCATAGCGACCTGTGCCGTATGAGGTGACGGTCGATAACGCCTTCTTCATTTCGCTGATGGTTTCCGGGGACCAGACTGTCTCTTTCGTTAAGATCGGGGTCAACGTTGGTTCACCGGACTTGAATGTGATTTGTTTGATTGTATGTCCAGATGTATACTCACCTTTATTTAAGAACGGGGTGTAGGCGGCGGCGAGTTCTTTTGGAGAGACGCCTTGTGTGAGACCACCAAGCGCACTCGCTAAGTTCTCGTCTTGTTCATCCCATTGACTGAACATCATGTCTGCCGTCTTGTATGCGCGTTCCTGATCGATTGTTGAGAAGGCAGCGAGCGCAGGGGTGTTATACGAGAAAGCGACCGCATCTTTCAATAAGACATCGCCTAACACACGGTCGTGACTATTTCCGGGACAATAAGAACCGTAACAAGTCGGACGGCCGTCTAGTACCGTGTCAAGTGTCGCTCCCGTCTCTTCGATAAATGGGGCGAACACGAGAATTGGTTTGATGGCGGAACCAGGTTGACGGTACGCTTGGATCGCTCGGTTGAACTCACCGACCTGCGTCATCTCAGAGTCGACCATGGCCACGATTCTCCCTTGAGGCGTCAGTTCTGTATAGCCCCCGTTCACACCGGGAGGGAGTTGACTCATCACCTGTTTTGCTTGTTTCTGCTTCCCAGTGGACAAGTAAGTCTCGATTTTCGCTTCATGGGTGGACAAATAATCTTTTGCCTCGGCATCATCTAAGTCGTAGCGTGTCCGTACCAATTGAATCGCTTCACGGACGGCTGTATCCATGTAGTCCGGGTATTGAATCGTTTGACTGCGAAACGAAGCTTGTAGCTTGACGCCATGATACTGATCGTAGGCACTCTTCGAGAGAACCCCCGCTTCAAACAGTTGCGTCAAGATTCGGTCCTTACGCTCAAAAAAAGCGTCAGATGGATTGAGGGGATCATAAAGTGACGGATTATTCGGTACTGTCAACAAGTAAGCGAGTTGATTCCAATTCAGATCGTCGAGCGGTCGTGAAAAGTATGTATCGGCTGCCGATTGAATCCCATATACATTATGTCCAAAAAAAATAACGTTGCTATAAGCTGTTAAAATTTCTTTCTTGCTATAATTTTTTTCTAGTGCTCGAGCAAGCAATAACTCTTTCAATTTTCGTTCATAAGTCCGTTCATGTGTGAGATACACGTTCCGTGCCAACTGTTGCGTGATTGTACTCCCACCTTGGACAGATGTCTCGTTCGCGTTATTGATAAATGCTCGGGCAATCCCGCTCAAATCATAACCGGGATGGGCATTGAATTTACGGTCCTCGATGGTCGTGATCGCATCTTGAATATGTTCGGGTAACGCTTTCGGAGACACGTCATTTCTGCGGCCAGCCAAGTAGATCTGCTGTTCTCCACCGTTGTATGCGAGTGTGATGGCATGCTTTGACGAGAGTGGTTGTGCCGATACCAGCTCTTGTCCCCAAGATAGAATTTCATCTGCCTGGTCAATCTCTTCTTTCAATGCAGTGGCAAGTGACAAGGAAGCGGCCAAAAGTCCAGCAAAAAATAAGGTTCCAATCCAAGCTCTCATCTATTTCACCTCTCTCTATACATTATATCGTCCAATTTACAAAAAAATAAAAATGTAAACGTTATCACATAATAATTCGAGAAGGAATACTTTAGGAAAGAGCGAAAAAGGGTAAAAGAGGTTGTATATCACGATTTTGAGGAGGCTTATTATTTATGAAGCAAGAAATGGTTGCGATGCTCCTTGCGGGAGGAGAAGGAAAGCGATTGGGGCCTCTCACGCGAAAAACGGCGAAACCGGCCGTGAATTTCGGCGGAAAGTACCGCATTATCGATTTCCCATTGTCAAACTGCACGAACTCGGGAATTACAACAGTCGGGGTATTGACGCAATACGAGCCACTTGAATTGAATCGTTACTTAGGAATCGGGACGGCGTGGGATTTAGATCGTCGCAATGGGGGGTTAGCCATTCTCCCACCTTACCAAGCACAGTCGGGGAAAAACTGGTACGAAGGGACGGCCAATGCAATCTATCGAAACTTGAGCTATATCGATGATTACGATCCAGATTATGTGTTGATTCTTTCGGGGGACCACATCTATAAAATGGACTACGAGAAAATGCTCGAGGCCCATAAAGAAAAACAAGCCGATGTGACCATCTCTGTCATAGAAGTGCCGTGGGATGAAGCGCCGCGTTTCGGAATTTTGAACACAGCGGATGATCTTCGCATCAATGAGTTCGAAGAGAAACCGGAAGAACCGAAGAGCAACCTTGCCTCGATGGGGATCTACATCTTCAACTGGAGCGTCTTGCGCGAACACTTGATTAAAGATGCTGAAGACGAAACGTCTAGCTTTGACTTCGGAAAAAATATCATTCCGAATACCCTTTTACAAGGGCTCGATGTCTTCGCTTATAAATTTAAAGGGTACTGGAAAGACGTCGGTACGATTCAGTCGCTTTGGGAAGCGAATATGGACCTATTGGAAGAAGATCCTCCATTCGATTTGTATGACCCGGAGTGGAAAATCTATTCGGTCAACCCGAACCAGACTCCTCAGTATATTGGAAAAGACGCTTGTGTCGAACAGTCTGTGATTAACGAAGGGTGTCATATCGAAGGCGAAGTCCAACATTCAGTGCTATTTTACGATGTCCGTGTCGGAGAAGGCTCACTCGTTAAAGACTCGGTGATTATGCCTGGAGCTAGAATTGGGAAAGATGTAACAATTCACAGAGCCATTGTCGCTAGCTGTGCAGTCATTGAAGACGGCGCAACAGTAGGTGAGCCGGGTGGTGAAATCGTTGTTATTGAACCACACGAAAACATTGAAAGTGGAACCGTCTTCAAACAAAGAGTTTGATACGAGTAAAGAGACACGCAAGGAGGCGTTACTGTTGACGAACGATTTATTAGGGGTCATTAACTTAGGAACGGAACAAGGTCTGTTTCCGGAATTTACTGGACATCGTAATCTGGCATCAGTCCCATTCTCAGGGCGCTATCGCCTGATTGATTTCACCTTGACGAATATGATCACACAAAATATTAATCAAGTCGGAATCTTTACGTTAGACAAGTATCGCTCATTGATGGATCACCTCGGCTCGGGGAAAGAGTGGGATTTGGACCGTTCGCAAGGTGGTCTCCACATCTTTCCACCAGCGTTGAAACCTGACGGGGAAGCGTATCTTGGAGACTTGGCCAACTTCTCGATGCACCGTGAACACTTCATTCGCAGCAAGCAGCCGTATGTGGTCATCACAGGTTCGAACGTCTTGACGACAATCGATTACACCGACATGCTCGCACATCATAAATCGATGGGTGCGGACATCACGCTTGCCTATACGACCCATGAACAGAAGTGTGGCTACTGCCGTCCGATTCGTCTTGGGGAGAATGACCGCGTCGTCGGCATCTCTGAGCGAGGATTCTCACCGGAGGATGAGTACACGTACACAGAAACAATCATTATGTCGAAGAATCTCTTCATGCGTCTCGTTGATGAAGCGACCTCTAAAGGCGAATATGACCTGTTGGACGGCGTCATTCGTCCCCAGCTTCATCGTTTACACGTGCACGGGTACCATTATGTCGGGAAAATGCAAGTCATTCACTCGGTGCTTTCTTACTATAATGAAAGCATGCGATTACTTCGTGGCGAAGGCATCATTTATGACTTCCCGCATATCTATACGAAAATCAAACATGAGCCACCTACTCGTTATTTGAAAGGATCAAAGGTAAACGAGGCGCTCGTGGCAAATGGATGTAAGATTCATGGCGAGGTGCAAAATAGTATTCTCTTCCGTGGAGTCCAAGTCAGTAAACACGCACGCGTGAAAAACTCAATCATCTCATCAAAATCGATCATTGAAGAAGGAGCTGTCGTGGAAAACGCGATTTTGGATAAAGAAGTCGTTGTAAAACGAGGACAGGTCATCCGAGGCACAATCGACGAACCGATTGTCATCGCGAAACGAACAGTGGTATGAGGAGGATTTTATGAAAATTTGGTATGTTGCTTCAGAAGCGGCACCGTTCATGAAAACGGGGGGGCTGGCCGACGTAGTCGGTTCACTCCCTCAAGCGGTGGCGGACCTTGGAGAAGAAGTCAGTGTCGTCATGCCGAAATATGGCTCGATCGCTGAAGCGTACGTGGACGAGATGGAGTATTTATTCGACCTGATTGTTCCGGTCGGGTGGCGTAAACAGTTCGGTGCGGTCTTGAAGTTAGAGCGGGATGGCATCACGTATTACTTCATCGACAATGAGTATTACTTTAAACGTGACGGTGTCCTATATGGACACTTTGATGATGCTGAACGATTCGCCTTCTTCTCTCGCGCTGTACTCGAAATGATTGGGAAGATGGAAGACGTACCTGATGTCCTGCATTGTCATGACTGGCAGACAGGTATTTTACCGGCCTTCTTACGAATCCATTATCAACATATTGAGGCGTATCAACGGATTCGCACTGTGTATACCATCCATAACCTGCAATACCAAGGAATCTTTCCAGAAGAGATTCTTGGAGAATTGCTACAGTTCGGTCCTGAACATTTCACGGCTGAAGGAATTCAACATAACGGTCTCGTCAATTACATGAAAGCCGGCATCGTCCATTCTGATCAAATCACGACCGTCAGTCCGTCGTATCGCGACGAAATCATGGAACCCTATTACGGTGAAGGGTTAGACGGGGCGTTGCGTCATCGCGCGGTCGATGTCCGAGGGATCTTAAACGGCATCGACTTGGCAACGAACGATCCAAACACAGACGCACGAATCGAACAGTCGTATAACCTTGATACGTACAAAGAAGGAAAGCTTGCGAATAAACGAGCGTTACAAGAGCGACTTGGGCTTGAAGTACGTGACGATGTCATGCTCATCGGTTTTGTCAGCCGACTCGTTGACCAAAAGGGGATCGATTTAATCAACGGTGTCCGTGAAGAACTTGGACAGCTCCCTTGCCAGTTCGCGTTCCTCGGTTCGGGACAACCGGAATATGAAGGAATCGTTCACGAGATGACAGCCGCTCACCCTGGGAAAGTCGGGTCATATATCGGTTTTGACATCGAACTCGCCCACTTGATTTACGCGGGATCGGATGCCTTTTTAATGCCGTCACGTTTTGAGCCTTGTGGTCTCAGTCAATTGATTTCCATGCGATACGGCACCTTGCCGATCGTACGTGAGACAGGTGGACTCCGAGATACCGTGAAGCCGTACAACGAGTTCACGCAAGAAGGGACCGGTTTTGGATTCATGAACTACAATGCTCATGAGATGTTGGCGACGATCGAAAAAGCGATTCGTGTCTTCTATGAAAAAGAAAACTGGCATGCCCTCGTCCATCAGGCGATGACCGCGGACTATAGCTGGAAACAATCCGCCAAGCAATATCGTGAGTTATATCATTTATTCGCATGAGTGGAAGGAGCTAACTTGATTTATGTTCACAGATAAACAAAGCTTTGTCGACGCATTTAAAGAACGGTTCATCGCATTGAACGGGAAGTCGATCGTGGATGGGACAGAGCAGGAAGTGTATCAAACATTGGCAACGATGGTACGCGAGCAGGCCATGCCCAAATGGATTCACACGCGTGACCGTCAAGAAGAAAAACACAGTAAGCAAGTCATCTACTTCTCGTTAGAATTTTTATTAGGTCGCTTCTTATACAACAACTTGCTCAGTTTGGACGTATTGGAGCTCGTTAGAGACGGACTACAAGATCTCGGATACGACTTCACGGACATCACCGAGATGGAACCGGAGCCGGGTCTTGGGAACGGAGGGCTCGGGCGCCTGGCCGCCTGCTTCCTCGATTCGTTGGCCGCACTCAGTTTACCTGGGCATGGAAACGGGATTCGCTATCGATATGGACTATTCAAACAGAAAATTGTAGACGGGTATCAGGTCGAGTTGCCGGATAACTGGCTCCGTGACGGGAACATGTGGGAAACGAGACGTCAGGATAAAGCGGTCGAGATTAATTTCGGTGGCTGGGTTGAGATGAAACAAATCGGAGATCGATTGCATGTCGTCCATCATCCAGACGAGGTTGTGCTTGCCGTTCCGTATGATATGCCGATTATCGGTTATCGAAATGATGTCGTGAATACGTTGCGTCTTTGGAACGCCGAATCACCACTTGACGACGAGGCGTATTTAGAGAAGACGAAAGGGACGTATAAAGACTTGTTGAAACATAAACAGTCGATTGCGACCATTTCGGAATTCTTGTATCCAGATGATACGACGTATGAAGGAAAAGTATTACGTTTGAAACAACAATACTTCTTTGTATCTGCAGGCATTCAATCGATGCTTGCCTCCTATTTGAAGCGAAATAAATCACTTAAGCAATTAGGCGATCATTACGCGGTTCATATCAACGACACGCATCCGGTCGTCGCAATCCCTGAATTGATGCGCATCTTGATGGATGAGCATGGATACGGCTGGGACGAGTCGTGGCGGATCACGAAGAGCGTCATGTCGTTCACGAACCATACGCTACTCGCAGAAGCACTTGAGAAATGGCCGGTCGAGATGTACCAACGCCTCCTGCCGCGCGTGTATCAAATCATCGAAGAAATCAATCGACGTTTCTGTCGAGACGTACTCGTCAACTATCCGCACCTCGAATCCCATATGGGGGAGATTGCAATTGTGTCAAACGAACAGATCAATATGGCCAATCTCGCTGTCGTCGGTTCTCATTCAACGAACGGCGTAGCGCAAATTCATACGGATATTTTAAAACAGCGCGAGATGCGTTACCTGTATGAGATGTTCCCCCTTCGCTTCAACAACAAGACGAACGGGATCACACACCGCCGTTGGCTCTTGAAGTCGAACCCGGGATTATCCGACGCCATTACGGAAGCAATCGGTCCGTCATGGATCGAACATCCGAACGACTTGGAGAAGTTGATGGATATCTCGAAAGACCGGAGTTTCCAAGAAAAAATCATGGACGTGAAGCAACAAAATAAATTGGACTTAGCGGCATACATTCAAGAAGAAACGGGAGAGAAAGTGGACCCGTACTCGATTTTTGATGTACAAGTTAAACGCTTGCATGCCTATAAACGACAATTGCTGAATGCCCTTCACATCCATGCGCTTTACTTGAAGATTCAAGCAGACCCGACGTTTACGATGGTGCCTCGCACATTTATCTTTGGCGCAAAGGCGGCACCGGGATACTACTATGCGAAAGAGATTATTCGCTATATCAATGCCCTAGCCACATTGATCAACAAGGACAAACGGGCGAGTCAATTCATTAAAGTCATCTTCCTTGAAAACTACCGCGTCTCAATGGCCGAACGGATTTTCCCAGGGTCTGACTTGAGCGAACAAATCTCGACTGCGAGTTATGAAGCATCGGGTACCGGAAACATGAAATTCATGATGAACGGAGCCTTGACGATTGGAACGTTAGACGGAGCCAACATCGAGATTCGTGACGCCGTCGGTGATGATCACATCTTCATCTTCGGATTATCTCCGCAAGAAGTCATGAACTATAAGAAGTTCGGGGGCTATCATGCGGCAGAGATATATCACGCACATCAGGAAATCAAAGATGTCGTCGATGGTCTCGTCAACGGAACGTTCGATAAAGTGGGCGAATATCAATTCCAATCCATCTTCGATTCTCTCCTCGTCTACAATGATGACTTCCTCGTCTTGAAAGACTTTGTCTCGTATATGCGGGCACAGCGACGAGTCGATGATGTGTTCAGTGACAAGTCGCGTTGGGCCGAAAGCTCCATCGTCAATACGGCGAAGTCAGGAATCTTTTCGAGTGACCGTACCATCACGGAATATGCAAACGCAGTCTGGAATATCAAACCGACGAGCGTAAAATAAAAAGAATCCACCCTTAGGGGTGGACCTCGTTTTCTGGATAGCTGATCCAATCGGAATAGGATCCTGGATAGAGCCGGACATCGTCTTTCCCGAGAGCGTGAAGCGCCAAAATATTGACGCAGGCGGTCACACCGCTACCACAGTAAAAAATGGGGTTCTCAACGGGAAGAACATCTTTATACAGTTCTTTCAAGGCGTGGAAGTCTTTTAACGTCCCGAGTTCTGTAATGGCCTCGGCATAGGAGCAAAGCAATGCGTTCGGAATGTGACCTGCTTTTGAATCGATCGGTTCGTGTGTGCCGTTGAAGCGATCTTCGGTTCGCGAATCATAGAGCGAGCCGCTCGTAGCAGCTTTCACATCATCGAGTGTCGCAATCATATGGTCTTGGAAGTCTGGTGTATAGTCGCTTGTCGGATAGTGTGGAACGTCCGTCGTGGTCTCACCGCAATAAGTGATGCCAGATTGGATACCGCCTTCTAACACAACGACACGTTCGTGACCGGCCCATTTGAAGAGCCACCATGCACGGGCTGCGAACGGGAAGCCGTCATCATAAATGACGACCAAATCTTCTTTTTTCAAGCCGATGCGACGAAGTGTTGCCGTCCATGCTTCTTTCGAAGGAAGTGGATGACGTCCGCCGTGTTCGCTGAGCGGACCGGACAAGTCTTCCATCAAATCGAGAAAGACAGCGTTCGGAAGATGTCCCTTTCGGTAGACAGATTTACCATAGGACGCGTCGTTTAGCGAATATCGGCAATCGATGAAACGAATTGAGTCCGTATGCACGATTTGTTTTAATTCTTGGGCACGCATTGTTGGAAACATTAATATCACCTCGAGGTTTCGTTACTCTTATCGTATACAAGATGGAAGCAATTGGCGAGTACTTCGATTGAATTTTTTGAGGGTGAAAGGGGAATGAATCATGACATGGAAACAAACGTATGACCGTTGGAAACAATTCGAAGGGCTCGAGCCGCATTTACGTGCGGAACTCGAAGAACTCGCAAAAGATGAGACCACGTTAGAAGATGCATTTTATAAGACACTCGAGTTCGGAACAGGCGGGATGCGTGGAGAAATCGGACCGGGTGCAAACCGAATGAACGTCTATACGATTCGAAAAGCGTCACAAGGATTTGCTGATTTTATCTCAGCATCAGGGGAAGAGGCAAAACGTCACGGCGTCGTCATCGCCCATGACTCACGTCATTTTTCGCCCGAGTTTGCATTAGAGGCAGCGCGGACATTGGCGTCAAACGGAATCAAGACGTATTTGTTCCCAAGTTTGCGTGCCACACCTGAACTATCGTTTGCCGTTCGTCATTTAAATGCGTTCGGTGGCATCGTGATCACGGCGAGCCACAACCCACCGGAATATAACGGGTTCAAAGTATATGGGGCAGACGGAGGGCAGCTTCCACCGGCGGAAGCGGATGAACTCGTGACGTATGTCAATGCGGTTGAAGACGAGTTGAAAATTGAGGTTGAAGATGAAGCGACGCTCCGACAAACAGGGTTACTCCTCACTGTCGACTCATCAGTCGATGAAGCCTATATGGAGGCACTCCAGTCGATTCGAATCCACCGGGACATACAGGACAGCCCCCTTCGGATTGTCTATTCGCCACTCCACGGGACGGGACGCCGTCCGGTCATGGAAGGGCTGAAGGCGTATGGATTTGAGCATGTGACCATCGTAGAAGAGCAGGCAGAGCCAGACGGTTCGTTCCCGACGGTCAGTTATCCGAATCCGGAAGAAAAGGCTGCATTTAAATTAGCAATGGAATACGGGGACCGGGTCGAAGCTGATTTGCTCATGGCGACGGACCCGGATGCAGACCGTGTCGGCCTGACCGTGCGCGGACGGGACGGTGAATGGTTCGTCTTGACCGGTAACCAAACGGGTGCGCTATTAATGGAATATATCCTGTCGCAAAAGAGTGAGACAGGTACGTTACCTTCGAATGGGTTTGTCGCCAAGACGATTGTCACGTCTGAACTCGGTGCTGCGATTGCAAAAGCGTACGGCGTACATCTCGAAAACACGTTGACTGGATTCAAGTTCATCGGTGAGAAGATCAAACAATATGAAGAATCAGGAGAATATGAATTCCTCTTTGGGTATGAAGAAAGCTACGGCTATTTGATTGGAGACTTCTGCCGTGATAAGGATGCCGTTCAGGCTTGTTTACTCGCAGCCGAGATGGCAGCTTATCATAAACAGCACGGTCGGACGCTTTATGATGCGTTACAGTCGATTTACGAGAAGTATGGATTCTACGAAGAGTCCTTGCAGTCGATGACGTTAAAAGGAAAAGCTGGTCTCGAGCAAATCGGACGGATGATGGAAGCGTTCCGTGCCAATCCCCCAAAAGAAGTCGGTGGATATGAAGTCGTTCGTTTCGAAGACTATAAGAAACAAGTGGCGACCGACCTACAGTCTGGTAAATCGGAAACGATTGAATTGCCATCATCAAACGTCTTGAAATTCGTCTTTGCGGACGGTTCGTGGTTCTGTCTTCGCCCATCTGGAACCGAGCCGAAAATCAAGTTTTATTTCAGTGTGCATGCGGATCGTGCCGAGAAGACGACCGCAAAACGTGAAGCGATTGAAGCGGATGTTATGGAACAAGCGAAAGCGATTGATTGATAAGGAACATCACTCTAGAAATAGGGTGATATTTTTTGTTTGACATGAAGACATCGCGCCAGTATGATGAGGATATTGTTTAAAACCGTGTAATCATATGAGGATTATAGGAAAGGCGGAATCATTATGAAAAAGACATTAACGAGTCTACTCGCAATCGGAGCTTCAGTCGGGCTTCTTGCAGCTTGTGGTAACGAAACAGACAGTGGGGCGGACGAAGCGGTCATCACGGTCGGGACGGAAGCGACATACCCACCATTCACGTACAAAGAAAAAGGTGAATTGACTGGATATGACATCGACGTCTTGAACGAAGCGGCAGAACGTGCCGGTTACAAAGTGGAATACGAAGCAATGGACTTCAAAGGACTTGTCCCAGCACTCGATGCTGGGCGCATCGATATGATTGCTAACCAGATGAGCATCACGCCTGAGCGTGAAGAGAAGTATGCGTTCTCTGAGCCGTACGCTGTGTCAGGAGCTCAAGTCATCGTTGCTTCAGACAACAATGAGATCCAAGGCATTGACGACCTCGATGGAAAAGTAGTCGGATCGACACAAGGTTCGGTCTATGCGCAAATGGCTGAAGAAGCTGGCGCTGAAGTCAAGTTTTATAAAGGGGCAAACCAAGTCCTTCAAGACCTCGAAGTGGGTCGTTTGGACGCGGCTCTCAATGACCGTCTCTTCATCTTGACAGAACTCGAAAAGACGGGCTATGACGTCAAAGCAGTCGGTGACATCTTCAACACTAGTGAAGTTGGATTCATGACACGTAAAGATAGCGACGTGCTAGACAAGTTGAACGATGCGCTCGCAGAAATGAAAGAAGACGGCACGATGAAAGAAATCGGTGAGAAGTACTTCGGTGAGGATATCAGTCAATGAATGAACTGATCACGACCGTCATAGATAACCGCTCGGTTTATCTTGAAGCCGTCCAGCTCACGTTGATCGCCAGTGTCCTGTCGATTCTTCTCGCCTTGGCGCTCGGTCTGATCATCGCTTTACTTCATAGTAGTCCGATTAAAATCGTACGGTTGTTCACACGGACGTACATTTCGTTCTTCCGTGGAACACCGCTCTTACTTCAGTTGTTGATCTTATATGTTGGGCTCACCGGGTTCGTTCAACTCAGTGGGATGCAGGCGCTTATCTTTGGATTAGGTTTCCACTTCGCTGCCTATATCTCGGAGGCGTTCCGAGCAGCCATCAACTCGGTCGACAAAGGACAAGTGGAGGCGAGTGTTGCGCTCGGTATTCCGAAAATGAAACGCTTCAAAGACATCATTTTCCCGCAGGCGCTCTCACGTGCCATCCCACCTGTCTCGAACTCGGTCATCGACATCATCAAGTCAACGTCACTCGGTTCGGTCATCGCGGTTCAGGAGTTAACGTACGTGTCTGACCAAATTGCGGCAACGACATATTTAGTCATGCCGTTGCTCTTGTTCTCAGCGTCGATTTACTGGATTTTATCGACCTTGATCCAAGCCGGGCAACACAAACTCGAACAGCGTTACGCGATTCGATAAGAAAAACCTCGATTCCAGACGAATCGAGGTTTTTTGTATACCTTAACGGATGACTGCTTCAGTTTCTCCGTCGAAGAAGTGTGCTTTTGTCATATCGAGTGCGAGTTCGACATCGTCACCCATGTGGATGTTCGAGCGACCGTCAACGCGGGCTGTGAACTGTTGTCCACCGAGTTCAGCGTAGAGGTAAGACTCAGAACCCATGAGCTCAGCGACATCGATGTGCGCTTTGAACGTGTGTGTTGTTGGTGAGTCGATGTAGATTGGCTCATCATGGATTGATTCCGGACGAATTCCGAGGACGAGCTCTTTTCCGACATAGCCACGATCACGAAGCGTTTTCATTTTTCCTTCTGGTACGTTGACTTCTTCACCGTTCGTGATGAATTTGCCTTCTGCGAGTGTACCGCGGAAGAAGTTCATCGATGGTGAACCGATGAAGCCGGCGACGAAGATATTGTCTGGATGATCATATACCTCTTTCGGTGAACCGACTTGTTGAATGATTCCGTCTTTCAAGATGACGATCCGTGTAGCGAGTGTCATCGCTTCCGTTTGGTCATGGGTAACGTAAATCGTCGTTGTATCCAAGCGGTTGTGCAATTGAATGATCTCTTTACGCATTTGTACACGGAGTTTCGCATCCAAGTTTGAGAGTGGCTCATCCATCAAGAAGACTTTTGCGTCACGGACGATCGCACGACCGATGGCAACACGCTGACGTTGTCCACCTGAGAGCGCTTTTGGTTTACGCTCGAGGTATTCTTCCAAACCGAGAATGCGGGCAGCGTCTTTTACGCGACGATCGATCTCGTCTTTCGGGAACTTACGGAGCTTCAACCCGAACGCCATGTTGTCGTAGACGCTCATGTGCGGATAAAGTGCGTAGTTTTGGAAGACCATGGCGATATCACGATCTTTAGGAGCGACATCGTTCATTCGTTTCCCGTCAATGAGAAAGTCACCGTTTGAAATTTCTTCAAGTCCTGCGATCATACGAAGTGTCGTCGATTTTCCGCAACCAGACGGTCCGACGAAGACGATGAACTCACGGTCTTTGATATGCAAGTTGAAATCGCTGACGGCTTTTACGCCACCATCGTAAATTTTATCAATGTGTTCTAAACGAATTTCTGCCATGTCGTTAGCCTCCTAAAGAATCTATGTGTATATAATAGCGCTTACAAGAATGATTATATAATGAAACCGCTTGCATTGAATATGGACAAATTGCACAAAAACCGTCAATCGGATTTGTGCAACATGACTATGAGTTGAAGAAGGCTAGCGTCATAGAACGTTCGAGCATCGTAACCCGTCGTCTCAAATAGGCGATCGAGCCGATAATTTAGCGTGTTTCGATGCATGAACAGTGCTTTGGCGGTATGCGAGACATTCAACGAGTGACGAAACAACTCCTCTAATAGTTCAATCGTCGATAAATCGAGCATTTGCATTAACGGGGCAGTGATATGCATCCGCTCTTTTAAGTCCTGCTGTTGTAGTAAATAATGGTATAATAATTGACTAGCAGGGTAAGTTTTAGTGGACATACGTGCATATGGCATGAGTAATTGATGTTGACGATACACATGGGCGAGCGAGCCTTGCGGACGTTCGCTATAGATGGCATGTGCCTCGATGAAACAGTCACTCGCAATGGCGCGCAATACGTCCTCAAACTCCTGAAGATTGACGAATGGAGTTTGTTCAATCAGCTCGATATGTCGTGTCGACATCAAGATGACCTCGGCATTCGGCATAAAGTCACGGACGATACTAACGAAGGATTCGAACGCTTCTTCTTCCGCTTCTTGGAGAGAAAGAGAGATGAGCCGAAACGGTTGCTCAAAACGAAACGTCTCATCTTGAAGGGTTGCTTGCCATTTTCGCTGATGGGGATCAGATTGAAGGATTGGCGTCGCCCACAACGCCAACAGTTTTTGTTCGCGTTCGCTCAGTTCGAACGCGGGGAGTCCGAATAGGGTACCATCTTGCGTCTCGAACCAATCAAGGTCACCAGATGCATCTTCCGACCGATGGACAGCAGTCGGAAAAATCGATTTAATACGATCAAACGTATTCAATACTATCACCTCAACAACAATGTATCATATTTCAGATCGGAGGCTTGCAGTTTGGACGGGTTATTAAAGATTTTACTCATGATATTGATCGGGGCGACCATCGGGGGCGTGACCAACTTTCTCGCCATCAAGATGTTGTTCCGACCACACGAACCGAAATACATCGGTTCATTCCGGATTCCTTTTACACCAGGACTCATTCCGAAACGTCGAGATGAATTGGCATCTAGTTTAGGGAAGACGGTCGTCAAACATTTATTGACACCAGAGGGTATGCGGAAGCGATTGCTAGATGACCAAGTGACGACGCATATTACGCACTTTGCACAACAAGAGGTTCAGACGATGTTACGCTCGGATAAGACGGTTCGCGAGCTGTTGGAACCCCTCTATCCGAACGCAGAGGCACGATTCCTCACGCTAGCAGATGACAAACTACGTGAAGAGCTATCGAACGTCATGGCTGAAGTGAAAGAACGGAAGCTGTTTGAGTTACTTGGAGAAGAAGGGATGGACCGTGTACGAGTGGTCATTCCTGAAATCGTGGAGGCGCTTCTCGTCAAATCAGAGGAATATTTCTATTCTCCTGAAGGTGAGGCGCAACTTCGTCACATGGTTGACTCGTTCGTCCAGCGTCGTCTCGGATTTATCGCAGGGTTCATTCAAAACATGAACTTTGTCGAGATGGTTCGACCAGAAATCGTCAACATCTTACGTGGTCAATCGACCCGTGACGGAATGACGACGATGATCACGCGTG
The DNA here is from genome assembly GCA_902362975.1 of Caryophanales bacterium. Taxonomy (GTDB): domain Bacteria; phylum Bacillota; class Bacilli; order Exiguobacteriales; family Exiguobacteriaceae; genus Exiguobacterium. The sequence continues at coordinate 20,826 of CABIYO010000006.1, forward strand.
AATTTGAGCGATTCAGTGAGAAGACGGTCGATATACTGATCGATGACCGACTCGAAGCACGACTCATCGATGGCATCACAGATCAAATCGTATCTCGTTTGCCAATCGGACAATTATTGGATCGTTCGATATCGTCGTATACACAGTCCGTCGAATCCCGCATTGTCGACGAACTTGTACCACAAGGTGTCACGCTTGTCATTGAGCGCTTCACGAACCAAATGGAGACGATCATGGACCGATTGAAGATTGATAAGATTGTGCAAGAGCAGGTCCAATCACTCGACACGTCGTACCTCGAAGAAATCGTCTTATCAATCTCGAAACGAGAGTTCCGGGCAATAACATGGCTCGGTGCGCTGTTAGGTGGTATGATTGGGTTGATTCAAGGGTTGATTGCCATCTTGTGATGGCTTAACCCTAATAGCATTTAGGAGGACGTTACATGTCACAAACAAACTTGTACGACCAAGCTTACCAATTGGAGAAAGCACTTCGCGAGTCTGAAGAGTTCACAACACTCTCTTCTTTATACGATCGTGTCAATGCGGATGCGGAAGCGAACCAGTTGTTCGCTGACTTCCGTAACATCCAAATGACGCTTCAACAAAAGCAGATGCAAGGAGAGGAAATCTCTGAGCAGGAAATGATGGATGCGCAAACGAAAATGATGAACGTCCAACAGAACGAGTTGATCATGGAGCTCATGCAAGAAGAGCAACGCATGCACCAACTCGTCACAGAAGTGACGAAAATCATCATGAAACCACTTGAGGAGCTTTACGCGCCGATGGTGAACGAAAACGAAGTTCAATAAGAAATGATGAGCGGATGGCTATTGAGCCATCCGTTTTTTTGTTGATGAGATTGTCACACGCTTTGAGTAAGCGCTTACATAAGGTGGGTTATAATGAAGTTGTGATAATAGTGAAAGGGTGAATCAGCATGATCACGGTGATAATCCTTTTAGGGATGATTTTCTTTTTTATAGCAGGATGGTTACGGGCGGACGTGGTGGCCTTGATTGGACTCGTTTGCCTCGTGCTCACACAGCAATTGACGCCAGGTGAAGCGATGGCTGGTTTCTCCAATCCGGTCGTCTTGATGATTGCTGGACTGTTCGTGGTCGGAGCGGGATTGTTTCATTCTGGTCTGGCGGAACGGTTGGCTTCTTTACTTATTCCATACGCGGGCGGGAGTGCGACGCGATTATTCTACCTGTTTATGTTGACGGTGACGCTCTTGTCGAGTGTCATGTCTAATACGGGCACCGTCGCCTTGCTTATTCCCGTTGTGATGGTAATGGCACGAAAAATCCAACAGTCTCCAGATTCTTATCTCATGCCACTCGCCTTTTTTTCTAGCATCGGTGGAACGATGACACTGATTGGGACACCTCCCAATCTCGTTGCGGCAGAAGCACTCCGTGGCATCACCGATGAACCGCTCGGATTCTTTTCATTGTTTCCAATTGGTCTGGTGGTGATGGTGATCGGACTGATTTATTTCCGGCTAATCGGGAACCGTTTACTCGATCAAGGTGGGGCGAAACAGTGGTCGAAAACGGAGGTGAGTGAGCCGTTGCGTCCAAACGTCTATGTGATGTCGATTGCAAAGAGTCATCCGTTAATTGGGAAACAGTTACGTGACCTTCCATGGTCTCATGAAGGGGTTATAGTCTTGAAGGAACGAGTTCATGGACGACACCATCATGAGACGGCTCATGCGGACACCGTACTACGTCCCGGGGAATTACTTGTCAGTGGCGAGGAACGGCACGTTCGGAACTTTTCTGAAAAAGAACAGATTCCATTTGAACCGATTGAGGCCACCCGTGTAGATGATCAAACCGGCGGGGTTCTCCTGTTCACCGTACCTGGGTTGAGTCGACTAATCGGGAAGCGGCTCAGTGAGAGTCAGTTACGTAATCAGTTTCATGTCAATGTCTTAAAAGTCATCCGACCACAAGAAGAGATTGCACACGTGCGATTGAAAGACACCCCATTGAAACAAGGGGACATGTTGATGGTACAAGGGACATGGGATGATTTAGAGCGGATGGAGCAAGAGACACATGACCTGTTATCAAATGAACGGGTGACCGAGGTGGCCAATCGAGTCGTATCCGGGCGTCATCAGCTCGCAGCAGGTATCATCATGCTCACGTTGTTGCTCCTGTTCATGTTGGAATGGGTCGACCCGACCGTTGCCGTATGGCTGGCTGCGCTAGCGATGGTGTTGAGTGGAGCTGTCCGACAGATGGACGTCGCCTATCAATCCATTCAATGGTCCTCGCTCGTCTTGATTGCGGCCATGATCCCGGTAGGTACAGCGCTTGAAAAGGCGGGAATCATGGCATCGGTCGTTGCATGGATTGAAAGGACATTTGCCGACTTTGGTCCTATCTGGGTCCTCGTCGTCTTATTCGTCTCCACCATGCTCCTTAGTCAAATCATCTCGAATACAGCGACCGCTATTTTGTTTGTCCCCCTAGCGATTGCACTCGCCGAATCGATGTCTGTCAGTCCAGTTCCATTCGTCGTTGCGGTCGCCATCTCGGCGTCACTCGCTTTTATGACCCCGTTCGGATCTCCGACAAATGCGATGGTCTTTAGTATCGGCAACTATCGATTTATGGATTTTGTCAAAGTCGGTGTGCCGTTGCAACTCATCACGGGAATTATAGGAATTCTGATGATTCTCATTCTCTTCCCATTTTGAATAGGAGTTTTGAGGACGAGTATCGAAAATAGACGTATCAGCAAATGAAAGGGCGGGCGATGATGAAAAAATGGATATTGGTTTTCTCCTGTCTCTTTCTTGTGGCGTGTGGGAAAGAAGTGGGGACGGAACCAGAACCTGAGATGACGCAGAACGGGCAGGTGGCCGAAGCGTATCTCGAGGAACAACAGTACCCGATTGTCTCTTATGAAGGCGAGCATAGGAGTACCTTGACCTTAGAGGAACTGACAGAGGATCGTGAACGGAACGTTTTGGGACTACAACCGGTATCACCGGATGAATACGTGGGTAAGACCATCTACTACGAAAACTTTACGGTGAAAGATCATCCGATTGGTGAGCAATCTCCCGCTGGTCAGACTGCTGTCTCGGTAATGATCGTGGATGGAAAGGTCATCGGCGGGACATCATTCCCTGTGACAGACGGATCAGGTTTAGGGAACGGATATAGTTTGAGCGGAGAATCGCTTGAGGATATTCACCCCGATCTTCAAGAATGGCAGGATGCGTGGAATGAAAAATACGGTGAATGAAAAAGTAGACCAAGACAATCATTGTCCTGGTCTACTTTTGTTAAGATGCCGTCCCTTTCAGTTTCCCCGGTAATTTGCAACGCTCGAAGTAGATGAGTTGCCCCCGTCGTACGATACGCGCCCCTTTATGCTCATGTCCAGCAGCACGAAGCATGTTGAGTCCTTGTTGTTTGGCCGACCGATCGTCGTTCGCTTCGAACATTTCATTCAATACGAGCGTGCCATCATTTTCAAATCCTGTCACCGTGTATGTTTCCATTCACACGACCCCCTTTTCTTCATTTTAATGAATGACCATTCATTCTTCAAGAGAAGGTTTTGTCAGTTCGTCGAATGTCAGCTGTCGTGTCGATTCAGTTCGGGGAATCAAATCGGATACGGTCAATCCGATCAAACGGACGGGCTCGATGACGTGCATCTCGTCGAAAAGACGTCTGGCAAGTCGTCTAATCTCATCATGGTCATGCGTCGGGTGGTTTAATTTGATTTGATGACTCCGAGCTTGAAACTCGCTCGTCTTTATTTTGATGGTGACCGTTTGACAGCTCAAGTCACGGCGATCGAGCTGACGCAATACGTCCTCCATCTCTGGGATGACCCGTTCGAACACTTCTTCCGGGTCATCGACATCAAATGCAAACGTCGTTTCTGACCCAATCGACTTACGCTCTCGCGTGGTCACGACAGGACGCGTATCACGTCCGTGTGCCAGTTCATATAGTTGTTGCCCACGATCGTGTCCAAAGATGGCTTTCAGTTGCTCGGGACGAGTTTGTTGAAGGTCACCAATCGTATGGTAGCCACTTTTATAAAGTGTTTGAGCGGTTACTTTTCCGACGCCATGCATGGCTTCGATGGAGAGGGGAGAGAGAAAGGTAACCACTTCATCAAGCGGGACGACCGTGAGTCCATTTGGTTTCTCATATCCTGAAGCGATTTTCGCGACAAACTTTGACGGTGCGACTCCTGCAGACGCGGTGAGACCGGTGCGACGCTTAATCTCGCCTAATATATACCGGGCGATAAAGGGCCCAGATGTGCTCAATAACGAATTCTCCGTCACATCGAGATAAGCCTCATCGAGCGAGAGTGGTTCGACGAGGGGTGTAACGGACTTAAAAATCTCCATCACTTGTGCGCTGACTTGTCGATAGGCCTGAAACCGTGGTTTGACAAACGTCGCATGGGGGCACAAGGCAAAAGCGCGACGTGATGACATCGCGCTGTGTACGCCGTATTTCCTAGCTTCATAGGAACATGTCGCGACGACCCCACGGCTGTGGGGAGGACCTCCGACGATGACCGGCTTTCCTCGTAAGTTAGGACGGTCACGCTGTTCGACAGAGGCATAAAATGCGTCCATGTCCACATGAATGATGAGTCGTTCCATAACATCACCTTTCTTGTGTGAATCACTTTCTTTTCATTATATCGAACTTTTGTTCGTTTTTTGAGATTTTTGTTTTGATCGATGTTTCATTGAAGTCGTTTGATTCGGAAACTGCAGCAATGACCCGAGCCAATTCTTCCGTTTCAGCCACACTTGGATGATGAGTGTGAAGAGAAGAATCATGAGCCAGGCGAATCCATATCCAAACGGCCATTCCAGTTCAGGCATGTTTTTAAAGTTCATTCCCCAAACCGCACCGAATGCAACGACGGGAGTCGTCAGCGCGGTGAAGACGGTTAATGCCTTCATGATTTCGTTCCCTCGGAAGTTCGACAGGGTGGAGGCGAGGTCTGTCATCGCAATCACGTCTTCTTGATAATGACTGATGAGTGCCAGCAATCGACTGACTCGATAATCGGCAAGTTGATACGACTTCAACTGATGTAAATCAATCGTTAAAAAAGCCTCTCGGCCCGCCATGACAAGCTCTTTATATGGGGTAACCGTATCGGACCACCGTTCGATTTCACTGCGAAGAGCAAAAATCTCATTCATGAACGTAGCAGGAACTTGTCCCGTCATTTCCCGTTGAGCGGCCATCAACCGTTCTTCAAATTCATCGATGCCATGAAAGTAGTTGTTCATCCGTTCGGCAAGCAACTCATAAAACGCCTCGATCGGAGAATCACATTTTTTGGAGAGAACGGACTCATGGTACAAATCATCAAAGCCGATTGTCCATAAAAAATCAGGCCCAATAAAGTAATGTCCAATTTTTTGTGGCTCCCGTTCTAATTGTTCATAGTCGAGCGTGAGTGAACCATACATATATCCGTTCTCGACGACAATCTTCGTCACATTCGAGGTCGTCAATTGTTCAAGCCAATACGTATAGGCTTGGGCATATTGCTGATCAACATGCACATAGTCTTCCGGTCGTGTATACCAATCCCATTTCATCATCCATTCCTCCAATTCACTATAATGATAGTATTCCCAAATTGTCAGGAATGTTGGCATCTGTCGCAAACTTTCGTTAAGATGAAGGTACTGAACAAGAGAGAGGTGCTTTCATTGACGACAAAAATCGGTCAGCTCAAAGTGGGCGACACGCTAGACCAATATGTCATGATCAAACAATCGTATAAGGGACTTGCCGGGAACGGAAAACCTTATTTAACATTAATCCTTTGCGACGAGAGTGGTGAAATCGAAACGAAAGTATGGGATAGTGCCGATACCGAGAAGTATGCGACGAAAAAAATCGTCCATGCGGCAGGGGAAGTGATGGACTATCGGGGGCGCACCCAGTTGAAACTAAAACAAATTTCAATCATCGAGCAGGAAGTAGACATCGCACCGTACGTCCGCTCAGCTCCCATTCCGAAGTCAGAGCTCGAGACGACGATTCGTGGATTCATCACGTCACTTCAACACGATGAGATTCGCCGTCTTGTCGAGGAAGTCGTCAATCGTCATGAGGAGGCATACTTCACGTATCCGGCTGCCGTTCGACATCATCATGCGGTCTATTCGGGACTGGCATTTCATGTGATGTCGATGTTGAAGCTTGCGGATACGATGTGTGAACTGTATCCATCCTTGAATCGTGACCTTTTGATTGCAGGTGTCATTTTGCATGATTTAGCGAAAGTCATCGAATTGTCTGATGCGATTACACCAGAATACACACTTGAAGGAAAATTACTCGGTCATTTGTCACTCATGGCATCAGAGCTTGAAGTCGTGTCACGGGAACTGGGAACGAACCGTGAAGTGACGACACTGTTGCAACATCTCGTCTTAAGTCATCACGGGAAGCCGGAATGGGGCTCTGCGAATACGCCACAGTTGCCTGAGGCGGAGATGTTATTCTTTATTGATAATATTGATGCGCGCATGAACATGTTTGAGAAAGCGTATGAAGGGGTCGAGCCCGGAACGTTCACGGAGCGTGTCATGGCGCTCGATAACCGTGCTTTCTATCGCCCGAATTTATAACAGGTGACCAACGAAAAAGGGGTATTCCATTGCTGGAGTGCCCCTTTTTGATTATTGTTCAGTTGATTCTGCTGCAGGTTCTTCTGAAGACTCGTCTGCGTTTTTAATTGCTTCTTTAACAGCGTCAAATTGTTGTTCTGCTTTTGCATCTTTTACGTCAACGTTGTATTTTTTAATCAACTCCGCGTAAATTTTGTTCGCATCGACAGAAGCTGATTTTTCAGCTGCCAATTCTTCACGAATACGATCTTTCTCGTCTTCGAGTTTCAAGTCTTTCTCTTTACGGTCTGTCACTTTGATGACATGGAAACCGAACTGAGATTGAACCGGTTCAGAGATTTTACCAACGACATCTTCTTTGAATGCGTACTCTTCGAATTCAGGTACCATCTTACCAGCAGAGAAGAAACCGAGTTCTCCACCTTTTTCTCCTGAACCAGTGTCCGTTGATTTTTCTTTCGCAAGTTCAGCGAAGTCTGCACCGTCATTCAACTCTTTGATGATGTCTTGTGCCTCTTCTTCTGTTTCAACGAGGATGTGGCTAGCTTCCACTTCCACGTTCTCTTTTGCGAACTGTGCTTCGATTTCTTCATCGGTCACATCGACAAGTTTCGATTTCGCAGCGTCAACGAGCATCTGTCCGCGAAGCGCTTCTTTGAACTCTTCCGTACCGCTCATGCCGGCTTGTTGAATCGCTTGTTCGAACTCTTCTTCTGAGTTGAACTGTTCTTTTGTCTTGCTGAACTCTTCGTCTACTTTTTCTTGATCGACTTGGTCACCGTATTCTTTTTCAAGAAGTGCATTCATCGTCTCTTGGAATGCGAGTTGTGGCACCATGCGATCATAGCTCATATTCGCGATTTCACCGCGTGTAATTTCGCCGCCTTTATATGTGACGACTGCTGAATGATCTGACTCTCCGCCGCCTGCGTTCGTTGCCGCATACGTACCGCCAGCACCGATAATGAGTGCGATTGCAGATGCACCGACGAGTGCGCTAGTTGAGAATTTTTTATCTTGCTTTTTTGGTTCGTTCGTTATTCCGTTTGACATGTATTCCACCCCTAATAATTCTTTAAAGTTTCTAAGTCCGACTATATCACATTTTCCTAATCATGACAGCTGTTCTCTTGTCTGTACAGTATCATAGCACACAATCCTGTCGTATAATAATGAAATAGAATGTGAAATGATGGGGTGAGGGAAGTGTCACTAGAGGAGAAGGTCGAGCATTTAGCCTATCAGATGAAGATCTTACTCGAGATTGTCGATTGGACAGACCGTCCGTTCGAATATGAGGTGATTCGAGCGAATTTGACGAAACAAGAAGTCGAGTCATTTTATCAATTGCTTGAAGAGATTCGGGCGCAGCAAAACGAGCAATTGCGCTACGGATACACGTCCATAGAACCATTGCTCGTCCATTTTGCAGGTATGCTAGATGTGAGACTTGACGTCAAAACGATTCTTGAGGCATGCGTCCGACAAGGAATCGAGTTAGACGTCACAGAACCACTTTATCGGCAGGTCAGGCTTCTTGACTGAGTTCATCCTCATCAGGGCGTCTGCCTGCCTCTTCTGTGATCATTTTTGACGTTTCCGCAAAGATATCCATAAAGTTATCTCCATACAAGCGACGTACGATAGCCGTCATATCTGTTAGGTCAGGGAACTTTCCATACAGTTCTTGGAGCGGTAGGGAAGCGCGGAATACGCTGTTCTCTTCTGGGTCGAATGCGTGAATCGTTTCGAGTAGTAACGACTCGCCTTCAGGTGTCAATTGAACGTACGTGTTTCGTTTGTCCGTCTCTTTTTTAGAAAACGTAAGTAATCCACGATCTTCTAACTTCTTCGAGAAGTTGAAAGCGGTCGAGACGTGCATGACGCCATATTTCGCGATTTCTGAAATCGATGCACCGCCTAAAGCGTGGGCAATCCATAAGATATGATGTTCATTGATATTTAAGTCGAACGGTTTGATCCAGTTTTGCCAGTCTTTTTCGACGGTTTTCCACAATGCTTTACTCAATTGAATGATTTTGTGGCTATAGAGCATGGCCTCAGGGCCAGTGAATTCTTTTTCGTGTTCCATCTCGATCCATCCTTTCCGGATAAAAAGTCAAATGTAAGCGACGGACGATGACCTCAAACACTCACTGTGTTTGATTGACGGTTTTGTCAGTCATACTAGACTGTACGTTCGAGAGTTCCTGAAGGTTTCCTTGGATGCGCTCGACTGAAGGCTGAATGTCTTGTTGATAGCGTTCGACTTCGGCTTTCACTTGGTCAGTCAATTCTTTTCCTTGCAGTTTTCCTGCGGCGGCAACCTGCGATGCATGTTTCGCCACATTCCCAAATTGTTCTTTTAGCGTAGTGATTGTGGATGCTCGATGTTGTCGAGCAGCGGCATCATTTGCAGTTCCTCGCGCCAATTTCTTCACTGTGGCGACTCCTAAAAATGCTAAAACAAAGCCGAAAGCAATCCAATCTCGACGTTGGCGACTCGACAATTCATTCCCCTCCTCAAGCTCGGATAATCAGAATTACATTCTTTTCATATTATTTTACCAAAAAAGAGTGATTAAAAACCTATATCGCAAATAAAATTTTTCAGAACATTCATTTTTGACCGAAAAATCATTTTATTTTAACTAAATCAGGCGAGAATTCTCCCTCCTCTAAGCGTCTCAGGACGAAGCCCAGCGTAGGTGGGAGATGAATCGCCCGGTCCAACAGTTTTCTCTTCCTATGACAGGTGTTACGAACAAAAGTTCGTGATTCCGTCAGATTCTCCATCCCCCTCCGTGGGTATCGGATGAGGAGGACACATCACGATCTTCTGAAGGGAGGAGGGACGGACATGCTGAAAGGCTATAAATACAGGCTCCACCCGACGCCTGCACAGGCCAAGTTCCTCATCAAGACGACTCGGCTGCGCCCGGTTCATCTACAACAAGCTCTTCGCAGGGACGGGCGGCTTCTCGGCCTTCAAGTCGAGACGGCGGTCGCGCGCCTCCTACACGACGAACAACCAACATGGCACGATCCGCATCGAGGCAGGCAAGGTTCGGCTGCCGAAGGTCGGGTTCGTGCGGTTCACCCAACATCGTCCGTTTGAGGGAATCATTAAGTCGGCTACGGTGTCGATGACCAAGACAGGCAAGATCGGGATCGACCTCGGGTTGGAACATTTCGCCGTCATGACGAACGATGCGATGGTCTCGGAGAAGATCGAAAACCCACGTTTCCTTCGTAAGTCCGAAGAAAAGGTCAAGAAGGCACAGCGCGCGCTGTCACGCAAGAAGATCGGGAGCAAGAATCGTGAAAAAGCCAAATTACTTCTGGCAAAGAAACACGAAAAGATCGCCAACCAACGCCAGGACTTCCTTCACAAACTGTCGAGACGGATCGTTGACGAGAACCAAGTCATCGTCGTGGAGACATTGAAGTCGAAGGACATGATGAAGAACCACAAGGTAGCGAAGTCCGTCGGGGATGTCAGTTGGTACGAGTTCGTCCGGCAACTCGAATACAAATCAAACTTCTATGGACGGACGCTCATCAAGGCAGATCCCTGGTACGCATCGACGCAGATTTGTTCCACTTGCGGAGTAAAAGGCGAGAAGAAGGCGGTGGATGTCCGTGAATGGACGTGTGCCTGTGGCGCACCATGATCGAGATATCAACGCGAGCATCAACCTATTGATGTTAACCAACTAAAAACCTTCAGGGCAGGGACTGCCCGACGAGCTTAGTAAATAATCGTGGCTAATAAAAGTACGATCTTCCCAAGAAGCTCTCCCTTCAATTTGCGAAGCAAATAAGTGGCGAGTAGTTCACAATACAGGTAAAGGAAGGTGATCCTTAGTGGAGAAGGCGAAGCGTTGGGTAGATGACATGCTTGACCTGTATCTTGCTGCGAAACGACTGGGAGATGACACTTGGGCCGAATCCATTATGGATACATTAGAGGCGGGATACGAGGCGTCGAAGCAAACGGAACAGGCACGTGAAGAATCGATGCGAGAAAAGCGGATGCTTGAAATAGATACCCGTCTAACGAAATTACAGAATTTCCGAGCGGGAAAGCCCGCTCTTTTAGGGGTGGGATGAAAGCGAAAAGAATTTGAACAAGCGACATCTGTCAAGACGCGTCAACAGTTATATGAAGTGGCAATCAAGCTTCAGGTCGAGCGTGCGCAACTAGAAGAGGAACGAAAACGCCACCGTGACTCAATCAATCAATCATAAATGAGACCCGTCGACGACGGGTCTCTGTCTGTTTATACGTGGGCATGAATGTTTGATGCAAGGGTAGTGAGTTCTTCTGACGTGAAGGCGTCATTTTGCGTAATCCACTTCGCGCCGAATCCATCCTCGTGTCCAAAGCGCGGAATCAAATGGATGTGGAAATGATACACCGTTTGTCCGGCAACTTCCTCGGTATTCGATAAGACGTTCATTCCGAGTGCACCCGTTTCACGTTGAATCGCTTTGGCGATGGTTGGGATGCGTTTGAAGACATCTGCTGCCACGTCTTCTGGCAATTCATATATGTTTTTCGCATGATGTTTCGGGATGACGAGCGTATGTCCTTTCGTCACTTGAGAGAGGTCGAGGAAAGCGACGACCGCTTCGTCTTCATATACCCGATAAGATGGGATTTCTTGTTTCGCGATTTTACAAAAGATACAGGTCGGATCTGTATGCATCTTCATTCCTCCATTCTAAAATGTGGTTTCTGTTCCATCATAACACGGAAGTTCGGGCGCAAGAACGATAGGAAGCGAGATGGATATCATTTATAATGAAGAGAAGCGAGAGCAAAGGAAGTGAGCACGTGCCCTATACGAGAAGTGGAAAAAAAGAACGTAGTCCGAAAGTCTTTCTGTTGATCTCTAGTTTAACGATTTTAGTTGGAGCCATTGTTTTCTATATATATGCATACAAGCCGGCGGCAGAAGAAGATAAAATTCACGTCGCATTCAAAGACGCCTTATTAGAAGAAGACCGTACCTTTTTCGAAGAAAAAGTCGAATATCTTGGAGAACCTTTATCGCGAGCGGAGGCTCTACGATTCATGGGGTGGTTGAACGATGAAAAGTCCATTCGAGGAGAGGCTATCGCAGAAGTTGCGAAAGACCGAGCCAACCGAACGTCGGGTATGGAGGCGGACGGATTATTTCGTTTGATCGATACGGGGGAAGGGCGATATGGCTTTTCTGACTATCGGATTGAACTACTCCCACAACGGATTGCCGTGACCTCGGATGTGCCGTTGACGAATATTTGGATTGATGGACAACAGGTAGGACGGATTGATGAAGCAGACGAGACGATATCGTTTGAAAAGATGCCGGGACAATATGATGTCAAAGCGGTAGCGGTGACAAATGGAGAGACGGTCACGGAAACCGAAACGATTCAATTGATAGCTTCTAAATCCATTGAGTATACCCTTATGCCTGAACCGAGCGAAGCCATTGCCGGACAATTTGATTTGAAGCGGGCTGAGTTGATTGAAATTGAAGTGGAGGCGCAAACGGGTCACTCACTTGAAACCGTCGATTCGTTAATTGGACAGTCGAGTCAGCAGGTTCAAAAAACACTTGGTGAACCGGCTAGAAAGCGTGAAGGGAAATGGGACTATGAGCGATTGATTGTCACGTTTAAAGATGAGGAAGTGGAATCGATTCGGGTCGACCTTGATAAACGACCGGATGATTTGATTGCCCTCCTTGGTGAACCGAAAGCGAAATCGGAACACTCACTCGGAACAGAGTGGGATTACGGGCAATCGTTCTTCGAATCATTCTTTACGTTCTTTGGTCTTGAGACCGAGAAACAGTTTATCGAAAAGAACGACGCAATGTATTTACTGATCCAATGAAAAAAGAGGGACATTCCATAATGGAAGCCCCTCCGATACATAATCTTATTTTTTACGCATGGATTTCATAACGAACGATACAATCAAGATCAAGATAATCGCACCGATAAGAGCCGGGATAATCGCAATATCCGCAACGACTGGTCCGAAGTCGCCAAAGATAAGTCCACCCAACCATGCACCGATTATCCCCGCGATGATGTTACCAATGATTCCACCTGGTACGTCCTTACCTAAAATTAATCCTGCTAACCAACCGATGATACCCCCGATAATCAAATAAAGAATAAACCCCATCATTCATTTCTCCTTCCTCTTTTTGCCCATTGTTCTTTACACCGATTTTGTGGAACAATGGAAGTATTGATGTTTATTTTTAAATGCCTTACAGTTCAGATTATTCCCATGTGACAACATTTAAAACATATATCACGAAAAAAAGTTGAAAATGAAAGGTGTGGTTTTCATGCTGCACGTCGATCGATTGAACGGCGGTTATCTCGGTAAACAAGTTTTGCATGACATTTCGTTCGAAGTAAAAAAAGGGGAGCTCGTCGGTTTGATAGGGCTGAATGGAGCTGGAAAATCGACGACGATCAAACACATTTTGGGGTTATTGTCACCCCTCTCCGGAAAAATCGAAATTGATGGCGAAACATTAAATTCTTCCGAAAAGAACTATCGTAAGAAAGTAAGTTACATACCGGAGACTCCGATTTTGTATGAGACGTTAACCTTGCAAGAACATATTGAATTGATGGGGAAAGCGTACGATGTGAATCCGGACGAGTTGGCTGCGCGTACGAAGCGTTTGGCGAAAGAAATGAGAATGGAAAAGCAACTCGCTTGGTTCCCTTCCGTCTTTTCGAAAGGAATGCGTCAAAAAGCGATGATCTTGTGTGCACTTGTGACGAAAACGCCGCTCTTGATTGTTGATGAACCATTTGTCGGTCTCGACCCACTAGCGATTCGTCAGTTGCTTCAGTTGTTTGATGAATATAAACAAGATTGTGCGATCTTAATGTCCACTCATATCCTTGAGACGGCGGAACGGCACTGTGACCGCTTCGTATTCCTCCATCAAGGAGTCGTCATCGCGAGCGGAACAGCGGCGGAGTTGCGTGACGCATATCGCTTGTCGCCTGATGCGACACTTGATGATATATATGTAGAAGCAATCGCTTCGGAGGAACGGTCGTCATGAATCGATTTACAGCAAGGCTCGGAACCTGGATGGAAGAGGTCGTCAAGTACAGTCGCTACGTTGCGAACGGGGGACTACTGTTCACCCTCTATTTCACCTTGATTTACGGGGCGTTCGTCTACAATAGCTTCTTAGAACGAATCGATGGGACATTTCCTGGAACGTGGGTTGCCGCGGTGGTCCTATTGCTCATGCCACTCGGTCATCGCCCGCGAACGTTCATTCAAGAGGCGGATCAAGTATTTTTGCTGCCGGAGTTAGGGGATATTCGTTCCTATATGGTGGGGGTACGTTTATTTAATCTTGTGTTTGCTGCACTACGTGGATTACTCGTCCTTCTCGTTTTACTACCGCTCCTCGTACGGACCGAAAGTTATTCGAGTATCGAAGTGTTATCCGTCGTCGTGACGATGGTCATGTTGTCAGCTGCAGGTCGTTTGGCAAAAGTGGAAGGTGTGCGCGAATGGACAATCCTCCCGTTTGCACTTGGAAGTGGTGTTTTGTTATTGATGAATTGGACACAGTGGGCATGGATCCCCGCAGTTGCTCCCTTCATTCTCTTGCATCTGAAAAGAAATGAGCGGATTCCGCTCCTCCATTGGGGGGCACTCGAAGAGAAGAGTCGAGCTCAGTTTGAACGGGTGATCAGCTGGTTCGTCGATTTGCCGACCTTGAAAGAAGAAGTTCGAGAGCGCCGAGTGTTGACGCGGCTTCTAGAAAATCGGGTACTACGGCGTGTAGATGCATCGCGTTACGTGTACGGACTTCGTATTCTCCGTTCGAACGACTCACTTGATTTGATTCTTCGCTTGACCGTAGTGGCGCTCATTGTCATGTGGATGTCGGGGGGATGGTACGTCGGATTGGTCACGCCGCTCTTCGTAGGATTGACCGCGTTACAGCTCGTTCCGTTATTTAAACGGTTAGAGGCGATTTCCATCGTTTCCTGGCTCCCAATCACACGCGATGAACGAATCGCAGGGTATTCGTGGTGGGCGATGCGACTGCTCGTCATCCAGTCCGTCGTTCTAGTGATTGCATCCGTCGCTTTCGGTGCCACCTGGGATGCAGCGGTCGGATTGATCTTGTCTGTCATGGTCACACGCTATTACTTGAATCGATTGAGATAAAAAGAAGGACATCCTGTGCGGGATGTCCTTCTCACGTGAATAGATTATTTTTTAGGTGACATGACCGATACGCTCGAACCGAGAATTTTCGGGAGGCGTCCTGGTTTCTCAGTTGTTTCTTCGACTTCACCGTATGCCGATACACCATGTTCTGCGATATCGAGACCGATATCTTCTTGTTCTTCTGTGACACGGAGGCCGATTGTGACATCGAGAAGTTTCAAGAAGGCGTAACTTCCACCACCAGCGATGACCATCGCGATCAACACACCGAGTGTCTGTACACCGAGCTGTGTCAATCCGCCACCGTAGAAAAGTCCGGCAGAACCAATCCCTGTGATCTCAACGAGTCGTGGAGATGCGAAGAAGCCGAGTGCGAGTGTTCCAATGATCCCAGCGACTCCGTGTACGGAGAAAGCGCAGAGGGGGTCATCCACATACTTCGCCATCAAGATGCTCGTTCCATATGTTGCAACCGATGCGAGTGCCCCAATGACGACGGCTGCCCACGGTTCGACGAACGCACAAGCTGCCGTGATGGCGACGAGCGCCCCGAGTACTCCGTTGACGATTGTCGGGATGTCTGCCGTTTTCCGATGGAGCATGACGATGGCCAGAGCACCGAGCGCACCAGCTGCTGTGGCGAGCATCGTTGTCAATGCGACGTAACCGAAGAATCCGTCAGCGACCGACATTGTCGAACCGGCGTTAAAGCCGAACCAGCAAAGCCAGAGGATGAGACCACCCACGACTGTTAACACATAGTTATGGCCAGCGAGTGATGCCGTCTTACGACGTGGTTTCAAAATGATTGTTGCCATGAGAGCCGCCATCCCACCCTGAAGGTGAACGACCGCCGAACCTGCGAAGTCTTGCATCCCCATTGATCCGAGAATTCCACCAGCCCATACTGAGCGAGCAACGATTGGATAGAGGATGGCAACGAAGAAGATACCGAACAGAACGTAGGCAGAAAGCTTAGCCCGTTCCGCAAATCCACCCCACGCGATGGCAAGAGAAACTGCAACGAATGATAACTGGAATAAGAATTTGATGTCGATGGAAACGTTCGCCCAGTCGAGGCTTGTGAATGATCCGTTTAAGAAGAATCCTTCTGTCCCAAACCAAGTCGTTCCGTCACCGAATGAGAGACCGAACCCGACCGTCCAAAAAGCGAGTGCCGCCACAGATAGGCTGATAATTTGTTTGACCGCGACGTGACCGGCGTTCTTCGCCCGAAGCGTCCCTGTCTCGAGTAATCCGAAACCTAATTGCATCGTCAATACGAGCAATGCAGCGATGAGTACATACAGCGTGTCCATATAATAGAGAATGTCTTCCATGTTCATGCCCTCCTTTTTCTTAGGTGCTTTCCAAAAGTTGACTTCAGTGTAAAACGAAAATATCGTGCTGGATTGCATTTTGTCAGATTATCTGACATAGTTTTTTTATGAAGGAGGCGAGGCTGAATGGACTATAAATCGAAGAAAGTGATCGGGATGGGCGTCGTGACTGAATTAACGGGACTTTCGGAGCGTCAAGTCCGGTATTATGAAGAAAAAGGTCTCGTCTTTCCAGAACGTACAAAAGGTGGTTCACGTAAATATTCTTTCCATGACGTGGAACGTTTGGTCGAAGTGGCGACTAAACTAGAGGATGGATGGCGAATTCAAGATATTAAGGAACGAGAACGACGATTGTCGACGAAACAGCGTGATGATTTGATTCGAGGTCAATTGAATTCTGCCTTCCGAACATTTCCGACAAAAAAATGACACAAAGAAAACACAATGAAAATGCTTCACATTAGCATAATTCTAATTAATTTCTGTATAATGTTTTTGAGTTCACAAACACGAGAATAAAGAGTGTAGGAGAAATTTAGAGGGGAATGACGCGACGTATGAACGATACTATTTTAAAAGCGTTTAAAGGAGAGGCGACAGATTATGTACCTGTATGGTATATGCGCCAAGCCGGGCGCTACCAACCGGAATATCGAGAGATTAAAAAGACGAGGTCACTATTCGAGATCACGCATGATCCTGAACTTTGTGCATATGTGACGGAACTTCCGGTGAAACAACTCGGAGTCGACGCGGCCATTCTATATAAGGACATCATGACGCCACTTCCGTCGATGGGAGTCGATGTCGAGATCAAGAGCGGGATTGGACCGGTCATCGATAACCCGTACCGAACGATGAAAGATGTGGAACGATTAAAACCGTTAAACCCGGAAGATATCTCATACGTCTTCGACACGATCCGTCTACTACGGGAACGACTAGAAGTTCCGCTTATCGGCTTTTCAGGCGCACCGTTCACATTGGCGAGCTATATGATCGAAGGGGGACCGTCGCGGAACTACCATCGTACAAAAGCACTCATGTATGCAGAACCGGATGTATGGAATGCATTGATGGAAAAACTCGGCGACATGGTCATCACGTATGCGAAGGCGCAAGCGGATGCCGGAATTCAAGCGTTCCAATTGTTCGATTCGTGGGTCGGGACGCTCAGCCGCAAAGATTATGCACGTTATATCAAACCGACGACGGAGCGTATTTTTAAAGAACTACGTTCACTCGACATTCCACTCATCATGCACGGTGTCGGAGCGACTCATCAAATTGAGGAATGGCAAGACCTTCCCCTTGATGTGGTCGGACTTGACTGGCGTCTGTCGGTACAGGAAGCACGGGACCGTGGCATCACAAAGGCGGTTCAAGGAAACTTAGACCCGTCGTTCTTGTTAGCTCCATGGCCGGTCATCGAAGAGAAGGTAAGGGAAATTTTGGATGAAGGAATGAAACAGCCAGGTTACGTTTTCAACTTGGGACATGGGGTGTTCCCTGAAGTCGACCCGGCCGTACTCGTCAAATTGACGGCATTCATTCACGACTACTCACGCGAAAAAATGGGAGGCGACGAATCATGAAAACAGTCGGACTACTTGTCATGGCGTACGGCACACCGTACAAACCAGAAGATATCGAGCGGTATTACACGCACATTCGCTACGGACGCAAACCGTCACCGGAAGCACTCCAAGATTTGACGGAACGCTACGAAGCGATTGGTGGCGTATCTCCACTCGCGAAAATCACGATCGATCAAGCAGAGACGCTTCGTGACATCTTGAACGAGCGTCATGTGGGTGAGATCGAGTTCAAACTGTATATCGGACTGAAACATATCGAACCGTTCGTAGAAGATGCGGTCGCGCAAATGGCGAACGACGGCATCAAAGAGGCGGTATCGGTTGTCTTAGCACCTCATTATTCATCATACAGCGTCAAATCGTACAACGGACGTGCCCATGAAGAAGCCGCGAAGTATGGCATCGAGATTCGTTCAGTCGACTCTTGGTATGACGAGCCGAAGTTTATCAACTGGTGGGCAGAAGCAATCAAAGAGACGTTTGCGAACTTGCCAGTGCCGGCTGAAAAAGCATGTCTCATTGTATCAGCGCATAGCCTTCCTGAGAAAATCTTGGCTGGTGGCGACCCGTATCCGGACCAGTTGAAAGAGACGGCAGAAAAAATTGCCCAAGCCACTGGCGTACCGAACGTTGAGGTCGGTTGGCAGTCAGAAGGGAACACGCCGGACCCATGGATCGGACCGGATGTTCAAGATTTGACGGCTGAACTTTATGAAAAGCACGGTTACGAGGCGTTCGTCTATACGCCGGTTGGTTTTGTTGCAGACCATCTCGAAGTATTGTTCGATAACGACGTCGAGTGTAAAGTTGTCTGCGACCGCCTCGGTGTTCACTACGCACGTCCAGCTATGCCAAATGCAGAGCGAAGCTTCATCGAAGCCATCGCGGATCGAATGGAAAGCGTGATTGTGCATCATGCGTAAATTCACGATTGTCGGTGGTGGGATCACAGGTCTCACCGCCGCTTTTTATGCGGAGCGTTATTTGCCGGAAGACGTGACCATCACGTTGCTCGAGGCGACGGATCGCCTCGGTGGAAAGATTGATACGTATGAGACGGGCGAGTTTGCGGTGGAGCGTGGTCCGGACTCGTACGTCTTTCGAAAGACTGCGATGACCGAATTGATTGAAGATGTCGGCTTAGGCGATGAACTTGTCCGCAACGGAGTCGGCCAGGCTTACGTCCTTCATCATGACGGGCTCCATCCGATTCCGAAGCAGACGGTGATGGGGATTCCGCTCGACGTCAATGCGTTTCGTGAGACGACGTTGCTTTCGGAAGAAGAGCACGAAGACTTGAAACGGATGTTGCTGTCACCACCGAATGTAAAAGCACCTGATTCGGACGTCTCACTCGGTCTCTACCTTCGTGAGCGTGTCGGGGACCCGATTGTCGACCGCTTAATTGAACCGTTACTCTCTGGTATCTATGCCGGAGACATCGATCAAATGAGTGCGATGTCGACATTCCCGCAGTTCATCGAGGGAGAAAAGAAATACGGCAACTTGTATGAAGGAATGCGACACTTACGACCGGAACAACGGGTCGCAGAAGTCGGGGCGAAGAAGGTCGGTCAGTTTGCCTCGTTGAAACGTGGACTCAAATCACTGACGGATCGCTTGGCAGAACGGTTGGAACGAACTGAAATCGTATTAAACTGTTCCGTCGAACAAGTATCCGAACGTGAGGACGGGTACCGTCTCTTCACGAATTGCGGTGACATCGATACGGACCATTTGGTGTTGACGGTCCCACCGCGCCTCATTCGTCAGTTCCTCCCGAAAGTCGACAGTGACTTTTTGGCGGACATGAAGCCACATGCGACGGCCACATGCTCGCTCGTCTTCAAAGAAGCAGATATTGAGCTCCCGTTTGTTGGGACAGGGTTCGTGACGAGTCAAGAAGCGGATGTGACGATCACGGCATGTACGTTCATCGACCAGAAATGGCCACATGCGGTGCCGGAAGGATATCACGTCCTTCGTGTCTTTTTAGGTCGTCCGGGGGCAGATGATATCGTCGAAGCATCCGATAAAGAAATCATCGAGACGGCATTACACGATCTCCGTGGCCTTATGCGCATTCATCGTGAGCCGATTCAAACCGTCGTCAGTCGACTTCGTGATGGGCTGCCACCTTATGCGGTCTTTCATGCGGACCGCGTCAAAGCACTCCGGGCCGAGATGAGCCGGGTATACCCAGGTGTCATTCTCGCCGGTATCGCCTATGACGGAATTGGAATGCCGGACTGTGTGAAGAGTGTTCGGGAACAAGTGAAGGCTTTGCGTGAAAAAAATTGAGATTTGATGAAGGGAAGGTTCGGATTGTTCCTCAGCCCTCTCTTTTTGTTATAGTTAAAAGCGAAAGAGAAAAAGGAGTGATGGAAGATGGCAACGTATAAACTTTTTGTATCAGACATGGACGGTACGATTTTGCACAACCACACCAAAATCGCGGATGAGACAGCAGAGATTGTTCGTGAAGCAGAGGCAGCAGGGATTCGCTTTGCGATTGCGACGGGGCGCAACTATGTGAATGCGAAACAGATATTAGACGAGGTCGGACTCTCTTGCCCGATTGTCTCGTCGAATGGGGCGCGTGTGCTCGACACATCGGGAAAAGTCCTTCATGAAATCGATTTGACGGTTGATGAGGCGCTTCAAGTCATCGACGTCCTTCATCAAGATGACAAGTATGCGGACGTCTTTTACGAAATATACACAGAAGCTGGAGTCGTGGCGAGCCGTGGCGACTTGATTGAAGCGTCGATGAAAAACTTGAAAGCGAATGGTGACGATCGCTCGCTCGAGATGTACGAATTCTTTAAGAATCGCTACTACGTCAATGAAGACGTCAAAATTGTTGATGACATTGAGAATTTTATCCGAGAAGAAGCGGGACGTGTCTACAAGTTCATCGCGTTCTCGAACCATCTTGAGAAAATGAACGGACTTTGGAAAGAAATTGAAGACCAAGTCGAAGGAGTGTATGTCACGTCTTCAGGCAATGATAACATCGAAGTGATGGCCCGCGGTGCAGATAAAGGGAACGGTGTGACAAAACTTGCCGAACATTATGGTATCGATTTATCTGAGGTCGTCGTGATTGGGGATAACTTGAACGACGTTCCGATGTTCAAAGTAGCCGGTAAAAGGATTGCGATGGCCAATAGCCACGAAGACTTGATTGCTATCAGCGACCACGTCACCGAACGCCATGATGAGTATGGTGTGGCGAACGCATTGAAGCGCGTGATGACAGGTGTGTGGAAGTAAAAGATTTGTCGAGGACTCGTCTCGTTTCGTATAATACGATTAACGAACATCCGACTAGGAGGAAATAAACTGTGAAATTTATTTTTAATCCGGATATCCGCGACCCGAAGCTCAATTTGGCGGTTGAAGAATATATCCTTAAACATTTGAATGTAGACCATGAAGATTATTTCTTGTTCTACATTAACGGTCCGTCCATCATCGTCGGGAAGAACCAAAATACATCAGAAGAAGTTAACTTGAAGTACGTCGAAGAGAATGGCATCGATGTCGTTCGACGTCTCTCTGGTGGAGGTGCTGTCTATCATGATGAAGGGAACTTGAACTTCAGCTTCATCACGAAAGATGATGGCAACTCGTTCAACAACTATAAGAAGTTCACACAACCAATCGTGGATGCGCTTCGTAACCTCGGTGTCGAGGCAGAGCTGACAGGTCGTAACGACATTCAGGTCGGAGAACGCAAAATCAGCGGTAACGCACAATTCACGACGCGTGGACGCATGTTCAGCCACGGGACGCTCATGTTCAACTCGAACATTGAAGAGGTCGTGAACTCACTTAACGTCTCGGAAGAGAAAATGCGTTCAAAAGGAATCAAGTCCGTTCGTAGCCGTGTGGCGAACATCACTGAATTTTTAGAGCATGAGATGGAGATGGAACAGTTTGTCGAAGCGCTTCTCCATTCGATCTATGATGGAGAACAACCGGAACGCTATGTGCTTCGTGACGAGGATTGGGAAATCGTCCACGATATCTCGAAAGAACGCTATGCGAACTGGGACTGGAACTTTGGGAAGTCGCCAAAGTTCGACGTCGAGTCGAAACGTCGTTTCCCAATCGGGACGATCGATGTCCGCTTGAACGTCAACAAAGGGACGATCACAGAAGCGAAAATTTACGGTGATTTCTTTGGTGTCGGTGACATCCAAGACGTCGAGCAAGCGCTCGTTGGGACGCGTTTCGAACGTGCGGCCATCCGTGAGCAATTGATGCAACTCGATTTGAAACATTATTTCGGAAATGTCGACCTCGAGGAATTAGTCGATTTAATTAGTTAAGTTAGTCATGGCGGTCTCTACGGAGGTCGCCTTTTTTGGCAGTTTCGTGAACGTTGATCATACGGATTGCACCTCGATGGGAGAAGGCGTATCATAATTTGTGCAAGCGCTTTCGTAAAGGTTGAAAAATAGGAGGAATCACTATGTATCGAAGGCTCAGTGAATGGATGGACCCGGGTCGGATGTGGGTGACAGAACAATCAACATTTGAACGTGCGATGATGGCGGTAGGTCTTGAGTTGGAACGAAAAGGCATGGTCAGTTCTTCATTTACGCAAGTTGTTCTCGATCAAGAATCGATTATTCCTTCCGGGGTTAGTGATGTCGCGGTGCCAGTTGCGGTCATTGATGTTCCTATCTCTATAGCGAAACGAGACGGCATTTCCCTCCTTCATCTGTTGAACCCTTGTGAAGTAAAGACCATCACGGGAGAGACGATTCAAGCGAAAGCGATTTTATTAATTACGGCTACGAATGAATCAAAAAAACAGGGCTATCATAAACTGATTGATGATTTGCTCATGGATGATGAATCCCTTCAAGCGCTTGTACACGTGAAAAGTCGCGCTGGATTGTTCTACTTGCAGACGAGCTTTTCGGAAGCGTTTTCTTATTGAAACATTTCATGTACAATAGAAGTAATTGAAAAGAGCGCGGACAACGTGCTCTTTTTTATGGCTCAAAAGTGAATCATCATTCATTTAAAGGGGGATTACCATGGCAAACTTAGTCAAGTCACTACAAGAAGTAGTGATGGCTCACCCGCAGAAAGCAGCGTATGTGTTTGGGGAAGACACGGTGAGTTACGGACAGTTTTATGGGCAAGTCAAGGCGATGGCGTCGACGCTTGAACAAAAAGGGATTGGACAAGGCGATCACGTCGCCCTCGTTCTCGGAAACAGCCCTGCGTTCCTAATTGCATATTTCGCTGTGTTGTCACGTGGAGGGGTCGTCATTCCGATCAACCCTACATACACGCCTGATGAAATGGCCTACATTCTACTGGATGGGGATGTAAAGGGAATCGTTGGCTTATCACCGCTCGTCGCACAGGCGGAAGCGGCACTCACGAAATTGCCTCACTTAAAACTTGTTATTTCCGTTCCATACGCCGATGTTCCGGCATGGAAGCGGGAAGGGACGATTGAATTCATCCCATTCGCAGAAGCGTTTGCTGAAGCAGAAGGAACGTTCATCGAAGTCGACGAGGATGAAGTTGCCGTCATCCTTTATACGAGTGGGACGACCGGAAAACCGAAAGGGGCTCTCCTCACCCATCGAAACTTGTTCTCAAACGCACATTCGATCGGGGAGTATTTAGACATTACTCCAGAGGATAAAGCATTGGCAGCATTGCCGATGTTCCACGTTTTCTGTTTGACGGTCATCGTCAATGCACCACTCCTACGAGGGGCGACGATTGTCATCTTACCGAAGTTCTCACCACAAGATGTGTTCGATTTAATACCAAAGCACCGTGTGACGTTATTTGCTGGTGTGCCGACGATGTACAATTTCTTGTTACAGACGGCAATGAAAGTACCGGCTTATACGTCTGCATTGAAGCATGTTCGCGTGTTCGTCTCAGGCGGAGCAAGCTTACCGGTTCAATTGCTCGAGTCGTTTGAGCAGATGTTCGAGTGCAAGATTCTAGAGGGATATGGCTTGTCCGAAGCATCGCCGGTCACCTGCTTCAACCCGCTCCATGGCGAGCGCAAAGCCGGATCGATCGGACCTTCCATCGTTCATGTTGAAAACAAAGTCGTCGACGAGCTTGGGGAAGAAGTCGGCGTTGGTGAAGTCGGAGAGTTGATTGTACGAGGACCGAATGTTATGAAAGGGTATTACAAATTACCGGAAGAGACGATGATGACGCTTCGGGACGGATGGCTCTATACAGGAGATTTGGCTCGACGTGACGAGGATGGTTACTTCTATATCGTCGACCGGAAGAAGGATATGGTCATCGTCGGGGGCTATAACGTATACCCTCGTGAGGTAGAGGAAGTATTGTACCAACATCCGAATATTGTGGAAGCTGCCGTCATCGGTGTGCCGGATGCGGAACAAGGGGAAGCGGTGAAGGCATTCGTCGTCACGAAACATGACGGTGTCACGAAAGAAGACATCCGTGCTTACACACAAACAAAGTTGGCGAAATATAAGCAACCGACTTATATTGAGATCATCGAGGAACTTCCGCGAAACACGACCGGAAAGATTTTACGAACGGTCTTGAAGAGCGAAGCATTTCAAAATAGTTGAGTAGAGAAGGGCGACTTAGTTCGCTCTTTTATTATTCTTTTTACTTGACACTATTACAGGGTAGGGGTATATTAATGGTGAGGTGATCAACATGAATGAATTTATGCATGACCAACCACTCGTTCCGCGTGATGATGCCGAACGGGAGGCGCTCGGGAAACGTCTAAAACGAATCGAAGGACAAGTCCGAGGGATTCAAAAGATGGTCGAGAACGACCGCTATTGTGTCGATATTTTGACTCAGACGTCAGCCATTCAGGCCGCTCTGAAGCAAGTCGAGATGCAACTGTTAGAGCGTCATATGCGCAAGTGTTTGGTTCACGCAAGCGAGACGGAAAACATGGAACCTTACATTGATGAATTGATGACGATTGTCAGCCGCATCAAAAAATAAGGAGGGATGTCATGAAAACCGTTGAGTTATCCATACAAGGAATGACCTGTGCGGCTTGTTCGGCACGGATTGAAAAAGTATTGAACAAGATGGACGGAGTGGAAGCGACGGTCAACCTTCCGCTCGAGACGGCAACCATTCGTGTCGATGAAGGGATTACAGAAGAAGAGCTAATCGCGCGGATTGAGAAAATCGGATATGGAGCCAAGCCGAAAGTAGAGATGGCGCCGTCGCATGACTTACGTCCATTACAGCGGAAAGTCATCATCTCTGCACTGTTGTCGGCACCATTGCTCCTCGTCATGTTGACGCATATTCCTGGACTCGAATTTCATGTACCGTGGCTGATGAACCCATGGTGGCAATTCGCCCTGGCGACACCCGTTCAGTTTTGGATCGGAGCGCAGTTTTATCAAGGGGCATATAAGAGCTTGAAGAGCGGTTCGGCGAACATGGATGTGCTCGTCGCGACGGGGACGTCGGCTGCATACTTTTATTCCGTTTTTGAAATGATCGTGCACCCGATGAATCCACATCTCTATTTTGAGACGAGTGCCGTCCTCATTACGCTCGTCTTACTCGGGAAGTGGCTAGAAGGACGAGCGAAAGAGAAGACGACCGATGCGTTGAAATCACTCTTGTCGCTTCAGGCGAAAGAAGCCATCCTGTTCGTTGATGGTGAAGAACGGTCTGTCGCTGTCGAACTTGTCAAAGTAGGAGACGTTCTCGTCGTACGTCCAGGAGAGAAAATTCCGGTCGATGGCCGGATCATCGAGGGAGAGACGGTCATCGATGAATCGATGTTGACAGGAGAATCGATTCCAGCGGAGAAGACGGTCGACGCTGAAGTCGTTGGTGGAACGATCAATCAGTCCCATCGTATTCTCATGCGGGCGGAACGAGTCGGGAAAGAGACGATGCTCGCTCAAATCGTACGTGTCGTCGAACAGGCACAAACGGATAAGGCGCCGATTCAACGCCAGGCTGATCGCATCTCGGGCGTCTTCGTGCCGATTGTCGTAGCCATCAGTGCCCTCACGTTCGTGGTCTGGGCATTCCTATTAAATGATATCGATACGGCCATTCGGGCATCGATTGCTGTACTTGTCATCGCCTGTCCGTGTGCCCTCGGTTTGGCAACGCCGACATCGATTATGGTCGGAACGGGACGAGCGGCAGAACAAGGTGTGTTGTTTAAAGGTGGGGGGCAACTCGAATCACTCAATGAATCAAACATCGTTGTTTTTGATAAGACAGGGACATTGACGAATGGGACACCGGAAGTAGTGGAAACGTTTGGTGACGAGGCGGCGCTCCGACGTGCCGTCATGGCAGAACGGCAATCGACGCATCCTTTGGCAGCTGCCATCGGTCGGGAAGCAGGCGAAGGTGTCGTGACGAAAGTGGAAGAGTTGGCCGGACGAGGAGTCAAAGCGGTCGTTGATGGGAAAGAACTCATCATCGGATCTGTTCGAATGATGGAAGAGCTCGGATACAACTTGCCAGATTGGTCAATGCGGGCGATGACCCCGGTCTACGTTGCGGATGAAAGTGGGATTGTAGCAGCGTTCGGGCTACAAGATCAATTAAAACCGAAAAGTCGTGAAGTCGTGCAAGCCCTTAGCCAAACGCGTGACGTGTACGTCTTGACGGGTGATCGGAAAGAAGTCGCCTACGCGATTGCCGACGAGCTTGGCATCCCTCATCATCAAGTCATTGCCGAAGTCCTTCCAGTTGAAAAGGCGGACCAAATTGAACGTTTGAAACAATCCGGTCGCGTCGCCATGGTAGGGGACGGCATGAACGATGCACCAGCGCTTGCGGTGGCGGACGTCGGAATTGCATTCGGAAGTGGTACGGATGTCGCACTCGAGGCGGCAGATGTTACAATTGTAGGACAAGACATTGAAGGCGTGAGTCGAGCGATGAATATGAGTCGTTTGACGATGAAGAACATTCGTCAAAACTTGTTCTGGGCCCTTGCCTATAATAGTCTTGGTATCCCGGTCGCTGCAGCAGGATTACTTGCCCCATGGATTGCTGGAGCGGCGATGGCGTTCAGTTCGGTGTCAGTCGTCTTGAACGCATTACGATTAAAAACACAAGGAGGATCATCATCATGAAAGAAACAACGTTAACCGTAGAAGGTATGACATGTAATCATTGCAAAGCTGCTGTCGAGGGGGCATTGAAGGAATTGAACGGTGTCGAATCAGCGACGGTATATCTCCAAGAGCATCGAGTCGACGTGATTCATCAAGATTCTGTCTCACTTGAGGCGATGGTGGAGGCAGTCGAAGAACAAGGATACGACGTAAAAGCATAACCATGGTAAGTCCCGAGTGAAATCGGGACTTTTTTGTGGTATTCAACGAAAAGGATGTGTGCTATATTTAAGTTGATAATGAGAATCGGTATCAACGGGAGGCGGACATCTTGGAAATGATTATGATTAGTGGGGTGCTGGCGTTGATTAGTGGGGGAACGGCATTTTTGACGCAACAGCTACGGACAAATTCAGCACGGTGAAGAAGGTGCGATTTTCGTGACCTTCTTTTTTCTTTGACTTCATTTCTTTCCCATCATTTCACGACAATTGTTTGATATGATGAGAAAAAATGTGTTGAGGTGACTTGAATGTATACAATCTACTTAGTCGACGATGAAGCAAACTTAAATAAAATGCTCGTCACGTATCTAGAACAAGAAGGATACAACGTTCGCTCATTTGCGGACGGGACATCTGCACAAGAAGCGATTCCAGACCAACCGGATTTATGGGTGCTCGATATCATGTTGCCCGACTTGGATGGCTTTCAATTATTGAAACAAATTAAAGCCGTCAATGCCAATACGCCGACAATTTTCATCTCGGCGCGCGATGAGGATATCGATAAAATCATCGGGCTTGAGATGGGTTCGGATGACTATATCGCCAAACCTTTCCTTCCGAGGGAACTTGTCATCCGCGTCAAAAAATTGATTGATCGTGTCTATGGTTCCAAATCGAACGAGCATATCGAATACGGGGAGTACACGATTTATCCGGATAAACGTCTAATCAAGCACGGAGACGAAGAAATCGATTTGACTTCGAAAGAATTCGATTTACTGCTACTCTTCCTCGAACATCCGGGCTCTGCATTGTCACGTGAGCAGATTCTAGAAGGCGTTTGGGGGAACGATTACTTCGGATCGGACCGCGTGGTCGATGACTTGGTGCGTCGTGTCCGGAAAAAATTACACCGTCTCGAGCTCGAAACGCTTTACGGAATCGGTTACCGTCTCGTTAGACCATGATGGACGCGCTTAAACCGAAACGTCTCATGTGGAAGATTTGGGTGCTTATCTTACTCATCATCGTGACGCTCGCGCTCATGATTTTGATTACGGTTCGTTCATCCATCACCCAGTTCATCGATGAACAAGTATATGAGACGTTGCGAGATGTGGACTATTATTTAGGGAACACGAATGAGTTAGAGAATTATCCCCAAAATCCGATTGAGTATGACCGACGCCAACAAGAGTCCCGTTCGGTCAACCAATTGATTTTTCTCCCGAACGGACGGATCATCTACGGATCGGCACCGCTTGAATTGACGAACCGCATGTATCAGGAAGCATTAAATCAAAGTGGTCAGGTCGAACGGTATCAGACTACGATTGACGGAGAGGACGTCTATTACATCATTCATCAAAATGAATACGATGGAACGATTGTGTATCAAGTTTCCTATGCATGGGATGCCTATCGTCGTGAGTTGGTGTCGACACTATACTGGCGAATATCGATTCTGATAGGTATCATCAGTCTCTTATCGCTTATCCCAGCCTTGTTGATGTCGCGGCAATTGACGAAACCGATTGTGGAGATGGAACGGGCCGTTGAGAAGATTTCGAACCGGCAATGGGAGACGGCTTTACCACTAGATCGTCAAGATGAACTCGGCCAATTGGCTCATTCGATTGATGCCATGCGAAAAGAGTTGAAAGAGCAAGATTTGGCCCAACAGGCTTTGCTTCAAAACATATCCCATGACTTAAAGACACCGATCATGGTCATTCGTGGATATGCCCAGTCGATTGGTGATGGTATTTATCCGACAGGAGATTTGAAAGGTTCTGCCGAGGTCATTGATGAGGAAGCGTCTCGACTTGAGAAGAAAGTCGTCGATTTGTTGTACGTTACAAAACTTGAATATTTCAAAGGACAAGAAATGAAACTCGAACCAATCAATCTCGACAAGTTGATGGAACTGCTCGTCGCGCGCTTCAAACTCAGAGGCCAGCTCGATTGGGAAATCAATGGAGAAGGCGGCGAGATGATTGGCGATGGTGAACAGATTCGGGTCGCGTTTGAGAACGTGCTCGACAATGCACTCCGTTACGCGGAATCCTGCATCCGCATCGACCTACATCAAGACGACGCCGGCGTGGAAATCACCATCTTTAACGATGGGCCACCAGTTGATGAGAGTTTAGATTTGTTCCACCAATTCTCTCGAGGGAAGCAAGGGAAGTTTGGACTCGGTCTGTTCATCGTGCAGCGAATTGTGACACTTCACACAGGTGAAGTGTCTCTACGAAATACTGGTGACGGAACTGCAGTGCGATTTTACTTTCCCCGACTCAAGTCGAACCAACCTTTAAAATCGAATGCTTGATTTTCAAAACCAGCCAGGAAACGGCTGGTTTTTTCATGGGAAATAGACGAAAGCCGATTTGCGGGGCGGATCAAATCCTGGTATGAATGACATGTAAGTCATTACATACGTTATGGGGGATGAAGAGATGAGCAGATTGACCAATGAAACGAGAGCTTTAATTCCTGTATTTAACGAGTTTGGCGAAGCGGAGACACTTGTGTATCAACCGGAAGGCGTCATGCGGGTAAAGGGGTCGCCAATCGACTTATTGGAACATGCATGTCTATACTATGGATCGAGTATTCAAGGACGAATCGAGGCGGCGCGACACGTCCTCGGACCACATCGAAAGACACCGGTCGTCATGGATTGGCATGCGGATGCCGTCTTCTTTCCGACGATTGCCAAAGAAAGTCCGGATTGTGCGTGGATCAACTTTCAACACGTGACGGCCATCAAGAAAGATGGTAAAGAGACACTTATTCAGTTTTTGACGGGCGAATCGGTCAAGGTACACGTGTCCGACCATACCGTGTCTAGACAAAAACAGCGGTCAATCGAATTATCGTACGCTTTTCAAAAGCGTTTCCATGACAGCACATTGCAACACGCTTAAGGATTGAATTCAATGAGAAACCCCTCTATGATGAAGAAGAGATATCATATGTGTATTTGCACATCTTCCGAAAGCGAGGGGTTTTATGTTTTTTGAAAAAATGATTGAGCGAGGGAAACTCGTTATCGTGTTTCTTCTCGTCGCAATCGTCGTGGGCGTGCTGACGTTCTTCCAGCTCCCTAAACGTGAGATTCCGGAAACAGGGATCAATTTCGTACTCGTTCAAACACCGTATCCTGGTGCGACAGCGGAAACGGTTGAACGGAATGTTACCGGCGTGTTAGAAGAGGAACTACGTAGTTTGGAGGGAGTAGAGAACGTGACGTCGATTTCGGCTTCAGAGTTCTCGAACATCACGGTCGAGTATGCGGATGGAACCGACCAGGCAGAGTTCCAGGCGAACGTCCGACAAGCGTTGTCGGTTGCGACGCCTAGACTTCCTGAAAACGCGCTCGCGCCAACGGTCAATGATTCACTCGGGCAGTTACCTGTCGCATCGTACTTATTGACAGCAGACGATCGTGGATCGTTCGAGGATGTTCGATCAGACATCGAACAGTTAGAGTCGAAACTTCTGCGAACGGATGGCGTGACGGGAGTCACGGTCAGAGGGTTACCAGAGCAGGAGTATGTTGTGTCACTTGATTCTGAAGAGCTGAGTTCACGTCAACTTGCCTTTCCTGATGTGTTAACGGCCATTAACGAAGAATACAAGACGACACCGCTCGGACGTCAATCGACTGAAGAAGGAATTTATCAACTGGCAATCGATAACTTGACGAATGTAGACGACATGGAGCAAGTCATCGTTGGTTCATTCAATGGGGAATCGGTCTTATTATCGGACGTCGGAACGGTCGAAGAGGCAGCGAAAAGTAAAACCGATCTCATTTCATTAGACGGAAAGCCGGCTGTTTCGATTACGGTTTCGATTGAATCAGGCTTGGATATTCCAACGATGCAAGACCGTGTCAACGAGGTAGTCGAAGATGGTCTTTTAGACTTAGACGGTTTTGAGCTCGTTCCATATTATGAACAAGCGAAAGCAGTCGATGCGATCTTCTCGTCATTGACACGCGAGTTCATTATCGCCATCATTGCCGTCATTGTCGTGACGACGATTGGTTTAACATTCTCTGGCTCGATTATCGTCAGTCTGGCAATTCCGTTGTCATTCTTGATCGCCTTGATTCCATTACAGTTTACCGGTGTCGATTTGAACCAAATCTCGATGATCGGGGCAATCATCGCCTTAGGGATCTTGGTTGATGATGCGATTGTCGTCAACGACAACATCTTACGACGGTATCGTAACGGAGACTCGGCGATGCTTGGAGCAGTCCGAGGAACGAAAGAGGTATGGGGCTCGATTGTCACGTCGACACTCGCGGTCGTCTTTGCTTTCCTTCCGCTTACCTTGCTATCGGGCGCAAACGGTAACTTCATTCGCGCCTTGCCGACGGTTCTAGCCCTCTCTGTCTTGGCCTCGATGGTCATCAGTTTGACGCTCGTACCGATTGCGCAGTATTGGTTGAATCGAAAAGAAGTGAAAGTATCAAAACGTGAGCCAGGTTGGCTCGGTGGACCGCTCAACCGACTCAGTAATTTCTACGCCGACCGCCTCTTACCGAGCGTCGCGAAGCGTCCGTGGGCGTTTGGGATTGTTGGATTTGTCATCACGACTGCATTGTACGGTTTGATTTTACTCACGCCGTTTGAGTTCTTCCCGGCAGCAAACCGTCCGGAAGTCGTGACGAGTGTGACCTTCCCCGTTCAAACGGATTTGGAAGAGACAGAGACACGTCTTGAAGAAATTGAAGCGAGATTCAAAGAAGAAGAGGGTGTCGTGGAAACATCCGTCTTCGCAGGTGGAGGTCTCCCTGGTTTATTCACGGGTGGACTCGAACAGTCTGGTGAAAACACGGGGCAAGTGGTCGTTCGTGTCGACAACAAATCAATCGAGGCCATCGAATTGATTGATAAGTATACGAACGTGTTGCGTGAAGACTATCCGGACGCCGAAATCTTCTTAGATACGCAACAACAAGGACCGCCGGCATCGGCACCTGTTGAATTCACGATGCGGAGCGAGACGATTGATCAGCTCGTGGCTGCACGTGACCAAGTGAAAGCCGACCTTGAAGAGATTGACGGGGCCATCGTCCTCGATAATATTAAAGAACCGTTCCAAACACTCACATACGAATTAAATCGTGAGGAAATGGCACGAGCCGGCGTGACGGCAAAAACAATCAGTGACCAAATTCGTCTCGTCACAGACGGTGTTCCAATTGGTACATTCGATGATGGGGTAGAACAGCGTGACGTGAAAATCGTCATTGATGCAGAGGTGAACCGCGAAGCACTCGCCCTTGACGAGATTTTAGTTCCTGTCGAAACAGAAGCAGGTCCACCTGTTGCACCACTTAGTACGTTCGTGACGGAGACGACGACGGAACACATTCAACAGATTCCTCGTGAGAACGGGGAGCGCTCGGTCACACTCCAAATCTATGCGAGCGAAGGCATGGATGAAGAGGCATTTAAACAAGATGTCGAGCAGGTGTTGGATGACGCAAAGTCGGGGTTAGAGGATGAAGGAATCACGTTCGACCAGTCCGGTGCGAACGACACGCAGAACGAGTTCTTCTTAGAGCTTGCGACATTGTTCGTCGTCGTCTTGTTCTTGATTTACTTGATCATCGCATTCCAGTTCAATTCACTCTCGTTACCGTTACTTGTCTTGTTCACAATCTATCTCGCGATCGCTGGAGCGGTCGTCGGATTGTTCGTGACACAGACGCCGTTCAGTTTCATGGCATCGATGGGGATGGTCTCACTTGCGGGAATCGTCGTTCGGAACGCAGTCGTCCTGTTCGAGTTTATCGAACAACGCATTCGTGAAGGATTACCGGTCACGACCGCCGTTTACGAAGCAGGGCGCGCTCGGATTCGTCCGATTCTATTGACGGCGCTCACGGCAGTCGTTGCCCTCTTGCCAGTCGCCCTAGGGGAAGACCCGCTCTTCAAACCGCTTGCGATCGGCATCGTATCGGGTATTCTATTCTCAACTGTGTTGACTCTCGTCCTTGTCCCGGCGTACTATCTGATTTTGGCGAAACGTCGTCATAAGGACAAACCATTTACAGAATGATTTAGCTTGAAGATGTGATGCCCTATGGTGTCACATCTTTTTTTGAACCATTTGTCACATGTTTTGGGTGATGTTGTATGGGTATAATTAGAAGAGAGGTTTTGAACAGTATGGGAGGGAATTGAAGATGAACGATTCATATACTTGGCTCAATCGCCGTAAAGTACGACCAGCGTACAGTGTGACTGGGAGCCGTTCGTGGTCGAGTGAACGCGTCGTCCGACCAGATCGCGCACGTGGGAAGGTGGTACGTGATGTGAAACGTGTACGTCGTCCGTACGTAGACGAATACGGCAATCGTCGCTGGACAACGGGACGTGTGGTCGTCACGGATGCATCACGCAAAGCGCGGGCGCATGGACATGGTGATACAGCCGTACAATTAGAGTTCTCGACACCAACGCCATATGAACGTGTGAAAGAGATGATTCCAACGAAACGTGTTCTCGTTCCGGTCGTTGCTGGACTCGCGGTCGTCGGTGGGATTGCCGGTGTCGCCTATGCACTTCGCAAAAAGAAGCGGAATAAGAAGAATTAAAAAAATCGCCGGAATTTCGGCGATTTTTTTTTAGTTGAAGCGTTCAGCGAGGATGCGCTCGAGTTCACGTTGACCGAGTTCACGCATTTCTGCTTCATTCTCTTCATCGTATGCATCATCCGAGAAGCGGCCGACAAATTCAACCTTGCCATTACCGAGTTCACGGAATACTAAGTTTTTGCGATCGTTGTAAAAGACGACACGGTATTCACGACCGTCTTCATGATCATAGTTGAAGACGCCTTTGATGTGGTCCATGTTCTTCTCTTCCGGCTGATTCTCATCATCGTCCTCAT
Source organism: Caryophanales bacterium (assembly GCA_902362975.1). Taxonomy (GTDB): domain Bacteria; phylum Bacillota; class Bacilli; order Exiguobacteriales; family Exiguobacteriaceae; genus Exiguobacterium. Next base: position 54,909 of record CABIYO010000006.1, read on the forward strand.
CTTCTTCTGCTTCAGCAGCTTCGTTAGCTTCATCAAGCGCGTCGGCGAGGACTACCGTTTCTTCTTTTTCTTCCGTCTCTTCCTCAGATGAGACGACTTCTTTCTTTTCTTCTTCTGTCATGTGAAACGACCTCCTTTGCTTACTTTTCTATCATACCCACTTTTTATAGTTGTGACTACTCAAAATGATGCGAACACACACGGACGACATTCGAAGATGACATGATCAACCGTTGAAATAGCTGACGCTTGATCGATTCCGGGGCATCTACGGTCTTGAGCGCCTGTTCCATACACCCAAGCCAATGGCCGGCATGTGTCTCGGAAATGGGATGCTCATGATGAATCGTCGCCAGGTTTCCACCGCCACGACGTTCAGAATATAACTTTGGACCGCCGAGCAACTGTGTTAAAAATTCAAATTGGTGCTGTTTGACTCGATCTTGATCTTCCGGAAATAGTGGAAGTAAAATTGGGTCGGCATAGACGAGGTCATAAAACGCATCAACGAGTTGTTGTACACCACGTTCGCCTCCAAATTGTTCATAGGCACTCACATACATTCCCCCTCATACGTTCAGTCTAATCGATTTCAATCGAAAAAGGGAATGATGTAGGCTGATACTTTTTTGGATAAGGTATAAAAGAGGTTTCCCTCTACAAATGCTTAGGGATGGTTCATAATGAAGAAAAAAGGGAAGGAGTGTTCGCTAAAATGACAGTGACCTTTCACGTTGGTCGATCGGGGACAGGAAAAAGTGAACAAATGATCCATGAGGTCATTCAAGAACTGAAACAAAACCCGAGTGGACCGACGATTTATATGATTGTACCGGACCAAATGTCGTTTGAGATGGAAAAGAAAATGGCGACAGTCGATGGTTTGCATGGCTCGACGCGCATTCAAGTCCTTTCGATGCGACGTCTCGCCTTTTTGATGATGCGGGATGCCGGCGTAGCGACAGATCAATTCTTAGACCAGACGGGGACCCACTTGTTGTTACGGAGGGTCGTCGAGATGAGCGAAGAACGATTGACCTTGTTCCGCCGTACGATGAATCAGTTCGGATTTTATGAAGAATTGAACCAATTGATCTCGATGTTGAAACGAGGGCTTGTTGAACCGGAACATTTGTTGCGATTAAGCGAACAGGCACAGCACCGTGCTCTGAAGCTACAGGACCTTTCCATCATCTATGAAGGATTTTTAAAGATGACGGAAGGCAAGTCACTCCATGCAGAAGACTATTTCAACGTCATGTTGCAAATCATTCCGGAGACAGATTTGACGGATGTACGTGTCTATGTGGACGGATTCAACGAGTTTTCAGAGCAGGAGTTGGCGGTGCTCGTCGCACTTGCAGAGAAAGTCGATGTCGATGTGTTGCTGACAATCGATCCTGTCTCCTTGTATCGCCTCAATCCATTGTTTGGACCGACGCAGCGGACGCTCATGCGTTTCAAAGAACTGTTGGCAGAACGGCAGATTCCTTCTCGAGACGAGCTGTATGATACCGTCTATCGTTACACGCATCCGAGTCTTCGTTACCTTGAGGCCACATTCGACCAATTGACGGCGGAACCTTACACTGGTTCAGAGAACCGGATTGATTTACATGCCGCAGTCGACCGGACCGTCGAGGTGGAGGCGGCGGTTCGAGAAGTCATCCGTCTGACACGTGAAGAAGGGTATCGTTATCGGGATATTGCGCTCGTGTCACGCTCACTCGACGAATATGGTGATTTGGCATCTCAGGCGCTCCAAAAGATGGGACTGCCATACTTCCTTGATGAACGGCAACCGATGCTCGACCACCCGCTCGTCGAACTGTTGAAAGCGACGATTGAGATTGCTTTACGTGGATACCGAGAAGAGTCCGTGTTCCGTGCCCTGAAAACAGAACTCGTCGTCCTCGATCCGGTGCATCGTCGTACGTCTGTTGACCGGCTTGAAGCGTTCGTCATCGAGCGGGGGATCAAACATTATCATTGGCATGACGAATGGCAATTGCGACGTCGTTCCGGGGAAGAAGCGCGACTCACGAGCGAAGAACTTGATATTGAGGCTGAGCTGAATCGATCGCGGGAACGTGTCATCGAAACGTTTGATCCGTTGCTATCGGATTTGAAACAGGCGAAGACGATGCAGGCTTATACGCACGCCATATATGCCTTTTTAGAGCGTGTCGGTGTAGCAGACTGTTTGAGGCACTGGCGCGATGAAGCGATTGAAGAGGCGGAACTACTTGAAGCACGTGAGCATACTCAAGTATGGGATGCGGTCTTGCACTTGCTCGAACAGTTAGAGACCGCAGCTCCGGAAGAGATGTTGTCGACGGACTTGTTCCTACAGATGATGGACACCGGGCTAGATAGTCTTCGTTATGCGCTCATTCCACCTTCGCTTGATCAATTGACGATAACGGATTATGTGCGTGGTCGATTGATTGATAAGAAAGTTGTCTTCCTGCTCGGGGCGAATGAAGATCAAATTCCTCTTGTCACGACCCAGTCGAAACTGTTGACCGATCAAGATTTGGATTTCATGCATGAGAATGGACTTCGTGCCGGCAAGGCGACAGAGCACTTGTTTGATGATGAAACATATTACTTATACAAGGCTGTGACAGCGCCGAGCGAGCGGCTATATATTAGCTACGCCTTAGTCGACAGAACGGGGAAAGCCGTTCAACCGGCACGCTTTATCGCTGACTTGAAGGCGCGACTTCACCAAAACGTCATCAAGACTCATTTCGCTGAAGCAGGTGAGCACCGACCGCGTGATCAATTCGCCTTCTTGACGAATGTAAATCAGACGGCGGCGGTAACGGCACTTGAACTTCAGCGGTTGAGTCGTCATTATCCGATTCAAGATATGTGGTTTGCTGTCTATAATGAACTGTTGAAGCATCCAGATGGACGGGAACGTCTCCAGTTGTTGACGAGCGCGCTCTTCTATCAAAACATCCCGGAATCGTTGGATGATCGTGTCGCAAAATCCTTATATACTCCGTCGATTCGGGCGAGTGTTTCACGTCTCGAGACATTCCAAGCCTGTCCGTTCAAACATTTCGCAAGTTATGGCTTGCGTCTGAAGGAACGACGATTGTACCGGCTCGAGGCTCCGGATATCGGGAATCTATACCACCGTACCATCGAACATATGTCGCAGACGGTGAAGATGGAAGGAAAGGAATGGAGAGATGTCACCCCGGACGAGTGTTCCAATTTAGCGGAGCAGGCGGTCGAGCTCGTGACCCCAGAGATTCAGCATGCCATCTTGATGAGTTCAAATCGTTACACCTACTTAAAGAAAAAATTGACGGACGTCGTCAGTAAGACAGCAGAAGTGTTGATTGAACAATCAAAACGAGACGGCTTTGACCCGGAAGCGTTTGAACTCGCGTTCGGAAGCGGACAATTTCCCCCCGTTTCGTTCACTTTATCAAACGGGGCGACATGTGAACTGGTCGGTCGAATCGACCGTGTGGACACTGCGATGGTCCACGACCAGTTATACGTCCGAATCGTCGACTATAAGTCGAGTAAACGTGAAGTCGACTTTGCAGAAATTTATTACGGTCTGGCGATGCAGATGCTCATCTATTTGAAGGTATTGATTGAGCAGGCAGAGGTATGGACAAAAGAGAACGTGGCACCTGCTGCGGCGCTCTATTTCCACGTGCACCGACCACTCGTTCCACCTGCTAGTTCTGAAGAAGAGACGCGTCAAAAAGTATTGGAGTCGTACCAGATGCAAGGGCTATTAGTAGATGACCCGGAAGTTTTAGAGATGATGGACCGTTCGGCGAAAGGTTCATCTAAAAAATCGATTGTCATCCCGGTCAAATATAAAAAAGATGGCACCCCTGACGCCAACACTTTGAAGAAGATTGTGACCCCTTCTCAGCTCGAACAGTTGATGGACCATGCCTTCGACGTCGTCAAAGCAAGTGCTGAGGAGATGTACAAAGGAAAAATTGACATTGAACCTTATGAATATAAAGAACGGCGCCCGTGTCAGACGTGTCCGTATCAAAGTGTTTGTCATTTTGACGAAGCGCTCTCGAATGCGCCACGTAAATTAAAGAAGCTCGAGAAAGAAGAGGTATTTCAGGAGTTAGGAGGCGATGACCGTGAAATGGACGAATGATCAGTTCGCCGCGATTGAAGCGAGAGGGAGTCACGTGCTCGTCTCGGCAGCAGCAGGATCCGGAAAGACGGCAGTCCTCGTCGAGCGGTTGTCTAGTCGATTGCTTGATGAAACGGATGAACTCACGGCAGACCGGATGCTCGTCGTCACCTTTACGAACGCGGCAGCGGCAGAGATGAAACGACGAATCGCAAAGGCACTTGAAGAGGCGTTACGCGACGACCCGACAAATGAATATGTCCGAAAACAGCGGCAAATGTTGAACCGCGCGCTCATTACGACCATCCATTCATTCTGTTTAGAGGTGATTCGTGAGAACTACTACCTATTGGATTTGGATCCGGCGTTTAAGATTGCGGAAGAACGTGACCTCGTCCTATTGCAGGATGATGTCTTAGAAGAAGTGCTTGAGGAAGAGTACGGGAAACAGGATACCGACTTCTTCGCTCTTGTCGATGCGTATACGTCAGACCGTGGTGACAGTGAAATCGAGGATTTGATTCTTGGCTTATATCATTATGCGCGCACTCTCCCAAATCCTGATGCTTATTTAGACAAACTCGTTTCCATGTATACGTTCGGAGAAGATCCTGATGAGGAAGCAATCTTGATTGAGTTTGGACAGATGCTCTGGCATGACATCGAAAAAGCCGTACGGGATCTTCGGAAACTTGAAGCGGAGCTTCGGGTCGCCGGGTATGAGCCACAGTCTGAAAACATCCGGCAAGCGATTTTTCCGTTTGAACAGCTTGAAGGGGAGACCATTGTCTGGAGTGAACTCGAGACGGCGGCACGTGCGATGAAGTTTGGCACGATGAAGGCTGTTCCGAAAAAAGAGGAGCACCAGATTTACCACGAGGTTCTCAAACCAGCTTACGACCAAGCGAAGAAAAAATTGACGGCAGCGGTGGAACAGGCTCGGGTCAGCGGGGCGGACTTATTGGAAAGCGTCTCGATGCAACAACCGCTCGTTGAAACCCTCGTTCGAACGGTCCGTGCGTTCGGCCAAGCCTATGAGCAAGCGAAGCGCGACCGTGCTTTTGTCGACTTCAGTGACTTGGAACATTATGCGCTCGCCATTTTACGACAAGATGGGGGACCGTCCGATGTTGCGGCGCTTTATAAAGAACGCTTCGCTGAGGTACTCGTTGATGAATATCAAGATACGAACGAGATTCAAGAAACAATCATCAATCTGGTCGCGAATGAACGAGAAGAAATCGGGAATTTATTTATGGTAGGCGACATCAAACAATCGATTTATCGATTCCGCCATGCCGAACCGGGTCTCTTCATCGATAAGGCGACGCGCTTTAGACAGGCGAACACAGGGAAGCGGATCGACCTCTCTCAAAATTTCCGAAGTCGTTCCGAAGTCCTCTACGGAATCAATGATTTGTTCGTCCAACTCATGGACGAAGAAGTCGGCGAAATCGCATATGATGAGGCGGCCCAACTTGTTCCTGGACGTGAGTATGAACCGATTCCAGCGGACCCTGAGTTTATTTTAGTCGACGGGGCGAGTCGTGAGTTATCGAAGCAAGAAGTAGAAGGACGAGCGATCGCTACGCGCATCTTAGAACTCGTATCGGGAGACGAACCGTTTAAAGTGACGGATGAATCAACTGGTCAACTCCGAAACTGTGAATATCGGGATATCGTGATTCTCGTTCGTTCGAAAAAAGAACGTGTGGAGCAATTGATGGACATTTTGACACAGTACAATATTCCAGCCTACACGGACTCGGATGGCGGGTATTTTCAAGCGACCGAGATTCGGATGATCCTTGCACTTTTGAAAGTGATTGATAACCCGCTTCAAGACATCCCACTTGCCGGTGCGCTGCGCTCCCCGATGTTCCGTTTTGATGATAGCGAGTTGGCACGGATTCGACTTGAATCAGAAGATTCTTTCTATGAGGCGCTCAAGGCGAAAGCGGATGACGATGATGAGCTTGGGGTGAAATGTGGCGACATGCTTGACCGTCTCTCCCGTTGGCGCACTTATGCACGAAATCATAGCTTGTCGGAATTGATTCAACAATTATTCAATGACACCGGGTTTTATGACTTCTCAGGTGGATTACCTGGAGGAAAAGGGCGGCAGGAAAACTTGAAGGCACTTTATGACCGGGCCCTCGCCTATGAGCGTAGTGGCTATCGAGGTCTTTATCGCTTCTTACGTGTGATGGACCGACTACAGGATACTGGTGAAGATTTGTCAGAGGCGCGGTCGCTCGGGGACGAGGAGAACGTCGTTCGTATCATGACCGTGCACAAGTCGAAAGGTCTAGAGTTTCCGGTCACGATTGTTGCCCAACTCGGAAAACAATTTAATAAACGCGATCAAATGCAACGTGTCATTTTCCACAAACAGTATGGCATCTCGCTTGATGCGATTGACGTCGTGAGACGTACGAAATCGGAGACGTTCGTGAAAGAGATGATTCGACGTGATTTAGATGCGACGATGAAAGCGGAAGAGATGCGCGTCCTTTATGTGGCCCTGACACGAGCGAAAGAAAAATTGATTCTCGTGGGAACGGTAGGCGAACCACTCAAACACCTTCAGCAGTGGCTTCAGGTCGGTCGATCTGGAGATCTTTTGGCGAGTGAGGCGAGGCGAGAGGCAAAAACGTATCTCGACTGGATTGCACCGGCGCTCTTACGCCTACCGAGTGCCACTTCGTTTATCGAATCATTCGGCTTCACGGTTCCCTCTACTTTCCAAGAGTCGACTTCATGGGTTTACCGTGTCATCGGAGAAGCGGACCTTGCAGAGATTGCGACCCTTCAAGAGATGATGGCACAGTTGCACCACGTCCAGCGATTTGAAGCAATTGATTTTCCCATTCAAAATGAAGAGGAAACGATTCGTGCCGTTAAGCGGGCTTTGACCTACGAATACCCTGCACGGGATGCGGTGCGTACGGCGGCGAAACAGACGGTGACCGAACTGAAGCGGGCGATGCAACTCGAACAAGCCGCCTTCGAAGATCCAGTACGTCCGATCGATACTCCTTATCGCGAACCGAAATGGCGTCAAGTCAAACAGACCGGTGCGGAGCGCGGGACGACGTTACACTTGATTTTCCAACTGGCTGACCCAAACCAACCGATTGTCGACCAAATCAATCAATGGGAAATGCAAGGGATGCTCAGTCCTATCGAGGCAGAGACGGCACGCCTCGCCATCCCGGATATCGAGATGTTTTTCCAAACGGAAGTTGGTCAAGCGCTCGCCGATGCACTAGAGCGCGGGACGGCATGGCGAGAGCTACCTTTCACCTACACGGTGCCGGCCGAACGCGTCAATCCGGATGGACATTTTACGGATGAGCATGTCTTGATTCAAGGGATTATCGATTGTCTGTATTTCGATGGGGACTCCTATGTGCTCCTGGATTACAAATCGGATGCTGTCACGCATCTATCCGATTCCCGGGAAGACGCACATGAGCGGTTACGAGAGCGATATGCGATTCAATTACAATTATATCGAGAGGCAATCGAGACGATTTGGGATATCCAAGTCGAGCGGACTTTGATTTACTCACTTGATCTACAAGAAATCGTGACCGTGTCGACTAAATAAATGTGAATAGATGAAGAGCGATGTCAGTTATATGACATTGCTCTTTTCTTATGTGCGCATTCACATTATAGAACAATTTGATACGGAACGATAAAGGAGTGAATGAGGATGACTGAGACAAATACAAATCGAGCACGGGAGATGATGCAATCATTTTGGTGTGTGCAGCGTGTCCTGATTCGTCTCATGCATCAGACGGCGCAACAAAATGACCTCACATTGCCTCAACTACACGGTCTGATGATGTTGAATGAACAGGATGCGATTACGCAAAAAGAATTGGTTCAACGAACGAGAATACCAAAGAGTACGTTGAGTCAATCGTTAGATGGTCTCGTGGAGAAGGGTTTGATTCGTCGGGATATCAACCCGGATAATCGGCGAGAGGTTGTGTTGACGATTGACCAATCGGGCAAACGTTTGATTGAAGAGATTGAGAAACAAGAAGAAGGAACGGAATATCATATGAAGAACTTTACAATAGTCAGTTCGCTGAAAAAAGTCGTATAATCGGAATACAGGTTTTGGGGCAATTGGATTAGGCAAAAGACGTACGAAGATGAGTTTCGTACGTTTTTTTATTTTGTGTAACAATTACAAATCCGTTAAAATAAAAAAATGGGATAAAAAATGGAGGAACGAATATGGTTAAAATCTTACTTGCGGAAGACGAAGAAGTACTACGCATGCTCGTTATGGATACATTAGAAGATGAAGGATATGACATCGACGAGGCACAAGATGGAATCGAAGCCTATCGATTGATTGAAGAAAATGAATATGATTTGGTCATTGTGGATCTTATGATGCCTGGCATGACAGGGCTTGAGGTGATTGAAAAAGTACGGAAGTTACCAGGGCGACAAGAGACGAAAGTGATGATGTTGACGGCGAAAAGCCAACAATCTGACCGTGATTGCGCGAACGAGATTGGTGTCGACTACTTCATTTCTAAACCGTTCAGCCCACTTGAACTCGTCAAAATTATAGGAGGCATCGTGAAGTGAAAAGGTGGTTTAAACAAAAACTCGGACGCGACATCATGGTCGTCCTCTATTCGTTCCTCGTCATTGCGTTGGTCGGATCGGCATTTACATATGTCTACATCGAGAACCGCTTAGAGGCGAATGAAGCGAGATTACGTCAGTTAGACGAACGCATTAACCGTTTGACTACGCTTTGGGATGAGTGGCAGGCTGACCAATATGATACACGAGGCTATCTCTTGTTCGGTGACACCGCGTCGCTCGAACGAACAAGCGCGAACGAGGCAAAGTTCCAACAAGAAATCAATTGGTTCAAAACACAAGTCCTGACGCGCCAAGGTGAGCTGTTCGCAGAAAATCTTCAGCAGTTCCACGACTTTTACTATGATGTGATCATTCCGGTGACGTATGAGTACGCCCAAGCGAAACAAGAGGGGGAGATCACAGAGACGTTTATCGATGCCCAAACGATTGCCGAGTTGCCGACGGCACAGCGCTTGATCGATCAAGGGCTTGTCCAATTTAATCCGGAACGCGGAATTGATATCCTCGGACCGATTGATCAAGTAGAGTCTTCTCTTGAAAACTATGGCCAGTTGATGGAATCTGAAAAAGAGAAGGTTTATGCAGAATCGCGGCTAAATAATGATATTCTTCAATTTTTATGGATTATGAGTATCGTTTCATTTGCTGGATTAATCTTGTTGGTTATTCAACCATTTCTCCGTCGTCAATCACGATTGATTTCACGACTTTCCATCGCATCGAACCGCTTGTTAAAAGGGGAAATCGTTGATTTGAGCGATCAGATGAAACGTGAGGATGAGATTGGGACGATGTCTCGATCGTTCCATAAGATGGCTGAGACACTTCGTGATAACGAACGTCATTTGATTGAGAAGAACCACGAACTACAGGCGCAACAAGAAGAATTGATTGCCCAACAAGAAGAGTTGCAGGCACAGCAACAAGAACTAGAAGAAATTTTAGAACAGACGCAACAGAACGAGCAACATCTCGCGTATCGGAATGAATTGACGGAGACGTTAGCCTCACGCGATTCGCTTACGGCCTATCCTGAAATCATCGAGAAACTAGTCACGATTACAGATTCGGAGGTCGGTGCACTCATTTTTGTTGATGAAGCCGAAACTTATAAGGTGACGAGCCATGGCTTAAATGACGTATTGACACGTCAATTGATTGACAGCGAGAACTCCGTGTTGACGCGTGCAATGACATTGAAGACGACAGTACACTCGTCGAAACAAGTCGCAAGTGACCATCCGCTCCCGTATCCGTACTATATGTTTGAGACGGCGGTACCGGTCCATGACCCGACAGATGATTCAATCATTGCCTTCATCTATCTGGTCCGATACAAAGATCGTTTCACCCAAACCCAGATGGGCGACATCATGTCATTCGCTCGTCAACTCTCACTGTCTCTCTTACGGATGCGTCTATTTGAAGAGATGAAACGGGAGAAAGGAAAGACGGAGCGAATTCTCGATTCGATTCGAGAAGCGGTCGTCTACATCGAGCACTCGACGAATGACGTGTTCGTCAACCGTCCACTCTATGAGATGTTCCCTGAATTAAGTGACGTCAGTTCACAGGACCTCGAAGAAGAAACGTGGGAAGAATGGCGCAATCGCCTTGTTGAAACGGTCGATCAGGCGGAAGACTTCACAAAGTATACGAACCGCCTATTCACCGAAGATTTCCCACATGACAGTGTCAGCTTCTCGATTCGTAAAGGCGAAATGAACTTGAAGATGTATGCAGAACGTATCATTGTCGGTGGTTTATCGAAAGGTACACTTCTCGTCTTCCGAGATATCACAAGTGAGACAGAGGCGGAGCGATTGAAGAGTGAGTTTATTTCAACCATCTCGCATGAACTGCGTACGCCGCTCTCGTCTATCTATGGATTCACAGAATTGATGGTCAAGAAACAGTTGCCGAATGAAAAACAAGCTAAATACTTGGAGACCATTCATTCCGAGACGGAGCGTCTGACACATCTCGTCAACGACTTCCTCGATGTGCAGCGAATGGAATCCGGTAGTCAAATGTACGACCGGGAACAGCTTGATATCGAGCCGGTCGTCCGAGACATGTTGACATTCTATGAGGCATCGTCGTTAAAACATGAATTCGAATTGATTGCAGATGATGCACGCCCATATGAATTATTCGTCGATTGCCAGAAGTTCAAACAGTTGATGAGTAATCTATTGTCGAACGCCGTGAAATATTCTCCACGAGGTGGAAAAATCACGGTCGAACTTGCGCATCACGAGCAAATCGTGTCCATTAAAGTGAAGGACGAAGGAATCGGGATTCCAAGTGACGCGCTCGATCGCTTGTTCGACAAGTTTTATCGTGTCGACAACTCCGACAGTCGTGAAATCGGTGGTACGGGGCTCGGATTACCGATTTGTCAGGAAATCGTCCGTGGTCACAACGGCCAAATCCATGTAGAATCGATTCAGCATGAGGGCTCGACGTTCATCGTGGAAATCCCAAGCTATGAGTATGCTGTCCAAGAGGCAGAGACGACTCCTGTATAATGTATGGGTCATTCTTTGAGGATGGCTCATTCTTTAGAATCGTTCGCTTGACCCATCGGGAGAAAGTTCGTGTACAATGAAGATTGTACAACATCATAAAGGGGGGCATTTGAATGCCACTGATTGCATTCTTGCACACGCACGTTACGAGCTGGATTTTGTTACTTGTTTTATTTGCCGTGGCCTATATCGGTTATAAGAACGGCAACAAGAGTGGAAAGGTCGCACATATGGCGTTTCGACTCATGTTACTCATCGCATTCGGAACAGGACTTTATCTCTACCTTCAGTTGAATGGTGGCGGGACATTCTATCACGTGAAAATTACGGTCGGTTTATTGACATTGATCTTCGGTGAGATGACGCTCGTCAAAGTCAAAAAGAAAAAACCGTCAAACGGACTATTTGGCGGGTTTATCGTCTTGGCACTCATTACGATTTTCATCGGCTATGCATTGCCTTATGGACAATCTTTCTTCAACAGCTTTATTCAATAAGACGTTCCCACTTCGCACACCGAAGTGGGATTTTTTTTGTTTGTGCACAAATTATTAGGGGAAAATAAAAAAATCAGTAATTACGACGATGAGGTGAAACGATGGATCAGCAGATGATGGAATGGACACGAGTTTTACACGCACGGAAATGGATGAAACAAACAGAATCATTTTTACCCTTATGGCACGGCTATATCGGCTACAAGTTCGGACTATTCGATGCGCTTCAAGGTGGCGCGAGCATGGCGGAGATGAATTTACGTCTAAAGCGCCCATTGACACAACTTGCGCTAGAGCGTTGGTTAGAAGTCGGGGTCGCCGTCCGTCATTTGAAAAAGAGAGGCTGGCGCTACTATCCGACGCGTGGATTAAACTATCAATTATCCGGTAACGATGAACGGAGCATCGGGTTCATGCTTCAAGAAATGATGGAGCTTCATATCCCCGCGCTAATCGCTTATCCGGAATTTCTAGAGTCTGGGAAGCAAAAGACGTTTGATGGAGCTGAACACGGTCAAGTTGTCGCGAAGACGTCGACACTCGTCGAAACGGTCGCATTTCCGATCGTGCAACAATTGTTACGACAGGCAAATGTCGAATCGATGCTCGATATTGGATGTGGGCATGGCGGCTACTTACGTAAACTACAAGCGCTCGAACCGAGTTGGGAACTGACAGGCATCGATTTAGAGGAAGAGGTAATCGAAGAGGCACGATCGCGAGACGAGAGTGGCGACATTCATTTCGAAGTCGCCGACTTCATGAACTGGGAAACAGACGAGCAATTCGATGCGGTGATGATGAACAATATGCTGTATTATTTCTCACCAGAAGAACGTATCAAGTTGCTTGGGAGACTACGGGAGCGATTAGAAGAAAAGGGTGTCGCCATTCTCGTGACCCCGCTCGCCGAAACAGCGCTCGGTGGACGATTCGCTTCCGCGTTCAATGCGTTCATGACACTCCACGATAATCTGTACCCGCTTCCGACCATTCCACGATTGCGCCGGCAGATGCAAGAAGTCGGTTTTGATCAAATCCGCTTCATCCCATTCATTCCGGAAGGTTCTTGGTATATCGTCATCGCTGAGCGAGGAAAGACGAACCTGCTCAATCAACCGATTCAAAATTGAACTTGTCTCCCGTCATTCCTATAATGATAGAGAAGCATAAGAGACTATTCACATAGGGAGTTGTTGAGTGTGTCGAAACAGAGAGTTGCCGTTATTGGGGCAGGACCAGGTGGATTGGCTGCAGCGATGCTACTGGCGCATCGCGGTGTAGACGTCACCGTATTTGAGAAACAACCGTTTGTAGGCGGCAGAACGTCACGCTTAGAAGTAGGCGAATTTGCGTTCGACCGAGGACCTACGTTTTTGAATATGCCTTATATTTTAGAAGAAATTTTTGAAGAGACGGGACGTAATCTGCGTGATTATGTCGAGATGAAACAACTGGAGCCGATGTATGATTTGTACTTTGACCGTGGGACGCGTCAACTCTCGATGACAACAGATCGTGATCAGATGTATCGTGCCATCGAAGAACAATTTCCTGGGAATGGCGAAGGTTACGAACGGTTCATGAGTGAACAGGCGATCAAACTGTCTAAATTGATGCCTGTGCTTCAGACCGCACATGACAAGCTTACCGACTATGTCTCGTTGCGCGTACTTAAGGCGCTACCATTTCTCTCAATCGGTAAATCGCTTTATGACGTCTTGTCCGAGTACTTCACGAGCGAAGAGCTGAAGTATGCGTTCACGTTTCAGGCTAAATATTTGGGGATGTCCGCTTGGGAATGTCCGGGTGGATTCTCCATCTTGTCTTACATGGAACACGCCTACGGAGTGCATCACCCGATTGGCGGAGTGAACCAGCTGTGTCATGCGATGGCGAAAGTGATTGAAGAAGAGGGAGGCGTCATTCGTTTAGGCGAACCGGTAGAGCGTCTTCTCATGGATGATCAAAACGTGACCGGTCTCGTGTCCGGGAGTGTCCATTATGCGTTTGATGAAGTTGTGATTGGTGCTGACTTCGCACATGCGATGACGTCGCTCGTTCCAGACGATAAACTAACGAAGTGGAGTCCGACTCAACTCAAGAAGAAGCGTTACTCGTGCTCGACATTCATGCTTTATCTCGGGCTCGACCATGTCTACGAGAATGTGGCGCATCACTCGATTCACTTCGCGGACGATTATGAATTGAATGTCAAAGAGATGACACAAGAATTGAAATTGAGCGAGGACTTCTCGTTTTATGTACAGAATGCCTCACGCATCGACCCGACACTTGCGCCTCCTGGCAAGTCATCGCTTTACGTTCTCGTACCGGTGCCGAACAATTTATCCGGCCTCCCGTGGGAGACGTTACAAGCGACCGTGACAGAGCGCGTTCTCGACGCGCTTGAGACACGTTCCCCTTACCGGAACATCCGTCAACACATCGAAATGATGGAGGCGGTTACACCTGAGGACTGGGAAGCGTTTGGTGTATATGAAGGTGCAACCTTCAATCTAGGGCACAACTTATCGCAGATGATGTATTTCCGCCCGCATAACCAATTCGAAGAGCTCGACAACGTCTGGCTCGTCGGGGGTGGGACCCACCCAGGAAGTGGGCTTCCGACCATCTTTGAATCAGCGCGGATCACGGCGAATCTTTTGCGTGACCGGGCAGGTGTCGGCCGATGAATATTAGCTTTGTCGGAGCAGGGGTCGGTACACTATATGCCGCCCTCTTGTTGACGAAACGCAATCCGTCACTTCAACTCACGATTTATGAGAAAGAGGACCGGGTCGGTGGACGCTTGAACTACGTTGAATTCGATAATGGGGCGAAAGTCGATGAGGGTCCGACGATCGTCTTATTGCCGAGTAAATTGAAGCAACAACTGATGAAAGCAGGGTTACCGGAAAATGAAGTGGAGTTGATTGAAGTCGATCCACTTTACCGCTTACGTTATCAAGACGAGACATCATTCTATAAATATCGGGAAATCGAGAGACAGGCGGAAGAAATCGAACGAACTTTCGGTGAAGGAGATGCCTTCCGTCAGTACATGTCCCAAAAGAAAGAAGAGTATCGGATTGGCTTCGATACGTTTTTAGATCGCAGTTATGCCTCAAAAGCGGAGTTGTTCGAGCCTAAACTCCTTCTCCTTCTCATGCGGTTAAAAGCATATGAGACGGCTCATGCGAATATGAAACGCTTCTTTGAAGATGAGCGCTTACGTGTCGCCTACAGTTTACAAACGCTCTATATCGGCGGAAATCCTTATGCCACTCCTTCGTTATATGGACTCATTCCTTATCGTGAACAAGAAGAAGGAGTCTGGTATGTAAAAGGAGGATATTTCTCGCTAGCGACGAAAATGGAACAAGAGTTGAAGCGTCGAGGGGTTCGTTTCGTGATGAACGCTACCGTCAATCGTATCCATGTCACGGACGGGGTAGTCGATGGCATCACAGTCAATGACGAATATGTACCATATGAAGCGGTCGTCGTGAACGGTGATTTTCCACTCATGGAGCGACTGATTGATGGTGTGACGCCAAAGACGTATGAACCGTCAAGCGGTACGTTACTCCTTTATTTCACCGTCGACGGCGAACTCGACTTACCGGTTCATCAATTCGATTTACCGAATGATTTTGAAGGATCGATGCGTACGATCTTCGAGGATGGTAAACTAAGTGAGTATCCAGCGATGTACACCTTTAATCCATCGCGAATGGATGCGACCCTCGCGCCAGAAGGAACGAGTGTATTATATGTTCTTGTCCCGGTTCCGCGAAAATTGGAACGAGAAGACTTTGAGTCACAAGGGACAATCGAACACCTATTAGAAAGAATCGAGGCATTCATACCTGATTTTCGTGAACGTGTCATCGAGATGAAAGTCCGGACACCGATGGATGCTGAGCGATTCGGATTGTTCGAAGGAGGAAGTTTTGGGATTGCACCAAAGTTATCCCAGTCAGCCGCCTTCAAACCACAAGCGAGACCATTCCCGAAAATCGAACGCCTCTATGCAGTGGGCGCATCCGTCCATCCATGCGGTGGCGTCCCCATCGTTATGATTGGGTCGCAATTACTTGTGAAAAAAATGGAAGAAGAAATGGGGGCAATGCATCGTGACGACACAAGAAGCGTATCGTCAATGTGAGGAAATCATGAAGAAGGGCTCGTTAACCTTTTACCGGGCCTTCTCTTTGCTCTCAAAATCAGACCGTCAAGCGGTCATGGCCGTATATACGTTCTGTCGCACCCTCGATGATGCGGTTGATGAATCAGACCGTCCAGAAGAGAGTTTGGCAGCATTTTTGCATGACTTCGACCGATTTTTAGCTGGTTACGACCAAGATGAAGCACTATGGGTTGCCCTTCGTGATGTGTGGAAACGCTATGACATGGACGTCGAACCATTTTTTGAATTGGGGGAAGGGATGAAATGGGACTTACATAAGTCGCGGTATGAGACGCTCGAAGAGACCGAGCAGTATAGCTATTATGCAGCGAGTACAGTCGGCCTGATGCTCATCCCAATCCTAGTCCCAAATCAGGACGAAGCGACGACACGTCAGCTAAGGCAAGGCGCCATCGACCTTGGCATTGCGATGCAGCTGACCAATATTTTACGTGATGTCGGTGAAGATTTGAATCGAGACCGCATCTATTTACCCCGTACGATGATGCGTCAGTACGGGGTGAGTGAAGCGATGTTACACCAACGAGAAGTGACCCCTGTCTTTATCAATCTATGGGAGGCGTTGGCGAATCGTGCAGAGTTCTTGTATGAACGGGCACGCAAAACCCATCATCTGTACCCACTCGCGAGTCGAAAGCCAGTACAAGCAGCGGCCCTTCTCTATGAAGGGATTCTTGATGCGGTTCGTGCAAATCGACATGACGTCTTCACAAAGCGGGCATACGTATCAACCTTACAAAAAGGAAAGTTGTTGGCAAAACTATAAGCAATCCAAATCCCTGTAGACGCTTGAAGGCGTCTACAGGGATTTTTTACGAAAAAAAACCACTTTTGGCGGGGGACCAAAAGTGGCGTAAGCGTTATGTGATTCATTCATCGGGGAAATGAATGAATCGGTTTGTGATGAAAACCCTAAAGATGTGCTGGGATTCATGGGGAATGAATCAGTTGGGACATCTTCGTCGAAACAGGATGCTTGATGGACTAAGGGGGAACATCATAATACGCAAGCTGTCTCAACTACGGGATACGAGTGGGGAAACTCGTTCATCACTTTTTCTCGGGTGTGACAAGTTCAAAACGCGATGAGGCTCGGGGAAGCCATTCGATCGCTACAGGTGTAACAAACGTTACAGAACTGCTTGAACTCGAATATGATATTATCACGTCTTTCAATTGTCGACAAGTGTCGAAACTCGCGTTCACAAAATGTTCATATTGTCAGAGGTATGTCCTCTAACATCGATCGTGCAGCGAATTGTCCTGAAAGCGTCACCATCGGACTGCCACCGCCAGGATGAGTCGAACCACCAGCAAACCAGATGTTCGATACATCTGTCGACCGCGGTGCAGGTCTAAAAAATGCTCCTTTTTTCGAGTTGGCCGACGTGCCATAAAGTGCGCCATAATACGCATAAAAATCGCGAGTCAAATCTTGTGGGGTCACCCGTTTATGGTAGAGCACCTCTTCTTCTTCCCAATCCACACCGAACATTCGTAAGCGTCTGCGAATCAAATGCTCATATGTGTCTGCATCAATGTCGGTCAGATGTGCCGGCGCATTGACGAGGATGAACAGGTTGTCTCCTGCCTCGCCCATCGACGGATCGGTAGCGGATGAATTCGAAATATAGATTGTCGGCTCGTCCGCATACCGCTCTTCTTGGAAGAGTGCTTGGAATTCCCGTTCATAGTCGTCTGAGAAATAGACGTTATGGTGTGCCAAATTCAATCGTTTGGACAATCCGACCATCATGACGAATGCAGAAATGGAAGGTTCAACGGTATCGCGTGTTGGGACTGGGAAAGATGGACGGTCTTTCGCGTCAACGAGTCGCGGGTATTGCGTTAAGAGTTCACCGTTGAGAAGAACGGCATCACACGAGATGACTTCCTTGTCATCGACGACGACCTCATGTGCTTTTCCGTTCAACACATCAATCTTTGTCACTTCATGGCCAAGACGGAACGTCACTCCGAGTTCGCTCGCCCGTTTGGCGAACCCTTTTGCGATATTCCAGTTTCCACCTTTCGCAAAATAGACCCCTTCATTCAATTCCAAATGAGCGATGAGGGCGAACGTGCCTGGTGTCACGTATGGGCTGCTACCAATGTACGTTGCATAGCGGTCGAGAGCCTGAATGATGCGCGGGTCTTTGAAGTATTTCTTGTGAAGGGCGTGCAAACTTTGAAGTGGATGTACTTTGACCATGTCCGCCCAAAGACCGGGATCTAACTTTGTGTCCATTTGTGTGAAGAAGCGCTTATTCGCAATCTCGAACAGCTTTTCCGCTTCATCTAGATAGGCACGCATCTGATTGTGTTTCAACTGGTCACCGGTCAAACGCCGTACTTCGACCTCAAGTTTTGCGCGATCTGCACTGAACGTGAAGGATGACCCGTCTGTGTAGTGGTTGACGGTATGTTGATCGAGCTTGATTAACTCAAAATAGTCATCCGGATTGGCCCCACTATTTCGAATGACTGAACGAAATACATCCGGCATCGTGATCGTATTTGGACCGAAGTCGAACCGGTGACCGTCGGTGATAATGGGCATGAGTTTGCCACCGACATGTTGGTTCTTTTCAATGACCGTGACGTCATAACCTCGTGCTGCGAGCGTGACGGCGGCGCTTAGTCCACCGAGACCAGCCCCAATCACTACGATTTGTTTCATACAATTGTCCCCCTTTAGACGTCTGCTTAGGAATAGTGACGACCTTTCCACGTGATGGGCAACCGTCTCCATTTACGAATGACGGCGTTCCCGAGTAAGGTCAAGTAAGCGATTAAACTGAGTGGATGGTACCATGTACCGGACCCATTTGATTTCAGATCGACAGCGAGACGCGCGAGGAGCACGAAAATCGCTGCGCTAATCGTCTGCCAACTCGGTGAAAAAATCCAAGCGAGCATAGCCGTCAACTGGATGCCGTAATATGTCATGAAGTACAAGGCGAGTCCTACTGATTCATTCATTCCCTTGAATACGTTCTTTGAAAACCCGGTCCACACTTCTTCATTCGTTTCATACATGTCGCAGGAGATGAACGGGGAGACTTGAACGAGTGACGTGACTTTTTGATGACGTTTGAACGTTCGACATAAATCGATATCATCAATCAACGACGTTCGAACGGCAGCATGCCCACCGACTTCCTCGTAGCTGTTCCGCTCGACGAGTACGTTCATGCCATTTGCCGCGGCAAATGCGGGGTGTTTCACTTTATGCCAAAACAAAGGTAGATGTTGGGCGATGAGCGCGTGTTGCATCGGAATCAACAATTTCCCGAGAAATGTTGACGTCGGAAATTGAGGAAAACCTGATAAAAAGACGGCCTGTTCTCGAGCGAGCGTGGTATGCATGCGGGCTATAAAACTCGAATCGATCGTGACGTCCGCATCTAAAAAGAGAAGGTACGGTTCAGTCGTGCGTAATGCTAGTTGATGACAAGCATGAACTTTTCCGGCCCAATCATGAGGCAAAGGAACGCCTTGGATGACGGTAAAACGGGTATCGCTCCCAATTGCGTGATTCAATTTTTCATACGTATCATCTTCAGAGCGGTCCTCGTAGATATAGACGTGAGTCCCTTCCGGTATCGCCTGCTTTAAATTCAAAATCAGTCGTTCAACGTGTCGCGACTCATTGCGCATCGGGATGCAGACGGCTGTCGCCGGTGTGGGTCCTGGGTCGGCGAGCGGTCTCAAGAACGAAAGATTGATTAGGGTAAAGATAAACATCGAGAGGGTAAGCAGCCATAAGATCATGAGCGTCCCCTCCCAAGTCGGAACATCGTTTCTGTCCATTCAGCAAGATTGCGACGTGGTCGAAAGAGCGGGATATAGGCATCAGACCGAACGATGGCGTCTTGTCGCACGTCGTCATAGAGCGCCTCGAGTGCTTGCGCGATTTCCTGCTTCTGAGCTCGTCGTGTCATCGACGTCACGACTACTGTTCGAAAGCGGACATATACGAGGGGTTCCGCATGGTTCTCAAACGAATAGTACATGGCACATAAATGGACGGGCCGATTGTTCAGTAACAACGTCGCGCCCGACTCGATTTCGACAGGTCGAAGTTCCTGCGGCATCTCTTGTCCTTGAGGGAACATCCAGACGGATTTCCCGGACATGAGCAATTCATTCGCATAACCTAGGGAGGCCCGTACATCGGAGAGACTACCTTTCTTCACCGAAAAGGCACCGAGGTGTCGAAAGAACGGGAAGCGACGTAGTCCGTCCTCGTCCATCAACACATGAATATCGTGTCGTAAAAAATGTTCATTGATCATATACATGATAATCCCGTCCCACCACGCGCTATGTGTACTTAAAAATAATCCGGGGGTCGGAACGTCATCCGTTCGAATATAAATGTTATGGAACGTGGGACGTATTTGACGTTCCCGCACGAACGTCGAGAACAGGTTATTGAACCATTTCTTTTTGTGTGACTCGATCATCGCGACCTCTCCTTTCAAGTAGAATCACTCCGGATGTGAGGATGCTGAGGAGCCCGATGCCATAGAGCCCAGCATTGACAGCCGTGACACCGAAGAGCGCGTGAAGCATGACGAACAAATAGACGCCGTGCCGGATGAACAAGGAATCAACAGCTCGTTCGTGACGCTGTAACAACCATGAGAAAATAAGGGATAACCCGAACCAACCGATAAAGTTTTGTGTCGGGATATCATAATATAAGCCGTCATTCGCCCATTCCCAGTAGCCTTTTAAGTTTGCCGCTACGGGATCGATTGCCATATCGAGCCATACGGCGAGAATCGGGACGAGCCATAAAATATTGTGGCGGAATGTGAAGAGACGGGCCACGGCAAAACTAGAGCCAATCACGGCAAGCCATGCCGCACCGATTGTGACAGGAACTCCAAAAACTGTCGGACCGAACGCCTCAGCATAAACGTACTCACTGAACGGGAATCCCGTCTTTACGCCGAGTGTCTCCACAGCGATTGAACCGAAGAAAATAAACGGAACAATCCAAGCTCCTTGTCGAATCCCTTGATAAAGAATCGTTCCACCTATCGCCCCGGCTAGCCATAAAAAGACGGGGTTTGCCCACTCGAGCCAAGGTGGGAGCAGGTCGAATCCAACTAAAATCAACCCAATGAAATACCAAACAATAAACCATTTCCAAATAAACGGATACACTTTCATTCCACCACCTCTTCTTTTATTCTAAAGCTCATTGAAGTCTTCGTCTAACAAATGCATGTACAAAAAAGAGCCTCGCT
The DNA here is from genome assembly GCA_902362975.1 of Caryophanales bacterium. Lineage (GTDB taxonomy): Bacteria > Bacillota > Bacilli > Exiguobacteriales > Exiguobacteriaceae > Exiguobacterium. Next base: position 76,190 of record CABIYO010000006.1, read on the forward strand.
GAACGAGACTCTCAATTGGCCATCCGTTTTCGTCTTTTCTCGAACGAGAAGGCGATGAATAAGATATAAAACGGGACGGCGATGAACCAAAATGTCGGCCATTCTTTCCAACGGGCGAACATCATATACGTCACATAGACGAGACTGATGGTAATGATGAACGAGTGACGTGGCAATGGTACATCTTTAAAACTCGGGATGCGAACACGGCTGACCATCAACAAGGCGAGCCCTGTGAAGAAAATCGGTGTCAACAGTTCACTGACGCGGTCACCGAACGTTGTGATGACAGCGAGAAGTCCCCCGGCGGCCGTGATCGGGACACCAGAGAAGTAACTCGCTGCAACGTTTGTCGCTGATAAATTGAAGCGAGCCAGGCGATAGGCGCCGAATAGCGGGAAAAGTGCCGCAAAAAACAATCCATAATTGCCGTAATCAATAAAGAAGGTGTAATAAGCGAGCATCGCCGGTGCGACCCCGAACGTGACGATGTCAGCGAGTGAGTCCAATTCCTTTCCAAAATCGCCAGCGACCCCGAGCATACGGGCGAGGCGCCCGTCTAAACTATCGAGCATCATCGCGATAATGATTAACAGTGTGGCGTTTGAGAAGTCACCACGTGCGGCGTAGACGATGGCGACGACACCACAAAATAAATTTCCGAACGTAAAGGAGTTTGGGACCCACGAACGGATACGTTCTTTCCACATAATTTTGCCCCCAGTAAGGTCATTGGCTGAACCAGTGCCCGTTTGTAAATTGCAGTAAATCTTCAGGTGATAATTCGATTTGATAGCCGCGTTTTCCGGCAGAAATGGTGATCGTCTCTCTGTCTTTAGCTGCTTCGTGCAGATAGACAGGAAACGGCTTCTTCGCTCCAATCGGAGAAACTCCCCCTCGAATATAACCGGTCAATGTCTCGAGCTCTTTCATCGGGATGGGCGATGCTTTCTTCGCCCCCCAAGCTTTTGCGGCTGCTTTTAAATCGATGTCACGCTCTCCAGAGATGAGAAAGAAGGCATATTGCTTTTTCTCGTTCATGAGACAAATTGTTTTATACAGTTCGTCGAGCGGTTTATTCAATGTCATCGCCACATGTTTAGCTGAGACATCGGTGTCATCAACTTCATACGTATGATAGGTGAACGGAATCTTCTTCTGTTTCAGTTGCCGAGCGGCGTTTGTCAGTTGCATCTGACTCATCCTTTCGTGACCGACTCCTTTTAGAATAGCAAATCAACCAACTTCCCGGCAATTGAACTTCAAAAAACTTTTCAGTAAAGGAAGGAGTTTGAAGGAATGACGAAGAAATGAACAATGATTCATTTTGAAGGGGGAATGAAAATGGAGACGATTCAATTGACGACACACAATGGAGTAGGGTGGTTGAAACTGAACCGACCTGAAAAGCTAAACGCCTTGAACGAGACGTTGCTTCGTGAAATGAAAACGGCAATCGACACATTTGAACAGGACGACGCGGTTCGTGTCATCGTCCTTGTTGGAGAGGGACGAGCGTTCTCATCCGGACAAGATTTAACGATCGAGAGCGATGCGGACTATGGGGAATATTTAGAAGACGTGTATCATCCACTCGTACTTACGCTTTTCTCATGTCAGAAACCACTCATCGCAGGGATTCACGGTGTCGTGGCTGGAGCAGGACTCAGTTTGGCACTCGCAGCAGACGTTCGAATCGTCGCCAAGTCGACGAAGTTCAGCTCGGCGTTCATTAAAATCGGGTTGGTCGCAGATGCGGGCGGCCCATATCACTTACGTCGACTCATGCGCGACGACCTCGCAATAGATTGGCTCTGGAGTGGCAGTACGATTGACTCGGAGACCGCGCGTACATTCGGGCTCGTCACTGAGCTCGTGGAAGATGCAATGTATACGGAGCGATTGACTTCATATGCGGAGACACTCGCTAGGAAATCACCGGTCGCTGTTCAAGGGATGAAGGCGCTCATGCGAGCCGCTTCATTTGAGGACGGATTGAATGAAGAAATCAAATGGCAACGGAAGTGTGGGGACACGGACGTGCACCGCCAAGCGATGCAGGCATTCTTGATGAAATGAAAAAAGCGGCCGCGGCCGCTTTTTTACGTGGTTGATTTTGCTTCGAACTGGAAGCCTTTTTGTTGCCATGTCCCGTATTTCCAACGACGGAACGCGAAGAATCCGCGGAACCACTCATCGAGGGAGAAGGCGAGCCAAATCCCAAGGATGCCGAGTCCCATTTGAAGACCGAACAAGTAGCTGAACGCCACGGCGACGCCCCACATCGAGGCAATTCCGATCATGACCGGGAAGCGGACGTCCCCGACAGACTTCAATGATCCCATCAAGACGATGTTCATGGCGCGACCTGGCTCTAAAATGAGCGTCGCCCATAAGATTGGCACACCGACTGCGATGATGTCAGGGTTTGACGTGAAGAGACCGAGTAACGATTCGCTGAACACCGCTAGACCGAGAGAGGCGACGAATGAAGCGAACATGGCGATCTTCAATGTCTTGACGGCACGATGGTAGGCTTCTTTAAACCGTTTCCCTCCAATGTCCCTTGCGATCAAGAGCTGGGTTCCTTGTGCGATGGCAACGGTGAACAAGAAGGCGAGCATTGACAAGTTCATCACGTACACGCGAGCAGCAAGAGAAGCCTCACCCATCGTTGCGATAAATCCAGTGATGATAATTTGGGATGCCTGATACGATAAGTTCTCTCCTGCAGAAGGGACACCGATTTGAAGAAGCGATTGGATGTCGTCTTTCTTCGGACGAATCACTTCTTTTAACGGGAAGCGAATCATGAGTTTCCGTTTGACGAGCCAGAACAAGAGAACCATCGCGGCGAATCGTGCGATCACGATGGCCCAGGCGACACCGGCAACACCTGTGACCGGAAGTCCAAACCAGCCGGTAACGGCAAAAATGGCACCGACGGCGGTGATGATATCAATCAGAAGCGTCGCGAGCATGGCGTGTTTCGTCATCCCGTGACTCCGGAGGATCGAACTGAGCGCCATGATGAGCGCTTCGGTGAATAACGACAAGCCGACGATTTGCAGGAACAATAACCCGTGCGCAAACAGTTCGGCCGATAGACCGAACAGGCGTAAGAACGTTTCACCGAACAAGAAGATGACGACGACCATAATCGCACCGAGCCACATGTTCAAACTGACGGCGGAGCGGGCGAAGTCACGACTCTTCTTCATGCGCCCAGCCCCGATGGCCTGACCAATCAAAATGGTCGCCCCGACAGACGTCACACTAAAGACGATCAAGAACACGTTTAAGATTTGGTTGGCAACCCCGACGGCCGAAGCGGCAGCGTCTGAGTAGTGAGCGAGCATCAATGTGGCGATGATCCCGGTTCCCATATGGAGGGCAAGTTCGATGAAAATCGGCCACGACAGTTTGAACAGGGTGAGCTGTTCCGTTTGTTTCGTCTGCATGTAGTGTATTCTCCCTTTTCTCTGTAATTCTTTCTGTTAACTATTTGTTTTGTAAAAATGTCAAAGGTCATCTTACTCCTTATGAAATGAAAAAGAAAGGGGTTTGCTAAATTATTTTTTAACAAAAAATCACCCGAAGAAATCAGGTGATTTTCGAATTTATTTCAATTTCAGAATAGCAGCACTGAATGGCGCCAGTTCGATTTCGAGTGAGTCGAGGTCACGGTCATGCAAGAGGTCCGTGGCTGCTCCTGTATAACCGAGCGGATTCAGCTTCGAGGCAGAGTCTGAGTTGTTGAAGTAAACCAAGTATGTCTCATCTTTCATACACCGCTCGATGATGACCGTATTGTTCGCATCGTCGACCAGGTTGAAGCGATACGAGCCGGCATTTGCGAGCACAGGGTGGTCCTTACGAAGCTGGATGAGCTTTTGGATGTAGCGGAAGAGGTTACGGTCTTCTTTGGCCTCATCCCACGGCATACAGCGACGGCAACCTGGGTCTTGTTCGCCTTCAAGGCCAATTTCGTCCCCGTAATAAATACATGGGCTACCCGTATACGTCAGCATAGATGTCATCAAGAGTTTGAACTTGCCTTTATGTCCTTTCGCCCGTGTCAACGCGCGTGGTGTATCGTGCGAATCGATCAAGTTGAAGGTGACTTCGTTGACGTTCATCGTGTTCATCATCTCGACACGCGTCAGTTCGTTACGGAACTCCGAAGCGGTAGTACGGTCGAGGGCGAAGTAGTTCAAGCTCGCATTCGTGAACGGGTAGTTCATGACGGCATCGAACTGATCACCTTGTAACCAAGGCTGTGCGTCGTGCCAAATCTCTCCGAGGATGTAGGCTTCCGGGTTCGTATTTTTTACGACCTTGCGGAAGTCACGCCAGAAGGCATGGTCGACTTCGTTAGCGACGTCAAGACGCCATCCGTCGATGCCGAATTCTTCGACCCAGTAACGGGCGACGTCCAATAAGTAAGCTTTTAACTCTGGATGCTCTGTATTGATCTTCGGCATGTTCTTTTCGAATGCGAAGGTGTCGTAGTTCGGCTTCGGCTCTGTCACAATCGGGAATTCGCGAAGATGGAACCAATCGCGATACTCAGAAGATGGTCCTTTCTCGACGACGTCTTGGAACCATGGGTGATGATATCCGACATGGTTGAAGACCGCGTCGAGCATGACTTTGATGCCGTTCTCGTGCAAGAGGTCGACCATCTCTTTAAATTTCTCTTTCGTCCCGAACTGCGGATCGATTTCCATATAGTCGAGCGTATCGTACTTATGGTTCGTCGTCGCTTTAAAGATCGGGCAGAAGTAGATGCCGGTGATCCCGAGTTCGACTAAATGATCGATATGATCGATCACCCCTTGGAAGTCGCCACCGAAGAAGTTTGTCGTCGTCGGCTCTGTCGAGTTCCATGGAAGCGTCCCTTCTGGGTCGAGTGAAGGATCGCCATTGGCGAAACGGTCCGGGAAGATTTGATACCAGACCGTATCTTTCACCCAGGACGGCGCATGGAAGACATCGATTGGGTTGATGAATGGGACACAGAAGTAGTAGCCTGTGTCATCAAGTGGTTTTTCTTCGAACCATCCTTTTTCGGTATAAACGGCCGACTCTTGTCCATCATTTAAACGAAAACCGTAACGTAGACGTCGGAACGGCGGTTTGACGGCGATGAACCAATAGTCATAGGCGTCGTCAAATCCAATCTTCTCCATTGGAGTCTCATATGTACGCCAGTAGCTAGGCTTGTCCGGATCGAAATTCCACATGGCCGGGTCTTCAGCGTGCCAATCATAGGGATCGTTCCAAATCAAATCGACCGATTCGATATCGCCTCGCTTTGTATGGAAACGAATGTGGATCGTCTCGCGGTCATATTTGTAGACGAATGGGGACATGGCACGATGATAAATCGCTTCTTTCATCATAAGGAAAACACACCTTTCTTTATAGGGGATGACATCATTTTACAACATCGGGAATCGATGAGAACGGATGTTGCGAAAACGTTTGCTCAAGCAAAGGTTAATAAAGCGTTTACATTTTGTCAATTGCTGAAACGAATAAAAAGTGAAGATTTAAGAACAAACATTTGAAAATTACATAAATGGGTCAACAGAAGTAAAAAAAGTGTAAAAAAAGACTTGTAAAACGCTTACACAACTGTATAATGAAAATTGAGGTGAGGATGCAAACGTTTTCACTACCGTGTCAATTTCGTAGCGGAGTTTTAAAATTGACGTGGTCGTGCGATTGCGCAAATCTGACCATACTATTTCCTTGGGGAGGTTTTTCATCATGAAGATGAAAAAAATGGTAGCAGGACTTTCAACAGCAGTATTCGCATTTGGTGCACTTGCTGCATGTGGTGGCGGAACGGACAACGGATCTTCTAACGAAGGTGGTTCTTCAAGCGAGAACAAACCTGAAAAGATCGTCATCTGGGAAGACAACGACAAGTCTGAAACAACGAAAGAAGTTGCGAAGGCGTTCGAAGAAGAGCATGGCGTAAAAGTTGAAGTTGTCGAAGTACAGATGACAGACCAAAAAGACAAGCTTGCGCTTGACGGTCCGGCTGGAAAAGGTCCAGACATCGTGCTCGTACCACACGACCAGATCGGTACAATCGTAGACCAAGGTCACTTGGCTCCAATCGCTGACGAAGGATCACTTGACGCGTTCACAGACTCTGCGAAATCAGCTGTCATGTTCGATGGTCAAGCTTACGGATATCCAAAATCAGTTGAGACACCAGTTCTCATGTACAACAAAGACTTGATGGCTGAAGCTCCAGCATCTATGGACGACCTTTACAAGTTATCAAACGATGTGAAAGCTGACGGACAGTACGGATTCCTCGCACTTTGGGATAACTTCTACTTCGCACATGGTGTTGTCGCTGGATTCGGCGGATACGTGTTCAAAGAGGACGGTGGTGCACTCGACCCGACGGATATCGGTTTGAACAACGAAGGCGCGGTTGAAGGATTCGAATACATCGGTAAATGGTACGAAGAAGGCCTCTTCCCTAAAGGATTGATCGGAGAGTCTGGTGGTCAAGCGATGGACCAACTCTTCACTGAGAAGAAAGCTCATTCAGTCATGAACGGACCATGGGCTGTAGCTAGTTACACAGAAGCAGGCGTGAATCTCGGAGCGGCTCCAATGCCAACACTTCCGAACGGTGAGCCAATCAAGACGTTCATGGGTGTGAAAACATATGCCCTTTCAGCTTACACAGAAAACCAAGAGTGGGCTGAAAAGTTCCTTCAAGAGTTGACGAATGAAGAAAACGCATTGGCAATGTTTGAAACATACAACGAAATCCCACCAGTAGTAGCACTTGAGTCGAACGAGAAAATCACAGAGAACGAAGTTGCGAAAGCGGTATTCGACCAAGCAAAAAACGCAATCCCAATGCCGAACATTCCTGAAATGGGACAAGTTTGGGAGCCAATGGCACAAGCCCTTCAGCTTGTAGCGACTGGTAAACAAGATGCACAAAAATCTGCAGACGATGCAGTGAAAGTCATCGAACAACAAATCCAAGCGAACAACCAATAAGGAATTGAGATGACGGGGTACGCCACATGGCGTTCCCCATCATTTTCTAGCATTGAGCAAACGTTTGCTTGATTGATTTGCTCAAATCGAAAGGAGAAACTGAGGATGGCTGCAATTGCGAACCCTAAATCACCGGACCAACGCCCGGACAAGCCTACAAACCATGCTCGGAACGCGGGACTACTTTCCATCATTCCGGGACTCGGACAGTTATACAACAAACAATACGCGAAGGCGGTAGCGTTCTTTATCGTGGTCGTATCTTATTTTGCCGTAAACTATGATCTATTTTTCAAAGGGGCGGGCGCCGGACCAGGTGACCGTGGAGGACTTTGGGGATTGATCACGCTTGGTGAAGTGCCAGGACCTCGTAACGACCACTCCATCTTCTTGATGGTCGAGGGGATTGTCGCGTTAATTTTACTTTTCTTCGGAATCGCGTTCTATGTTTGGAACATTCGTGACGCCTATCGTGTCGGTCGCGCTCGTGATCAGCATCTAAACCTACCATCGTTCCAAATGCAACTTCGCAACTTGCGTGACCATGGATTCCCATATTTGATGTTAATCCCATCACTCATTTTGTTAGTGTTTACCGTTATTCTTCCATTGATCTTTACGTTCTTGATCGCCTTCACGAACTATCGCTACAACAACGCACCACCAGCGAAACTTGTGGAATGGGTTGGATTCGAGAACTTTACACGTATTTTTGAAATCGATATCTTCCGTGACACGTTTGTCAGTGTACTCGGCTGGACGCTTGTCTGGACGGTCGCTTCAACGACAGGTGTCATCGCGATTGGGATTTTCCTTGCAGTACTCTTGAACCAAGAAGGACTTCGCTTCCGTCGTTTATTCCGTTCAATCTTGATTCTTTCATGGGCAGTCCCATCATTCATCACGATCTTAATCTTCCGCTCGATGTTCAACGAGTCGTTTGGGGTATTCAATACGACAATCTTGCCGGCACTCGGTCTCGACCCGGTTAACTGGATGACCGACCCGACGGCGACACGTACGGCACTCGTTCTCATTCAATGGTGGCTCGGATTCCCGTTCATCATGACGCTCATGACGGGTGTACTTCAGTCGATTCCTGGTGACTTATATGAAGCGGCGACGATTGACGGAGCAACAGTCTTCGACAAGTTCCGTTTGATCACATTGCCGATGCTCTTGTTCGCGACAGCACCGATCTTGATCACGCAGTTCACGTTCAACTTCAACAACTTCAACATCATCTATCTCTTTAATGGCGGTGGCCCTGCTGTACCTGGACAAACGGCCGGCGGTACCGACATCTTGATTTCTTGGATTTACAAATTGTCTCTCGGTGCCAACCCGCAATACGGACTTGCGGCTGCGATCACACTCATCTTGTCATTCTTCATCATGACACTAGCCGTGATCCAGTTCCGTCGGACAAAATCTTTCAAAGACGAGGATATGATCTGATATGAAAAAACAAAAACGAATCAATTTGGCGTTCTCGTATGTCATCTTGACGCTTGCGTCGATCATCATTCTCTATCCGATGCTTTGGGTTGTCGGCACATCGTTAAACCCGGGGCGTACGATTACGTCAACGATTATTCCGTCGAACCCGACATTTATTCACTACAAAAACTTGTTTGACCTAACGATTTCAGATTATAGTTTATGGTATGTGAATACGTTGAAAATCGCTTTCATCACGATGGCACTCTCTGTCGTCCTGGTGACGATTACTGGATACGTCTTCTCACGTTACCGTTTCGTCGGACGGAAGAACTCGCTCGTCTTGTTCCTCGTCCTTCAAATGGTGCCACAGTTCGTTGCGATCATCGCGATATATGTATTGCTCAACATGCTTAACCTTCTTGACACACATACAGCGCTCATCTTGCTCTATGCGGGTGGTGCGATTCCGATGAACACGTACTTGGCGAAAGGGTACTTCGACACGATTCCAAAAGAACTTGACGAAGCAGCCCGCATGGATGGTGCCGGTCACCTCCGAATCTTCTGGCAAATCATCTTGCCGCTCGCGAAGCCGATTGTCGCAACGATTGCTCTCTTTAACTTCATGGGACCATTCAACGACTTTATCTTGGCATCGCTCGTCCTTCGTTCACCAGAGAAACAAACGTTGGCAGTTGGTCTTTACAACATGATTTCGAAAGAGTTCGATAATAACTTCACGTTATTTGCGGCAGGTGCGGTTCTATCAGCCCTTCCGATCGTCATCTTGTTCTTCATGTTCCAACGCTACTTCGTTTCTGGCCTCACGGCGGGTGGTACGAAAGGATAATACTCGTAAAAGGAGGAAGCGATATGAGGCGAGGCGTCGTGCTCGTGCTCCTGTCGCTTCTTTTGTTTCCGACCGTCGTCGGGGCAAAGGAAGCCGCTACTTGGGAACAAGAACGCATGTATTTTATTATGGTCGACCGATTTGTTGACGGGAATCCGGACAACAATCAACAGGTGGACGAAGATGATCCGAAAGCGTTCCACGGTGGCGATATCCGTGGGGTCATCGAGAAGCTCGATTATATTGAATCACTCGGATTCACATCGATTTGGTTGACACCCGTTTTTGAAAATATGCCGGACGGCTATCACGGGTATTGGATTAAAGATTTTTATAACATCGATCCACAATTTGGGACGAAAGAGGATTTACAGGAACTCGTTCAGGAAGCGCACAAGCGCGATATGAAAGTCATTCTCGACTTCGTCGTCAACCATGTCGGTCCGAACCACCCGTGGGTGGAAGAAAAGCCGGAATGGTTCCACGAGCAGTTACCGATTGTATTCTGGAAAGACCAGGAGCAAGTCGAGACACACTGGTTGTTCGACTTACCTGACTTCAAAACAGAGGATCCGGAAGTCAAATCGTATTTGATTGACGCAGCGAAGTATTGGATCGAAGAGACGGACATCGACGGCTATCGCCTCGATACGGTTCGTCACGTCGATAAAGCGTTCTGGAAAGACTTTGTCGAAGGTGTGCGGTCGGTCGACCCAGACTTTTACTTACTCGCCGAAGTGTTCGACCCAGACCCGCAATACGTCGCGCAATATGACGACCTCGGGTTCAACAGCATCACAAACTTTACGTTTTATGACCGGGTGTCGAAAACGATGACGCAACAGCAAGCGAACGTCGATGAGATTGATGTTGCCGCAAGCTATGCCGAAACGTTCTTCAACGACCCAAACCAGATGGCGACATTCCTCGATAATCATGATGTCGAACGCTTCATGCATATGGCGGAACTCGGCGGTGTGGAATCGGCGGAACGACGTTTACGCCTCGGGTTGTTCGCGCTTTATGCGTCACCTGGTATGCCGGTCGTCTTCCAAGGAACAGAAAATGCGCAGACCGGTGGAGCCGACCCTGCGAACCGAGTCATGATAGAATTCCCGGGAAATGAAGAGTTACACGAATATGTTGCGACGATGAACCGCATGCGGGAAGAATATCCGGTCTTTGCGACAGGAGAGCAGCGCATGATCGCTTCAGAAGACGGGATGGCCGTCTTCGAACGGAAAGATGGAGATGACGTCGCGCTCTATGCGATTAACATGAACCGTGACGATCGGGAGATTGAAATCGATGTCAGTGAAATCGGGGAAGATACGAGACTTCGTGGTCTTTTATTCTCACAACTGGTCACAGATCAACGCGGAACGTTTACAATTGAACTATCTGGTGAAAGTGCGAACGCTTACATTGTTGAAGAATCTTCGGTCAATCCGTGGATGATGGGCTTGCTCGTCGTTACGATTCCGATTTTCTTGACTGGTTTGGTCATGTGGAAGCGCCGCAAATAAAGACATGAAACGCCGCAAGGCACGAATCGAACTCACGGAAGCAGGGGGAACACCATGCAAATCACAATCAAAGATGTGGCGAAGCACGCGAACGTCGCGCCGTCGACAGTCTCTCGCGTCATCGCCAACAGCCCAAGAATCAGTCAAAAGACAAAGGAACGGGTCAGAAGTTCCATGGAAGAGCTCGGGTATCATCCGAACATTCATGCGAGAAGTCTCGCTAACCGCTCGACACAGTCGATTGGTCTTGTCATGCCGAGCGCGGCAACAAAGACGCTTCAAAACCCGTTCTTCCCGGAAGTGCTACGAGGAATTAGCACGAAGGCGCATCAGAATGGATACTCGCTTTATATGACGACCGGCGTGACAGAAGAAGAAGTTTTGTCCGGTGTCATCGAGATGGTACAAGGACGCCGTGTCGACGGTGTCATCGTTCTTTATTCACGCGAAGACGACCAAGTCGTCCAATACTTACGTCAAACGAAGTTTCCGTTCGTCGTGGTCGGGAAGCCGTTCGGGGACGCTTCTTCTATCACTTACGTCGATACGGATAACTATTTGGCTGGTCGTGAAGTGACGAAGCACCTTTATAACCTAGGTCATCGTCGCATTGCCTTCATCGGGGGCTCGGATAAACTTGCCGTCACACAAGATCGTCGGAACGGGTACGCGACGGCGCTAATGGAAGCAGGCATCCCGGTATGCGAAGAGTACATCGCCCGGGCTGAATTCATGACGAAGGGTGGCGCAAAAGCCGTCCGTGAGTTGCTTCAAAATGAAGAGCCACCGACAGCTGTCGTTGTCAGTGACGACATGATGGCACTCGGGGTCATCAGTACACTCAGCGAGATGGGGCTCAACATTCCTGAAGACGTGGCTGTCGTCAGTTTCAATAACGTCTATATCGCGGAGCACTCGAACCCGCCGCTTACTTCGGTCGAGATTAACATTTTCGGTCTCGGTTTTGAGGCGACGAATTGCTTGATCGAACAAATTAGCGATAATGCCCCACCATACGGGAAACGCGTCATCGTTCCGCACTATTTAGTCGTTCGACAATCGTGTGGTCAGAAAAAGAAAACAGAAGTCGTCGATTAAACGAAATTCTTCCGCATCCTGTGGAAGAATTTTTTTGTACAAAAATTAGACGCATACAATAGTAGAATAATCAATCGGTCAAAAGTCATAATATTACATAAAGATTACAAATGTGAAAATAGTGCTTGAAAAGAAAGCGTGGGGGAACATTCACATTACCGGTTCAAATGGCAGAATGTTGTGAATCTGCCAAACCAACAACCAAAAAATAAAAAATTTGAAAGGGAGATACAATCATGGATAACAAACGTTATGTAGGTACTTACTATCAGGAGTCAGAGCTTCTTTCAAAAATTGATGAGCTTCGTGCTCAAGGGCATCGCGAAGATGATTTATACGTAGTAGTGAAAGATAAATCGAACCTTTCAATGGTTCAAGGTTCAACGGATGCAGAAGTAAAAGAAACGAAAGTGTCATGGCTTGATCGCTTTTTCGGAGTAGCAGACGAAGGAGATGAAGTTCGTCACACGTTTGATAAACTCGGTTTTTCAGAAGAAGAGACAGCGCGCTATCATCAAGACATCGAGAACGGTGGCATGGTTCTCTTGTTAGATACGAATGACGGCGTGTTCGATAATGGTCGTAACGATACGTTCGAGGGCGGTCGCGCATCAGCAGGTTATGGTTCAGAAGGGAATGAGGCAGGTAACACGACTGCGCATAACCTTGGCACAACTGGGGCTGGGATTGGCGCTAACCGTTTCAATGATATGGACGAAGACATCCGTAACCGTACGGACTTGACGGACGAACAGAAACTCGAGTTGCACGAAGAGCGTCTCCTTGTGAACAAGGAACGTGTGCAAACCGGTGAAGTTCGCGTCGATAAAGATGTCGTCGAACGTGAAGAACGCGTGGACGTTGAAGTAGAGCGCGACGAAGTGTATGTTGAACGCCGCCGCGTCGACGGAGAACGTGAAGCGACAGGACATTCTTATGACGCGACGACAGAACGTGATGAGATTCGCGTTCCAGTCACGGAAGAACGTGTCAATGTGACGAAAAAAGATGTCGTGGTCGAAGAAATTGTCGTAGGCAAAGAAAAAGTCAAAGATACGGAAGAGGTACGTGAGACGTTGCGTAAAGAAGAAGCGCATATCGAAGGGGACGATGACCTTCGTCACCGCGATCATGATCACACGCGTCGCGATGAGCGTGACCGCCTCTAATCGATTGACCAGTATCTCGACAAGGATGGCTCTCTCTAAGGGACCATCCTTTTTTTCGCCAATTGTCACCATAGGAGGACGAAAGCTATGAAACATGCGATTATCTCAGAAGTATTTGATCAGCCGGAAACGCTGCTCAATCGAACGGTCGATTTGAAGCGAGAAGGTTACGCCGAAGAGGACATGTACGTCCTCGTCAAACGAGCTGACGTCGCGGACGTGGTTCGACGCCAGTCGAAGTTATATGTGCTCGTCACCGACGAACCGGGTACGGTCGCCTCACTCGTCACATCGAGCGAGCGACCGATTGAACGCTGGATCGGCAGCATGCGGCTCACGAAGGAGCAACAGGATCGCTTCACTCAGGAAATCGAGCAGGGACGACTCTTCTTGTACGTCGATGCCGACCGTGGCGACCAATCGTTTAAGGTCGACCGCCCAAAAATGAAATTAGAACCGGAGACGGAAGAACAGACGCTTGCCTTGCACGAGGAGCGCTTGACCGTCGAGAAACAAGCGGTACAAACGGGTGAAGTCGTCATCGATCGCTACATCACAGAAACCAATCAAGAGATAGAGGTTCCGGTTTTAAGAGAACAAGTTCATGTAGAGAGAAAGGCCGGTTCAGAGGATGTGCTCGAGGACTACGACTTTAATCGGTCGGGATTTCGTACGATTGACGAAGGGGATCATCTCCGAATTCAAGTCATCGAAGAACGGGCGTTCGTCGTGAAGCGACCTGTCGTCGTCGAAGAAATTATTGTTCGGAAGCGTGTGACGGAAGAGATTGAGACATTGACCGAAACGCTCCGTAAAGAAGAACTCAAAGTGACGGAAGTCGGGCAAGCCGATGTGACCATTGATAACCAGACAACCCGAAAGGATGAGGAACGATGAACAAACGCCGATTTGTAGGTACTTATCAGAATGAGGCGGCTCTTGTCGTTAAAATCAACCAATTGACCGAACGAGGCTATGAGGAGCGCGATTTATATGTCGTCGCGCGAGACAAAGATGACATTTCGCTCGTCAAACGGAAGACCGATGCGAAAGTGGAAGAAGCGAGCGCGAACTGGATGCAAAAGTTCGCAGGTGTGACCGAAGGCGAACAGGAAGTGAAGCGGGCATTGCTTGACCTCGGTTTTGCTGACGACGACGTCAACCGCGCTTATGGCGATATTTTGAACGGAGGCTACGCTTTGATTCTCGATGAACCGGACACAGGATTCAATGACGGGAACAATCTGGCGTTCGAAGGGCACGAAGCGAATGCGGCGTTCGGGCGCGACCAAGACAAATGATTAGAGTACCTACTGCCTTCTTGAAAAGGTGGTAGGTTTTTTGTTTGCTCCAAAAAGTAAGAAAAAAGTTTATGCAAACGATTGCATTCTCGTTTCAGTCGTGTAAAATGAAAGGTGAGATTAAATACAGCGCTTTCATAGACAAACGGTTGCATGAACTAGTTGTCCGTCGAAGGTAGCCTTGTAGAGAAAAAGGAGTGGCAGACAGATGAAACGATTGTTTGCAGTTGATGAATGGAAAGTAACAGAGGAAGGTCTTCACCCGAAAGAGAACCGTCTTGCAGAATCCATCACATCGCTCGGGAACGGGCATATGGGGATGCGAGGAAACTTTGAAGAAGATTACTCGAATGATACGCACCAAGGATTCTACGTGGCGGGCGTCTACTATCCGGATAAAACACGTGTCGGGTGGTGGAAGAACGGATACCCTGAATACTTTGCTAAAGTGTTGAATGCGACAAACGTCATCGGTCTCCGCGTCGTCATCAATGGGACGCCGGTCGACTTGGCGAAATGGGAAGTGAAAGATTTCACGCGCGAGCTCGACATGCAGCGTGGTGTCCTCACACGGACGTTCACCTTGATGAACGGGACAGAAGAGACGAAAGTGGAAGTCGTCCGCTTCTTCTCAATCGTGGATAAAGAAGTCTTGGCAATCCGTTACAAAGTCACACCTGTCAACTACGAAGCAAAAATTGAGTTCACTCCATATTTAGATGGCGATGTCGTCAACGAAGACTCGAACTACGATGAGAAGTTCTGGCTTCCGGTCGACCGTGGTGTGGAAGAACGTTTCGCTTTCGTTACGACGAAGACGAAGAAACTCGACTGGCATGTCACGGCATCGATGATCGCGGACGTCGAAGGTGCTCGTTGTGAAGTGCTTGAAGCGACAGATTTGTTCGTTGCCAACAAGTTCACGGTCAACGTAGCTGCTGGTGAGACAGCGACAGCCTACAAATATGTGTCGGTCGTCACGAACCGCGACCACGAGATTGAAGCATTGCAGTCAGTTGGGATGACACGTGTCGAAGCGGCGTTCGAAAAAGGATTTGAGACACTTCTCGCTGAACAGACGGAAGCATGGCTCGCACGCTGGGAAGATGCGGATGTTCGTATCGATGGAGACATCGAAGCGCAACAAGGAATCCGTTTCAACATCTTCAACATGTATCAAACATATACAGGTGAAGACTCACGTCTTAACATCGGTCCAAAAGGATTCACAGGTGAGAAGTACGGCGGTGCGACGTATTGGGATACTGAAGCCTACTGCCTGCACTTCTATTTGGCGACAGCCAAACCAGAAGTCTCATGGAACTTGCTCAAATACCGTCACAACCATTTGCCACAGGCGAAAGAGAATGCTGTGAAGAATGTCGGTATGGAAGGCGCGCTTTATCCGATGGTCACAATGAATGGGGAAGAGTGTCACAACGAGTGGGAAATCACGCATGAAGAGATTCATCGTAACGGTGCGATTGCCCATGCCATCTTCAACTATACGAACTTCACAGGCGACAAGTCGTACCTTGGACAATACGGATTGGAAGTATTGGTCGAGATCTCGCGTTACTGGGCTAGCCGCGTCAACTTTGTCCCGCACAAAGACGTGTATATGATCCTAGGCGTCACAGGTCCAAACGAATATGAAAACAACGTCAACAACAACTGGTATACGAACTTGATCGCCGCATGGACGCTCGAATATACGCAGGAAGTGTACAACTACTTGAAAGAAGCAGAACCTGCACGTCTCGAAGAGCTCGTGTCGACACTCGGCATCACAGACGCTGAACTTGCGAAGTGGGCGGACATTCAAACAAAGATGTATTATCCAAAAGATGATCTCGTTCCAGATGTCTTCATGCAACAAGATGGATTCATGGATAAAGAGCAGATTTTGGTGAAAGACCTCGATCCGAAACATCTTCCACTCAACCAAAACTGGTCATGGGATCGCATCCTTCGCTCGAACTTTATCAAACAAGCAGACGTCCTCCAAGGACTCTATACGTTCGGTGACCGCTTCACGATCGAACAGAAACGTGCAAACTTTGACTTCTACGAGCCACGCACGGTTCATGAATCGAGCTTGTCACCATGTGTCTACTCAATTATTGCGGCAGAAGTCGGTTATGAAGACAAAGCGGTCGAATTGTACCAACGTTCGGCGCGCCTTGACCTCGACAACTATAACAATGACACGGAAGACGGATTGCACATCACGTCGATGGTCGGTTCGTGGATGTCCATCGTTCATGGATTCGCCGGAATGCGCGTTCAAGAGGATAACCTCTCGTTCAGCCCGATGATTCCGAAAGATTGGAACGGTTACTCGTTCAACATGCTCTGGCGTGGTCATCACTTGACGGTCACATCATCACGTGAACAAGTGACAATCAAGCAAACAGGTGGTACAGATGTGACAATCCATGTATATGGAAATGCGGTAACGGTTCCTGCAAACGAATCGATTACAATTGAAACAATGAAAGCGTGACCAATCGTTTCATGCGAACAAGTCGACCTCGGTCGGCTTGTTTTTGTGTGAAAAACTTATCGGATTTCCTGCATATTTGCTGTATGCAGCATGAATAATCTATGTTATCTTGATTCTTAGCTATTTTGAGAAAGGGGAGTTGAAGCTTGACGGAAGCTGTTAAAGAACATACACGAATCGGGGCTGTCTCGATCATCGGAGGATTGTTCGTTGCCTTATCCATGACATTATTTTTAATTCCAGCTGGCGTCTATTCGACAGGTTTTACGGGTCTTGCCCAAATCTTGACGAAATTGTTAGAGGGTACACCGCTTGAACTAGGGGAAGGACTCTGGTTCTTTATTCTGAACGCACCACTGCTCGTCGTCAGTTATTTTATGCTCGGGCGGAACATGATGATTCATACGCTGGTCAGTGTCGCCTCGGTCACGTTGTTCATTCGTTTGCTTCCGCAATCGCAGCTTCTCTCGGACGATCCACTTTTGAACGCCGTATTTGGCGGTGTGCTCTTGGCAATCGGTTCGGGGATCACGATTCGGTATGGAGCCTCGACAGGCGGCTTTGACATCGTCGCGTTGATTCTCGCGAAGTTCACGAACAACTCGGTTGGGGTCTATCTCTTCTTGATGAACATGATGATTGCCCTCGCAGCAGGTGCCTTGTTCGGATGGCCGACAGCGCTCTATACGATCGTCTTCTTGTATGTGACGTCAAAAGTAATCGATGAGATTTACACGAATACACAGCGTCAAACGCTCTTCATCGTGACGAATCACCCGGACGAGGTGACAAAGGAACTACATCAACACGTGTTCCGCGGGATCACGCTCATGCCGGCAATCGGGACGTACTCGAAAGTCGAGAAAGCGACGCTCATGATGGTCGCACAACGACACGAGGTGCGTGAGATTACGCGCATCTGTAAAGATGCAGACCCATCGGTTTGGATCAATATTTTACCGACAGAGGACGTCGAAGGGACGTTCCGTCGCTAAACATGAATAAATCATAAAAGAGGCTGGAACATAACCCAGGAGAGAGGCCCCCGTGAGCGACTTGTTCGCTCACTGGGGCCTCTTGTCATGTTTATGGGTTCGTGCATTTCGGACTAAACAGATAGGGGCGACCTCTGATAAAGTTATAGTGATCAAACCATAACTTTGGAGGTGCCCCTAGATTTAGAAGTCCGGCTTCAGGAAAACGATATCGCCTTCGCCTTCATGGCGGTGGACCTACGAAAGTTCATCGCCAATGGCATCAGCGGAAGTGCGAAGAAGGGGTCCGGCCACCGAAAATCGGTGGCCGGACCCCTCTTTTTATCAAAAATCT
>CABIYO010000007.1 GCA_902362975.1 Caryophanales bacterium
AAAAAGAACAAACTGTAAACCAATGGTGACGAAAACCAAGCACCAAATCGAAAACAAGACTGCAAGACCATGCGAATTTCGCATCAACCGTAGGGACTACGGGGGTAGCCTTCTAAAATAACTAGTGGTTACACTGGTGTTCGTAGGAATCTCGGCATTTCAATGCTGAGTAGTTCAATACATCAAACCTATATATATGCCGGTGTAGCTCAGTTGGTAGAGCATCTGACTTGTAATCAGAGGGTCGAGGGTTCGAATCCTTTCGCCGGCACTCCTCGGGGGGGTAGCGAAGTGGCTAAACGCGGCGGACTGTAAATCCGCTCCTTCGGGTTCGGCGGTTCGAATCCGCCCCCCCCCACCAGGTTTGAGCCATTAGCTCAGTTGGTAGAGCATCTGACTTTTAATCAGAGGGTCGCAGGTTCGAGCCCTGCATGGCTCACCATTTTTGCGGAAGTAGTTCAGTGGTAGAATACGACCTTGCCAAGGTCGGGGTCGCGGGTTCGAATCCCGTCTTCCGCTCCATATTCTTATCCCTGTATTGGGGCCTTAGCTCAGCTGGGAGAGCGCCTGCCTTGCACGCAGGAGGTCAGCGGTTCGATCCCGCTAGGCTCCACCATATGTTTTTTTCTTAAGTTAGTGATGACTTAAGTTTTTTTTTGCCTAAAACCATGAACCATTCCATTGAGAGTACAGAGAAAGGCAGCCTGCCACCATTCAGGCTGCCTTTTTGCATGTTTATTCATCATTCTGCCGAGTTGAACCAAACAAATGATAGCGTTTAGAATTTAATTATCAAGTGTATAAAGGGGGAATGGCGATGCAATGGTCATATATTCAAGTGCCGCTGCGTTACGGTCAGGGGAAATTAGGGGTCGATCAAGGACCGACAAAGTTAAATGAAATGGGGATACAACAACTTCTTCCGACAGAAACGGTCAAACATACGATTCGTGTCTTGCCAGAATCTGAAATTCGAGAAAATGAAGAACATTTAAAACGGGTCGATGGTGTCCTGCATACCGTCACGGAATTAGCAGAAGTCGTACATCGTGAGATTTCAGAAAAACGATTCCCTTTGATCGTTGGGGGCGATCATAGTATGGCAATCGGTACTCTTGCTGGATTGGCTCAAACAGGTCCTTATGGAGTCATTTGGGTGGATGCTCACGCTGACTTAAATACAAGCGAAACATCACCGTCGGGGAATATTCACGGAATGCCACTTGCGGCAGCGATGGGGATGGGCGACGTGCGTCTGACAGAAGTGGGCGGACGTGCCCCGAAGCTATCACCAGAGCATTTAGTTTATATTGCCCTGCGTGATATCGATGAAGGAGAAATGAATGAAATCAATCGACTCGGCATCAAAGTCATTACAGTAGAAGAAGTACGTACGCGTGGCGTGGATGTCATCATGCAAGAGGCATTACGTTATCTTCGTGAACGAGTAGACCGTTTTTATATCAGTTTCGATATGGATAGTCTCGATGCATCCCTCGTTCCTGGAACAGGTACACCGGTTGACGGCGGTTTAACAGAAGTCGAAGCCAAAGCGATTTTAAAAGAAGCGATGCAAGCAGAAGACTTGATCGCAGTTGAACTCGTCGAGTTAAATCCGGCATTAGACAGGGATGACGTGACGGCTCAGTTGGCCTATCGCTTATGTGAAACGATTATAAAATCTAAAGAAAACCTGTTATTGGAAGGCGAAACCATCTGATTTCCTTACCGTTTCCAAACCCGTTTGCTACAATGGGGATGGAAACTTTTTTTGATTTTTTTGAAACTATTTCAACATCAAGACGTATATAGAGATGACCGCATGTGTAGCGGAGAGGGGAAGTGGATTGATGGAACGGCTGACCACCCGTTTGGTTGATGAATTGAGGGCGGGGAATCACGATTCGTTTGCCGAACTGGTAGAACTATACAAGGATGGCGTCTTTGCAATCGCCTATAAAATTTTGTATGATCGTGGCGAAGCAGAGGACGCTGCCCAAGAGGCGTTCATTCGTGCCTATACACGAATCGATACGTATGATACGCAATATAAGTTCAAAACATGGCTCTATCGAATCACGACAAACGTTGCCATCGACCGATTGAGGAAGCGGAAGCCGGAATATTCGATGGATGCCGAAATTGCGGGTACAGACGGTTTGACTTATCAAGACCACTTAGCTGATGAAGCGCCCCAACCCGATGCCCAAGTGGTTCATCGCGAAATTCGAAGTGAAATGCATGAGGCAATCAAGCAACTTCCAGACAAATATCGCATTCCGTTATTATTAAAATATGTGGATGATTTGTCGCTTAAAGAAATCAGCGTGATGATCGACATGCCGGTCGCAACGGTTAAGACAAGGATCTTCCGGGGAAGAGAAATGTTAAAAACAATCTTTCAAAATAGGGAGGGGTTCAATTGACTCCTGAAGAAAAAGTACAACAATATTTGGAAGATGGCGTTTTGCCCGAAGAATCTGACGAATTGCGTCAATTGTTAGAGGACGATGAATTATATGAATCGTATCTACAATATGAACGAATCGACGCAGAACTGAAAGCATTGCCTCGTCCAAAGTTATCAGCAGACTTTACGGCCCGAGTGATGGCCGCTTTACCTGTAACTCCTGTACAGACAGCACCCGATTCCGTCGTACCGTTTTCAAAACCAGTTCGAAAAGAACGCAAACCGCACTCGAAACAAATGCAATGGTTGCAACGGCACCCAGGTTTGATTGCGGCCGTACTGTTCTTTAGTTTGATGTCTAGTGCGACACTCGGACTATGGAGCAGTGCTTCAGAGACGATGACCTATACAAAAGTACCAGGTGTGATCGTATCTGAGAATGAAGTCATTGTCCCTGCAGGTGTCACAGTTGAAAAAGACATCACGGTCCAAGGTGGCGATTTACGGATTGAAGGTACCGTCAATGGAAACGCGACAGCCGTCAATGGTCGTGCCTATTTAGCGAGTGCCGGTCAAGTGACAGGTGAACTCGAACAGATCGATCAGATGTTCGAATGGATTTGGTACTCGATGAAACAACTTTTCTAAAGACGCTTCCGGCGTCTTTTTTCGTTTCAATCTGGTTTCGTTTTGATGTGACGCAATGCGTATCTATAAAAATGATGATATAATGGAATTTGCACGATTTAGCTAGGTAGTTGAGGAGGGGAGCATTTGCCGCTACTTGAACAAGTATCATTTTTCTCATTTTTAAATCTTTCAGAAAACGTACATTGGTACGATTATTTGAATGATGTTTTAGATATCGTCGTCGTCACGTATGTCATTTACAAGTTGATGCTGATTGTGCGTGGGACAAAAGCAGTACAACTAATTAAAGGGATTTCCATTATTCTAGTCAGTTGGTTCTTGAGCGGTTTCTTCGGATTGAAGACGCTCCAGTTCTTGCTAAATCAGGTGATCACGTACGGTCTCCTCGGAATCATCATCATTTTTCAGCCAGAGTTGAGACGGGGTCTTGAGCATCTCGGACGAACGAGTAACTTATTCAGTCGTACGGGAACGAGTGATGAGGAGCAACAACGACAAATGATTGAAGCCATCGTTAGTTCCGCGCAGTACATGTCAAAACGGCGAATCGGTGCATTGATTGCGATTGAACGCGATACGGGATTGAACGAATATGTGGAGACCGGCATTCGTATGGATTCGTATATCACATCCCAGTTGATTATTAACATATTCATTCCGAATACGCCCCTTCATGATGGTGCGATGATTATTCAGAACGGGAGGATTGCGGCGGCAGCTTGCTATTTACCACTTTCGGAAAGTCCACACATCGATAAAGCGCTCGGGACGCGTCACCGGGCAGCCATCGGAGTCAGTGAAGTGACGGATAGTGTCACTTTAACTGTCTCAGAGGAAACGGGAGCAGTCTCTCTTGCAATCGCGGGCCGCTTGTATCGAGAACTGGACGAAGAAGCGCTTCGCAATAAATTAATTCAAGAACTCGTCATCGAAGAAAAAGAGGCGACCCTCTCGTTCTTCGGCAAAAAAGGAGGGGATAAGTAAGTGATTGATCAGTGGTTACAACATAAGTGGTTTCTCCGCTTCATCGCACTTGCTTTAGCCGTCCTTTTATACTTAATGGTCGCCGAGACCAGTTCTTCGAATAACGCATCTAGCGCATTGCCAATCGTCGGACAAAGTTCCATGACGCTCGATGTGCCGGTCGAAGTGTTTTTTGATGAGGTCCAGTATGTCGCATATAATGTTCCAGAAGAGATGCGTGTCGAACTTCAAGGGCCATCTAGTAGTTTAACGATGACGAAATTGGTGAAAGATTATCAGGTGTTCGTCGATTTAACCAATCTTGGTACCGGATTCCATCGTGTCCCGGTCGAAGCGCGTGGGTTCGGCGGTGACGTCAATGTCAAATTAGATCGAGAGACTGTCGAAATTTATATCGATCGGAAACAAACGATTGAAGTGCCTGTGTCGGTGAATCTGTTGAACAAAGATCAATTACCGGACGGAAAAGTCGTAGGTGATGTCGAAATCGAACCGTCGACTGTAAAAGTCACAGGAGGCGCGAGTCGGATTCAAAACGTCAAAGAAATCACATTGAATGTGGATGTTGCCAATCAAAGCCAGACGTTCACTCGTGAGATTCCACCGACTATTTTAGATGCGAATGGAAATCCGTTGAACGTGTCGGTCGATCCGAATATCATCACTGTGACCGTTCCGATTTACAATGAAAGTGCGATGATTCCAATCGAGGTCGTCACGAACGGCGAGGTGGCGGATGACTTCCGGTTAGTCGATATGTTACTGGGTGGGACGGAAGTCCGTGTTTTCGCACCAAAATCGGTGTTAGATGAACTCGAACGAGTGGAGACGGAACCGATTGAACTTGACGATTTAACGAAGTCAGAAAAAGTGACAGCTACCCTTCGTCTTCCGGAAGGGGCAACTTCACTCGGTAAAAAAGAAGTAGAAGTCCAGATTCTCGTTCGTCCAAATGATGAGACGAAGGATGATACGGGTGAATTGACGAAGCAGATTCGATTGACCGTCCCAATCACTGTCCGTGGATATGACCGGACGAATTACACGATTCAAACGCAAGATGTGGTCAGCGTAACGCTCTCGGGCAAACGTTCCCTTCTTGAAAGCATCTCATCAAACAGCGTCAATGTGACGTTAGATCTGACTGGATTACCGAGCGGAACACATGCGGTCGATGCAGATTATGAAGTACCAAAAGGCGTGACCGTGATCTCGCCAAAGACAATCGATGTTCAATTGACGGGCGTCGATGAAGAAACCGAAACATCTTCCATTCAATAAAGATGTTCAATCATACAAAAGTGAGGATTTAATCTTATGGGTAAATATTTTGGAACAGATGGAGTTCGCGGTGTTGCCAACTCTGAGTTAACTGCGGAATTAGCATATCGTTTAGGTCGTGCGGGTGGCTATGTGTTGTCGAAACATTTGCCAGAAGGCGAACAGCCGAAAGTGTTGATTGGTCGTGACACACGGATTTCAGGACACATGCTTGAAGGTGCATTGATTGCGGGTCTTCTCTCCATCGGTGCAGAAGTGATGCGTCTCGGTGTCATCACAACACCTGGAGTGGCTTACTTGACGAAATCGCTCGATGCGACGGCAGGTGTCATGATTTCGGCATCGCACAACCCGGTGGCGGACAACGGAATCAAATTTTTCGGTAGCGATGGTTTCAAATTAGACGATGCAACCGAGCAAGAAATTGAAGATATCTTAGATGCTGCGGAAGATACGCTCCCGCGTCCGACAGGTAAAGATCTCGGTTTCGTATCGGATTACTACGAAGGTGCGCAAAAGTACCTTCAAATGTTGAAACAAACGGTAGAAGAAGACTTCGATGGTCTTCACATTGCGCTTGACTGTGCACATGGAGCGACGAGCGGTCTTGCGGCTCGACTGTTTGCGGACTTAGAAGCAAACGTGTCGACAATCGGAAACTCGCCAAACGGTTTAAATATCAATGAAGGTGTCGGGTCGACACACCCTGAGCACTTGGCTGAGTTCGTTCGTGAAAAAGGAGCGGACATGGGACTTGCCTTTGATGGGGACGGGGACCGTTTGATCGCGATTGACGAGAACGGTGAAATCGTCGACGGAGACAAGATCATGTATATTTGCGGGAAATACTTGAGTGAAAAAGGGCGTCTCAAAGACAACACGATTGTCGCGACGGTCATGAGTAACCTCGGGTTCCATAAAGCCGTAGAAGAAGCGGGCATGACGGCGCTTCAAACAGCGGTAGGTGACCGGTATGTCGTCGAAGAAATGAAAAAACACCAATACACGCTCGGTGGCGAACAATCAGGTCACTTGATTTTCCTCGATCACTCGACAACGGGTGACGGTATGTTATCTGGCGTGCAATTGGCAGAAATCGTGAAATCGACAGGTCGTAAACTGTCTGAATTGGCAGCGGAGATGCCGGTCTATCCGCAAAAGCTCGTGAACATTCGTGTGACGAATAAAAACGATGCGATGAACGGAGAGCGTGTCTTGGCGACCATCAAAGAAGCGGAAGCGGAAATGGCTGGAAACGGTCGAATCCTCGTCCGTGCATCAGGAACAGAACCACTCGTTCGTGTCATGGCTGAAGCCCCGACAGCGGAAGAGTGTGACCGTTACGTTGAAAAAATCGCACAAGTCGTACGCGAAGATTACGGCGTAGACGGATAAAATGTTCAAAACCGGAAACAAAAAGGGAATCCACATCGGATTCCCTTTTTGTTTCCGTTTTGTCATCGAGAAAACAGCGGATTTTCTTGACGAATGGGGGGGGGATTTGTACTATTAAAAGCGTGACCTTGGAAACGGAAGGACACAAGAGTACGAACAAGCGCCAGAACTCTGCGGAGTTGACGAGGTTGGAGGTTATCGAGATTTCGGCGGATGCCTCCTCGTCGCCTGTCACGACGACAAACATGCTTTTAAAACACCCGGGCGACCGGACGGACAAAGAAGCGTGTACTGACAGCTCTTAGAAAAAGCCCGTTTCCTTTTTCGAGAAATCGAAGAATAGAGGAGATTTGTTTATGTGTGGAATTGTAGGAATGATTGGGAATACCGGAGCGAAGGAAGTCCTTCTCAAAGGTCTTGAAAAACTCGAGTACCGTGGTTATGACTCGGCAGGTCTTGCGTTGATGAATGAGAATGTCAACGTTCACAAAGAAGTCGGTCGCATTGCTGCGCTACGCGAAATCATCCCAGCAGAAGTAGACGGCACGATTGGAATCGGCCACACACGTTGGGCGACACACGGGGTACCGAGCGTACCGAACGCCCACCCGCATCAAAGCACGACAGGACGCTTCACGCTCGTCCATAACGGCGTAATCGAGAACGACGAGCAGATCAAGGCGACGCTCGATGTCCCGTTCCTCTCGGAGACGGACACGGAAGTCATCGTCCAGTTGATGGAGAAGAACTTCGTCGAACTTGGCGACGTCGAGGCGGCGTTCCGCAAGACGTTGGCTGAGCTCCACGGCTCGTACGCAATCGCGATGATCGACTCAGAGGACAAAGAGCGCCTCTACATCGGTAAGAACAAGTCACCACTCCTCGTCGGACTCGGCGATGGCACGTTCAACGTCGTGGCGTCTGATGCGATGGCGATGCTCCAGGTGACGGACCAGTACCTCGAGCTCCATGACGGCGAGATCGTCATCTTGACGCGCGAGTCGGCGACGATCAAGACACTCGACGGCGACGTCCTCGAGCGTGCCCCATACACGGCCGAGATCGATGCGTCAGACATCGAGAAGGGCACGTACGCGCACTACATGTTGAAGGAGATGGACGAGCAACCGGCCGTCATCCGCAACATCATCCAGCACTACCAGAACGAGAACGGCGAGATCGAGCTCGCAGAAGGCGTGCGTGAGCTCGTTTCGGAAGCGGACCGGATCTATATCGTCGCATGTGGAACAAGTTATCACGCCGGTCTCGTCGGCAAGCAATTGATTGAGCGCGTCGCAGGCGTGCCGACAGAAGTACACGTCGCTTCTGAGTTCGGTTACAACATGCCACTCCTTACAGAGAAGCCGTTGTTCCTCTTCATCTCACAATCAGGTGAGACAGCGGACAGCCGGGCCGTCCTCGTCGAAGTGAAGAAGCGCGGCTACAAGGCGCTCACACTCACGAACGTTGCCGGTTCGACACTCTCACGTGAGGCGAACGAGACAATGCTCCTTCACGCCGGACCGGAGATCGCGGTCGCATCGACGAAAGCATACACGGCTCAAATCGCGGTGCTCGCGATTCTCGCGTATGACATTGCCCGTGCGAACGGCAAGAAACTTCCGTTTGACCTCATGACAGAACTCGCGCGCATCGCGACAATCATGGACTCGGTCATGGCTCAAAAAGAAATCTTTGAGCAATTGGCAGACAAGTTCTTGAAAGAGTCACGCAACGCGTTCTTCCTCGGTCGCGGTATGGATTCATACGTCGGTCTCGAAGGTGCCCTCAAGCTCAAAGAGATCTCGTATATCCAAGCAGAAGGCTACCCAGGTGGAGAGCTCAAGCACGGACCGATCGCCTTGATTGAAGACGGGACACCAGTCATCACGCTCGTGTCTCAACCAAACACACACCTCAACATCCGTGGAAACATCAAGGAAGTTGTGGCGCGTGGTGCCATCGCATGTACGATTTCAATGGAAGGAATGGAACATGAGAACGACGCATTCGTTCTTCCACGTGTTGAACCACTTCTCACGCCACTCGTGACGGTTCTTCCACTTCAACTCATCTCATACTATGCAGCACTTGCTCGCGACTGTGATGTCGACAAGCCACGTAACTTGGCGAAGTCTGTAACGGTTGAATAATGTCCAAGACCAAAATCTTTCGGGATTTTGGTCTTTTTTGTTGCAATGAGTTAACAAATCATCGTAATGTTCTCATATATGTCTGTTCATTCTCGGGAACGGGTACACTCAACATGAAAATGAAGAGAAGGAGAGATTCGATGAAACAGAAGAAATGGATGACAGGTCTCGGTGTCATGATTCTCGCGACATCATTGGCCGCTTGTGGGGATACGGCAGAGGACACATCGATGGAGATGTCAGAAGAGCAAAGCATGGACCATTCAGCGATGGATCACTCCGGGTCTGGAGAAGTTCCAGACGGGCTGATGGAAGCCAGTGATCCGACTTTTCCAGTCGGATCAACCGCGATGATGACAGCGGATCACATGCCCGGGATGGAAGGTGTGGAGGCCACGATTGTCGGTGCGTATGATACGACCGTCTACGCCGTCAGCTATACACCGACAACAGGCGGTGACCCGGTAGAGGATCACAAATGGGTGATTCACGAAGAATTGGACAATCCAGATGAGGAACCGTTGTCTGAAGGGGATGAGGTCGTATTGGCCGCCGACCATATGGAAGGGATGGACGGCGCAGAAGCGACAATCGATACAGCGGAAGAGACGACCGTTTACATGGTTGATTACACGACCGAAGACGGGGAAGAGGTCACAAACCATAAATGGGTGACCGAAAGTGAATTAGAAGCAATGAAATGAATGTGATAGACCTCGAGTACATCTCGTGGTCTATTTTTTTCGATAAATATTTATTGATAAACGATAAATCGTGGCATATGATAAAGAAAATAAAACTAAATGAGGTGTTTGGCAGATGAAACGGGAAACCATCTTTTTGAAACTAGCAGTGATTGTCTTGTCGCTCCCGATTCTCGCGGCCTGTATCTTTTTACTCCCTTTCCTTTGGCGAGAGGCGGTGGAGAGCGGAGGATGGATTGCAAATTCGATGCGACCGATTATTGGAGGGATGTATGTAGCAGCGATTCCCTTTTTCGTTGCCTTGTCACAGTCATTCATCTTACTTGGATTGATTGACCGGAATGAGGCATTCTCCTATCGGGCGGTGAAAGCACTTCGTGTCATTAAATATTGTGCGCTGACCATCACGGCCATCTATATGGCGACACTCCCGTTCTTCTATTGGTTCGCTGAGCGTGACGACTCGCCAGGATTTTTAGTCATCGGATTCGTCTTCGTCTTCGCTGCATTTGTCATTGCGGTTTTCGCTGAGTTGTTACAGAAACTATTGAAGCGCGCCATCGACATGAAACAAGAAATCGATTTGACGGTATGAGGTGAGAGAAATGGCGATGATTGTGAATCTGGATGTGATGTTGGCGAAACGGAAAATGAGTGTGACGGAACTGTCGGAACGAGTCGGGATCACGATGGCGAACTTATCGATATTGAAAAACGGAAAGGCCAAAGCGATTCGTTTCTCGACACTTGAAGCGATTTGCGAAGCACTCGATTGTCAGCCGGGAGACATATTGGAATATCGATCGGACGAACGAGCAGAGTGAATCTCTGCTTTTTTATATGAATTTGAAACGTGTGCTTACTATGCTCCGTATATAAAAGTATCAGTCAGGGGGAGATGTAGAATGATTCAAACATGGACAGAACGGACACATGAAGCAATCAATGGGAAACGAGGTCTACTGTTAGTCTGGTCGTTTCTCTGTGCCGTGATATTAGAGTTTATTGCAATATTTGACCCAACGCTTTACGGGGCGAAAGCCGATTCAGTACAGGCGATTGTATTCCTTTTTAGTACGATGGTAGTATCCTTCATGTTGTATCCAATTATTATCGGTTATCACTGGGTCATCCTTTCCATCATTCGCGGACAGGACGCGCAGTTTCGTGATGTATTTCGACCGATGAAAGAACGATTTGGTAAAAATGTGACTGCTGTCATCTTACTAGCCATCTTTCAGACGCTATGGACACTTTTGTTCATTGTCCCGGGAATCGTGAAGTTCTTCTCCTACGCGTTTACGTACTTTATTTTGCGAGATGAACCATCATTATCGGTCAGAGAATCCATCACGAAATCACGCGCGTTGATGCATGGGCGGAAATGGGAGGCGTTCAAACTGATTTTGCCGTTTATCCCGATTTATTTGATTGGCTTCACATTGTTTATGGTCGTGAATTCTGTCTTACTCGCCGCATTATCACTATCTATAGCGACAATCCTCATTCGTCCATTCATCGTTGCGCGCTTCGCTGTCATGTATGAAGATACGCGTCGGGTGTACGACGAACAATGGAACAAGCCAGCCTGAAGCATATCAAACAGAGGTTGAATTGAATGAACGTGCTACAATCTTCATGAAGAGAAAGGGGAATGCGGAATGAAGATTGGGATCATCGGGGCCGGTCTGAGCGGAATCATCGCAGCGCGTGAACTCGTGCGTCAAGGTCATGTCGTCGAACTGATTGAAAAGAGTCGAAGTGTCGGGGGACGTTTGGCGACACGTCGAATCGGTGACGGACGAGCCGACCACGGAGCGGTTTATTTCGCGG
Organism: Caryophanales bacterium; assembly: GCA_902362975.1. Lineage (GTDB taxonomy): Bacteria > Bacillota > Bacilli > Exiguobacteriales > Exiguobacteriaceae > Exiguobacterium. Next base: position 11,412 of record CABIYO010000007.1, read on the forward strand.
TGCGTGGAGAAGAGCTCGAACGAGAGGTACAGTCGTGGATGAATGCGAACTGGGTGCGGGTTTGGTATGCCGACCCCTATCCACGTTATGTCGCGATTGATGGGATGAATACACTCGCTAAGCATTTGTCTGAAGATTTGACCGTACAATTGAACGAACGGGTGGAGAACGTTCAAGTAAAAGAAGACGGACCCGTCACAGTCAAGACAGACGTGACGGCACGTTCCTATGATCGACTCGTGATGACGGCACCGCTTCCACAGTCGTTCGATTTGCTTGGAGATTTAGCTGTCGATGTCGAGCCCGCGTTACGTTGTCTTATATATTCGCCGACGTTCGTCGGTCTTTTTGAATGTGCCGGTGATGTACAGATTGGAGCAGACGGTATTCTCGATCAAGAACTGGTACCCGGTGTATTAAAAATCGTCGATAATCGGCAAAAAGGCATCTCCGATACATCACTTATAAGTGTCTATATGGAAGAGACGTGGAGTGAGGACTGGTATGAGCGACCGGAAGCGGAGACACTTGCTGAAATCGAGCGGTTAGTGCGTGAGGAAGTCGGAGACCTCGACATCCAATCACGGCAATTGAAACGTTGGCGTTACGCACAAGCGAAAGACGTATGGCATGAGCCGTTTTATCAAGTAAACCGTCATCCCATCTATTTAGCAGGGGATGTCTTCCTTGAGTCCGATGACCCATCCGGACGAACGCGATTCGAAAGTGCCTATTTGTCTGGATTACGTGTGGCAGAAACCATCGAAAAGAACATAAACCGATAGGGCACCCCTTATCGGTCTTTTTATTTGACGTCATTTAGTTTAGGGCATAAACTATAATCATATAGTTTAGGGGGTAAACTAAAAATGAAAGCATTGATGCGCGAAGCGGTGCAGTTGTTTGAAGAAGTGATGTTCCATAGGACGGAACATGTCATCGAAGCGATGGAAGGGGACGTATGGCGCGAGTATTCGCGTGAACAGCTCCAACTGTTGAAGTTACTCGATCAGTTTGGACCAACTCTGGCTGGGCAATTGGCGCAAAAACAAGGTGTCCATAAAAGCGAGGTCTCGAATCGCCTGAAAAAGTTGGTCGAAAAAGGACTCGTCACGAGTCGACGAGGACAAGATCAACGGGAACGATTAATTGCATTGACCCCAGAAGGGAAACGGCTCGTCGAAGAAGTGGACGGTGCCGTCTATCGATATGTGGAATCCCTCATCGATGGAGAAGTAGACGAAATTGAAATCGAGCAGTTTGTTCGGACGTTCCGAAAAATAAAACAATTGCTCCGAATCGGGGAGGAATAACACATGCATAAAATCATTCAATGGCGCTGGGGAATTTTCATTTTCCTCATCGTATTGACGACAGCATTATTTGTCGCAGCACCGAACTTAACGAAACAAGCAGAAGAGGCAGGGAACTTCCAACTTGCGGACGACATGGACTCACAACGCGCACAAGCGATTTTAGATGAAGCCGGGAAGAGTGACAAGACCATCTCCCTCGTCTATGAGTTTGAATCAATCGGAGAGACGGAGCGAACAGATGTCGCGCGTGTCATCGAAGAACTTAAACAAAATGAAACGGTCGTGACAGATGTTCTCGATCCGTTCGAAAACGAGGAGACAGAGGCACAGCTTGTCTCAGAAGACGGACGCATCGTTCTCGTCCCGATTACGGTCGAAGGTACGACAGAAGAAATCAATGCGTTTGCTGATGATGTCCGTGAAAACGTGCTTCCACAAGATGAAACAGTATATATCACCGGGGAAGAAATCATTAACAATGATGTGAACTTAAGTGCCCAGGAAGGGTTGAAAAAGACAGAAATCATCACGGTCGTGTTGATTTTTGGATTACTCCTTCTCGTCTTCCGTTCCGTCGTGACCCCGTTCATCCCGCTCATTGCGGTCGGATTCACGTATCTGTTGAGCCAATCTTTTGTCGCGTTCTTCGTGGATTGGTTCGGATTCCCGGTGTCGAACTACACGCAAATCTTCCTTGTCGCCATCTTGTTCGGGATTGGGACAGACTACTGTATCCTGCTTCTTAGCCGTTATAAAGAAGAACTCAGTGCAGGACATGCCATCGAAGACGCCATCGTCAATACGTACAAGACGGCAGGACGGACCGTCCTCATCAGTGGGCTCGCGGTCTTCGTCGGTTTTGCCGCCATCGGATTTGCTGATTTTCCAATCTTTAAATCAGCGGTCGCCGTCGCAGTCGGGATTGCGGTGTTGCTGCTGATTCTTTTCACGGCCGTCCCATTCTTTATGGCGACGCTCAAACAGCGGCTGTTTTGGCCGTCGAAGAAGGCAGGCGAGCATCATGACAGCAAGCTTTGGGCTAGCTTGAGCCGATTGTCGGTCAATCGCCCGTTCGTATCGATTTTGGTCGTCGGGTTGATCACAGTACCTGTCTTATTCACATATGACGATGCCCGTTCGGTCAATATGGTCGATGAGATTGGAGACGGGTACGATTCGGTTAGTGGACTGAATTTGATCTCAGAAGGGTTCGGTCAAGGGGAATCCCTTCCGGTACAAGTCATTTTGAGACAAGATCAAGCCATTACAGAATCAGAAGTTCCCTACATCGAAAAGTTTGCAAGTGAGCTTGAAAAAGTCGAAGGTGTGAATGGTGTCCGTGCGCTCACACGTCCGACTGGTGAAGTCATCGACGATTTTTATGTCGACACACAACTCGGTGAAGTCAGCGATGGCTTGTCTGAAGCGCAGACGGGTCTCGGGGATGTTCAGACTGGATTGGATGAGATTGAGCAAGGATTGAACGGGATCGTTGGACAACTACCAAGCGGTTCAACCAATGCTGGGGCACCGCTTGCAGAAGCAGCAGCGGGGCTGAATCAGTTGAATGGTCAACTTGGTCTCATTGGGCAAGGATTGACAGCGACTCAAAACATCCCGGCCGCAGTCGGACAGCTCGGTCAAGTATCAGCTGGTCTCACACAAATTGAGTCAGGAATCAACGAAGCGGCGTCCGCATTAAATGCACAAGGTTCTCAGGTCGGTGAACTTGGTAGCGGGTTAGCGCAACTGGCGACAGCTGTCGCGGAAGCGAACGACGGGCTAGGACAAATTGAGTCTGGTCTCGGAGAAGCCGTTTCGTTCTTACAACAGTTGAGTGAAGCAGATGCGCTTCGAGAGACAGGCGTGTATCTTCCGGAAGGGACGCTCACATCGGATGAGTTCTCACTTGCCGTCGAACGCTACGTCTTCGATGAAGGAATGGCGACTCAGCTCGAGGTCGTCTTAGAGATGGACCCGTATTCGCCAGAAGCGATTGATACCGTCGAGACAATCAAAGAGACGATGAATCGTGCCGTGACGGGAACACCGTATGCGGATGCGACAATCGGATATGCCGGGATCTCAAGTATCAATAGCGATTTAAATGAAACATCGACGAATGATTTCAATCGAACGGTAGCCATCATGCTCGTGACGTTGTTCATCGTCTTGACAGCATTGTTCCGTTCGATGATCATGCCACTCTATATGATTGCTTCGCTACTTTTGACGTACTATACGTCAGCGGCAATCACAGAGCTGATCTTTGTAGAAGGACTCGGCTATGACGGGATTAGTTGGGCCGTTCCGTTCTTTGGATTTGTCATGTTGATTGCCCTTGGAATTGACTATTCTATCTTCTTGTTAGATCGATTCCGGGAAGAAACAATCAATGGGAAGACGGTCCGTGAGGCGCTCATCCACTCGATGACGAAGATGGGTACCGTCATTATGACCGCCGCGGTCATCCTCGCCGGGACGTTCGGTGCCATGATTCCGTCTGGCGTGCTCAGTCTCGTCCAGATTGCGACAATCGTCATCACCGGTTTGTTATTGTATGGCTTGATTGTGTTACCCCTCTTGATTCCAGCCATTACGATTTCATTTGGCGATGGGGTCTGGTGGCCATTCCGACAAAAGAAAAAGTCATAAGCAGAAACGGATGTCTCGTATGATGAGATATCCGTTTTTTGGGATAGATTGTGGTGGATTCGGGAACAGAAAGGCAGGTCCATTATTGAAGGAGGAATACTGTATGGAAATCGTCATTACTGCAATCTTGAAAGCACATCCCGGAAAAGAAGAGGCGTTACGTGAGGCGCTACACCGTGTGATTCCGCCGTCGCGTGCGGAAGAAGGGTGTCTCGCGTACATTCTTCACGAGGCAATCGATGCACCGGGTACGTTTGTCTTCTATGAAAAGTATCAAGACGAAGAAGCGCTCGATCACCATATCCATTCGTCGCACTATCAGGCGTATCGTGATGAAGCCGGAGAGCTTCTCGCCGTCCGTGAGGTCTATCGTTTGCATGAAGTCTGAAAGGAGACATTCTCATGATTACACAACCCGTGATTCCATGTATTTGGTTTGAATAGGACGTTGAAGAGATTGCCGAGTGGTATGTATCCATCTTTCCAGATTCGTTTGTCGACTATACGACGATTGTGACATTGTCGCTCGCTGGACAATTCTTTCAGTTGCTTAGGGGAGGGACGGCGCAAGAACGGAATCCGTCCATTTCCTACATGGTGTCGCTTCCGACGACGGAAGAGATCAATGCGCTATGGGAACAATTATACGAGGGAGCGGGTATCTTGATTCTATTAGACACGTACGACTTCAGTCAGCGTTATGGGTGGTTGCAGGACCGCTACGGGGTTTCTTGGCAAATCGTACATGATGACGGTAGGTTCGCAAGAGCAGATTGAACAGGTCGGACAGGCATGTCTGCCCATGAAAAAGCTTGATATCGCCACGTTGCGCAAAGCAAAATTCCCGATACAAATAGCCCGGGAGTTTTTTCATGGACTCATTTGCGAGAGGGCATCTTTCTCGATGATAGTATCCGAGAGCCGGAGCTGACTGGCCGCGTGGTCGATGTAAGGGGCGCATCGATCGAATGCGACTTGTTCTTCCGTCTCAATGGAATAGCATGTGCCGTTACGAGCACGTTCGGTCAAGTCTGGTTCATAGTAATGATTTTCGTATCGGAAAGCGCCCGTCCGAAAGACGGTTAGATTTGACGTATCATTCAATAAGGAGTCGCCAAGTAAATCGAGAATCGTCGGGGCGATATCGATTTGTCCACCACTCACCTCCATGACTTCTCCTGTCGTCAGTTCAGGTGGTTTGATGAAGAGAGGGAAAGCACGGTCGAGTTGAAACGCGTCAACCGTCGAGTCCACTTCTTCGAGGGTAGCCATCGCTTAACTCTTCCATGAATCCGACCGACGTATTCAAGAATTCTTGGTCGTTGAGTGCCATCCCGATGATACTTTGGTCGGGGTAGTCTTTGTCGCTAAAGAAATGATTGAATCCGATATTGTCATAAAAGTCATCGCGATTCCAAAAGTTTTTTCGGAAAAAATGCATGGATGCCGTATCGTAGCCCGCCTCGTTCAAGGATTGAGAGAGCGCGTTGAACTGATTTCCCGGGAAACGCGTGTAGACGGAACCAGACTTGACAGGATAAAGTGACGTGTTGACGATGAACTCTGCATCAGACGTTCGCCCTTCATGCGTTTGATGATACACGTTCGGGAAGTAGAGCATGTCACGTCGCAGTCGGTTCAAATTCGGGGTCAGTTCCTGTCCATCAATCTGTTGATCGATGACGGATGTTTACAATGATTCGAGTTGTAAAACGATAACGTTTCATCTGTTTTAGCAGTCTGGAGCTCAATATAAAAATCACCGAGCTTGAGCCAACTGTTGAAGTCACGCGTATGGAAGTTTGGCGACTCCTGGACGAGTTCAAAACCGAGCGCTTCGTAAAATGACTTCGATGCGGCATAATCCGGTGTTTGGATACAGATATGATGGATTTGTTTCATTAGTTGTTTCCTTTCGTTTGCAACTCTTTCACTCGATCATGGTGGAACGGGGAAGTCAATTCTTCTGAGATGAGGCTGATTGTATGTCCATCCGGGTCTCGTACGTCAAAACAGGACATACCACCGAAATCGTGAAGCGGGGTCGCAATCAACCCTGCTTGTTCGAACGATTGGTACGCGAGCTGGATGTCTTCACAGATGATATTGAAATAAACATGGGCTTGTTCGGACGCATCCTTAAATGTTGTAGGTTGCGTTGAAGTGGTTTGAATCAATCCGATTTGAGTTGAGCCATCTGGCAGACAAATTCCGATGCCCCCTTCCCAGCGCCCGATTTCTTGGGTATAAAAATAAGTGGTATACCAGTTCAGAGACTGTTCTACATCTGATACGGGAATGAAGATACTTCCGATTCGGAACATAAGATCCCCTCCTTTTTATTGTTAGTGTAGCGAATACAAGCCTTCGAAGATACGGGAGAAGAAACTTTATACGGGAGAAATCGTATGGGAGAGAGAGAAAATCAATGAGGTGAAAGCATGAAAGGAAATGAAATCACGATTCAACCGGTTGATGCAGTCAATCGAGAGGCGGTCATCGCCATGACAGTGGACGAGAAACAATCTCGATTCATCGAGACGAATGCCGAATCCCTTCGAGAGATGATTGAGGATACGAAATACAATTGGCAGAGCTTTGCATTTTATGAAGGTGAGCGACCGGTTGGCTTCGTGATGGTCGGAGCAGAAAACCAGTCAGAACGTTACGTGTGGCTCGACCGTTTCATGATTGATCAAAACGAACAGGGGAAAGGCGTTGGAACGAAGTGCCTACGCATGGCAGTGGAATTCATCCAGACACTATACGACGTGGATGATATCATCCTCAGTCTCCATCAAGAGAATGAAGCCGCGAAACGATTTTACGCGAAAAACGGCTTTGTCGACAGCGGCTTAATCGATGAATCGAACGGTGAAGCGATTTGGGTCTATCATACAAAAAACCGACCGTCATGAGTCGGTCGGATTCTCGGATGGACTTGTTTTTTGCGTGACATTCATAGCTGCCAAGAAGAAGGGAATAGCGGCAAAGAGAAACAAGGTAACGAACCAGTTTTGGAGAAATGGATCGACAAACGTCGGTTTTTCCAACCAGCTCCCGGTTGAGATTTCGGCGTACCAACGTATGTAGAGTGCGATGCGTTCGAGCGTGTATAAGAATCCGGACAAAAACAACAAAATACCACCCGCTACAAGTTGATTGAAACGAGACATAAAACCCCTCCTCTATAGATGTTGTCTATAGTTTACCATTTTCATCCAAAAAGGGGCTTTTATTTGAGTACGCTCGGTCGCAACTGTTTGACGCGTGACAAGACGAGCCAACCGAGAAGCGCGCCCGTCAAACTAGAGGCAAGGAAGGCCGGGACAAAGAAAAATGCACCGAACGTCGAACCCATCAACAGTTTTGCGTACGGGACGGCAATCAACGAGGCGATAACCCCAGTCCCGATGATTTCTCCGAGAGCGGCAGCATAGACGCGGTTCGTGCGAACGAAGAAAATGCCGGCAAGAAACGCGCCAATCATGCCACCAGGGAAAGCGAGCAGTGATCCTGTGCCGGTCATGACGCGAATGAGTCCGGTGACGAAAGCGACGAGAACGGCTCCGATTGGACCGACAGTGACTGCGGTGATCACGTTCACCATATGCTGAATCGGATAAGCACGGGCAACACCTGTAGGAATCGAGATGAACATCGAACCGACGACGGCGATGGCGACGAGCATTGCCATCCAAGTGAGTTGTTGAATACGCATGAATAGTCTCCTTTCAAAATAAAAACGCCACGTTTCCAGACGGAAAAATGGCGTGGATATACAGAGACGTATCCCACACCACTTCCCTACGCTGGTATGAGCCAGATCAGGTTCAAAGGGTCCGGCAAATGCCGTCTCAGCCCGAAGGCTCCCCTAGTGGTCGTTTATTGATTTGAGTATAGCATAGCTAAAATCGGAAAAGGGGCGAAATTATCCCTCATTCTTGGCTAACAGGTCCTCATAGTCCTTCTCGTTCCAAAAGAGCGGTGAGATGGATTCGGGGCCTTTTAAAATTTCTCCGTCCTGATCATATACGATGGCATATCCGTTCTCGACATCGAATACGAACAAGTCGGCAGTGATTTCAGTCACGCCGTTCCCGGCGATGATCACATCATCGATTGGCTCCCGTGCCAGTTCGACGCCCGCTTCATCGAGTTCGACGAGGAGAGCTGACGTGTAGGCATGGCGGTCATAGACCGTTTGGAATTCATCCTGCGTGAGGACGACATCGGAAGGTGGGGCACTTGTACCGAATTTTCGATTTTCAATCTCTTCGACGTATTGAAGGAAGGATTCCTCTTGCCAGAATAGCGGAGCGACCGACTCAGAGCCATTGATCACCGTTCCGTCCCGACTATCGAAAATGGTAGCATACGTCCCGTCATCGAGCTTGAATGGGTAAATATCCGCATACGTATGCTCGAGGCCGTTGCCTGCGATGATGACCCGTTCGAACGTCTCCCGAAACGGTTTGATTCCTTGTTGTTCAAGGGCAGTAAGGAGCGGTTTCGTTTGTTCGTATTGGTCATAGACGTCTTTAAAGTCCTCACGCGTCCATTCGGTGATGGGTTCATCGGGTGATTCGATTGGGGTTGGATTGTCTGCCACCGTATCTGTACAACCCGTGAGTAAAAGTGCACTTAATCCGAATATCGCGCATCGTCTCATGTTTCCATCCCCTTAACTGACATTTTCCACCATTTTATCATTCATGATGAAAAAGCAGAACCTGTGCACATTCTCACTCGGGGTGAGGACGTGTCGCGTAGGTATCGAGTGTTCTCTTGAAGTGAAGTGTATCTTCTTCAGAAATCGTCACACCTGAGGAGGCGCCGTAGCGAACCGCATGATAAACGGAAGGGTTCATCGGTAAATCGATGCGTTGGAACCACTCTTGCAGTGTCTCATGAGCACGCAATCGCTTGGCTGGTACGAGAGATTGGTTAAATGTGATCAGCGCATCGCGAATCGGGACGTTCGTGAACGCTGTGAGCGTCGAAACGGACGAAGCGTTCTTGTGTTGTAGCGATTCTACAAGCGGGTCTGCGTTTGAATCAACATGATCTCGTGCGAGCGCCAAACGTTGCTTCCGTTTTCGATAGACATAGAAACTGAAGCAACAGAATGCGATCAAAGCGACGAATAACCCGAGATTTCGTCGTGTTGATTCTCCAGATCCCGTGATTCTCTCAAAAAAGTTATTCTTTCCTTTTTGAGGATCCAATTCAAACGGGTAATCTGCTTTGGATTCACCAATTAAAATGCCATCATCCTCATCCGATAGGAGATCAGTCGGGGGACTGTTATTTTCCTCGACGGGGATCGTTTCCGGGTTGTAGAGCCATTCGAATACACTCGTCGTAATCACCATCATCGTAAAGGTGACAAGGAGTGTGGCGGCAATCATGAGAAGAAACTTGTTCGTCCAGCGCAAGAGGGTACCTCCTTTTGAATTTTCAGACTATTTGTTGTTTATCTTACCATAAAAAGGTAAAGTTTGATTAAGACAAAAAATGGAGGTCGTCATATGGGTATGGAGCAGGTCATCAAACAGTTGAACGAAGTGTATTTAGGAAAAGAGGATGTCGTACGCCTCTGTTGTACGGCGTTACTCGCGGAAGGACATATTCTATTAGAAGATGTGCCAGGCACGGGGAAAACGTTACTTGCCAAAACGATTGCGGCCAGCTTCGACGGGGTGTTCTCCCGGATTCAATTCACGGCCGACTTGTTACCGTCTGATGTGATTGGAGCAGACTATTTCAACATGCAGACGCAGACGTTCGATCATCGCCAAGGACCAATCTTTGCGAACATCGTCTTGATTGATGAAATTAACCGAGCGATTCCACGAACGCAGTCCGCCTTGCTCGAGGCGATGGAAGAACGACAAGTTTCCATCGGTGGAGAGACATATCCGATGCCGAAACCATTTTTCGTCATCGCGACGCAAAACCCGATTGAATCAGCGGGGACGTTCCCCTTACCGGATGCCCAACTCGATCGCTTCTTGATTTCGATTCCAGTCGGTTATCCTGATGTTGCGGAAGAGAGAGAACTCCTCTTACAAGTGATGCGTCAAACGAGGAAAACCGTAGAGGCGGTTGCGACGTTAGACGAGTTACGCCGTGCTCAGGAGGAAGTGAAGCAAGTATCGATTCAAGATGATGTCCTTGATTACTTACTCGGGCTCGTTCATGCGACCCGGGAACATGCATCCGTCGAGGTCGGTGTCAGTCCACGTGGAGCCATCGCGCTCATGCGAGCGTCTCAAAGTTATGCCTATCTGAACGATCGATTGTACGTCATTCCGGAAGATGTGAAAGCCGTGGCACCTTATGTCTTGTCCCATCGTTTGACGTTGACGCTTGAAGGAGGCATCAAATCGACGAAACAGGACATTATCCGTTACATCTTAGACACCGTCTCTGTGCCGGTAGAGGGCTGAAGATGACCTTCTCGACACATAACGCCCTACAGAAACAATGGATTCCGGTTTATGGATTCGCTGGGGTGATTCTCGTATTCGTCCCGTACATGGAGATTGTCGGATATGCGCTTTGTTTACTTGCGGGCATCGTTTGGTTCTTTGAACGGACACGGAAACAGTTGGAACAAGCTCTTCGGCTTCACATACATAGCCATGAATCCCTTCTCTTTGTCGGGGATGAGACGGAGGTACAACTGATTTTAGATGGAAGTGAAGTCGTCGAACGACTCGGGCTTCCGGTTCGTGTTCGACTGAAATCCAATACAGCGCTCAGCTTCCCAGCCCACGACCGGTCCCCGAATAGTTTGGATATGACATTACGGACAGATCAGGCTCGTCACATGCTTCACATTCAAGCCGAATTCCGAGGTCCTGCTTACATCGAGGAGTGCGTACTCGCCGTTCCGCTCCCGTTTCATCTCGGGACGTATCTTCTTGAGTGCCCTATTGAGAAGCGATGGACGGTATTACCGTCACTCACGCTACACCCTCCGGTCGGCACGAAACGCTTGGCGCTCGGTGACCGACCTCTGACCGCATCACCACTTCGGAATCCACTTCAGGTTCTAGGGTCGAAGCCGTATGAAGGAGAACCGGTCAAAGAGATTGACTGGGTCGCGACGGCAAAACTTGGACGAGTCCAGTCGAAAGTCTTTCAAAAGACATCGCTCGATACGTTCACGTTCGCAGTCGATTTGAGTGGGCCGTCCGGCTACACGTTACATCACGACTTCGAGTCGATCATCAGCCAAGTCGCATATGTGACGACCCGACTCTTAAAAGAAGAGTGTAAAGTCGAGCTGTTCATCAACCGCTTCAATGGTGAAGGGAAGATGGAACATATCTCTCTTCAAGAGGGAGAACGAGGTTCACGCCTCATCCTCTTGATGCTGGCCGACCTTCATCCTGGGAACCGCTTCATCTCGACAGATGCGTTCGTCCGTATGGTCGAGCGGAAACGCTTGAAGCAAAGTCATCTCGTCTGGTTCAATCAGCATAATTTGTACGACTAACAAGGAACTTTCCTTCTTCTGGCGAACTGTATCATACAGAGATGACCAAAGGGGGAGATCTATATGGCAAAACGAAAGTATGCGAATCGACGAGACTGGGAGCGAATTTTAAAGAACCGTTATGCGCAAGAACGCGTTCAGACGGAACAATTTTCCGGGGTGGTTGCTTTATTCCAAATCGATGAGGTTCGGGCACCATTATATAAAAAGCATAAAGGGGAAGAATTCATCGTGGCGGATGCCGGGTTTGCTTGGCTCCAATATTTCCCGGACAATGAACCGTTCGGTGTGACGGTCATGTTCAATCCTGACGGTGAAATCGTGCAATGGTATATCGACCTCGTCGACCGAATCGGCGAAGAAAATGGCATTCCGTACATGGATGACTTGTTGCTCGATATTCTTGTATTTCCAAATGGCGATATCGTCAAAAAGGATGAGGATGAGTTCAAGGCGGCGGCTGAAAGCGGCGAATTGACGCCTGAACAGGTCGAACGTGGATGGCGTGAGTTCGAAGCGACGCTCGAACGAATCGAACGTGGAGACTTCATCTACTTTGATTTGGCAAAAGGACATTACGAACAGTTAAAACAAAAGCTATGAGCGAATTCACTCTCTCTGCTACAGTAAGAGCGTAGGAGGGGGAGTTTGTATGAAAAAAATTGAAATTGAGACGTGGGCACGACGTAAGCACTTCGAGTTTTTCAAAGCGTTTGATGCGCCACATTTCAACGTGACGGCAAACGTAGATGTCACGAACCTATATACATATGCCAAGGAGAGCAATCAATCGTTCTTCAAACTCTTTTTATACGGTGCGGTGAGAGCGGCGAACGCGATTCCGGAATTGCGCTATCGGATCCGTGGTGAAGAGGTCGTTGAACACGAGGTGGTCCACCCTTCGTTCACAGTCATGTTAGACGAGGATGTCTTCAACTTTTGTGCGGCTACGTTTTATGAAGATTTACCGACATTCTTACAGGAAGTGACGACGCGGATGGAGCAAGCTGGCGATGAAGTCGTGATCGGGGATGACGAGCCCGACGACTTACTGTATATCACGAGTGTCCCGTGGATCACGTTCACGAGTATCATGCACCCGACGCATCAGCAACAACATGACAGCGTGCCACGCATCGCTTGGGGCAAGTTCGAACGCCAAGGCGAGCGTCTGGTCATGCCGTTATCCGTCCAAGCCCATCATGCACTCGTCGATGGGGTACATATCGGTAAGTATTATGAAACGTTACAAGCATGGTTAGATCAAGAATTCGCACAGGAGGGGACCGACGTGACAGAAGAGAATGAGTTTGATCGAGCCGTTCGTCTCCGTGAGGAGGGACAACTTGAGCAGGCGAAGCAACTGTTCTTGTCGCTCTTGGGGAAAGATGAAAAGAATCCGAGGCTACATGCGTACTGTGCGCGGTGCTATGACTCACTCGGTGAAGAACGTCAAGCGGTCCCGCATTATGAACGGGCCATCCGACTCGGGTTGACGGGGGAAGAGTTGGCGGAATCATATCTCGGACTCGGCAGTACGTATCGGGCACTCGGACGATACACGGAAGCGGAACAGTTATTTGAAGAGGCAATCGAGCAATTCCCGAATCACGGGGCGCTCAAGGTATTTCAAGCGATGACCCATTACAACGTCGGTCGCCATGAAGAAGCGACGGGAACGTTACTTGAGCTGCTTGCAAGTCCGAAACCGGACGAGAGCATCGCGCGGTACCGGCGTGCCATCGCATTTTATGCAAGAAACTTAAATGAGACATATGACTAAAGGAGAATGCCATGATTTCATTACGCCCGATCGATGCACAAAATTGGTATACATGCTGTCACTTGGAATTAAGTGAGCAACAACAGTCGTATATGGAGCCGAATGCGATTTCGTTACTTCAAGCGTTGTACGAACCGACATTACGTCCACGTGCGATTTATGAAGATGAGACGATGGTCGGCTTTCTCATGTACAACACAGAACTTGAAGAGTTGGATGCATGGTGGATTTACCGAATCATGATCGACCATGCTCATCAAGGCAAAGGGATTGGTCGACAAGCGACAGAGCTGATGCTTGAAGAAATCGGTGTAGAGAAACCGATTGTCGTCGGCTATCACCCTGAGAATGAGGCAGCGCATCACTTATATGAAAGCCTAGGATTCGTTGATGAAGGCCATCGATTCGGTCGTGAAATGGCTGTAATTCGGGAGGGCAATGAGACGGGAACAACCCGTCATATTTTTTAAATCAAATCGATTGACGGGAAAATATTCGCATGATATATTTATCTCGAATTAAAGATATTTGAATTTAAGTTAATGACTCTCTTGGACAAAGGAGGGAGACAGATGGAACTATCTGATGCATTAAAAACAATTACTGTGCTGTTACGTGCCTCTCAGTCGTTACAAGACCTTGTGAAGCAGGAAATGGCGTCTTATGGATTGAACGCGACCGAGTTCGCCGTACTCGAGTTTTTATATCATAAAGGGGATCAACCGATTCAAGTCATCGGGAAGAAAATTCTTCTCTCGAGCGGAAGCATGACGTACGTCGTGGACCGATTAGAAGAAAAAGGATATCTCATTCGTAAGGCTTGTCCGAGCGATCGTCGCATCACATACGCTGCGCTGACAGATGACGGAGAGCGCTTGATGCAAGATATTTTCCCTAAGCATACGGAGCATATGAACGCTGTGTTTGAAGGGATGCAATTAAACGAAACGATTGAACAGTTGAAACAAATAGGAAAGCGGGCAGAAGCCGCAAAAAAATTTAATCATGTATCTTGAAATCAAGGTATAAAAGGAGAGAGACCGATGAAACACGTAAAAGGAATTCACCACGTCACGGCGATTACAAGTAGTGCCGAAAAAAACTACGATTTCTTCACTCACGTGCTAGGCATGCGTTTGGTGAAAAAAACGGTCAACCAGGACGACATTCAAACGTATCATTTATTCTTTGCGGACGATAAAGGAAACGCAGGGACAGACATGACCTTCTTCGACTTCCCAGGTATCCCGAAAGGTAAACACGGGACAAATGAAATCGCGAAGACATCGTTCCGCGTGCCGACTGATGAAGCGTTGACGTATTGGGTCCGTCGCTTCGACCGTCTCGGCGTCGAGCACGAAGGCATTCAAGAACAGTTCGGGAAGAAGACGCTCTCGTTCATCGACTTTGATGAGCAGGCGTATCAACTCATCTCGGATGAGTTCAACGAAGGCATCGCGTCGGGGGAGCCGTGGAAGAACGGTCCAATCCCGCTTGAATACGCGATTACGGGACTCGGTCCAATCTTTATTCGCATCGCAGACATCACATATTTCAAACAAGTGATGGAGCAAGTGATGCTATTTAAAGAGATTGGACGAGAAGGTGATGTGTATCTCTTTGAAGGAGGTGAAGGTGGAAACGGAGCGCAAGTGATCGTCATTCACGACGAGACATCTCCACAAGCGCGTCAAGGGTTCGGTACCGTGCATCATGTCGCATTCCGTGTCGAAGACCGTAGCGTCCTCGATGAATGGACAGCACGTCTCCAACAGTTCGGTTTGCCAACTTCTGGCTACGTCGATCGCTTCTTCTTTGAATCATCCTATGCACGTGTTGCGCCGCAAATCTTGTTCGAATGGGCGACAGATGGACCTGGATTCATGGGAGACGAGCCGTACGAGACGGTCGGTGAGAAGTTGTCACTCCCGCCATTCCTCGAAGCGAAACGTTCGCAAATCGAGGCGATGGTACGACCAATCGATACGGTCAGAAGTACGAAAATATTTGAGAAAGAATATGAGGGCATGAAATGAGTTTCTTAAATCGCTTGTTTGGAAAATCAGATGCATCACAACATAACCAAGGAGGAACTACTATGTTAAACATCGGAATCGTACTCGGATCAACTCGTGAAGGTCGCGTCAGTCCACAAGTCGGGGAATGGGTGAAAGAACTCGCCGACAAACGTGGCGATGCCAACTATGAAGTCATCGACATCGCAGACTACAACTTGCCACTTCTCGGCGAAGCGGGTCAAGACGCATCTGGCGCAGCGGCCTGGTCGGAGAAAATTGCGCAAATGGACGGATTCATCTTCATCGTCCAAGAATATAACCATTCCATCTCAGCATCTCTTAAAAACGCACTCGACTACTTACGCGTCGAATGGAACAACAAAGCAGCCGGAATCGTCTCATACGGTTCTGTTGGTGGAGCACGGGCAACAGAACATTTACGGGGCATTTTGAGTGAATTGTCAATCGCTCACGTACGTGTCCATCCTGCACTCTCACTCTTCACGGACTTCGAGAACGGTACGCATTTCGCTCCGAAAGAAGTTCAAGCACAATCGGTCAACGATATGCTCGACCAACTCCTTCCATGGACGGAAGCGATGCAATCGGTCCGTACGAAAGCCGGAGAAGTTGCAAACAATTAACAAATCACGAAGCCAGCCTAAATTTAGGCTGGTTTTTGTGCGTTTTCAGAACAGGTCGTGTAAAGTTGGAAAGGATTAGGGGGGGTGCAGATGTGGAATCGTAAAATCGTCACAGCATCCATCGCTTCGCCCGTCTATGCGATCCTGTTAGCGTGTGGGGTCACTATGATGGGTGTACGAGAAAATGGAGGGATGAGTGGCGTACTGAATGGCTTCCTTTTGATGACGGTTGCCTATGTAACGGTCAGTTTTCCGATTATGTTGACCTACGGTGTCGTGACCTCATGGTGCAGTGACTGGTTGGCGAATCGACTCAGTTCGAAACGATTCAGGAGGTTCACTTCGTTTGTTTTACATATACTATTCGGGCTCGTCTTATCATGGCTCAGTCTTCTCGCAGCGACCTTGTTTTACTTGGTGGATTGTCTACTACAGCATCAGGGAGACATAACAAAACCACAAACAGTGAAAAGTCTGCTCATCCCAATCGGATATTTACCTATTGTAACGGGAAGTGTGAATATCATCGATCTCATCCAAGATCTTTTCGTTCGATTCAACTTCTTTTAGGGAAACGAACAAGGATACATTAACATAAGGAGGGGTAAAAATGAGATGGATGATTTATGGGGCGAATGGCTATACGGGTGAGCTGATTGCACGACAAGCCGCTCGTGACGGAATGCGTCCGGTTCTTGCCGGACGAAACGCAAAAGCGATTCATCGCCTAGGAGATGAACTGGGTTGCGAGACATCGATTTTTGCATTGAGTCGTGAAGCCGCAATCGAGGCGCTTCACGATGTAGATTTAGTCCTTCATTGTGCAGGTCCTTTCACGGATACGAGCCAAGTGATGATCGAGGCATGTCTAGAGACAGGTACGCATTACTTAGATATTACCGGGGAAATCGACGTGTTCGAATATGTCCATTCTAAACAGCGAGCGGCTCAAGCCAAAGAACGTGGTGTGATTTTATGCTCGGGTGTCGGATTTGATGTCATTCCGACCGACTGTGTCGCGCGGAAATTAAAAGAGTTGATACCGGATGCGACAACACTCGCTCTTGGCTTTTCGGCGGCAGCCGGCATCTCACCAGGAACCATGAAGACGGCCGTTCGTGGACTAGGGTCGAGTAGTGTGGAACGTGTGAACGGCAAATTATCACCATTTCCAATTGGGGCAAAGCGGAGAACGATTGATTTTGGTCGCGGAAGCCGTACCGCCATTGCGATTCCGTGGGGAGACGTTTCGACCGCCTACTACACGACGGACATTCCGAATATTACGACATGGGTACCAGTGCCGACAGCGGCCGCCTATGCTGCTCGCGCTTTGTCATGGTTAAGCCCGATTCTCGGAAAAGAGGCCGTGCAGGAACGATTGCTCCGTTACGTCGACGAAAACGTATCGGGACCTGACGAGGCTGTACGTGAAAAATCATCGACGTACGTATGGGGCGAAGCAACGAATGGGGAAGGACGAAAAGTAGTCGTCCGTATTCAAACGGCGAGTACGTATGCCTTCACCGTGTACGGGGCGCTCGCCGTCGTCAAGCGATTGCTCGGTTCGGGTGGGATGCTAGCTGGAAGTTTCACCCCGGCCATGCTATTCGGATCCCACTTTGTCGAAGAGATTCAAGGTTCCTCCTCGTTCGTGATTGATGAGATTCGTCCATGAATCGAGAAGTCTGGGATTTACTCGACGAAAACCGGGAACCGCTAGGACGAACGCATTTTCGTGGCGATGAACTAGAGCCGCGTACGTTTCATACGGTCATCTCATTCGACCGTGAACATGTGCTACACTCAACATAGAATATACAAGGGAGGGAACAGCGTGAATCGTTTAGAATTGGCACGGCGTATCGAACGCATCAAAGCAGAGGGGACGTCTGCTTACATTCGACATCGTAAACAAACCCCTCCCTATGAAGGTGCGGAACTACACGTAGAAGGAAAAGGTCATGTGTTCAAAATGGGAAATATGAGTTTTGCGGTCGGATTTGGATTGAATCGGCCGACAAGCTTTTACGACCTGCATCAAATGGAAAAATGGGTGCGAGGGAAGAACGTATCACGTCTACATATTGAGGTTTGCCCATTAGCGGAAGATTCCTTGCTTCGCTTATTGCAAGAACGTAACTACACGCTCGATCATTTTTTAGATGTATGGACATTAGATTTGACAAAGCATGCCTCCACATCTGTACCGACTCAGGTCGAAAAAGTGAAGGATGAGACACTCCATGAGTGGGCATACGCCGTTGCGGCTGGATTCGCCGAGTCGGGCACAATCCTTCAAGAGACGATCGATACAGCCAAAGGCTTTTACGCACTACCGGGTAATCATGCTTATCTCGTGCGAGAAGAGGATGCTGTCGTAGCGGGTGGGATTTTAGCCACGCAAGACGGGATTGGAGAGTTGTTCCTGACGAGCACGGTTCCGACGTATCGGCAAAAAGGGTACCAAACGCAACTTATTTTGGAACGAATTGCCGAAGCAAAAGCACTTGGATGCAATCTGTTGACGGTCACGACGAAAGTCGATTCGGCGTCCGGTCGCAACATGGAACGGCTTGGATTTCAGCCGTTCTATCAAAAAGCGGTCATGAAAAGTCCAATCCTTAAATGAGCAGGTCGCCTCGAGTGAGGCGACCTGCTTTTCGATTACAAGAGTGATTCAGCCCCATCGACGTATACTTCAGAGCCGGTGACGTGGCTCGACATGTTGCTCGCGAAAAATAAGGCGACATCGGCGACTTGTTTCGCGGAGCCCGATTTTCCGGCAAGCGGTTGATTCCCAAGTGGATATTCGATTGGAATGACGATTTCTTCGAGCAACGCATCGTCTCGATTGGTCGAATCGTCAATATTCGTATCGATGGCCCCGGGACAAATGGAATTGACACGAATCCCGAATTGAGCGAGTTCCGCAGCAGCCATTTTCGCAAAGCCAGTTTGACCTGCTTTTGTCGTCGCGTAGCCACTGAATCCGAAATTTTTAAAATAGCGGTTCCCGTTGATCGATGAAGTAATAATGATACTCCCGCCATTCTCTTTCAAATGAGGAATGGCATGTTTGACGGTCAAAAACGTTCCCGTCAGATTCGTCTCCACCACGCCATTCCAATCATCCAATGATAAATGTTCGATTGGTGTGATGGTCCCGTTTCGACCGGCGTTCGCGAAGACGATATCGAGTTGACCAAATCGTTCCATTGTCCGTTCGTAGGCCTCTTTCATTGCGGATTCATCCGACACATCTGCACTGATGCCGATGGCGCGTTCTTCCCCGACAAGGCTTGCGAGACGCATCGCATCTTCTTCATTCAAATCGACAATGGCGACTTTTGCTCCGGCTTGAATGAAGCGGATGACCGCGGCACGTCCGATTCCGGAGGCTGCCCCGGTCACAAACGCTACTTTTCCAGATAGTAATTTATTTGAAATCAATCCGATCACTCCTTTTTATGATTCTGTTCTCATATTCCACAGTTCTGGAAAAGTTACGCTTCATTTCAAAAAAATCATGGCGCGGTGACTTCGATCGTGCGTGCGATGTTCAAGTTCGAATCCGTCGGGATGACCTCGATTGTTACCAGTTGGCCGCTCTGTAGTCCTTGTACGCTATTGACGATGCCGGTGACTTCGGTTTGATCATTGATTAAGATGACACGCAATGTGATTTTTTCCGAGGATTCGGTAGATTCAATCAATATTTGGGGGATATCGACTCGTTCAATCTGTCCTTCGACCATGTTGTCATTCCACGTGCTCATCCAATAAACGGCGACTAAAAAAAGACCGAGAAAGATTAAGGCAAAGGTTAATCGTGAACTCATGTCTACCTCACTCCTTTGTCGTCCCGTTTCGCATCTTATCTAATTTACCTTTACCCGGAAATTCTCTCATTACTTGAAAAAATAGTAGGAATCACAAGAAAAATGGGGAATAGAAAGGAAAACGAAAAGGTGAGGTGTGGGCATGTGGATGATGGTTGGTGCGCTAGGATTGGTTGCTTGTGTATGGATTGCGTTTGGTTGGTTTACCATTGGTAATGCAAAGCGACGGGTCTGGGGAGGTCTTTTTTCACTCAGTATGACTTGCCTGTTCGCACCGCTCTTCCTCGTGAAACTTGGAGAACAGTATGGATTTGTGGGGATTCAAGTAGGGTTGACCGCTTTATTCGGTGTACTCGCAGGTGCATTTTTCTTTGTGGCACTCGGATGGACAGGACGCCCGGCGAAAGTTCGAAAAGTGAGAACGTTATCGGAAGACCCTGATTTATTTTGAAGCATGACTTACCACTCCTACGGTATAATGCGGTCATAATGATGTTACGAGGGAGTGGGGATCATGATTAAACCGCCAAAGTTGCAAGTGGGGGATACGATAGGGATCATTACGCCTTCTTTTCCGGCACCTGTTCAGTTTGAGGGGCGTTACCAACGTGGGGTTGAACAGCTCAAGCGGATGGGATTCAAGTTGAGTTGGATGCAACAAATGGGGTTATCCGATTTTTAGAAGATGGGGTGTCGATATGAAGGAGCAACTCACGATATTCGACGAGAATCATCGGAAAATAGGGGAGAAGGAGCGGAATCAAGTTCATCTTGATGGTGATTGGCATGAGACGTTCCACTGCTGGTTCTGGAAAGAAGACCTCATTTATCTTCAGCGAAGAAGCATGGAGAAACAGAATTTCCCGGGGAAATATGATGTTACGGCAGCAGGACGCATGTGCAAGATTGAGGGACGCTCACTGATGACGAATCATCTTGTTCAAATCACGCAAGCCGATTTAGTTCCGCATCGTCTGACTTACTAGCAAAACGTATTTGAGAGTTTGACACGAATGGATGCCTCAAATCGTTAAGGAAAGAATACGTTGTTCGCCAATCGGACCACCGATTCGACGTCCGGTATCGCTCCACCCAACGTTCGTATAAAGGGAGAAAGCGGCTTCGTTTTTCAGATTGACCGACAGGACGATTTCACGAATGTGAGGAAAATGTTGCTTTACGAACTGCGGAAGTGCTTGGAGTGCCGCTTTAGCGTAGCCTTTCCCTTGGTCCTCATAGTTAATAGCAAAGGCGGAGAAGAGCAAAGCATTCGACCCGGTCGTATAGGAAATGACGCGTTCGTTGTCATGCAGTAAGAACATCCCGACTGGTTTCGGTGCGACGACGACAATCGGATGCACGCCATCAGGTAATGGATCATCCATGTCTTTGGGCAGGGTCGTATACTTTTCTTGGTCCGTCGGCAACGTGAACGTATCGAGAATCGGTCGATGCGTATCATTTCGATATTCTAATGAGATGTTCATAAGGCGTCTCCTTCTGGCTTTATTGATTTCATTCAGAAAAGGGGAATTATATGGCTACACAAGTTACATATCGTCAAAATCCGCCTGTGCAAGATCTATATCGGGCGTTTATGACTGGTTTTTCTGATTATATCATTCCATTCCAATTCGATGAGCAGACGTTTGAAGACGTCTTTCTCGTACGAGACCAAAATCAGCCGTCCCGTTCAATCGTCGCTTATGATGGGGAAGAGCCGGTCGGCGTCGTATTGAGTGGGATTGCACATCTCGATTCAGGATGGCAGACACGTTGTGGTGGACTTGCTGTCGCCCCGCACGCTCGAAAACTAGGCGTTGCGACCGAATTGATGAGACGATTTGAAGAGGCGGCAGTAGGCACTCGTTTACTCGAAGTCATTCAAGGAAACGATGCGGCAGTGTCTCTCTATGAACGACTAGGTTACGAAACGACTCGAGAAATCCTCTACTTTCAAGCGGTGTCATTAGAAACGACCGCAAATATGACGTCTGAACCGATTCACACGTTATTTGATGAGTTGTATCCGGCGGCGAGTCACGTTCCGATTTGGCAACGCGATGTGCGCGTGACCCAACAAGCTGCTGAGTTAGTGAAAGTCGTAGAAGGGAATCGAATAGGATTTTTGTTATACCGCGATCACATCTTGCTCGATGTTTTTGGACAAGCAGAAGAAGCGGAATGGCTATTGCGGGCGGCCGCGAGCCGATCGCCACTTCATGTCACGTTGACATCAGACCGTCCTGAATGGGTCGAAGTGGCACGACGATTGGGATTTGTCCAAGACGAGATTGCCCAATTTGAAATGGTGAAGGACGCTTGATGAAGCGGTTGTTGGTCATCTGTATCATTGCGCTGATTAGTGGAAATACCGCGACCCTGATTGCGCTGACAACAAATCTTTCACCCGACCTGTTGCGAGGTATACTAGTAGTTAGTGTGAGTGTAACACTCCTTTCCATCGGTGGTATCGTCTGGGTGGGATACTATACAAAAAAACGCTAGTGAAATCCTTGTGAAGTGACACTTGAAAATATCACATCATGCTGTCATGTATGACATGAAAATGAAAAACTTCATATATTGAAATTTTTAACCCCCAGTGGT
This sequence comes from Caryophanales bacterium, assembly GCA_902362975.1. Classification (GTDB taxonomy): domain Bacteria; phylum Bacillota; class Bacilli; order Exiguobacteriales; family Exiguobacteriaceae; genus Exiguobacterium. Next base: position 33,787 of record CABIYO010000007.1, read on the forward strand.
ATATTCGCACATGTAGCTTTTTTGAAGTTCATGAATGTATCAATTTGGAGGGTTTATTATATATATGTGGAAACAACTCATCATGACAGCGGGTGTTGGTGTTCTCTTATTCCAAGGACAAACCGCATCTGCCGACAACATGTCCCCGCAAGACCTCGTTCAAACGGAAAAGTCATTGCAACAAACGAAGCAGCAAGTTAAAGATACGAAACAATCCATTCACGCCATTCAAACGAAGTTGAAGCAAGTCGACCATAAGAAGGAGGCATTGCGAGATAAGATTGAAGGAACTTCTAAAGAATTAGAAGAAGTGGAAGAGTCACTCATTCCTGCAGAACAGTCGCTCTTCGCAAAAGTCGTTTCTTCGGTGTTGCCGAGTGCGAAAGCGGAAGCTGCTGAAGCGGAAGAAGCACATCAAGAGCTTGTTGAAAAGAAAAACCAAGCAAATGAAGCATTGGAGCAACTGAAAGAAGAACAAGAGCAAATTGAAGCGACACGTCAAGACGTGAAAGCGTCGTATAACGAAAAGTCGAAACAATATAAGAAACAAACGAATCAGTTGAGTGATTTGAAGAAACAGTATGAAGCGATGGCACCCGATCGGTTCTTAATGCCGGCGGAAGGTCGCCTCTCTCAAGGGTTCGGTTCGGCGAGTGGGCAGTTCGGATACACATTCCATAACGGTCTCGATATTGCTGCCAAAACAGGAACACCTGTATACGCCGCAGAAGCTGGAAAAGTGACAAAAGTCAGCTCTAGTGGACCTTATGGAAACCATATACAAATCGAACACAACGTAGACGGTCAAAAATGGACGACCGTGTATGCACACTTGCACAAAGTGGATGTCAAGACAGGTCAGTCGGTACGCCAAGGTGAACCGATTGGTCAAATCGGAAACACGGGCAACTCGTCAGGACCGCACTTACACTTTGAGATTCATAAAGGGGACTACAATTTCTCGGCTAGTTCAGCTGGGAATGCCGTCGACCCGATGAAACTGGCAGAGCGCCTCGGTGGTGCTTCTCCGGTAAAAGCCACGTTTTAAGCGTACAGATGCCCTGAGCCTCTCAAATGAGGTCAGGGCATTTTTTACTGTTCGCGCGTCGGATCGTGGTTGCCTTCGCGGTCGGCAATCGTATCTGAGCTTCCGTAGTCTTCTACTTGGGAGAAGGCGTCCGTTTTTTGACCAGGTTGATCCGTTCCGTCTAACTCTTTGCGTCGAGCTGTCTCATTAGGGTTCAATACGTCTTCTTCGACCGGTCGACCGACTTCATGCGCGTGCTCTTCCTCTTCTTGTGCCCGGGCGTGTTCGATGCAAAGGGTGGTTTCTGGAATGACTTCCAGACGGTCTAGTTCAATGTCTTTCCCACACACCTCACATTGTCCATACGTCCCATTCTGAATGGCTAATAGCGCCTTATCGACATCACTCAAGAACTCTTCATCGAGCTGATTCAGGGCTTGGTCTCGTTCCCGTAAAAAGAGTTCTTCGCCCGAGTCGGCAGGGTGGTTGTCGTAATGAGAGAGCTCTCCCTCATCATATGTCTCTTCCCGATTATCCATGTATCCTTCGGTTTTTGCTTTTTCTTTCAATAATCGTTTTTTAAACGTTTCGATTTGTTCTTCAGTCAACATATCCATTCACTCTCCAGTTCTCAAGTCATTAATATAAGGTTTCCCATTTAATTTGTGTACAAACCATTTGAAGTGGAATCCCTCATGTCGAGCGATGTTTAGAAAGGGTATGATGAGAATAAAGAGTTCTTTTAAAAAAGGAGGAACAAATCATGAGAAAAGTCGAAGTAGTGAAATACAATCCGGAATGGAATCAAAAGTTTGAAGAAGAGGCTGGTAAATTAAGTCGGTTATTCGAAGAGAAACTTGTCGCGATCCATCACATTGGAAGCACATCGGTCGAAGGATTGGCGGCAAAACCAATCATCGACATGATGCCGGTCGTACGGGACATCGAACGAGTCGATGACTATACGGAGCGGATGGAGGCACTCGGGTACCGTGGACTTGGTGAATATGGGATTCCGAAACGTCGCTATTTCCGTAAAGGAGAAGAAGAACGGACAATTCACGTGCATGTGTTTGAAGAAGGGAATCCGGATGTCATAAGACATCTTGCCTTCCGAGATTACTTGCGAGCTTATCCTGACGTTCGCGATGCGTATGGTGAGCTGAAGCTTCAACTTGCGGCACAGCATCCAGAAGACATGGAAGGATACATTCAAGGAAAGCATGACTGGATCATCGAGACGGAACGGTTGGCGACGAAGTGGTATAAAGAAAATCAAGACGCGTGAAACCTTTTTATGGAAATGGTCGTATAATACATCAAACCTTAAAGGGGGAGATGCCATATGAAAAGATTTCTCGGGAAATGTGTGGAATACGCTTTGGTCGCACTTGTCTTCGTCGGTCTGTTCTTTGTCTTTCGCGCGATTGCTGGAGACTCGGACAAAGGGTACATGTTGACATTGCTCGGTACATTTTTTCTCGTCTTACCTAGTTCGCTCTTGATTGGCCACTTTCTGGCTCGTCCACTTCAACGTCGCCTAAATGGGAAAGGAACGGAGGCTTCGAGTGAGCATACGTTGCGCGGAGCTGAAAAACCGCACGGTGTAAACGAAGATCGAAACCATTCAAACTATACCGGATGATGGAGATCACATTTACCCCTACGACCGATGCCCGTCTCATCGCACGGTTGAATCGTTCCATCCATGAGCATCACGTCCATATGAATCCGGCCTTTTTTGCAGAGTATGAGGAAGAGAAGATGTATGAAGCCTTTTCGACGCTGATTGGAAGACCGGGCCATCACTATATGGTGATACAGCTTGAAGCAACTCCAATCGGTTACATATGGTTCGAAGAGAAAGTGGGTGAGGCGAACGCGTTTCGTCAAGCTGTTCGCGTGGTGTATGTTCATCACATCAGTATCGACCCCATGTATCAACGGAACGGTTACGGTCGACGTGTGATGGAATGGATGGAGCAATGGGCACTTGACCACCAATTCAGATCGATTGAACTAGATTACTGGATGAGCAATACGGATGCCGCCTCGTTTTATAGCGAAATCGGGTTCACCCCAAAACGTCAGATTGTCATGAAAAAATTGGAGGAATGAGGTCATGGAGTTACTTACAATTGGAATTGGTATTCTCGGAGTTCTGTCGTTAGGTTGGTTCTTTTATAGTTACTGGCTCGGATATAAGGGGGGCAATATCGTCATGACCCTTGATGAGCACTATACAAAACTAGAAGAGTACGTACCTGCTATCTTGTCGAAACTATACGAAGATGGAAAGAGCGCTCACTATCTTGGCGACCGCAAGTTTGAAGTGGAGGGCAAGCGTTACGTTCTCGTCGAACGGACCGTACCGATTGGTCATGTTCCGACACAACAGACGGTGTTACAGCCGGATCGATCATAATCAGAAAAGGGAGCTCTCAAGTCGAGAGACTCCCTTTGTTTATTTGACGGCTGGGGGACCGAACACGCCGCTATGATAATCGCGGAAAGCTTGGCGGATTTCTTCTTCCGTATTCATCACGAATGGACCATGCGCAATATAGTCTTCGCGAATCGGTTTTCCGGAATAGATGAGCACCCGTGTACGCGTCGCGGCCTTCAGTTGAAGTGTGCTCATCGCTTCAGATGTTTCATCGAACGTCAGTGTCGCCACATCAGTTTTACTGAGCGGAATTTTGGAAGACCCAACTTCAATTGAACCAGCGAGCACGTACAAAAAGCTGTTATGATTCGCAGGCAAGATATGTTCGTATTCGCTACCTTCTTTCAGCGTTATTTCTGTCATCGTGATGGGGACGAGGCTTTCCATCGGCCCTTTTACACCTGCAATTTCGCCGGAATAGACACGAATCTGTCCGCCGTCGAAAGGAACGAGGGGTGCGTCCTCGACATATATGTTCTGATAGGAAGTGGTTGTCGTTTTTAACGACTTCGGCAAATTCAACCAGAGCTGCAGCGTATGAATCAAATCATCGTCAACCGCTTCTTCGGCGTGTCTTGCGGCCCATCCGGCGTTCATATACTGAACATCACCGGCGTCTAAAATCGAATGTCCCCCATGATTATCAATATGTTCTAGACGACCATCGATGACATACGTGATGGTTTGAAACCCACGATGGGGATGGTCCGAAAACGTCCCACGCTTGAACCAGTCTTCTGCCATCAAAATAAATGGATCGAACTCCTCTTTTTGTTCTGGAGGTAACACCCAGCCCTGTTGCACATGGGGATACCCGTTTTGTCGATAGGAGACGCGCCAATGATGGTTCACGTCACGTATAAATAGATTTGTCACAAAGATTCACTCCTTTCCCTTTCTATCTTCCCAAAAAATGTGTCTCATCGTACTATATTTGCCTCATGAATATGCAAAAAGACAGACGTATTCGCAACTGTCGGATTAAGTGTTTTGTTCAAACAGGTTATACCACTTGATGGCATCCTCACGTAGTAGCTTAAAATGGGTGCCTGTCTCTGAATTGGTCACGTACACATCTGCACCATCATAGCTAACATCAAACGTTTGGGCACATATCCCTTGAAATAGGGTCACATAAGGTGTGGAAGCGGTCTTGCCTGCATAGGCGGTCGCGTTGGCTCGTTTGATGGCGCCAAAAATAAATTCCATTTCATCTTGACCGACATGTTGTAGAAAGGAGGCATCTTTTGATTCCGTTCCAAGGAGTGCCAAGTCATGAAAAATGACATGACGTTGACTACTTAATTTGTCGTGAATTTGTTCACTCAATTCTTTTCCATACAACAACTTGGGTTCATGATACGTCAAGGAGACGTTCTGACGATGGGCCGTTCCGTTTTTCATAAACGTAAAACTGTAGATTGGATACTCGTGACCCGGTACAAGAACCGAAGGGAGTTGCGGAGCTGTTTTGGCTCCGAACATTTGTGAAATATGCGCTTCTTTCGGTCGCAATACTTCTTGGTAGTCATTTTGATTTCGGCTCGTATAAATCGCGTATTGTAACACCTCATCAGACTTTTCTGTCCCGAGCCCGAGTGACAAATAGGGATGCCGTGTTGATTCGACAGGAATGACGAGGTGTTCTTTGGCTTCGGACGATGTAAAGGTCAGTTCAAATTCACCACTGAAAGGCATCGTGATATGGAAAAGTGTATGCTCGATCCCTTTTCTTTCTGGATAGGGCTCATTACCTATCGGCTTTTTCATCTCTTGTGCGAAATGCTCATATTCATGGGGCTCAGCAAATCGTAATTTCGGAACATCCGGATAAGGTTCGGCCGTATATTGAACATCGTTTAAACTTTCAGGAAGCGTGTTAATTTCGGTGGCATATGTGACGGAATCGAGTTGACATTGGACATATGATTTATTTTCGACAGTGAAAAAAGTTGCGGTTGGAAAAGAAGATTCGGTGGCGGCATCAGTCAACGGTTGGTTCAATGTGACCGTCCCAAGCCAGTGTCTTTCCCCACTTGGAATTCTTTGAATCGCGTTGTCAGGCTGACATAACTCGATGATCGCCGCACGATCCGATTCGGGCATTTCAATTTGTTGTCCGTTTGGTAACAGGGCACGTCCTTGATAATATTCAGGAGCGGGTTGGAGTCGGAGTGCGCGTTCTTCCTCGCATCCGAATAAGAAAAACAGGATGACGAGGGTACTGAAAGTCAGGTACTTTTTCACATCGGTACTCTCCTTCGATGAATCACTTTCACCATTCTAGCACCATTTTTTTGTGACTTTAGTCTTAGGAAAATTAATTTGTTATTTCGAAAAAAAATCAAAAAAACCGTCCAACTTGAACTGGACGGGGGATAAAACCATTTATGACTTATTTTAACTTTTTAACTTTTTTCGTATGTCGATTTTTGACGAAAAAACATTGATATTACGAGACATTGAAAAAAGTCGATTATTCTTCTAAATTATCACTTTATAATTCGGTGGGATTTATTTGATGAAGTTTCCTTCAATCAACATCTCGACCGCGTGACGCCTTCAAAATTTCGAACCATTCTTCACGAGTGAGGTCGATTTGAAGGGCGTCGACTCCCGTCTGAACGCGCTCGATTTTTCCGGATCCGATAATCGGCATAATGTTCGCAGGGTGTTTGACGAGCCATGCATACACAATCGAGTCAATTCCGCTTGCATTGTGACGTACACGAATTTCCTCGAGTTTTTCACGAAGGGGTGCATACTGTTCATCTTTGAAGAGTTGACCACCGGCTAGTGGACTCCAAGCCATAAGTGGCATTCGTTTTTCGTGACACAAATCGACCGATCCATCCTCAAAATGTTTCAATTGCATCGGAGAGAGTTCGAGTTGATTCGTCACAAGTTGGAATGGAAGGCGAGATTGAAGCAAGTTCTGTGTAGCCGGAACATGGTTGGATACACCGAACTCACGTACTTTACCACTATCACGCAAGGTGATGAAGGCTTCGGCCACTTCATCCGGATTCATCAGCGGATCTGGACGGTGGATGAGTAATGTATCAATGTGGTCAATGGCCAATTCTTTTAACGAACGCTCTGCTTGCGCGATGATATGCTCTTTTGTCGTATCGTAATAGTTGAGTGTTTGACCTGGGTTGAACGACCCCGTCAATTTAATTCCTGTCTTTGTGACGATCTCCATTTGCTCTCGGAGTTCAGGCTTTAACTTCAAGGCTTCTCCAAATAAACCTTCACATGTGTAACCCCCATAAATGTCTGCATGGTCGAATGTCGTGATGCCAAGCTCGAGACATTGTTCGATAAACGTGAGGCGTTCCTGTGGGGTCATGTCCCAATCAGCGAGTCGCCACATCCCATGGACGATGCGTGAGAATGATAATTCTTCTGTCAAAGCGATACGTCGCATAATAACTCCTCCTTGGTTGTCAGTCGTTCTTCATTATACGTCTTACGAGAATGGACGTCACTTGTCTCCTACTCAAGCAATTTTGGCATCAAATGAGCTTGTATGCGCTATGATGAGAGGGAAGAGAAATAGGAAAGAGGCGTGACAGATGAGTGACTATGAACAATATGCGGACGTCACCTTCGAACAGGTGGGTGACTCGTTTCAGGTAGCCTCGATGCACCCAGATCTTCGTTTACATGGGATCGGACGAAGTGCAGCCGTGTTTCGTTTAAAGGAGAAGGATCGTGTCATTAAAGTGTTCTTTCCAGGTTATGAACAAATCGCAACCGAAGAGGCAGCGATCTATGAAAAACTTAAGGGACTCCCTTACTTTCCGAAGTGCTATGAGTCCGGTTCGTCACATTTAGTGTTGGATTACATCGAAGGAAAGACGCTATTTGAGTGTCTGACGGAAGGTGTCTGGATTGACCCTTCTTACATCGAGGCAGTGGATGAAGCGCTTCGACAGGCACGTTTATTAGGACTGACACCATCGGATGTCCACTTGCGTAATATCATTTTGACGCCAAACGGACAGATATTCTTGATTGATTTGGCACGCTTTAGACAAGGGCAACAAATCGATCATCAGTGGGAAGACTTGAAACGAATGTATCGATTGTATCGCTATCGTTTCATACCGAAACAATATGACGAGACATTACTGAATCGAATCGCTTACTTGTATCGCAAGTTCGTGAACGATCCGGATTCTTGAGCCGGGTCGTTTTTTTTTTGCCGATTAGGGAACAGGAGTAACGTGTCCGAAATTGCAGAAGAGACGAAAGGGGAATGATGTATGGCTCACCGGATCTATGCGAACGAACTCGAAATGCTCCACGAATGTGTGGAAACGTGCAACTATTGTCTGGAATCCTGTTTAGAAGAAAAAGATGTACAGATGATGGTCGATTGTATCCGACTGGATCGGGAATGTGCCGCTGCCTGTGCGTTTCTTGCGGAAGCGATGACGCGTGATTCGGCATTCGTTCCTGAACTCGTGCGAGCGTGTGCAGTCATCTGTAAAGCATGCGCACAGGAGTGTGGGAAGCATAAGCACGCACATTGCCAAGAATGCGCAAGAGTTTGTACAGAATGCGCCTCGATGTGTGACCGCTTGGCCGCATGAGTTGAGTGACCGGTTGATGGGACCGGTCACTTTTTTCGTGTCTTTTGAAAAGGGGATTCGTATAATGAAAAAAAACGAAAAGGCGGTATGGGGATGATTCGCAATTGTCGACGAGATGATCTTCAAATGATTTTACATATTTACAATGATGCGATTGTAAACAGTACGGCCGTCTATCACTATCAACCGGTGACGCTCGAGAATCGAGTAGCATGGTATGAGGAGAAGAAAGAGCAAGATTGTCCAATCATCGTATGGGTCGAGGATGACGTCGTCATGGGGTTTGCGACGTTCGGTCCGTTCCGTCCGTGGCCAGCGTACCATTATACGGTTGAACATTCTGTATACGTGCATCCCGGTTACCGCGGGAAAGGGATTGGCAACAAACTGTTAAAAGAAATCATCCGTATCGCCGAATTGAGAGGAATGAAAACGGTGATTGGTGGAATTGACGCATCGAACGTGACGAGTATCCGTGCGCATGAAAAACTTGGATTCGTTCATTCTGGTACGATTCGAAATGCCGGATATAAGTTCGGCAAATGGCTCGATTTATCGTTTTATCAACTTGATTTAGAAGGTCCTGCATCGCCTACCGAAGGGTGAACGGTCTAGAAAGATGGAGCCACCATACGATATACTGGAACAAGTGAATCGAATGGAGGAAATGGAATGACTGAGTACCCGAATTGTCCTAAATGCCAATCATCTTATGTGTACGAGGATGGTCCGTTGCTTGTATGCCCAGAATGTGCCTATGAATGGTCACCGAGTGAGGCGGCAGAAGCAGAAGCAGCGTCCCAAATCAAAGATGCGAACGGAAACCCGCTTCAAGACGGAGACACTGTCACCGTGATCAAGGATTTGAAAGTGAAAGGGACCTCGCTTGTCGTCAAACAAGGGACGAAAGTGAAGGGGATTCGACTCGTGGAAGGTGACCATGACATCGACTGTAAAATCGAGGGACTTGGCGCGATGAACCTGAAGTCGGAGTTCGTGAAGAAAATCTAAAAAAGTGTTTCGGCGAGTTGCCGAAACACTTTTTGTATTACGAGAAGAACGGCTTGTACTCGCGACGTTCATGCATGATGGACACCCATTGAAGCGTCGTGAACTCTTCGAGTACCCATTCGCCGTTGAAGCGTCCGAGACCAGAGTTTTTCTCGCCTCCGAACGGCATGTGCGGTTCATCGTTGACCGACTGATCGTTAACGTGAATCATGCCAGTTTCGACTTTTCGTGCGAAATTGGTCGCTCGGTAGACCGAACCGTGGACGGCACCACTCAATCCGTATGGCAATTCATTCGAGAGACGGAGCGCCTCTTCGTCATCTTTAAACGAAAGGATGACCGCGACCGGACCGAAGATTTCGTTTTTCGCGAGCGGCATGTCATTCGTGACGCCACTGAGGACGGTCGGTTCGAGGACATTGCCGTCCGCTGTCCCGCCAGTATGAACGGTCGCACCGGCATCGACGGTTTTCTCGATTTGCTCTAAAATACGATCGATTTGATTGTGGTCGATGAGCGGACCGACTTGCGTGTCTTTTTCGTTCGGGTCCCCAGCTCTCAACTGTCGAACGCGTTCGACGTAACGTTCTACGAACTCGTCATGAATCGATTCGGCGACGAGGATTCGGTTCGTTGACATACAGATTTGTCCTTGGTGAAAGAACTTGCTGTAGACGGCTGATTCGACGGCACGGTCGAGGTCGGCATCATCGAGCACGACGAATACGTTATTTCCCCCGAGTTCAAGTGCTGTTTTCTTCAACAAACGACCTGCCTTTTCTGCAATCCCTTGACCAACCTCAGTCGAACCTGTGAACGAGATGAGACGTGGGATTGGATGTTCGACAATCGCGTCCCCGATTTCAGACCCTCGTCCGACGACAACGTTGAGCACACCTTTTGGAAGACCTGCTTCTTCAAAGAGGGATGCGAATAGGAGTCCACCCGTGACCGGTGTCGCAGTGGCCGGTTTGACGACGACCGTATTGCCCGTCGCGAGAGCTGTCACGATTGAACGGACAGCCAAGTGGAATGGGAAGTTCCATGGGCTGATGATGCCGATGACCCCAAGTGGTTTGCGATATACCCGGTTCTCTTTATTCGGCACAATCGATGGTTTGATTAGCCCGTCCATACGGAAAGGGAACGTCGCGGCTTCTTTGATGATGGCCATTGATGCGGCGAACTCACTCTCCGCTTTGATGCGTGTACTACCAGACTCTTTCACGAGCCAGTCGACGATAAAGTCTTTGTTGTCCATCGTCAGCTGAGCAAACTTCTCAATCAATTCGCGGCGTGCTTGTGGAAGCATGTCGGCCCAGTCCGTCTGAGACGCTTTTGCTGCTTCATAAGCACGATTTAAGTCCTCTTCATCCGCTGATTGAATCGAGAACAGTGTTTCGTTCGAGAATGGATTAACGTTGTCGATCGACTTCTCGCTTGAGCCATTTACCCACTCACCATTGATGTACATGTTCGTAAAATCTGTATGCATATGTGAACACTCCTTTATTTTTTCTTCACATTAGGAAGTATTCACTTGTTTTAGAAAAATAAACATCTAAAAGTGTAACTAACTTGTTTTGCAAAGTAGTTGTAAATGGGATTGGTTTCCATTACTATTATGTATAACAAGATAGTTTGTTGAAAGTGAGGTTACCCCATGGCGATGAGTCAAATGTTAAAAGGTCTGCTTGAAGGGTGTCTATTAGCCATTATTGGTAAGGGTGAGACATATGGATATGAAATGTCTGAGAAATTACAGGATTATGGCTTCACGATGGTAAGTGAGGGAAGTATATATCCGGTGTTATTGCGTATGAAAAAAGACGGATGGGTCGAAACGATTCAAAAGACTTTGCCGTCAGGAGGACCAAAGCGGAAATACTATATTTTAACGGCAGCGGGTCGACAAGAGTTACTCGCTTTTAAACAGCGATGGGCTGAAGTATCGAATGGTGTGAACCGTGTACTCGAGGAGGATGAATAAGCATGGAACTTTCAAAGAAAAGTCGTGATTTTTTAGATGATTTGTCGGTATATCTGATATCAAGCGGGAAATCTGAGACTGAGGTGAAAGATATTGTCTCTGAATTAGAGGATCATTTGCTAGAAGCGGAGCAAGCAGGGAAGGATGTAGACGATGTCATTGGTCAAAGTCCGAAATCCTATATGCAATATATTGGTCGCGATATTGATTGGGGTACTCGTGATATTGATTCATTATGGGGCTCAAAAATCAAACCAGTCATCTAATGGACATTGAGAGGGGGATACGTCATATCTCCCTTTTTTGATGTTCGTTTCTACTTCCTGTACAGTTAAGACGAAGAGAGGGGTTAGAAAGAAATATGAAACGTTATGAAGCGATTTTATTTGATATTGATGACACATTACTAGATTTTAAACAAAGTGAACATGTCGCCTTGGAGCAGTTACTTGCATCCTACAACGTCCGGATGACGGATGAGGTGAAGTTGCGCTATGTCGACATCAACACGGGCCTGTGGCGTGCATTTGAGCGCGGCGAAGTGGACCGGGAAGAAGTGCTCGTCGGTCGTCACACGAAACTGTTCGATTCGCTCGGTCTCACGGTCGATGGACCATATGTCGAACAGCAATATCGAGACTACTTACATGCAGGCGTACACATGGTCGATGGTGCTTTAGAGGTCGTGCAAAAGCTGAGCAACGATTATCCGCTCTATATCGTCACAAACGGTGTGACGGAGACGCAATTCAAACGGTTAGAGTCATCTGGACTATTGCCGTACTTCCAAGATGTCTTCGTATCGGATGCGACCGGCTCGCAAAAACCGATGAAACCGTTCTTTGACTACGTCTTCGACCGAATCCCGAATGTAGAGCCAGAGAGGGGCTTAATCATCGGCGACTCAGTCACGGCAGACATCGCCGGTGGGCAGATGTATGGTTTGGATACGTGTTGGTTCAATCCGAACGAAGTAGCCGCGACAATCGAGTCAACGTATGAGATTCGACATTTACATGAGTTGAAATCGCTCCTCTAAGTTCAAGCCGGATTGAGTGAATGAGCTGGCAAGCGATTTGGTAGTTGAGCAAGTACTTCCGGATAGAGTGTGACGTCTTGAAGACGGTCAAGCTTTTGCCAACGATAGATGAGGTGGTCTCCTTCAGGACCGTAAAAATCTCCGTCTTGGAGCGATAGATCACCATTTACATAAAAGTATAGTCCAATCTCATGAAACGGTTGGTCATTATAGGTAAACAAGTTCTCGTGTACGAAGGCGAACGAGGTATCGGTCACACGCATGTTCAATTCTTCATGTAACTCGCGTGCGAGAGCCGTGGCAGCCTCTTCACCGAGCGTGACGCGACCACCGGGTAATGCCCAAAAGTCATCCCGGACGTTTCGGTGAATCAATACGTGATCGTCTTTCACAAAAATACCGGCAACGCGGTAATTGAAGACACCGTGTTCAGTAGGAAATACGAGATCCATCTATATCACTTCCAATCATTGTAATCTGTTCTAGTATACCTGAAGGAGGGGGAATATGTTTCCACCACATACACACTATCGAGATGAAGATTTCCGTGACGTGACACTCCGTGACGAAGAACTGTCACACATCACGTTCGAGAACTGTCGCTTCACATACGTCGATGCGACGGAAGTACAGACGGAGCGCTGTCAGTTCATCAACTGTGATTTCACGGATTCGAAATGGAATGCATCCCGTCATGTCGGGAGTTCATTTTTGAACTGTCAGTTTCATGGTGCCAACTTGTTCACGAGTGAGTTTGAACAATGTAAAATGACCGGGTCATCTTTTGAAGAAAGTCAGTTTGAAGGCGTCCATGTAACGGGAGGGGATTGGTCATTCGTCAACCTTCGTCACGTGTCGCTCAAAAAAATGAATTGGTCCCATGTTCGTTTGGTCGAGGCGGACCTATATGGAACGGACTTGACCGAGACGGTTTGGCATCAGGCGGACTTGTCACGGGCGACACTTCAACATGCGGTGTGCCGTGGCGCTGACTTCAGAGGAGCACTTGTCGACGGGGTTGATTTTTCGAACGTGACGTTACAACAAACAAAACTAGACGCCATCCAGGCGATTCAAGTCGCGCGCTCATTGGGGGCGATTGTAGAATGAAACCAGAACAAATCATTGAGCAGTTGACGGCGTTCGCAAAAGAACGTGAACAGATTCGAACGGTCGTCTTGAACGGCTCACTCGCCAATCCGAATATCCAACCAGATCCGTATCAGGATGTCGACCTCGCCTTTTATGTGGAAGACGTCCGAGCGGTTGCAATCGATCGTTCTTGGATTGACACATTTGGAGAGGTCTTGATCGTGCAGATACCTGAAACGGATAAGGATCGACATATCACGTTTTTAGTGCAATATGTGGACGGACATCGGATTGATTTGACGATTCGGAGTGTGGATCAACTTGAAAGCATGCTCGAAGTCGACTCGCTCAGTCAAATTATCTTCGACCGAGACCATCATCCAGTCGTCACGCCTTCTGACCTGTCGTATCGCGTGAAACGTCCGTCTGCCGATGAATATGCCGCGTGTTGGAATGAGTTTTGGTGGGTATCGCTCTATGTCGTCAAAGGAATCAAGCGGCATCAAGTGTTATACGCGCTCGACCACCTCGATATCATGCGGAACATGCTCCGTCAGATGATGAAGTGGAACATCGGATATGCGACGGAATTCTCAGTAAATCTCGGGAAGTCCGGTGACGGGATACGTGACCATTTGCCAGAAGAGTTATGGGAGATGCTCACGGCAACATACGCTTCAGCTGAGTTGAGTGCCATTGAAGATACATATAATCGATTACAGTCACTCTTCTTCTTTTGCGCGCAACGCGTCGCCGAACAAGGCGATTTCGTGTTCCGAGAAGAAGAAGCAAGACGTGTTCGTACCGCATGTGCAATACTTCGACATTCAAACGATTAATGACGGCGAGAGCCGGGAAACGCTCCTTATAGAGAAAGGAGCGTTTTTTCATGAATCCATACACGACATTTATTGCCCTACTTGTTGGGAGTCTGGTCCTCTTTGTCGGCATTCGTTTAAAGAAATGGCCGATTATTTTGGTTGCGATGCTTCCCCTTGGTCTCGTGGCATTCAATATGTTTTTACTCATCACGGGACGATAGGAAGATGTTTACTTGTTCTTGATAAATCGATTTGATGAAGAAGGCACTCGGTAACAAAATGCCGATGGCGCCTTCGATGATAGCGAATAATCGGATTAAACCAACCGGTAACAAATCACCAAAGCCAATCGACAGTAAAGTGACACCGCTAAAATACAATAAATTTTCCCAAGTCGGTTTGACGGCATTCATGGATTCGAGTGAAGTCATGTGAATGACTGAATCACGAGACAGTGCATAATAAATCAATGTGAATGCTCACATGACACCGAATAGGCTGACGAACAATTGAGTGAACAATCTTCCATCAAATCCTGTTTGCTTGTACGTTCGACGTTTGAAAAACCAAAATACGTTCAAACTGATGAACAGCAAGGCAATCGTCAATAAAATAGTATTCAATCTCTACACATCCTTTTCAGTACGAACAGAGTCACTTACCCATTCCCGTAACGAAGAATAGGAAACGGAATCAGAAAAGGTTTGCAATTTATGAAAAGATTGATAGAATGTGGTCGAAGACGACTGAATTTCATAATGTTTGCCACTAGGGGAGTCGCGTCACGCGGCTGAGATGGACATGGTCCAGACCCTTCGAACCTGATCTAGTTCACGCTAGCGTAGGGAAGTGGGCGAGACGACTCATATAGCTTCACCTAGATATGATTGTTCGAGACGCCGCTTCCGTTATGGGAGGCGGCGTCTTTTTTATCAGTTTATAAGGGGGAGTTACTATGAAATTTACAGATCACTTACGTCAAGAAGCGGATGGATTGTTTGAGGCAAGCTTTCATCACCCGTTTGTTCGTTCACTCGGAGAAGGGACGCTCGATGAGAAAAAATTCAGACATTACGTCATGCAAGACTCATACTATTTGAACCATTTTTCGAAAGTGCAGGCAAAAGGGGCAACCCTCGCTCCGACGATGGAATTATCGAGCCGCTTTTTGACGCATGCGCTACACACGATTGAGGCGGAACTCTCCCTTCATCGAGAGTTCTTTACGCTGCTCAACGTGACGGATGTCGAATTGGCGACATTTGAGCCAGCACCGACCGCTTATGCATATGCTCTTCATATGCAACAGGCAGGACCGACTCTCGGGGACGTATTGGCGTCAATCCTTCCGTGTTATTGGGTGTATTACGAGATTGGAGAACGTCTTAAAGACAAGCGTCCTGATCATCCGATTTATTCAGCTTGGATTGCGACGTACGGTTCGGAGTGGTTCCGTGAGCTGGTGGAAGAACAAATTGATCGTTTGGATGAATTGGCTGGTCAAGCGACAGAAGAAGAGCGCATGCGCTATACGAAACTATTCTTGAAGAGTTGCTATTACGAAGTCGCTTTTTGGGAAATGGCTTGGACACTTGAGTCGTGGTCATTGTCGCAGGAGGTCAACCAATGAGACATGAGATTTGGAATGAGATTCGACAGCAGGCGCCATTGATTCACAATATCACGAACACGGTCGTGGCTAACTTTTCGGCGAATGGATTGCTCGCCATCGGCGCCTCTCCTGTCATGGCGGATGCAATCGAAGAAGTAGCGGAGATGACATTCGTGAGCGATGCGCTCGTACTTAACATCGGTACACTTGGAACGATGACGGAAGCGACGATGATTCGCGCAGGTCAGGCTGCGAACGAAGCGGGGTGCCCGATTATACTCGACCCGGTCGGTGTCGGAGCGACGTCATTTCGACGAGATGTGGTCGAACGCATTTTGCGTCATGTTCGTGTATCGGTCATTCGAGGGAATGCAGGAGAGATTGCGACATTGATTGGCGTCGATTGGGCGGCTCGTGGTGTCGATGCTGGTGACGGTGCATGTGAGCCTCGACAATTGGCGCTTGAAGCAGCGAAACGATACGGATGTGTCGTGGCCGTGACTGGAAAAGAAGATATGGTAAGCGACGGGGACGTCGTCATGGAAATACATGGCGGGACGAAACGCATGACCGAGACGACCGGTACGGGATGTTTACTCAGTGCAGTGGTTGGGGCTTGCTTAGCGGTCGAAAAGAATGCCCTCAAAGCGACGGTGACCGCCATGTCAGGCTACGCCTATTGTGGGGAGCTAGCGAGTGAACGGGCAGAAGGGCCGGGAGACTTCCCGATTCACTTTTTAAATGCACTCCATCAATTGACGCAATATACAATCCCGACGAATCGAATCGAGGTGTCGACATCATGAGACCGCAAGTATTGACGATTGCAGGATCTGACTCAGGGGGCGGAGCTGGTATTCAAGCCGATCTAAAAACGTTTCAAGAGCTCGGTGTGTTCGGGACGAGTGTGTTGACTGCGATTACGGCCCAAAACACACTTGGGGTTCATGGAATCGAGGCGATTTCCACGGAAATGATTATCCAACAAATTGATGCGGTAGCGGATGATTTTAACATCACCGCGTGTAAAACCGGGATGTTGGTGGACGCGGAACGAATTGAAGCGGTAGCGAATGCGATTGAACGTCACCGTTTCGAGCATGTGGTGGTCGATCCGGTCATGGTGGCGAAAGGTGGCGCTTCCTTGTTGCAAGTTAGTGCAGTCGAAGCACTGCGCACGAAGCTGCTACCACAGGCGACCATCGTGACCCCAAATATTCCTGAAGCAGAAGTGCTGGCAGGAATGGACATTCGAACGGAGGCGGACCGCATGAAAGCCGCACAGGCGATTCGAGCACTTGGTGTTGATACCGTCATTATCAAAGGTGGGCATACGCATGATGTGGAGGCCGTTGATTTGATTATGAGCGAGACTGAAACGTTCTGTGTAAAAGCACCTAGAATCCAAACGAAAGATACGCACGGGACGGGATGTACGTTCTCTGCCGCATTGACGGCCGAACTAGCGTATGGGAAGACACTACGCCAAGCCGTCGTAGATGCGAAGCAGTTTATTCATCAGGCGATTGCACATGGATTATCGATTGGACAGGGGCATGGACCGACGAATCATTGGGGACATCGTTTAGCGAAAGAAGAGGTGATTACCGTTGACGTTCTGTACGAAACAAGCGCTCGCTAAGCAGCTTCGCCTTTACTTTGTGTGTGGAACGACGGACGCGTCCGATTTGGTGGCGACCGTCAAAACGGCACTTCGATGTGGGGTGACATGTTTTCAATTTCGCGAAAAAGGTAAAGGTGCACTGTATGGAGATAAAAAAGAAGCGATGGCAAGGACGCTCCACCGTCTGTGTCGAGAAGCGGGTGTTCCGTTCATCATCAACGACGACGTCGACTTGGCGCTCGCGATTGACGCGGACGGCATCCACGTCGGACAAGATGACTTACCTGCGAAACAAGTTCGAGAACGGCTAGGACCAGATAAATGGTTGGGGGTGTCTGTCCATACGATGGAGGAAGTCAGAACGGCTCTTCCATTTGCAGATTATGTCGGCATCGGTCCGATTCATGAGACGCAAAGTAAACTGGATGCTGGACATGTACGTGGCACGGAACTGATTCAACAAGTTCGCCATCACTATCCACTGCTTCCGATTGTGGGGATCGGAGGTATTCGTCCAGAGCATGTCCCTGCTGTTATGGCGGACGGGGCAGACGGCGTTGCCGTCATTTCTGCCATTGCTTCTGCACCGGATGTAGCAACGGCTACCCGGCGTTTCGCTTGTCTCTGAATTCAGTTTTTGAGGAGGAAGACAGATGAACGTATTTGTAATCGGTGCAAACGGTCAAATTGGCCATCAATTGGTGGAGAAACTACACAAGGAAGGAAAGCATCACGTTACGGCGATGGTGCGTAAAGAGGAACAACTCGAGGATTTTAAGTCAAAAGGATACAATGCGGTACTCGGTGACCTCGAAGATTCAGTAGATGATTTGCAAAAAGCGATTGAGGGAATGGATGTTATCGTATTCGCGGCAGGTTCTGGTGGAAGTACTGGAGCAGACAAGACACTCTTGATCGACCTAGACGGTGCAGCGAAGAGTATCGAAGCAGCACAAGCGAACGGGAACATCAAACACTTCGTCATGGTCAGTGCCTTGAAAGCAGAGGATCGCTCGGCTTGGCCAGATTCGATGAAGCCGTACTACGTAGCGAAGCATCATGCCGATCGTTTACTCGAGCAGAGTGGACTCACATACACGATTGTTCGTCCGGGTGCATTGACAGATGATGCAGGAACGGGCAAAGTGAACACGAAATTCGAGGGAAGTGGAGAGATTCCACGCGAAGACGTCGCATCATTTTTGGTGCATGTCCTTCATGACCATTCAAACGCGCAGAACAAAGCAATTGATTTGATCAAAGGAGATACTCCAATCGAAGAAACGCTATAAGTGTGTGACATCAAAAACGGGATGAGAAAACCATCCCGTTCTTTTGTTGCGTTAAAGAGGGAAAAGAACACAGAATAACGAAATAGTAGAATACGAACAGGTGAGGAGGTTGCGCATGACCGAGATGTTCATTTATCTGGCGGTCTATTTGTTGCTGTCATTTTTACATGACGGTTTGTCAAATTAAGCGCAACACTTCCTCGGTGAAGGAAACAACTTGGAGGAAAAGTATGGGTTGATATGATCACTCTAGAGACAGAACGCTTGATTTTACGGACATTTACGTTAAAAGACGCAGAAGATATGTATCATTATGCAAAAGATGAGCGAGTCGGACCGATGGCGGGTTGGGCACCTCATGAATCGATTGAAGAAACAAGGGACGTCATTCAACTGTTTATCGAGGAAGCAGATGTATGGGCCATCGTCCTGAAAGAGACCGGGCAAGTGATCGGTAGCATCGGGTTACACGACCGAAGACCAGACCCTTCGATTCAACATGAGGCACAGCGTGAGATCGGTTATGTGCTCAGTCCAGATTTTTGGGGAAATGGTTACGTGCCAGAAGCCGTTCAGGCGATGATCCGATTCGGATTTGAAGCGTTAGGACTAGAACGGATTTGGTGCGGCTACTTCAGCTTCAATGACCAATCGCGACGCGTCGTTGAGAAGTGTGGGTTCACTTATGCGTTCACGAAAACACAAGAATTGACCCGACTCGACGGACGAACGGTAGAATGCCTCGTCTATGTTCAATTAAATCCCACGTTCTCTACACATTGAAGCACGATTTCAATGTGTTTTTTCATGAAATCATAAAAATCTCTTGATATGTAACCGGTTACACATTAAGATAGTTTTGTAAGCGTTTCCAGAACGGAGGATGTCAAATGGCGACCATCAAACAAGTAGCAAACCATGCGAACGTCTCAGTGGCGACCGTATCACGCGTTATGAATAAAAGCGGATATGTGAGCGAAGAGGCGAAAGAAGCGGTCGAAAAGGCGATTGCGGAACTGAATTACGCGCCGAACCGAGTTGCTCGTTCGCTCTATAAAAAATCGTCGAATTTGATTGGACTGATCATGCCAGATATCACGAACCCGTTCTTTCCACAGTTGGCTCGTGCGATTGAGGATGTCGCCAATCAACACGGGTATCAAGTCGTCTTATGTAACACGGATGAACAACTTGAAAAAGAACAGACGTATTTAGTGGCTTTGCAAACGATGCACGTCGATGGCCTGATTATTACAACAAATCATTCGCACAATCCGAATTATGAGACGTTGGATTTACCGATGGTCGCACTAGACCGAATCGTAAAAGCGGGAATCGACGCCGTTGTATCAGATGGATATGAGGGTGGAAAGTTGGCTGCCGACACGCTATTACAACATGGTGCGACACGACTGGCACACATTGCCGGACCGGATCATCTCAAAACGGTCAAACGTCGAACCGAAGGATTTGTCGGAGTAGCGGGAGATAAGCTCGTCGGGATGACCGAGTCCACGTTCGCGTTTAAAGACGCATTGAAAGCTTCCCAAGAGCTGTTCGACCATGCTTGGCCATTCGATGGCATTTTCGCAGCGAACGATGTGATTGCAGCCGCCGTATTACAGGAAGCAGTCCGTCGAGACATTCGTGTCCCAGAAGAGTTACAGGTCATCGGATATGACGGGATTGAATTAGGCGAGATGACGTCTCCGCCACTGACGACCATCGTCCAGCCGATCTATGAGATGGGGCGAGTGGCGACAGAACGATTGCTCGATTTGATTGAGAAAAAAGACACGCGACCGAAAGAGATGTTATTACCGGTCACGTTACTTGAAAGACACACGACAAAGCGGAAGGAGAGATAAAGAATGAAGCGCATTGTTGTCATTGGCAGTATATCGATGGATCTTGTCGTCACATCCGACAAACGACCACAAGCAGGAGAAACGGTAATCGGTGAGTCGTTCCGCACCGTTCCAGGGGGAAAAGGTGCGAATCAAGCGATCGCTGCTTCCAAGTTAGGCGGCACTGTTCAGATGGTCGGTTGCGTAGGAAGTGATCCGTTCGGGCAACAGGTTGTGGAAAACTTCAAACGACACGATGTCGATGTCACGCATGTTCAGATTATACAGGAGGAAGTGACGGGTACGGCCCATATCGTATTAGCAGAAGGGGATAATTCGATCGTCGTCGTCCAATCGGCGAACAAACGAGTCGTTTTCACGGAGGAGGAACTTGAACATCTTCTCGACGACCAGGCGTTCGTGCTCCTGCAACTTGAAATTCCAATCGAGACGGTAAAACAAGTGACCGCTTACTGTAAAGAGAAAGGGATTCCAGTGCTACTCAATCCGGCACCGTCTCAACCGCTTCCACCAGAAGTGATTGAAGACGTCACGTATTTAACGCCGAACGAACATGAATGCCGTGACTTATTCAACGGAATGTCCGTAGATGATGTTCTCAAACGTTATCCGAACAAGTTACTCGTCACGGAAGGCGTCCATGGCGTTCGATTCCATGACGGACGAGACGTCCGTCATGTGCCAGCCATCCGAGCAAACGTCGTCGACACAACAGGAGCTGGTGACACGTTCAACGGTGCACTCGCTGTTTCCCTCATCGAACAAGATGATTTGGAGACGGCCGTACGGTTTGCTGTAGTCGCATCTGGCATGAGTGTGGAAGGCTTCGGTGCACAAGGTGGTATGCCGACACGGCAAAATGTACAACAACGATTGGAGCGCGTGTGATGAAAAAACAAGGAATTTTGAATAGTCATTTAGCAAAAATCTTTGCCGACCTCGGGCATACGGATCGCGTCGTCATCGCCGATTGTGGACTACCGATCCCAGACGGGGTAAAACGGGTCGATCTTAGTCTCCGCATCGGGGAACCTTCCTTTCTTGAGGTGCTCGATGTCGTCGAATCGGATTTGGTCGTAGAGCGCATCACGATTGCCGAGGAAATCCTCACACACAACCCGACGATTGCGGATTCACTGAAAGAACGATACACGAGCATCGACATGTGTTCGCATGAAGACTTTAAACGAGAGGTCGCAAAAGCGAAAGTGGTCATTCGAACTGGGGAAGCGACACCTTACGCCAACGTCATCTTACACGCCGGGGTCATTTTTTAAGGGGGGATTCGATGCATATCCAGTTGAAAGGCATCCATAAGTCGTTCGGACCAGTTTCCGTCTTGAAAGGGGTCGATTTCGAACTGTTGCCTGGAGAGATTCATGCCCTTATGGGCGAGAACGGGGCCGGAAAGTCGACATTGATGAAGGTGATGACCGGTCTGCATGCGCAAGATGAAGGCGAAATTCTCATCGACGGCGCGAAACGTCAATTTAAGCACCCAAAAGAAGCGGAGCAAGAAGGCATCGCCTTCATCCATCAGGAGCTCAATATCTTGCCGGAGATGACGGTGACAGAAAACTTATTTTTGGGTCGAGAGCTGACAGGACCGTTCGGGATGGTCAAACATCAGGAGATGACAAGACGTGCTCGAGAATACTTGGCTGAATTGAACGTGTTCATGGATGTCGATGAAGTGGCACGCAACTTATCGGTCGGTCAACAACAGATGATTGAGATTGCCAAGGCGCTCATGACAGATGCGAAGGTCATCGTCATGGATGAACCGACGGCCGCCTTGACAGATCGTGAAATCCAGGCGCTCTTCGCCGTGTCACGTGCCTTACGAGATCAAGGCGTGTCCATCATCTATATCTCACACCGCATGGAAGAGATTTTTGACTTATGCGACCGAATCACGGTACTTCGGGATGGACAATCCATTTCGACTCGCATGATTCGGGATACTTCATTTGAGGAAACGGTGCGCGATATGGTCGGTCGCGAGATTGGAGAACGCTATCCGACACGTACCGCTACACCTGGGGACGTCGTGCTCGAAGTGGATGATTTAATAGGTAACCGGTTCCACAACGTATCGTTTAACGTTCGTGCCGGAGAAATCGTTGGGTTTTCTGGATTGATGGGAGCGGGGCGTACCGAGGTGATGCGTGCGCTATTCGGAGCAGACACCCACAAAGGGGGAGTCATTAAACTGAATGGGAAACCGATTCGAATCAAGACACCAGCCGACGCCATCAAGCACGGTATCGCGTTTTTGACAGAGGACCGAAAAGGAGAGGGATTACTCCTCGATTTCTCGCTAAGAGAAAACTTGTCGCTCCCGACACTCGATAAACGAGCAAAAGGATCTGTCATCTCGAAGAAACAGGAGGAGACGTTCGCCGAGACATACTTACAAAAATTGCGGGTCAAACATCATTCGATGGAACAAAAAGTGAAGTCGCTGTCTGGTGGGAATCAACAGAAGATTGTGCTCGGTAAATGGTTAGGTGTCGAACCGGACGTCTTGATTTTGGATGAGCCGACCCGAGGCGTCGACGTCGGTGCCAAGAAAGAGATTTACAACATTATGAGCAATCTCGCGGAATCAGGTGTCGCTATCATCATGGTCTCTTCTGATTTACCGGAAGTACTCGGGATGAGCGATCGAATCGTCGTCATGAGAGAAGGTGTGGTGACCGGGACGCTCACGAAAGAAGAGGCGACACAAGAAAAAGTAATGACGTATGCGACAGGAGGGCAATGATATGGAATTGAAAGCAAAGACCGGACTGAAGCGCCCGGGTCGACTCGGATGGGGGCAAAAACTAGGACCGCTGTTTGGTCTACTCGTCATCGTCGTCGTCGTGACGGCGCTCGAACCAGGATTTTTATCATTAAATAATATCTTTAACGTACTGCGCCAAGTGTCGATCAATGCCTTGATTGCCTTCGGGATGACGTTTGTCATCTTGACAGGAGGCATCGATTTATCGGTCGGTTCGATTTTGGCGCTCGCTTCTGCACTAGTGGCAGGCATGATGGTGGACGGTCAACATGCGGTTATGGCCGTTGCACTCGGCTTGATTGCAGGTGCCGTTCTCGGAGCGTTCAACGGGGCGGTCATCACGTACGGAAAAGTGGCACCGTTCATCGCAACATTGGCTACGATGACCATTTATCGAGGCTTGACGCTCGTCTATACGGACGGAAGACCGATTACAGGTCTCGGGAATTCCGGTTGGTTCGAGATGCTCGGACGCGGCTACTTTTGGATCATTCCAGTACCGGCATTGACGATGTTACTCGCGTTCGGTGTCCTTTACTTCATCTTGAAGAAGACGACATTTGGTCGTCATACGTACGCGATTGGTGGGAATGAAGAAGCGGCTAAATTGATGGGGATTGGCGTCAATAAAGTCAAAATCATGATTTATTCGCTATCCGGTATGCTTGCAGCACTCGCTGGCATCATCTTGACGTCACGTCTCAATTCCGCACAACCTACAGCAGGAACGTCGTATGAACTCGATGCCATCGCAGCGGTCGTTCTCGGGGGAACGAGCCTTGCGGGTGGTCGCGGTTGGATTGTCGGGACGTTGATTGGGGCGCTGATCATCGGAACGCTCAACAACGGATTGAACCTTCTCGGCGTATCATCATTCTTCCAACTCGTCGTAAAAGGTGCAGTTATATTGTTTGCAGTATTGCTTGATCGTCGACAAAACGCGTAACATGCGAAAGGGGAAAACGGAACATGAAAAAATGGACAGCTTGGCTACTTGCACTGACTATGGTACTGATGGCAGCTTGCTCGACTGAACAACCGGGGTCAACGTCAGAGACGGAAACGAAAGATGGGGATTATAAAATCGGTTTATCCATCTCGACATTGAACAACCCGTTCTTCGTCGCATTGAAAGAAGGCGCGGAAGAACAGGCGAAAGAAATGGATGCGACGTTGACGGTAGCGGACGCACAAAACGATGCCGCGAAGCAAGTGAATGACGTCGAAGACATGATTCAAAAAGGAATGGATTTAATTCTCATCAACCCAACGGATTCAGAAGCGGTTGGTGCGGCAGTACAGGCAGCAAACGATGCGGGTATTCCAGTTATCACGGTAGACCGTAACGCTGAAACAGGGGACGTCGTCGCACACGTGGCATCAGATAATGTTGGTGGTGGGCAATTGGCAGGTGATTACATGGTCGAACTCGTAGGTGAAGGGCAAAAAGTCGTCGAGCTTGAGGGGATTCCAGGAGCATCGGCGACACGTGATCGCGGACAAGGATTCAACGAAGCAATCGATGGGAAATTAGAAGTCGTGGCAAAAC
Source organism: Caryophanales bacterium (assembly GCA_902362975.1). Taxonomy (GTDB): domain Bacteria; phylum Bacillota; class Bacilli; order Exiguobacteriales; family Exiguobacteriaceae; genus Exiguobacterium. Next base: position 58,547 of record CABIYO010000007.1, read on the forward strand.
AATCTGCGAACTTTGACCGTGCAGAAGGATTGACGGTCATGGAGAACATCTTACAGGACAATAAAGACATCGTCGCTGTATTCGCGCATAACGACGAGATGGCGCTCGGTGCCGTTCAAGCGCTCGAAGCGGCAGGTATGAGTGATGTCAAAGTCATTGGATTCGATGCGACAGATGATGCGGTCAAAGCAGTCGAAGACGGGAAGATGGCAGCGACGGTTGCGCAAAAGCCCGTTGAGATTGGTAAATTGGGCGTAGAAGCGGCAATCAACCACCTGAAAGGTGAAACAGTAGAGGAAAACATTCCAGTTGAACTCGAATTAATCAAATAAGTAAGTAGAAACCTCACGATGCCTTGATTTCGGGTAGAGCTCGTGAGGTAATTTTTATTTATATGGGAAATTGAGAAATTGTGTATCGTTGTTCATATGTTGTGAACTACTCGCCACTTATTTGCTTCACAACTTGAAGTGGGAGCTTCTTGGGAAAACCATGCTCTTACCAGCCACGGTTATGGACCAAGCTCGTCGGGCAGTCCCTGCCCTGAATGGTTGTCAGTCGGCCAACATCAACAGGTTGAGGCTCGCGTTGATGTCACGGTCATGATGCGCGCCACAGGCACACGTCCATTCACGGACATCCATCGTCTTCTTCTCGCCTTTTACGCTGCAAGAAGAACAGATTTGACTCGATGCGAACCATTGATCCGCCTTGATGAGCGTCCGTCCGTAGAAGTTTGATTTGTACTCGAGTTGACGGACGAACTCGTACCAACTGACATCTGCAATCGATTTGGCGACCTTGTGGTTTTGCATCATGTCCTTCGACTTCAATGTCTCCACGACGATGACTTGGTTCTCGTCAACGATCCGTCTCGACAGTTTGTGAAGGAAGTCCTGGCGTTGGTTGGCAATCTTTTCGTGTTTCTTGGCCAAAAGTAACTTGGCTTTTTCACGATTCTTGCTCCCGATTTTCTTTCGCGACAGCGCCCGCTGTGCCTTCTTGACCTTCGCTTCGGATTGTCGGAGGAAACGTGGGTTTTCGATCTTCTTCGAGACCATCGCATCGTTCGTCATGACGGCGAAGTGTTTTAGACCGAGATCGATCCCGACCTTGTTCTCGACTGGGATCCATGGTTCATCGTCCTGTTCGACGAGGAGGGAGACAAAGAACTTGCCTGTCCTCGTCATCGACACCGTCGCCGACCGGATGACACCCTCGAACGGACGATGTTGGGTGAACTGGTTTGTTGTAGATGCACCGGGCGCAGCTGGATCGTCTTGATGAGGAACTCGGCCTGTGCAGGCGTCGGGTGGATCCTGTATGTGTGTAACCTTTCAGCATGTCCCTCCTCCCTTCAGAAGATCGTGATGTGTCCTCCTCATCCGATACCCGCGGAGGAGGAGGGAGAATCTGACGGAATGACGAACTTTTGTTCGTCATATCTGTCACAAGGGGAAAAGACGTTTGGACCGGGAGATTCATCTCTCACCTACACCGGGCTACGCCCCGAGACGCTTAGAGGAGGGAGAATTCTCGTCTGATTTAGTTAAATAGCTTGCCCCGAGAACGATAGAGGGAAATGTATCAGGACGAGTTGGTTCGGAAATGATATTAGTATCTGTACCAACTTGATGAATGACACAATCCTTTTGCTGAACATTTGTGATCATGAAAGTGTTAGTGTCTAAATCTTGTGTTTTTAGTTGACTGTAAACTCTTTCAAGCATTGATTGTATCGTTCCATTTCTGTTAGGAAATAAACGAATGAATTGTTTAGCATTCGAATTGTTCGGAAGTGGTCATAGTCTTTTTCCATCACCGCCAGGTAATAATAGAATCTACATCGAATGTCCTCTCTTCAAATAGAATTTCTCATCATTTCGCCAAACATCGGACTATCCCTGTCTAATCAAAAAAGAGACAGCCGATTCCGGCTATCTCTTTACAATATAGGACGAAGCAATGCACGAACGGGACTTCCATCCCCTTCGACGATTGGGAGCGGGACGGCATTCAAATCGTAATCTCCCGGTAAGATATTGTCTAAAACGAGTCCTTCTAAGATATGCACACCATTTTGTGCTAATGCGTGATGGGCATCCATCTCTTTACTGTCAATCGCATCAACGGACGGTAAGTCGAGTCCAATCAAGAAGATTCCGAGTTCCCCGAGACGATCGGCAAGAGAGGGTGTCAGTTCAGGGATTGTTTCTGGGAAGAGGCTCTTATCAGGCCAACCATCCGTTTTTAAGATGAGGCGTTCCACCCCAGTCAAATCGTGACCATCCAAATCAGATGCTTCAATCTTTGCCTTATGCGGTAGATGAATCACACGGGCTGGTCCGATATATACGGACGGATCGAGGTCAATCACGCGTTTCCCATGGTCGTCAAAGTGGAACGGTGCATCGATGTGGGTCCCGAGATGTAAACTCAATGTCATCTTCCCGACATTGACCGAACCACTCTCTGCCATCGACCACGCGATTTCATACGAAAATGTTGTATCTCCCGGCCATGTCGCAACATCGGCATGGAGTGGCTGTGATACATCAATCCAAGTCATTGCATTCAGCTCCTCTTATAGTGATGTCCGGACCGTCCACAGTTCTGGGAAGAAGCGATGATCGAGTACGCGACGCAAGTAGTTCACGCCAGACGAACCACCTGTCCCCATCTTCTGTCCGATAATGCGTTCCACGGTGCTCATATGGTTAAAGCGCCACATCTGTTGCTGGCTCCCGATATCGAGTAGCTTTTCACCGAGCTCATATAAGTCCCAATACGTGTCGACGTCTCGATAGACCTCGCCCCACGCCTTCTCGACACTCTCATTCCATTCCCAGTCCTGGGTGACATCACGTTCGAGCACACTCGCATCAATCGATAGACCCCGACGATGCATTTCGCGGACGGTCACATCGTAAATACTAGGAGCTTGTAGCGAGCTTTCGAGCAATGGATACAGTTTTTTATCGTGCGCGTAAACACTGAGCGTCCGTGCGTTTTTGAAGCCGAGTGCGAATTCGATTTGTCGGTTCTGGTAAGACTGAAAACCGGAGGAAGAGCCGAGTTGATCTCGGAACTCTAAATACTCGGCCGGCGTCAACGTCGCGAGAACGCCCCATGACTGGATGAGTTGCTGCTGAATCTTCGAGACGCGGGCGAGCATCTTGAACGAACGCTCGAGCTCCCCGTTCGTGATGGCCGTCGTGGCTGCTGTCAATTCATGCAAGATGAGCTTCATCCACAACTCGCTCGTCTGGTGGATGATGATGAACAGCATCTCATCGTGATGGTCGGAAAGGCGATGCTGACTCGATAAAATCGGGTCGAGCTGGAGATAGTCCCCGTACGACATGTCTTTTGAGAAATCCGTTTGAATCGATTTTTCTACTTTATGTTCCGTGCGTTCACTCATGACAGTTCCCCCTTATGCGACCACTTCGCGGACGTTCTCGAACGCCTCGTACTCTTTGTCGTCCATGATTTTCTTCAACGTCACGATCACGTCATATACGTCGGAAAACGTATTATATAGTGCGACCGGTGCGAGACGGATGATATTCGGTGCGCGGAAGTCAGGGATGATGTGATGTTTCTTCAACGCTTTACAGATGCGTGCCGCTTCCGGATGCTCGAGGCTCAAATGAGCGCCGCGCTGTCGTGTATCCGTCGGGCTACCGATGAAGAATCCGTGAGGTGCGAGCATCTCTTCGATCAAATCCATCATATACGTCGTGAGCGCGAGTGATTTTTGACGAATCGCTTCCATCCCGACCTCGTTGAACATCTCAAGCGCGCCAAGTTGAGGAGCGAGGCTCATAACGTGTGGTGTTCCGATTTGGAACGCACCGGCATGTTCGGCCGGTGTCATCGTATGATCCATATCGAATTGCTTATCTTTGCGCGAACCGAACCAACCGGCGAGTCCAGGTGTCGTGCCGAAGTGACGTTCATGAACGAATAAGCCGCCGACCGTTCCGGGACCCCCGTTCAAATGTTTATAGTTGCACCAGTATGCGAAGTCGACACCCCAGTCGTGGAAGTCATGAGGGATGGCGCCGACGGAGTGACAGGCGTCGAAGCCGATCAAAATTCCACGCTCGTGTGCCGCCTTCGTTAGACGAGGCATATCTAAAATCTGACCACTCCGATAGAGGACGGTCGGCAATACGATGAGGGCGATTTCGTCAGTCATCGCGGCAATCAAATCATCTTCTACTAAGAAGCGCCCATCCGGACTGTCGACTTGAACGAGGTGCTCTGATGGGTCGAGTCCACGCAATTCGAGCTGACTCTTCAAGGCGTAAATGTCAGACGGGAACGTGAGGGCGTCTGCCAAAATCTTCGTTCGTTTGCCTTCTGGTTTGAAAAACGAAGCGACGAGTTGATGCAAGTTCACGGTCGTCGAACCGGTGACCATCACTTCATCCGACTTTCCACCGATGAGCGGCGCGTTCAGTGCAGCCAGCTCTTCGGACAAGTTGAACCAAGGATGGCGACCTGACATCCAGCCATCGATCCCGAGCTCTTTCCAGTCCGCGAGCGATTCAAGGAGCGTACGCTCGGCTCGTTTCGATAAGAGGCCGAGGGAATTCCCATCCATATAAATCCCGTCTTCCGGTAAATAAAATTCTTCCCGATATGATGCGAGCGGGTCTTGTTTGTCTAGTTGTTGTGCGTAAGCACGTGTGAAATCGTTCATTTCCCCATATTTCCCCCCTTTAAAGCTTATACGTTGTCAAAATCGTAGCAATCGGACATAAGGAAGTCAACAAACAACGAGGGCAGGTAGACAATCATGCACATTGGTATTCCCTTCATCGTGTTTTACACAGTTGAATCGGGAAAAGAACCAAGAGGAGGGAACGATATGAAATTGATTGCGATTGATTTAGACGGGACGCTGTTATCGCGCACGGGCGTGATCACAAAGGCAAACCAGGAAGCGATTCGTCGTCGACAAGAACAGGGTGATATCGTTGCGATTTGTTCAGGACGTTCGATTCATGATATCGAGGAGCTGTTGAAGCGAAGTGACCTCGTCTGTCCGATTTTGTCAGGTAACGGAGCAATCGGGTTTTATGAGAACGAGCGAATTTACTATCATGCGATGGATCAAACGGTTGTAGACGAGCTATGGGAAATCGCGAAAGCAGATGATGCGTACGTCGAATTTTATACGAATGCTGGAGTGAAAGTGCTCCGCTCAGGGAGTGATTTATTGAAACGGGAACTCGATGAGGTGTTGCCACACGATCAATCGTTCACTCGCGAGTGGGCGGAACGTGAGATTGAAATTCAAAATGAGCAATTCGGTCTGACGTATATGGATTCGATGGCAGACATCGACTTTGCACGAGATGAAGTGTACAAAGTATTTGTTTATTCGTTCGATCGCCGTAAGCTACATCGCTTGCGTAAAATCTATGAACCGCGGAACGATATTTTGATTACGACAGCGGGGTGGACGAAAATTGAAATCGGACATCCTCATGCGAGTAAAGGCGCAGCATTGAAACAGCTAGCTGAGCATTATCAGATTCCAATAGGTGATGTCGTCGCCATCGGAGATAATCTGAATGATGTGTCGATGTTCGAAGTGGCAGAAACGAGGATTGCGATGGGGAATGCTGTGGATCCGTTAAAAGATTTGAGCACGCATATTACAAAGGATGTAGAAGAGGACGGGGTCGCTTATGCGCTGACGCATTATGTATGAATTGGATTATGGAGAAATCGTGAACGAGGATTGAATCTCACTTAAAACGGATATTGTATACATGTAACCATTCACTTTCTGAAATGAGTCGGGGAACGGGGAGGCACTTTCGTCACCTGTCGCTTATGGATGAAAGGGATGGGAAAAGTCCATATGAACGTGAATCGTGTATTCCAAACGATGATACGTCGGCCTCTGCTTGCTATCGGAGCAAGCATACCAGACAGACTGTTTGTATACGGAATTCCACATGATCCGCGTCAGAAGTGGACATCATAGGTGCCAAGTCCTCTCGTGCCCATTCGATCAAAATGTCTATGAGTCACCTATTCGATTTCATGTTTTCGAATGAAAAACAATTGGTGAACCAATGGACGATGAACGGATTGGAATGATGCGTCACGTTGGCTTGGACATCTCTAGTCGAACCAAATCATGGATGGGACGGTCAATCGAGCAAGGGCTTGGTTGGATGAAAGTCCGGGGACTAGAGAATCAAGAAAAGCGCCGAGTGAGGGCGCTTTTCTTGTGGTATCCTATTGAGTGAATGCAACCGATGGAGGGATCATATGCCAAAGCTATATTGGTTCGGAACGTTCTTTAGTGGAGTGATTCTTTTGACAACGGGAACGATGGAAGGTCTTTACCGCATACTCCCAATTGGGTTGATGGCTATCGCGGTCATCGGCTATCTCATACAGATTCGATTCGAGCAAAAGAAGCGGCGCCCTTGATCGGGTGCCGCTTCACTTTATAGGTTACAAAGTTTCGAGCAAACGTGTCATCACATCATCGATTTCTTCCTGCAACGCATCAACTTGTCGTTGTAGCACCATCAATTCATCAAGGTCATCCAATTCATTCATCCGTTGGAGTAGCGCCTGATGTTCTGTCTCTAATTGGGTTAGGTGAGCTTCCTCATCAACCGTAGATGGAGCGACTTTCGTCTGCTTCAGCGATTTTGATCGTTTGACGCGCTCCGTTACAGGTTCATCTTTCGATGCCTGTCCACGCTTGTCGAGAGCATAGGCGACGTTACCTTCGAAACGCGTCATCGTCCCGTCGAGCCAATACGTGATGGGGAACAGCTTATTTAAGAAGTAGCGGTCATGAGAAACCGTAACGACTGTTCCAGGGAAACGTTCGAGCGCATCTTCAAGTGCCTCTCTCGATTCGATATCCAAATGGTTCGTCGGCTCGTCTAGGACGAGGACATTGATTTCTTCATGGACGAGGATGGCAAGCATGAGTCGCATCTTCTCCCCGCCGCTCAAATTTGAGACAGGCTTAAACACACTCGCGCCGTAAAATAGAAACTGAGCGAGAAGGTGCCTCGCTTTGCCTTCATCGACTGCGATCCGGTCCCGAAACGCCTCGATTAAGCGATGTGACTCATCGAACGTGATGTGTTGCGACAGATATCCAATTTTGGCTTGATCGGCTCGCCTTACGGTTCCAGCTTGAGGGATAACTTCACCGAGTAACATTTTCAAAAGCGAAGATTTTCCACTCCCGTTCGGTCCGACGATGGTGACGCGTTCCCCGTGACCTGTATAGAAGTGCACGTTTTCAAATAGAGGACGATCATACGTGAGTGTCACGTCACTCACTTCGAAGACGTCACGCCCGGTTCGCCCGTTCGTCGTGAACTGGATATTCGGTTGCTCGGCTTCGAGTTGTGGTCGTTTGATTCGTTCAATTCGTTCGAGAGCCCTTTCCATCGATTTGGCGCGACGATAGAACTTTTCATTCGGCGGATTGCCCTCGTTGGCCCACTGCCGCAACTGTCGAATCGTTTCTTTCATTTTTTTGATTTTCTTCTGTTGCTCCGTGTAAGCGTGAAACTGGTCAAGCAACTGTTTTTCTTTTTGGGCAACGAAGTCCGTATAATTCCCAGGATAACTCGTCAATTCTCCATCCTCACACTCGACGATTCGCGTGGCGACCGCATCTAAGAAGACCCGGTCATGGGAGACGATGAGGAGCGCTGAAGCATAATCCTGTAAATAGGATTCGAGCCATGTCATCGCTTCTAAATCTAGATGGTTCGTCGGTTCGTCCAAAATGAGTAGCTCTGGTTCCTGAAGAAGCGCCAAGGCGAGACCGATTTTTGTGCGCTCGCCACCGCTTAGCGTATCAAACGGTTGGTCCACGAATGAGGTCAATTTGAGTCCATCAATTATTGCGCTGATTTTTGACTCGTAGACATATCCACCCGCATGTTCGAATTGTTCTTGGATAGCACCGTATGATTCGAGAAGACGTTCTAGTTGTTTGGACGTCGCCATTTCTTGCTCGAGATGAGCCATCTTTTCGCTTAGATGAATCAATTCCTCAAAAGCAGTGTACAGAACCTCACGACCACTTCGTCCGGGATAGTCGGGAAGCTGGACCAAATAACCGATGGAAAGTCTTTGTCGACGGTAAATCGTTCCATCGTCATGTTCTTCGGAGCCGACAATGATGCGCAATAGCGTCGTTTTGCCACTGCCGTTTCGACCAACGAGCCCGACTCGTTCATTTTCGTTCATAAATAAATTAGCATCTGTGAGAACAGCGTGCCCACCGTATTGTTTTTGAATGTGTTGAAGATCGATCAACATAATAGGTTCCTCCTAAGGTTAGGGCCTATCAAAAAAACCGAGCGCAAAGAAGCGCTCGGTTTAGAAAGAGAGAGGCGCTTTGTCGTATATTCAGCAATGTCTAAAAAAGGACAGACGGGTCCCTTTATTAAGCGACATCGTGAAAAATCGCACGCAAAATGTACAAATGTTCAGTTGTCCAATGCGTACGTCCGACAAATTTCACCTTTCTCCCTCCTTTCATTCAATCTATATCTTGATTGTAAGCGTTTTTCATCTACCTGACAATGAAAATAGAGGAAATCGAAGCGAAGGCGTCGTATATAGTCGCCATTGAGGAGGCGAGAAAATGAGGAAAGAATGGCTAGGGGCACTCAGTTTGACCCTTGCGGCGAGTATATGGGGAGGAATGTATGTGGTCAGTAAATATGCACTCGCATATATTGAACCGTTCACGTTCGTCTGGTTACGATACGCTGTTGCATTTATGGTCTTATTCGTCGTTTGGTTTCGGTTTGGACGAGAATCGATTCGAAGGGCAGATTGGAAATGGATCGGACTTGTCGGTGTCATCGGATACGTTGCCTCGATTTCGTTTCAATTTATCGGAACGAAGCTATCGGATGCACATACCGGGTCCCTTGTGACCGCAGCGACGCCAGCTTTCATGGTGCTATTTGCCCGAATCCTATTGAAGGAACGACTGACTCCTGTCAAGATTGGAGCACTTGGATTGGCAACGGTCGGTGTTCTCATCGTCGTCGGTTGGGAAGGGGAAGGGACGTATCGAGTAGGCAGTTTCATACTTATTCTAGCTGCCGTGACGTGGGCGCTCATGTCGATTTATGTAAAAATCGGCACACAGACGTTGTCGACCTTGACGCTCACGACATTTGCGATTGGAGTCGCCTGGTTATTGATGACGCCTTTGATGAGTATAGAGGTCATGCAAGCAGGTTGGCCAAAGTTAAATGGCGTCCTTTGGCTTAGTGTTCTCTATATCGGTGTCGTATCGACGGCAGGAGCGTTTTTCTTCTGGAACAAAGGACTCGAGTTAATGGATGCGAGTGTCGGGTCACTCTTTTTCTTCTTTCAACCCTTGGTTGGCGGGACACTCGGGTGGCTCGTTTTGAACGAAACGCTCTATCTTAACTTCTTTATCGGTGCCGGTTGTATCATGACGGCCGTGACGTGGTCGACGCTTGCGGAACGAAGACAACAACTGCCGATTTCAAATCGTCTTCTGTAATGGCAAAGCGGTCGCCCTCATTTTGGAGGGTGACCGCTTTTGATTAAAATCCATGATGGTCGAGTTTCTCTTGTTCGCGCTTCATCTCGAGCTCAAGCCGTTGGATCGCGAGTTTTTCTTCTTCGATCTTCAATCGTCGTTCTTCGACACTAGCTTTCTTCATCTTGATGATTGTATCAGAACCGATTGCAGTGACAACGATGACCATAACCATAATAAAAACCACAGATACTCCTCTTTTTATGAGAATACGTTCGTGACAAGTCGTTGCGTCTCAAGGGAAACACGATCGTTTGTTGAAATCTCTGTATCATCGATGAGTGCGGAAATGAAGTAGCCAATCGCGCCCTAGAAACCACGTTGTGTGAGTGTCGTGTCCCACAACCCGAACGTTTCGACCTCATGCCGACTTTGCTTGAAACGATGTAGCGTGCCCATCATGCCACTCGACTTCTTTCTCGACGGACGGTGAGTCGGAAGGGATGGCCTTAGCGTAAGATTCGTCTAGTTGTAGATCCGGTTTACGCTTCCGAATTAAGTCGATGGCTACGTGCCGACTCATCGTGAAGAACCAAGAACGAAACTTTCCTTTTGACTCATCATAGATTCCACCGCCACGCCAAAGTTTGATGAATACTTCTTGCATGGCTTCTTCAGCCAAATCACGATCTTTTGTCAGTTGTAGGACGAATGCGTATAAAATGCGTTCGTATCGATCATACAATGTTTCGAGCGCTTCTTTGTCCTTTTGCCTGACTCGCTCATACAACTCTAAGTCAGTCATAACATATTCCTTTGCGCTGAAGGGATGTCCCTTGTGTTGATCTAACGTATAAAATCGAAAAATGGATGCCTATTTTGTATGACGATTTATTGAACATGTTCCGGTTTGAGACGGAAGCTTCGAATAAATGAATAATCTTAATTTCTCTGAAAGCTGGTACGTGATGAAACTTAGTCCAATCGCCGTCATCAGCATCAAGCCAATCGCAGTTAAGGGAGAGCTCATTGTCGCCCAAAAGAAGTATGTACGAATGCCAAAAAGAAAAGCAAATACAATGAAAAATCCAGTAAACAAACTACTCATTTGGCAATAAGCTCGAGAGAATCGTGAAATCATAAGATGCCTCCTTTGTTTCATTGTACTATAGGAGGAAGAGAAGACGATAAGGAGACGATACCATGAAGCGATTTACGAATGAGGGACACATCCTCATATGTTTTGATTTTGATGAGACCTACTTTCCTCATGCACGTACACCGGAACAATTGGTATCTGTTCGTCGGCTCGAAGATTTTTTGGAACGATATTCTCATAAATTATCAACGATGTGGGTGACAGGTAGTTCACTTAAATCGTTACGTGAAAAAGTTGAACATGCAAACTTTCGCTTTTGGCCTCACCGTATCGCTTCAAGTTTAGGTACGGAATTGTATCATATTGACGTAGACGGGACGTTTTCTTTAGAAGAACCCTATCAAGCGTTATTCCCGAGTGATTTTACATCTCGTGTGGAGCGTGTTGCGTCACAGATTGACCAGATGCGGATTGAACTAGAAGCGCAACCGGGTTTTGGGACGAGTCCTTGGATTCGTAGCTATTACATCCGTGACCAAATCGGATCTTGGAGCGAAATGCTTCGCATGCTAGCTGATCAAGAAGGGATTGCTGTCAACATCAGCCAATGCAATCCGCAAGCGGGTGATCCGATGGATGCATGGGATATTGATTTTTATCCAATCCATGCCGGAAAAGAATCCAGTGTTCGATATGTATGCACCACTGCTTCCTTCTTACGCAATGAAACATATGCGTTCGGCGACAGTGGGAATGACCTTGGGATGTTAACGCATGTAGGAAAAGGCTATTTAGTGGGCAATGCGACCGAACAGGCAAAACAGATGTATCCGGAGATGACAACGAAACCTTATGCAGAAGGGATTTTAGAAGTATTGGAATCTGATTTGTCCTCTTTCTAAGGAATATGAAGAACAGTGGTCGAATATGCATGCCCCTCAACGATTCAAAACGTGTGATAACAATTCGGACAAGTTTGTGCGTCTCCCGGCGCGCGTTTGGATAATGTTTTACACTTCGGACAAGTGACGGTCTCACTCTGTTGATTAAACAAACTGCCACGATTGAATAAAATGTTGCGAAGGTTTGGTAACGCGAGTGCAGCGAAAATCATTGCCCCGAATAAAAAGGCAGCCAAGATTAGTAATAATACATAAGTCATCGGTTTTTTCCTCCCCCATTTGATTTCCTTCATCATAATCGAAATTTGAATCAGCGAACAGCTTATCAATAGAGGTGGGAACAAATGTTCTGTATAATGAAGATAAAGGAGGGAAAACAGGATGAGAGAAGAATTGTTACGATGGATGCGTTCGGGACAAGTCACAGAAATGGTGTATGTCGATCGACATGGGACATTTTCAGAGCGGCGGATCAAACTGATTAAAGTGCAAGGGGAATACGTTGTGGCATGGGATTTGAATAAACAAGCGAGACGAACGTTTCGAATCGAGCAAGTGCTCGCCTGTCTTCCCATCAACGAACGACTTAGAAAACGGAAGGCGGAGATCGGATGATTGCCTTACCGAAATTAGCTGCGCCAGCTAAAAGAGCCTTAGTTGCTAAAGAAGTCGAATCCTTACATGACTTGTGTCCCTATACACGCCGTGAGGTTGCGAGTTGGCATGGAATCGGACCGAATGCCCTTTTTGTCCTTGAGGCGGAGCTACTAAAACACAATTTAGCATTCAAAATGGAGGAACCTAGTACGTGAGTGAAACGTCTAGGTTTTTTTGTGAAGTGATTGCTTTTCTTTGAAAACGGGAAGTAATATATTTGTCATCTCAATTGCCGTGAAAATCTAGTAACATGACGATAAAGTTTTATGAACCTAGCGACACCCATGAGAAAGGACGTACACAGCATGAGAACGAAACGTTTATCCGCCATTTTACAAAATGAGATGGATGACATTTTTGATCCATGGGTGACCGGAGTCGAAACCGATTCCAGGAAGGTCAGTTCAGGGAATGTCTTTATTTGCATTCGCGGCTATACGGTTGACGGTCATAAGTTTGCAGAAGACGCCGTTGCAAACGGTGCGAGTGCGGTCATCTCAGAATATCCACTCGATCTCGATGTACCGAATGTGGTTGTTGCCGATACGAAACAGACGGCAGGAGCGGTTGCGAGTGTATTTTATGATCACCCCTCTCATCGGATGCGTATATACGGTGTGACAGGAACGAATGGAAAAACTACGACGGCGACACTGACTTATGACTTGTTGCGTCTTTCAGGACGTCGTGCCGGAATCGTTAGTACGATTGGCGCGCGTTTTCATAATCAAACGGTTGAGACAGCCAATACGACACCAGAGGCCATCGTCTTACACCGCATCTTAGCAGAGATGGTCGATGCAGGCGTCACGGATTGCGTACTCGAGGTATCATCGCATGCCTTGATGGAAGGTCGCGTAGCGGGAATCCACTTTCATGCGGGCGCGTTTACGAATTTAACGCATGATCATTTAGACTACCATCGTTCGATGGATGAGTATGCCCGGGCCAAAGCGCGATTGTTTGAACAGGTAGAAGTGACGAACGGTGAGGCGATCGTGTTAAATGCGGAGGATCCGGCCAGTCATGTCATGGCTGAGTTCGCACCGACACGTCAAGCCATTATGTATAGTACAAAAGAGGACATCGAGGCCGACATCCAAGTGATTTGGCGTGAAGAGACGGTACTTGTCAGTATGAAGGAGTTCAAGCTCGAAGTGCCCGTCCGATTCATGGGGGCGTTCAACGCAGCGAACTTAGCGGCGGCCATTGGACTTGTGTCGACTTCGGATATGGCGCTACGGAACATCGTTTCAAATGTTCCAGGACTCACCTTGCCAAAAGGACGGTTGGAACGTTTAGCTACAGAGGATGCCGAGATATATATTGACTATGCGCATACACCAGACGGGCTAGAGAAATGTTTGTCTACATTGCAACACGACGACCGTGCCCTTGTCGTCGTGTTAAGTGCTGCAGGAGACCGAGATCCCACGAAACGTCAAGATATGGGACGAATCGCAAGCCGCTATTCAAACGAGGTGATTGTCACCGTACATGATGTCCGCATGGAAGATCCGAAACAAATCATTCGTGACTTAGTAAAAGGAATCCAATCGGATGTGAAGTATGTGACGTTTGAAGCAAGGGAAGAAGCCCTGCGCCATGCGGCCATACAAGCGTTAGAAGGAAAGCGTGTCGTGGTCGTCGGGAAAGGACATGACCACATCGAACGAATTGGTGGCAAGTCGATTCCATTCAATGAATCAAACATTTTATTAGAAGAATTGAAAAAGCGAAAAGGGCAGGAACCTGCCGTTTAACAAAACGATGACCGGAGTAAACGTGTCGCGGACAATGCCGATACGAATACCGTCTCGGCAAGTGACGTCGGTTTGGGGACAGCCGCCAAAAACGTGTTCCGCAAAAAAGGAGACGAACTGCGAGCCCATTTTCAAGAGTTCGGCTTCACAAAAGAAGAATCAGAGCGCCTCGAAGAAAAGTTAGATCAAGGAAGAGTACTCGTCGTCGTGAAAGACGTACCGGCCGGATTCACCATCTGATTCCACACCATGGAGAATAGAGAGGAAAGAGGCTGAATCGTGAGTGACTCAGCCTCTTTTGATGTGCTTAGCGAAGGCGGACGACGGTACGACCACTCAATTCACCACGCATCATCGCTTCGGCGTGGCGAGGGACGTCGTGTAACGGAATCTCATGGATCATCTCGTTGAGAACTTTCGGATCGATGAGTTCTTCGAGGCGTTCCCATGCGTTCGTACGACGAACCATGGGTTGCATGACCGAATCGATGCCGATGAGCTTCACGCCGCGTAAGATAAACGGATAAACGCTCGTCGGCAACTCGGCGCCTCCGACGAGACCGCATGCGGCGACAGCACCTTCATATCGTATCTGGCTCAAGATGTTGGCGAGTGTATTTCCACCGACCGAATCGATAGCGGCATCGAAGCGTTGCTTGGCAAGGGGACGGGCAGGTCCTTCTAATTCGCTTCGATCGATGATTGTCTCGACACCGAGTGAGCGTAAGTATGGTGAATCTGTTTTACCAGTAGAAGCGACAACATGGTAGCCGAGACGACGAAGCAACGTAATCGCGAAGCTTCCGACACCACCTGTCGCGCCTGTGACGAGTACTTCTTCACCCGGACGCATACCAGCATGTTCGAGTGCATCAATGGAAAGCATGGCGGTAAGTCCTGGTGTTCCGATGGCGATCGCATCCCGCATGCTCATTCCTTTCGGTAACTTCATGAGCCATTTCCCCGGCACTTGCGCATACTGGCTAAATCCCCCGAAGTGCCGTTCCCCAATCCCGAAACCAGTGGCGATCACCTCGTCGCCAACTTTGATGTCGAGGTGGTCTGATTCGACGACAGTTCCAACGAATTCGCATCCCGGAATGAACGGATAGCGATTGACGATTTTACCAGAAGTCGTTAATCCGAGCGCATCTTTATAATTCAATGCGGAATAGTGGACCTCGACTAAGACGTTTCCGTCCTCTTCTTTCGGAAGGACGTCGGCTTTGACTTCTTTTACTTCGGCATGAAGGCGTTCCTCGTGTTGGTCTAGCACGAGTGCTTGGAATGATTCATTCATCTGCTTAACCTCTTTTCCTATGGATGTCCCCACTCTAACACTTTTTCCCTCGCAAAATGAAATATATGCACGAACCTTTAGGGGAAACGGGTAGAGAGTGGTACAATAAAGGGGATTCAAATTGCGTAAGGAGGAATGTAGTATGCGGCACGATGACTATGAGTTTGACGATGTAGAAGTAGAAGAAGGCGAATTGTTCAACGTATACGATATTCTCCCACCAGACGGGACGATCCTGGAGATGGCGACAGCTGAGGAAATGGTTCGAGCGGCCGAATTAGAAGCGAAGCATCATGCGCTCCAACGGCTCCAAGATTCGAACTTCCAGTTAACAGGCGTGTCATTTAAAGAACTTCTGACAGAATTTGAACAGTATGAGCAAGAGTCTATGGAGTTCTGGACAGGTGTTTATAACCGATTACGCATTCCTTGGGCGTGGACGATTCGAATCGATGTGGCCAATGGTCCGATTCACGTCGTGAACGATCGCGATATCTTTATCGACGAAGATGACTTCGAAGAAGACGATGTTGATGATTTATTAGAAGAATACGAAGAAGATTGAATCAAAAACGTCTTTCCCTCATTCAGATGGGAAAGACGTTTTTTTGTCGTGGAGCAGGTCGTGACGGATCCGACTGAGTTCAGTCGCTCCAAATAATAAGCCGACACTACATAAAATTGAAACACCACTCACCATCGCCCCGACGACGGCGGTATCTCCAATCATTGTGAACGACATGGTGAGGCTGAACAGTCCAAATAGCAGTAATCCTCCAGCGATTGTTTTCATAGAATTCACCCTTTCACGTATCTATGCATGTAGTGTAGACGGTTTGACTAGAGAAGGGTGTTTCTTTTTTTGACCTGGTAAATTATTTAATCATGTCGTAAATCGAATAGGTCTTGCCATTTTCTAGAGGACGGTCAATTAACTGCTCAGCAAATATACGAGCGACCGTTTCAGGAGAGCGAAGTCGTCCTTCTGTTTCGTATGAACGGAATTGTTCAAGGTCAGCGAACGCCTCTTTCGAGGAAGAACGAATCTCCGCCTGCATCGACGTATCCATCACACCTGGATTGAATAGAGCTGCACGATGTGAGGTTCCTTCTAGCTCTAGTGCGAGCGTCTCTGTGAAATGATCGAGTCCTGCTTTTGTGCCACAATATGCACTCCAGCCTGAGATCGGACGCTTTGCAGCGCCGGAGGTCACATGGATCAACTCAGTCGGCTTATCGAAAGCGAGGACCGCATTCGCTAGTAGCATCGGCGCAAGCAGGTTGGTGTGGACATGAGCGGTCACTTTCTCACCATCTAATTGTCCGACACGATGAATCGGTTCAATCCATGCTGCATTTTGAACGAGCAAAATCGAATCAGCCCGCTCTAGAAACGGTGTGATCTCCCGAATGACTGCATCAATCCCCGAGACGTTTGACAGGTCGACTGAACGTTGCTGATACGTAACGTCTTCCGCCTGTGAGCGAGAGAGACCGACCACCTCGTAATCTCTAGCTTGTAGTTCCTGAGCGATGGAACGGCCGAGACCACGCGATGCGCCTGTGATGAGAGCAAGTTTCATATACATTCCTCCTATTCGTGAATCGTTTTCCGAAAACCGTAGAACGGACGAAACCGTAATTTCTCGTAATATGTGTGGGAATTTTGACTTGCGAGCATCTCAAGCCGTGTGTCTGGATAAAATGTATGGACGTGTTGGAGTAACTGTTCGCCAAGACCACGTCTACGATATGTAGAAGCGACCAACAGTTCACAAACATACAAACTGACTGTCGTATCAGTCAATCCGCGCAAATAAGCGACAATCTTTCCATTTTCAGACTCCATCACATAGGTGACGTTTGATTGACGCCATGCCTCACGGGTCAACGCGTCACGTTCTACCAATTGGCTCCAACCTTCATCGCGATTAAGTTGTTGAATCGAGTCAAAGTCTGATTCCATATAATTACGAATGTTCATTCGAGCCGCTCTCCAATCTGTATTTCAATCTGTTTCATCATGTCGAACGCCCCATCTGATTGATTTGAACAAATAACCGAGATGGTATCGATTTCTGGATAGTAACCCGAATGGAAACTGACACCGGGGTCATATCCCATCACATGATATTTATAGACGTTTCCCGACGCGTGATGTTGAATCCAAAGTCCGTATCCATAACTCCTGCCGCGGTCATTGACCGTCACGTGTGGTGTGAGAAGGAGGGAGGTGGATGCGGCGTCCAGTAGCTGATGTGAAAACAATGCTTTCCAAAAACGGGTCATATCTTGAACGGTCACAAATGCGCCGCCATCTGCCCCACCTTTAACTAAATCAGGCGAGAATTCTCCCTCCTCTAAGCGTCTCAGGGCGAAGCCCGGCGTAGGTGGGAGATGAATCGCCCGGTCCAAAACTCTTCTCCCCCTGTGACAGATGTGACGAACAAAGGTTCGTGATTCCGTCAGATTCTCCCTCCCCCTCCGCGGGTATCGGATGAGGAGGATACATCACGATCTTCTGGAGGGAGGAGGGACGGACATGCTGAAAGGCTATAAATATCGGCTCCACCCGACGCCGGCACAGGCCGAGTTCCTGGTCCGGACGATCGGCTGCGCCCGATTCATCTACAACAAGCTGCTCGAGGACCGCATCGCCATCCGCGAGGAGGCGAAAGCGGGGATCGTGACGAGACGGAAACCGGCGACACCCGCATCCTACAAGCCCTTGTTCCCGTTCCTCGCCGAGGCGGACAGCCTCGCGCTCGCGAACGCGAAGCTGAACCTCGACACCGCGTTCGCGAAGTTCTTCGCCGGGACGGGCGGCTTCCCGGTGTTCAAATCGAGACGGCGGTCGCGCGCCTCCTACACGACGAACAACCAGCACGGCACGATCCGCATCGAGAACGGCAAGGTCCGGCTGCCGAAGGTCGGGTTCGTGCGGTTCATCCAACATCGTCCGTTCGAGGGAATCATTAAGTCGGCGACGGTCTCGATGACGAGGACGGGCAAGTTCTTTGTCTCCATCCTCGTCAAACAGGACGATGCACCATGGATCCCAGCCAAGAACAAGGTCGGAATCGATCTCGGCCTAAAACACTTCGCCGTCATGACGAACGACGCGATGATCTCGGAGAAGATCGAAAACCCACGCTTTCTCCGAAAATCCGAAGCGAAGGTCAAGAAGGCACAGCGCGCGCTTTCACGTAAGAAAATCGGAAGCAAGAATCGTGAAAAAGCAAAATTACTTCTGGCAAAGAAACACGAAAAGATCGCCAACCAACGCCAGGACTTCCTTCACAAACTGTCGAGACGGATCGTTGACGAGAACCAAGTCATCGTCGTGGAGACATTGACATCGAAGGACATGATGAAGGATCACAAGGTCGCCAAATCGATTGCAGATGTCAGTTGGTACGAGTTCGTCCGACAGTTGGAATACAAGTGTAAGTTCTACGGACGAACACTGATTAAAGCAGATCAGTGGTACGCATCGACCCAGATCTGTTCCACTTGCGGAGTAAAAGGCGAGAAGAAAAAATTAGATGTCCGCGAATGGACGTGTACTCATTGTGGTGCGTACCATGACCGTGACATCAACGCGAGCCTCAACCTGTTGAGGCTGGCCGACTGACAACCATTCAGGGCAGGGACTGCCCGACGAGCTTGGTCCATAACCGTGGCTGGTAAGAGCACGGTCTTCCCAAGAAGCTCCCACTTCAAGTTGTGAAGCAAATAAGTGGCGAGTAGTTCACTTGGAATCGCATATTGATTCGTACGCCACGTGCCATCCGAGTTGTCGATATAACCGAGCGCTGTTTTAGGAGGCAAGGCATCGAGTGAGAAATATCCGGAAGCGGTCATATCAGCAGGCTGAAAAATCGATTGTTCGATATAGTCGGTGAAGGACTGTCCGGTCACTTCTTCCACGATCAACCCTAACAAAATATACCCCGCATTGTTGTAGGAGAATCGAGCAACTGGTTCGTCCTTCATGGTTTTTTGTTGAAACAGTGGTAGAAAATCACATAACTGTTGAAGTCGATACATCGGAATATCACGCCATAGCGCTTCAAGGTCATCAGAGACGGACTCATTAAAATAGTCAGGGATTCCCGACGTGTGCGTCAACAGTTGATGCACGGTGACGTTTGGTGACAGATGAGGTAAGTCGAATGTTTGAAACGAGTCAAGCGAGGTGGAGAAGGATAGTTTCCCTTGCTCGACTAACTGAGAAATCGCGATTGCTGTAAACAGTTTGCAACCGGACGCGATCCCGAACCGTGTCGTCACGTCATGTTGAATCTGTTCTGAGCGATTCACATAGCCGTATGACTGGTGAATCGATTCGTTTCGATTCGATTCGCGACCAAATAGACCCCCGAACATGTCTCGTCAATCGGTGGATGTGTGAAATGTGTCATGAGAAACCTCCATATATTGAGTGATTCAATAAGTCGACTATATCATGTCGGTCACAATCTCTCTTAAATTTACTCAATTTTCAAAAAAACATTTACCAAATAACAGGAATTGAGACAGGTGTCTGACCTCGAACGTGGTATGATATGGGCGAACAGAGAGGAAGTGGATTCAATGACGTTATTCTTCTGGGGGATACTCGTTGGATTTTTGATTGCCTTGTGGCTATATAAACGTCCACAGCCACATGCACCGTCTCTTTCGTTTATGCATTTCGGGAATCAAACGAAAGATGTCATTTACATTTTTGAAACGAAACCGACTTGGCGTTTCCGATACATCAGTCCTTCTTTAGATTTATATCTTGGAGAAGGAACGGTGATGCGAAGTTATTCAGATGCACAAGATTGTTTTCGGAGAATTCATCCGGATGATCGACGTCTCCTGCTCGATAAAGTGGCGGGACGCGTCAACTATGAAGAAGCGATTCTTCAGCGATGGCGCACGAATGACGGCGCTTATGTATGGTTCGAGGAATACACGACACCGATCTATGAGAATGATGAAATCGTTGCGATTCAAGGTGTGATTCGGAACATCGAAGCAGCTATGACTGAGCGTGAACGTCTCATGTACGAAAGTCGCCACGATAGTTTGACCGGTGTCTTCAATCGTCGAGCGTTTGAAGAAACGATTGCTCAAGCTGAAAATGCGTGTAACGTCGGCATCATCGTGCTGGATGTGAACGATTTAAAAGTCGTGAACGACGAAGAAGGACATTCTGCTGGTGACCATTTGTTGCAACGAGTCGGGACAATCCTACAAGACATCGAATCCTCCGTATATCGGTTAGGGGGAGATGAGTTCGTATTGTTTCTAGAGATGATGCCTCGCGATGCATGTGAACGAATGGTTCGTCAAATCGAAGCGACTTGTGAACAAGAATCGATTTCTGTCGCCATCGGGTTGGCGTGGGCATCATGTCCGGAAACGATTGAGGCGCTTTGGCAACGTGCGGACGATGCCATGTATGAACGGAAGCGACAACAAAAAGTAGACCTCCTTGACGTGTAAGTTCAAGGAGGTCTATTGGTTTAGCTACTTTGTTCTTCTACATCGGACGGCTCTTCACCCAAATTGTTTAGATAGCGTTCATAACGAGAAATGCCGTAGCGGTAAGATGCCCAGATGAGCCCGGACGTTATGACGACAAGTCCCACTATCAGTGGAACAAACCATCCGGAAACGATGCCGTTCGCATAAGCGAGTCCGATTGGCGAGAAGACAAGGTAAACGAACATCATCGAAGCGACGAGCAAAATGGATGTCGAAAGGGCATGACGCCACGGTTTGACTCGTCCTAGTTCGATTCGGAACGGATTCGCTTGAAGCATCGGCCGTACACGCGCAAAGACAAGCATGATCCCCGTTTCGATGACGAAAAGGATTCCGTAAATATGGATAAAGTTGATCCCGATTTCGACGCCAAACCATTGCTTCGTCCCCCACACGAGGAAATAATAGGCGATGACGTGGAAAAAGACGACGGTCTTCGCGGCGATTGGCGGCACACGTTTGACAAGCATCCCGATTAAAACGATGACGAGAATCGGGATGTTGAAGAAACCGGTGAAGCGACGAATCAAGTCCCACAAGCCATCTGGCGCATACATAAGATTCGGGGCGACAAAGAACGAGACGAGTGCGACGAACGTCCCGAACCATTTACTGACGCGAATCAAATCTTGGTCAGAAGCATCCGGTTTAAACTTCGGTTTGTAAATGTCGAGAACGAAGAGCGTCGCGATACTATTCAAAAGCGAGTTGAACGAGCTGAATACGGCACCGAGTAAGACAGCGAGGAAAAAGCCCATGAGCCACATCGGTAACAGCTCGGCAATCAAACTCGGATAAGCGAGGTCTGCCTTCTCAACGTTCGACCCGTACAAGTGAAACGCGATGACACCAGGTAACAACATAAAGATTGGAACGAGTAACTTCAAATAGCCGGTAAAGAGAACGCCTTTTTGACCTTCTGCTAAGTTTTTTGCACCGAGGGCCCGTTGAATCACGTATTGATTCAGTGCCCAGTAGAATAAGTTCGCAAAAATCATTCCGGTGAAAATGGATAGGAACGGGACCGAATCGTTGGCTGAGCCGATGGCGTTCAACTTTTCGGGATTCGTCGTCGCAATCATTTTCATCCCGTCCAACAGATTCCCGTCCCCTAGTGCGAGGAAACCGAGCGTCGGAACGAGGAATCCAATGATGATGAGTCCGATTCCGTTCAACGTGTCCGATACGGCGACCGCACGAAGGCCTCCGAAGATGGCATAAATCGCCCCGATGATGCCAATGAACCAAACGACGAGCCAAAGGGACTGCTCAAAGCTGATGCCGAGAAGGGACGGCACGTCGAACAGTTGCAGGACGGCCAATCCACCTGAGTACAGCATCGATGGAATCGTGACGCACATATAGCCGAGCAAAAATAACAAGACGGTCAATCGACGAACGTCTTCGTCATAGCGCTGACTTAAAAATTCAGGAATGGTCGAAATTCCGATACCAAGAAAACGTGGCAGCAAAAAGAGCGCCATGATGATGGCGGCGATACCGGCCGTCACTTCCCAAGCCATGGCCGACATATTGCCGGCGAACGATTGGCCATTCAAGCCAATCAATTGTTCTGCTGACAGATTGGTCAACAGGAGCGATCCTGCGATGAAGACGCCTGTTAGACCGCGACCGGCCAAGAAGTAATCGTCGGCGCTTTCGACTTTTCCTTTCGTCATGCGATACGAGACGTAAGCGACGAGCGCCATGAACAAAGCGCCGGTCACGAGTATGTAGAGTACTTGTTGAAATGTCATGAAATCCCCTCATTCCTTACGTATGTTTTATATGTATTTTTAGGAAAATACCCTAAATCATAAGAAGGTAGTCCTATTGTTTTGATCGAACAATGCAGAAACCATAAACTTGGGGACGATTGCGTACTTGTCGTACGAGAGTAGAAAATCGATGAGGATGGATGGACCGATGGGAGGGACCTCGTGAAGAAGTGGATGATTGGAATGATATCTGTTGCCGTGATAGCAGGTTATATCATGTTTAGCGAAATGCTGAAAGAAGAAAACACGAGTGATTTGGCTGTGACCGAAAGCTTCCGACACATAGACGATTTAGCTACACGCTCGCCGATTGTCATCGTCGGCAAAGTGAGCAGTGCTCCCAAACCGTTTACACATCAATCGGTCACATTCTTTGAATCACACATTCAAGTGCAGCGTGTCTATCGAGACGTGAATGGTCAACTGAAGTCAGCCGATACGATCACCCTTTTACAAAATGATATGGAAGAAGACCCGCTCGTCAAACGAGGCGAAAACGTCCTCTTGTATTTACAAAAATACGAAGGACCCGTGATGGAGGACGCGTATCGGATTGTCGGTCTATAACAAGGACATTTCAAAGTGAATCGGACGGGGATTCTAACTTCGGTAGGAGAATCCAATCTTTATCAAGAAAGCGGGCTCAGTGCGGACTTGAGTAAACTAGAGACATTATTGAAAGACCATCCTTATGTGGCAGAAAAAAACGATGTAATGACGGATGAGGAAATCGAGGCTTTCAATGAAAATGAAGTGCGTTTGTTAGAGGAATCTCAACAACATAACGAGTAAAAGCGGCGCTGCCAAAATCAGCACCGCTTTTTATAATCGAATTTTTTTCAAATGTCATAAAAACTGGAGCATGGACGTCGCAACCGTGAAGTAGATGATGAGCCCTAGATTGTCCATCAGGGTCGTGATGAACGGTCCGGATGCGACAGCAGGATCTAACTTCAGGCGATTGATGAGAAGTGGGACGATCGTGCCAATCATCGTAGCGACACTGAGTGCGGCGAAGATGGAAACTCCGACAATGAAGCCAATCAGCATGTTGTCGTACAATAGCGTGATCACGCCGAAGATGACAATCATACAAGTGATTCCTAAAATAATACCCGTCCCGAGTTCGCGTCGAATCATCTTTATGACGTTCTTTCGATTGATGGTTCCGAGTGCAATCGAACGAACGGCGACGACGAGGGATTGCGTAGCTGCGTTACCAGCAGAGCCCATGACAAGTGGCATGAAGACGGCGAGTAGCACAATCGTCTCAAGGGTGTCTTCGAAACCGCCAATCGTCGAGGCCGTGATCATGCCGAGAAACATGAGGCTGACAATCCAAGGGGCACGTTTTTTCGCCGCCTCGAACGGACTCATGTTGATGTCAGACGAACCTTTCGTCGCGGAGAGTTCTTCAAAGTCTTCTGTCGTTTCGCGCTCGATGACGTCTAATACATCATCGACCGTGATGATGCCAAGTAGCTTTTGCTGATCATCGATAACGGGAAGGGCCAATAAATCATACTTTTGGACAATTCGAGCCAAGTCTTCTTGGTCGGTCATGACGTTTGCCGAGATGACGCGGGACCCCATGATGTCTTCGATTTTCGCCTCGAGCGGTGCAACAATTAAATCACGTAACGAGACGACACCTACAAGTTGGTGCGCTTGGTTAACCACATATAGGTAATAAATCGTTTCGGCATCTGGTCCGAGTTCACGCAATTCTTCAAGGGTCAGTCCGACCGTCTTATCAGCTTGAAGGACGACGAACTCGGTCGTCATGAGCGATCCGGCTGTTTCCTCCGGATATTGCATCAAGTCTTTGACTTCTTGTTCCTCGATATCATCCATCTGCTCAAATAGCGTGTCCATGAACGCATCGGGTAGTTCCCTCATCAAGTCGGCCGCGTTGTCTGAATACATTTCATTCAAGATTCGGACGGCATACGACTGAGGTGTTTCTTGGATGAATGTACATTGCTCTTCTAACGTCAGCTTTTCAAATAAATCGGTAAATACCTCGGGGGAGATGGTTCGATACACGAACGACCGCTCATCTTGAGTCAGTTCGATAAAATGATCCGCCTGTTCACCCGGGTGGAGGGAGAGAAAGAAGTCTTGAAAATCGACCGGGTCTCCCTTTTGAATCAATGTACGAAGCGCTGCTTCATGTTCGTTGTATTCCGTTTCTTCAATTTTCATATGCTCACATCCTGATCTTTCACGTTTTCAATTTCATTAACGGTGAATAAAAAAATCTACATTTTTTAGGACGATGCTATACATCACCCATACATCTTATTTCCCTTTGTCATCGTCCTGATTTCTAGAGCATTGTTTGTTCATTCACATAGGTGAACGTTTATACATAGCTATGCGGAATCGACAACAGGTGAAGTGCCGGATTAGACATTCGCAAATTTGGTAAAGTGATAAGGTAAGGGTAGTCACACACCCGAATCACAAGGAGGAAGCGAGATGATCTCAATGACGAATCAACCGATTTCACAAGATACGACGCTGAAACATCCGATTCATGTGTATTCAGAAATTGGAGAATTAAAAACGGTATTACTGAAGCGACCGGGTCGGGAGTTAGAGAACCTTACTCCAGAATATTTAGAGCGCCTCTTGTTCGATGATATTCCCCATTTACCGGTCATTCAAAAAGAGCACGACTATTTTGCGAGTGCGCTTCAAAATCGTGGTGTGGAAGTCCTTTATCTCGAGAAACTGATGGCCGAAACGTTATCACTCCCTGGTGTGCGCGAAAAGTTTGTCGCGGATATCTTAGCGGAGTCCAAATCAAATATCAACGGTTCTTACGAAACATTAAAAGAGTATTTACTCGATTTTGATAACGAAATGTTGATTGAGACGGTGATGGCCGGTATCCGGAAATCGGAGATCAAGCCAGAAAAACGCCGACATCTGCATGAAATGATTGAAGACACGTACCCCTTCTTTTTAGATCCAATGCCAAACCTCTACTTTACACGAGACCCGGCCGCTGCAATCGGTCACGGACTCTCCATCAACCGCATGAAAGAACCGGCACGTCGCCGTGAATCGCTCTTCACGCAATACATTATGCGCTATCACCCACGCTTTGCGAAACATGATGTTCCCATCTGGTCGGACCGTGATTATCGGTTTGCGATGGAAGGGGGAGACGAACTCGTCTTGTCGAAAGAAGTCGTCGCCATCGGCATCTCGGAACGAACGACCGCGCAAGGCATCGAGCGTGTCGCCCTCAACCTACTCAAGCATAGAGACAGCTTCAAAAAAGTCATCGCCATCGAAATTCCAAAATCACGCGCCTTCATGCACCTTGATACCGTCTTCACGATGGTCGATCATGATAAATTCACCATCCATCCGTTCATTCAAGGACCGGAAGGGAAGATGAACATTTTCGAGCTCACGTTAAACGCGGAAGATGAACTTCAGATTGCCCAGCACTCGGATTTGTTGAAGGTGTTAAAAGATGTCCTCGGCTTACAAGAGGCGACGTTGATCCCTTGTGGCGGTGGGGATCCGATTGCGGCAGCCCGCGAACAATGGAATGATGGATCGAACACGCTCGCCATTGCGCCGGGTGTCGTGGTCACGTATGACCGAAACTATGTCTCGAATGAGTTACTTCGTAAAGAAGGCGTCGAAGTGATCGAAATCATGTCGAGCGAACTATCACGCGGACGTGGGGGTCCACGTTGCATGAGTTGTCCGATTATCCGCCAAGACATCTAAATGTGATAAGGAGGAAGCAGTATGTCTACAACGTTCAATTTTGATTTGAAAGGTCGTCATTTTTTATCGCTAAACGAGTTTTCGGGTGAAGAAATCAACTACTTGATCGATTTGTCTGCTGCATTCAAACGTCAGAAAAAACAAGGTGTTCCACATCGGATTTGTGAAGGCAAAAACATTGCCTTGCTCTTTGAAAAACCATCGACGCGGACGCGGTGTGCGTTCACGGTCGCTGCCATCGATTTAGGGATGCATCCCGAATATTTAGGCAAGAATGACATTCAATTCGGGAAGAAAGAATCGGTACGCGATACCGCAATTGTCCTTGGACGCATGTTTGACGGCATTCAGTTCCGTGGCTTCGCCCATGAAACGGTCGAAGCTCTTGCGAAAGACGCAGGCGTACCGGTATGGAACGGTTTGACCGACTTGTATCATCCAACCCAAATCTTGGCCGACTTTTTGACGGTAAAAGAGCAAAAAGGAGAGCTTGCCGGAATTAAATTTGTGTACGTAGGTGACGGACGGAACAACATGGGCAACACATTGTTGATTGGTGGTGCAAAAGTTGGGATGGATATGCGAATCTGTGCACCGAAATCACTCTGGCCATCTGACGAGATCGTGAACTATGCGAAGTCGGTCGCCGCTGAAACAGGGGCTGTGATCACCTTGACGGAGAGTATTGAGGAAGCGATGGACCAAGCCGACGTCGTCTACACGGATGTCTGGGTATCGATGGGCGAGGAAGCGGCATTCGCAGAACGGATTGAACTGTTGCGACCATATCAAGTGAACATGGACATGCTTCAAAAGAGTGGCAATCCAGACATCATGTTCTTACATTGCCTTCCGGCCTTCCACGACTTAGAAACGGAAGTCGGTCGGGCGATTCACGAGCAATATGGGTTGACGGAAATGGAAGTGACCGATGAAGTGTTCCGCAGTCGTCATTCGTTCGTTTTTGATGAAGCGGAAAACCGGATGCATACCATCAAGGCGGTGATGGCGGCGACGCTCACGGAGACACGCGAATGGCTTGATCGTTGACGAGGAGGGGATTTCCCCTCCTGCTTCAAAATAAGCGAAAGGGATGAGTAGAATGGCTACGAAGGTAGAGCATGACTCAGGTGGTTCGGCTGGAGTACACCCTGACAAGCAAGATAAGCGGTTAGGTCTCGGAGCGTTGACGGCACTTGTCGTCGGATCGATGATTGGTGGTGGCGCCTTTAACTTGGCTGCCGATTTGGCGCAAGGTGCGAATGCGGGTGCCATTCTCATCGGGTGGGTGATTACAGGGATCGGGATTATCGCGCTCGGTCTTAGCTTTCAAAATTTGACGATGCGCCGTCCCGACTTGGACGGTGGTGTGTATAGCTATGCACGGGCAGGTTTTGGGTCGTTCGTCGGATTTAACTCGGCCTGGGGATATTGGTTGTCTGCCTGGCTCGGAAACGTGGCGTATGCCACACTGCTGTTTAGCTCGGTCGGTTATTTCTTCCCGATTTTTGAAGGGGGACAGAATATCGCATCGATCATTGGCGCATCCATTATGCTGTGGCTCGTGCATACACTCATCTTACGTGGGGTTCATGAAGCATCGATGATCAACATCGTCACGACAATTGCTAAGCTCGTCCCAATTTTTGCATTCATTACGATCACATTGTTCTTCTTCAATCTTGAAAACTTCACGTTCGATTTTTGGGGACAAGGCGGATTCTCGTGGGGAAGTGTGCGTGATCAAGTCGTCTCGACGATGCTCGTGACGCTTTGGGTCTTTATCGGTGTGGAAGGGGCCGTCGTGCTATCTGGTCGTGCTCGGAAACGTTCGGACGTCGGGAAAGCAACCGTGATTGGGTTGCTTGGAACGCTCGTCATTTATTTACTCATTTCCATCATGTCGCTCGGTCTCATGACACCGGAAAACGTGGCGAACGCCTCGCAACCTGCGATGGCATATCTGCTCGAGTCGGTCGTCGGTCCATGGGGTGCGATGCTCATCAACGGAGGGCTCGTCATTTCTGTCCTCGGAGCATGGCTCGGTTGGACGCTTTTAGCGGCTGAGATTCCATTCGTTGCCGCCAAAGATGGGGTCTTCCCGAAATGGTTCACGAAAGAGAATCAAAATCAAGCTCCCGTCAACGCGCTTTGGTTGACGAACGGGTTGATTCAGCTCTTCCTCTTCACATTCTTGATTTCAGATGCCGCATATAACTTTGCTTTTTCTCTCGCTTCGAGTGCGATTTTGATCCCATACGTGTTCTCGGCCTTTTACCAAGTGAAAGTAGTGAAGAACGGAATCGGTTACAGTACCGGTGAACGAAAAACACGCGATTTGGTGATTGGATTGGTCGCCTCCGTTTATGGAATATGGCTCATTTATGCCGCTGGAATCGATTATTTACTTCTCACCACACTTTTATATGCACCCGGAACCCTTCTTTACATGAAGGCGCAACGTGAAAATGGCATCAAGTCACTCACTAAAACGGAATGGATGGTTGCCGGTGTGCTGACCGCACTCGCCATCTTCGCAGTCGTACGCATACTATCGGGTAATATTTCAGTCATCTAATCGGGGGTATGGATATGGAGAAAAAACGAGTGGTTATCGCTTTAGGCGGGAATGCGATTCAACAAGGGAAAGATGCAACCGCCGAAGCACAGATACAGGCAGTCGAGGCAACGGCGGAATCTCTCGCTGCACTCATCGCGGAAGGAGTCGAGGTCATCATCACGCACGGGAACGGTCCGCAAGTGGGAAACCTGATGTTGCAACAAGCCGCATCAGACAGTCCGGCCACACCGGCGATGCCGCTTGATGTCTGTGGTGCGATGACGCAAGGGATGATTGGATATTGGTTCGAGAATGCACTGACCAAAGCGCTTCGTGCACGTGGTCTTGAACAGCATGTTGCCGCGCTCGTGACACGAAGTATTGTCGATCCAAACGATAGTGCGTTTCATCATCCGACCAAGCCGATTGGCCCGTTTTATACGGAAGAAGAGGCACTGCATCTCGAACGGACGACGGGTTACGTCTTCAAAGAAGATGCAGGACGTGGGTATCGTCGTGTCGTCCCGAGTCCACTCCCTATGAAAATCGCCGAACACGCCGTCATTCGAACACTTGTTGAAGCGGGGCACATCGTTGTCGCTTCTGGTGGCGGTGGCATTCCGGTCATGGAGACAGCGGACGGATACGTCGGCATCGAGGCGGTCATCGACAAAGATTTCGCGGCTGCGAAACTGGCTGACCTCGTCAACGCAGACGTCTTACTCATTTTGACGGCTGTCGAACATGTGTATGTCAATTTTGGGAAGCCGGACGAGATGGCACTTCAAGAAACGTCGAAAGAACAGATGGAGACCTATATCGCTGAAGGACAGTTCGCACCAGGCAGTATGTTGCCGAAAGTGAGAGCGGCGCTACAGTTTGCCGAATCCGGTACGAACCGTGTCGCCATCATTACGTCGATCGATCAAGCTGTAGCAGCCATTGATGGAGAAGCGGGCACACGTGTCCGCATCGCTCCATCGCTCCAACAATAAGAATATGTCGCAGACGTAAAGCGTTTGCGACTTTTTTGTTTTCTGCCCAGGTTCAAGGGGAACGAAGATTGTATGCCAAAAATGAGATTGCAATCCTATTCAGTATAAACGTTTGCACTAATTTCAGGAAGGAAGTGACGGAGAGCGGAAACGCTCGAATATATGCGCCTATTCGAAGAAAATCATGTCTACCAGTCGTGGATGAGCCCAAAAGCAAGAGAAGAAGCAATCGTACAAGGAAGCTGTTATCGCTTCACCGTATTGACGAGTCAGTTGGTTCGGATGGAATATGCGGCGGACGGTGTCTTTGAAGACCGTGCCACCCAAGTGGTGTGGAATCGGAAATTTGACGTTCCGCAATTCCGAGTGATTGAAGATGAAACAGAACTCCAAATCATCACAGAACATGTCCATTTGTATTATACGAAAGGTCCGTTCGCACCGAACACGCTCTACGTAGACGTGAAAGGGAACTTTAGCACCTATTATAGCCGCTACATGTTCGACGGTCCGGAGCGGACGCTGAAAGGGACGGCGCGGACGCTCGACCATGTGGACGGAGCGACGGAGTTAGAAGAAGGGATCCTTTCCAAACAAGGGTATGCGATCATTGATGATTCGTCCTCGTTTTTGATGACCGATGATCGCTTCGTCGAGCCGAGACGAAAAGGGGTTCATGACATTTACTATTTCGGATATGGTCATGACTATAAACAGGCACTTCGAGACTTTTACACGTTGACGGGTCCGACGCCGATGCTTCCTCGTAAAGCGCTCGGGAACTGGTGGAGCCGCTACTGGCGATACGACGAAAAGGAGTATAAGGCGTTGATGCGCCGTTTCAAGTCAGAAGATGTCCCCTTCTCGGTCAGTGTCATCGATATGGATTGGCACGTGACGGACATTCCAGAAGAGTATGGGAGCGGCTGGACGGGCTATTCTTGGAACAAAAACTTGTTTCCCGAACCGAAGCGATTCCTTAACTGGTTAAAGGATGAGGGAATGATGGTGACGTTGAACCTGCATCCGGCGGACGGGGTCCGTGCGTTTGAAGATCAGTACGTGGCGATGGACGAGGCCATGGGCGTCGACCCGGAATCAGGGGACCGAATCCCATTCGATTTTTCAGACAAACGATTCATTCAAGTATACTTTGAGCAGATGCATCATCCACATGAGGCGGATGGCGTTGATTTTTGGTGGATCGATTGGCAACAAGGGTCGACCACGAAGACGCGTCTCGAGGCTTGGCTGTTTGACCTCCATGCGTTAGAACTCGATCGAAATTTGCAGGACGCACTATTAGAACTGATGTTGGACTGAAAAGGGGGGAGACCCCCTTTTGTCATGTCAGAAAACTGTCGGATTTTGAAAGCGATATTATTCTGAAACGTTTTATACTTATGGTAGAAGAACCATGTAGAAATGAGGGGATACAGATGCGACACAAGTGGACGATTGATGATTTACGGCAGTTGACACTGTTTGCGAACTGTTCGAGTCGAGCACTTGAACAGCTCGTCCCGCACGTCTATTGCCGAACGTATCGAAAAGGACAGCTCTTGTTCATGGAAGGAGACCCACGAGAGCGCGTGTATTTCTTAATAAGTGGATACATCAGACTCGAACGGATGGACGAGCATGCGACGCATCAGTATGCGGATTACGTGAAGCCCAAACAGTTCTTCCCGTACAATGGTTTGTTCACGGAGGAAGACTACCGTCATACGGCTGAAGCGGTGACGGATATTGACGTCATCTATATCCCGACCGACCGATTCGAGCGGTTTGTTTCCACACAGTCGAACATGCTGCTCTATATCATCGGACAGATGAATCGTATTTTAGATTTACATGAACGACGTGTCCAAGAAATTATTACCCCGAGTGCGAAAGAACGTGTACTCAATACCATCCATTTCTTGATTGAAGATCTAGGGGAGCCGGACGAGCAGGGGGTACGTGTCCGCTGTCCGTTCACGGCGATGGAACTATCTCGCCTATCCGGAACGTCCCGGGAGACGGTTTCTACGATTTTAGCGAAGCTTCGCAAAGAAGAGGTGCTTCGAATGGATGACCGCCAACTTGTGATCGGGCATCCTGAATATTTTGAGCAAGACTTCGATTGACGTCACTCGCGAGAGGGCGTCTTTTACATGTCGGAACGAGCGGAGCGTTCGCTTCAAGCCGTAGCATATTGTATAATTAGTGATGAATCTCACAAAGCAATCGAATTGTAAATAGAGAAAGGATGAATGCAGTGAAACGACTGCAAGCCCTTGCGTTCGCCGAACGAGGTCACATCATCGGACTGGTATTGTCTGCGGTCATGATTGGACTATCGATTTTGGCGCAAGCATATTTAATCGTCGACATTGTCGATCGAATCTTTTTAAAAGATGAATCATTTGAAACCATCATTCCGGCGTTGCTTTGGCTCGTCATCGCCCTATTGGCACGAGCACTTTTCGGATACGTCTCGGGGCGAATCGGAGCGAGTTTATCGGAAAAGGCGAAACGGGCGTTACGTCTGCAATTGCTAGATCGCTATGCCACGAGCCCGGTCGAGTCGTCTTTGACGGGACAATCTGGGAAGAAGGTCAGTGTGTTTCTAGATGCTGTTGACGAGGTTGATGCCTACTTCAGTCAATACTGGCCACAAGTGATTCAAACCTCGATTATCCCGCTTCTGATTTTGGTTGTCGTCTTCAGCCAACATTGGATTTCAGGTGTCATCATGATGGTGACAGCGCCGTTTATCCCTTTGTTCTTTATTATCATCGGGATTGCGACGCAGAAAAAATCTGAAGAGCAGATGGAGAAGATGAATCAATTTTCCGGAAAGTTTTTGGATGTCTTACAAGGGTTGACGACACTCAAACTCTACAATCGGACCGAACAAGAAGCGAAAGCGATTGAGAAGAGTAGTCTCGACTTTCGGGATGCGACGATGGTCGTTTTAAAGACGGCATTCTTATCTGGCCTCATGTTGGAATTCATCTCCATGCTCAGCACCGGCGTTGTGGCACTAGAAGTCGCGCTACAGATGGTCGTTTGGGAGAACCTGACGTTCTTCTCTGGCTTCTTGATTCTTGTGTTGGCGCCAGAGTATTACTTGGCCATCAAAGACCTAGGCAGCGCCTTTCATACGGGACGTGGAAGTATGGGCGCAGCAGACCGGATCTTTGACGTATTAGACGCCCCGGATGATCGCATTCAGTGGGGGACGAAGTCGCTTCGTTCACGGACACCGGACCTTGAGCTTGAAGAAGTATCGTTTGAGTACGCTGGTGGGCGCTTTTCGCTTCAGCCATTGAGTGGTCGAATCTCGTCCGGCACCCACCTTGCGTTAGTCGGCGCGAGCGGTTCCGGGAAGACGACTGTCCTTAACGTGATCTCAGGACTTTTGCAGGTGAAATCAGGTCGTGTCCTCGTGGATGGTGAACCCTTGCATACGTATGACGAATCTGCCTGGTATGGAAATATTGCATATATCTCTCAAAATCCGTATCTGTTTGCCGGGACACTCGCCGAAAACATTGCCTTAGGTGAGGTTGCTGACGAACATGCGTTACTCGAAGCAGCGGAGGCAGCTGGACTATCCGAGGTGATTGACCAGTTGCCGAACGGGATTTGGACAGAACTCGGAGAAGGTGGATTTGGACTATCCGGTGGGGAGCGGCAACGCCTTGCACTCGCACGGGCTTTCTTTAAGCGACCTGGTATTTTATTGTTTGATGAACCGACGACCGGCCTTGATTTGAAAACAGAGCGGATTGTCAGACGCTCGATTGAAGAGCTGTCGAAAGGTGCGACGTTGATCACGGTTGCGCATCGTCTGCATACGATCAAAGAGGCGGACACGATTTGGTTCATGGATGACGGGAAGCGAATCGCAGAAGGGACGCACGAAGCGTTACTCGCTGTGCCGGAGTATGCAGAGCTGTTTGCACTTCAGAAAGGGGTGAGCTGATGAACTCACTTTGGACCATCACAAAATGGATGATGCGCGAGAAGAAAGACATTCTTCTCTCCATCTTCTTTGGATATGCAGCAGGGATTGCAGCGGTCGCTCTCTTCGCGGCAAGTGGCTATCTCGTATCACGCGCAGGGCTCGTCCCGCCACTGTATGCACTTATGATACCGGTTGTCTTAATTAAACTGTTTGGTGTCATCCGGGCAGGAAGCCGTTATCGGGAACGCCTCGCCTCGCACCGTGCGACGTTTACGATTTTAAGTGAGTTGCGCGTCCGATTTTATCGTCAGCTAGAGCCACTCGTTCCGTCCATCTTTGCAAAATATCGGAGCGGCGATTTACTCGCACGCGTCGTCGGAGACGTCGAGAGTCTTCAAAACTACTTCCTTCGCGTGTTTTATCCGCCAATCATTCTCGTACTCGTCTTTTTGAGTACCATCTTCTTTGTCACCTTCTTCTCGTTTGCGGTCAGCCTATGGATCTTGTTTGGTGTACTCGTTACAGGATTCTTGATTCCGCTCGGATTTGCACGAATCCGTGCCCGTCATGACGAGACGATTCGTGGATTGCGTGGAGATGTGTCGATTCAATTGACAGAGATGCTGTTCGGATACCGGGATTTAAAACTTCATCACCAACTCGACCGCACGAAAAAAGCTGTCTATTCGCACAGTGAGCGTTACATGGAAGCGGAGCGGAAAGACACGACGAATCAGTTCTTCAATTCGGCGCTCGTCGTTGCCGCTTCCTTACTCGTCTCATGGGGCGTCTTGGCCATCGGTGCATATCAGGTGGTTAATGGAGACTTGAACGGGTTGTTCTTGGCGATGCTGATCATGATGTCGCTCACAGCGTTTGAGAATACGACGCCGATGGCCGTGTTCCCCGGTCACTTTGCAGACAGCAAGCAAGCAGCAGAACGTTTGTTTGAAGTGACGGAGCCAAGTGAAACAATTGAGGCGTGTGAGGCGAAACGTCAGGACGTGACGTTTACGGCCGCACCATCTATTTCATTTGATCATATTCGCTATCGCTATCCGGACACGTATCGAGATGTCATCGATGAGGTGACGTTACACATTCCAAGTGGTTCGAAGACGGTTATCGTTGGACCGAGCGGGTCAGGGAAGTCGACGTTACTTCAACTGCTAATGGCTTTCGTTCGGACGGAAGACGGCACGATTCGGTTGGATGATTACAATATGAACGATGTCAAACAGACATCCGTTTGGCAACATGCAAGTGTTGTCTTGCAAGACAATCATTTCTTTTACGGAACTGTACGGGAAAACCTGGCGTTAGCCGGTGACTTCACAGATGAAGAGATGAGCGTAGCGCTCGAGCGCGTCCGTTTGTCATTCTCGCTAGACGAACCGGTCCTGGAGAAAGGGGCAAACTTGTCAGGTGGAGAACGTCAGCGCCTCGCCATCGCACGGGCACTTCTTAAAAACGGACTTCTTTGGTTGCTTGATGAACCGACATCGGCACTCGATGCAGGAACGGAGGCCCATGTCTTTTCTGAATTGCTACAGCAAGCTGGAGCGGGCACACTCATTCTCGTCAGTCACCGTTTGACGGGTCTCGAAGCGTTTGATCAGATTATCGTCATGGAAGCTGGACGGATTGTTGAAGTCGGTTCTTATGAGGAACTGATGACGAAACGTGGGATGTTCTATGAATTGAAACAAATTGAGCAAGAAGTGTTCGCATCATGAAAAAGACGAGCAGCCCCGTCGGTGAACTGAACCCTGAATGATAGACACTTGATAAAAAGTGCTCATTCAGGGTTTTTCGCGTGCGGTCGAATCGATATAATGAACCTATTCATACAAACGGGGGAAC
>CABIYO010000008.1 GCA_902362975.1 Caryophanales bacterium
GTGAGCGAACAAGTCGCTCACGGGGGCCTCTTTCTTATAAATCTACTGGGTTATGTCCCAGCCTTATCTGTTTACTTTAATCGATCTAAGTTTTCGAGCATGATTCCCGTTCCGTGGGCAACGCTGAGTGTCGGCTCTTCGGCCATCATGACCGGCAACATGACGCGTTCTGCGACGAGTTGGTCAAGACCGTGAAGGAGTGATCCCCCACCTGTCATGATGATTCCACGGTCGATGATATCCGCTGCAAGTTCTGGCGGAGTCTGTTCAAGGACACGCTTCGCTGCTTCAACGATTTCATTAGCCGATTCAGCCATCGCTTCACGAAGTTCTTCTGACGTGATGGTCACCGTACGTGGCAATCCACGTACCATGTCACGTCCGCGAATATCCATCGATTCGTTACGCCCTCCTGGGAAGACCGTCGCGATTTCTTTCTTGATTTGTTCAGCCGTACGTTCTCCGATGATCAGCTTGTGCTTCTCTTTGATGGCACGAAGGATGTCCGTATCGAAGCGATCCCCTGCAATCTTGATCGTCTCACCGCAGACGATGTCTCCCATTGATAAAACGGCGACGTCGGTCGTCCCACCACCGATGTCGATGATCATGTGACCAACCGGCTTCCAAATATCCATACCTGAACCGACTGCCGCAGCTTTTGGTTCGACTTCGAGGAAGACTTCTTTCGCGCCAGCTTTCTCAGCAGCTTCACGAATGGCTTTTGCTTCAACCGGCGTGACGTTCGCAGGTGTACAAATCAGCATGCGGATGCCTCCGAAGAAGCCTCGGACTTGAATTTTCTCGATGAAGTGACGGAGCATTTCTTCTGTTGTGGCGAAATCGGCGATGACTCCGTCACGGAGAGGACGGATCGCCACGATATCACCAGGTGTACGACCAACCATCTCATACGCTTCTGAACCGACTGCTAGTACTTTTCCTGTAGAGCGTTTTATCGCAACGACTGAAGGTTCGTCTAAGACGATTCCTTTCCCTTTGACGTGAATAACAACGTTTGCTGTCCCTAAATCAATCCCGATATCTTTTGAAAACATGATGTATAGGTTCCTCCGTTCGTTTCTTCATTGAAAAGAGCGAGAAGAGTCTCTCCTCGCCCTCTAATTCGTGCTCGTTTCTTAGTTCTGAACCATTTCTTCAGCAACTTCGACAGTTCCTTCAATACGCTCGATGTCAGCACCGAGTGCTTGAAGTTTCTTATGGAAGTCGACGTATCCACGGTCGATATGATATAAATCTCCAACGCGTGTCTCTTCTTCCGCGATGAGACCTGCTAGAATAAGTGCTGCTCCGGCACGAAGGTCCGTTGCGACAACTTCCGCTCCTTGTAGACGTACGCCACCTTTGACGATTGCTGAACGTCCTTCAATCTTAATGTCCGCGTTCATACGACGGAACTCTTCGACGTGCATGAAGCGATTCTCAAACACCGTTTCCGTGATGACAGATGTACCGCTCGCTTTCAAGACGAGTGCCATCATTTGTGACTGCATGTCTGTCGGGAATCCTGGGTGTGGCATCGTCTTCACATCAACCGGCTTTAATTCGTCTGGTGCCGTGACACGCATGCCTTCTGCCGTATCCTCGAAGCGGACACCCATTTCTTCCATTTTTGAAATCAATGGACGAAGGTGCTCACGTTCTGCACCGATGACTTCAATGTCACTACCTGTGATCGCCCCTGCGACGAGGAACGTACCTGCTTCAATGCGGTCTGGGATAATCGAGTGTTCTGCACCGCGAAGTGTTTCGACACCTTCGATGCGGATGGTTTCTGTACCTGCACCGCGGACGTGTGCGCCCATTCCGTTTAAGAAGTTCGCAAGGTCGACGATCTCAGGTTCTTTTGCAACGTTCTCGATGATGGTCGTACCCTCTGCAAGCACAGCTGCCATCATGATGTTCTCTGTCGCACCAACAGACGGGAAGTCTAAGTAGATTTTAGCGCCTTGGAGACGACCTTCTACAGAAGCTTCCACGAATCCGTTTCCGATGACCGTTTTCGCACCCATCGCTTCGAATCCTTTTAAGTGGAGGTCAATCGGACGTGAGCCGATTGAACATCCGCCTGGCATTGCTACACGAGCGTGACCGAGACGGGCGAGAAGAGGTCCCATGACGAGGATTGAAGCACGCATCTTCCGCACGTACTCAAGCGGTGCTTCATCTTTGATATCGCCCGACGCATCGACAGTTACTTCATTCTTTTCTTCATTGAACGATACCTCTGCACCGAGGTGACGAAGTACTTTGTTAATTGTGTACACATCCGCAAGTCGTGGTACGTTTTGTAAGATTGACTTTCCTTCGCTAGCTAATAGAGTGGCAACCAATGTTTTGAGTACGGCGTTTTTTGCTCCCTCAACGCGCACAGTACCTGACAGTTTACGTCCTCCACGGACTACGATCAAATCCTTCATAATCTCTTTTTGTCCTCCAACTTCATTGTTTTTTATATAGTGCGTCGATATCCGATTCCGGATATGATGATGTCGATTATTTGAATGGTTTGCGAAACGTGATGAGTTTTCATGCATCAATCAATCAGAATAATAAATCAGAATAATAAATAAGTGCAGATTGAATGAAAAAACATCATGTCAGACGAATTTATCCTACATGATAATCATATAGGAGTCGTTACAGCAGGATTACAGTTTATTAAATATTCTGCGACTACTGTATAGGTGCGAGCGCCTGCGCCAGTCGAATATACTCCAAAAAGAACTGGGCAATCAGTGAACCGAAGACAACCGCTACAAGAACGCGCAAGACAGCAGCTTGCGGACTTCTCACTTGATTGAGCAACTGATCCCATTTGACGGGTAAGAGTGCCCACCAAGCGACGTAAATCGCTATGATATAAATCGCTAGCGAAAATACGGTATTGACCATCGACGATTCCCCTCTTTTCTAAAATTCGTACCATTTTTAATCATATCATGACATGTTAGAGAAAAAAAGACTTAGTGTCTTAAGCTTCGAGCGGTTTGAACCATTCGATCAACTCACTTTCTCTACAAGCACACGAAAAGGGACGTCATCAGCAGTAAGGTCTTACTACAGTAATTGACACCCCTCACATATTTCAAACATTATTCAATCGATTCGTCAAGGCTACGAGACCAGCGAATCGCTTCGACGTAACATTGGGACCAATCCGAATCTGTGTTATGGAGTGGAATCGTCAACTGTTCGTAGGCGATGACATCCTCTAACAACTTTCGCAACCCGTTCTGTTCACCAAGTAACGCTGCCTTAACAGGAGGCGCCACCGGAAGCTCTGCAATCAACGTTTGCATCGCTTCATCGAGAATGACGTCGAGTAATGAAAAGATTCCCGTAATGAATGCATCAAACGGTAATCCATCTGTCAATGTATCCTCCGCAATCAACTCCATCATTTTTCCGCGGATGACACTCTGTTTGATCAGTTCTTTCGATTCAGACGTCTGCATATCTCGAAGAAGCATCAAATACGACCATCGTTTCAACTCATCTAGTCCAATTCGTGCGACAGCTTGCTCGATTGATTCAATCGTTCGACGACCTTTTTGATACACCGTATTGACCGTACGGAGCATCTTATAGGATAAGTCGACACTTCGCTCAATTTGCGCTGCAATCCGTCGAAAACTCGGTTCCGGACGATCGAGCTCTTTTAACATTTCAAGAAGCGTGTGACGAAACGGATGGATTTCGGCCCCGTGCTCCACGATGGGACGACTAAAGAAGTATCCTTGGAACATCTTATATCCGAGTCGTTTCGCAATCTCGTACTCTGCGGGTGTCTCAATTTTTTCCGCCAAAAATTCGATTCGGTGTCCGAGCGCATCAATCAATTTTTGCTGCTGGTCCACCGGGGTCGCTTGATAGTCGATTTTGATGATGTCGGCGAGTCCAATCAATGGGTGATACTTCTCTTCAAATACGAAATCGTCCAACGCAATCGTATAACCTTGACGTCTCAACGAGCGAAGAGACTGTAATACCTTTTCCGTCGGTTCGACATGTTCGAGCACTTCGACGACGAGCGATTGACGGGGTAGCAACGAAGGCACTTCCCCTTCAATCAACGTCTGAGGGAAGTTGATGAACGCACGTGTACCTTCTGTCAATTCCCGAAAATTGAACACAAGGTACGCGTTATGAATAACGTCAGCTGTCGCTAACGAATCATCTACATTCTCAAAAATATTATTTTCGCTGCGGCGATATAACAATTCGTAGCCGCAAACGCGTAATTGTTGGTCAAAAATTGGTTGTCGCGCAACGTAAACTTTCATTCTCTAATCTCCTTTACGATCGTTCCCACCTTTATTATCGGTCTTCTCCCCTATATTTTTTACTAGTCCCGTCAATTAGAAGCACGACAAAAGACCCATCTTTTCCAAAAACAACAAAAAACTCCCACACTTTCGTGTGAGAGTCATTCTTATTCTCTCATATCGCGAATGCTTAAGCGGTTGATCGCTTTTTTGAGCGCAAGTTCCGCACGACGGAATTCGAGTTCCGAGAGCTTCGCGTCTTGAAGACGACGCTCGGCACGAACCTTCGCCGCAGAAGCGCGGTCATAGTCGATCTTATCCGCCATTTCGGCTGTTTCAGCTAAGATCGTCACCGTGTCGGGACGAACTTCCATGAAACCGCCGCTGATTGCGATCAGCGTCCGTCCACCATCTTCGTGGCGCAGCTTGAGGACTGAGACGTCGAGTGGCGTCACCATCGGGATGTGCTTCGGTAAGATACCGAGCTCACCAGTGACCGATTTGGCGATGACCATTCGTGCGTCTCCTTCAAAGGCTGCACCATCCGGGGTGACGACGTTGACGTGAACAGTATTCATCGTCTAGTTTCCCCCTTCCGCATAGGTCTTAGACCAACGTCTTCGCTTTTTCGATGACGTCTTCGATTGGACCGACGAGACGGAATGCATCTTCAGGAAGATCGTCGTGTTTACCTTCGAGGATCTCTTTGAAGCCGCGTACTGTCTCTTTGACTGGCACGTACGAACCTTTTTGACCCGTGAACTGCTCAGCCACGTGGAAGTTTTGTGATAAGAAGAACTGAATACGACGTGCACGGTGAACCGTGAGTTTGTCGTCTTCAGACAACTCATCCATCCCGAGGATTGCGATGATGTCTTGAAGTTCTTTGTAACGCTGAAGCGTCTGTTGAACGTTACGCGCGACTTCATAGTGCTCTTTCCCTACGATTTCAGGAGAGAGGGCACGTGAAGTCGATGCGAGCGGGTCAACAGCTGGGTAAATCCCCATCTCCGAAAGACGACGCTCAAGGTTTGTTGTGGCGTCAAGGTGAGCGAATGTTGTTGCTGGAGCCGGATCCGTATAGTCATCGGCTGGTACATAAACCGCTTGAATCGATGTAACCGATCCTTTCGCAGTCGATGTGATTCGCTCTTGAAGCATACCCATTTCAGTCGCAAGTGTCGGCTGGTAACCTACTGCCGATGGCATACGTCCGAGAAGGGCAGAAACCTCAGAACCTGCTTGTGTGAAACGGAAGATGTTATCAATGAAGAGAAGAACGTCTTGTCCTTGCTCGTCACGGAAGTATTCTGCCATTGTCAAACCAGTCAAGGCAACACGGAGACGTGCGCCAGGTGGTTCGTTCATCTGACCGAAGACCATCGCTGTTTGCTTGATAACGCCTGAGTCCGTCATCTCGTGGAACAAGTCATTTCCTTCACGCGTACGCTCACCGACTCCTGCGAATACAGAAATCCCGCTGTGCTCTTGCGCGATGTTGTTGATGAGTTCCTGGATGAGGACGGTTTTCCCTACACCGGCACCACCGAAGAGGCCGATTTTACCACCTTTGATGTATGGTGCGAGAAGGTCGACGACTTTAATCCCTGTTTCAAGGATTTCAACTTTTGTTGACAATTCGTCAAACGTTGGCGCTTGACGGTGAATCGGTGCACGAAGCACGTCAGCTGCCACTTCTTTATCATCGATTGGGTTACCGAGAACGTTGAAGACACGTCCAAGTGTCATTTCTCCAACTGGTACCGAAATCGGTGATCCTAAGTCAAATACTTCCATACCGCGGCGAACGCCGTCAGTTGAGTCCATCGCAATCGTACGGACCGTGTCGTCACCAAGGTGAACAGCTACTTCAAGCGTCAAGTCGACACTAACATCGTCAGCTGTCGCTGCCACGTGTGTGACTTTGAGAGCGTTGTAGATGTTCGGTAAGTGGTTGTCGAACTTAACGTCGATAACTGGGCCCATGACTGCGACTACGCGGCCTTTCATGCCGTATTCGTTCATCGTGTTAGCCTCCTACAATCTAGAGGGCGTGCGCTTATTCAAGCGCCGACGCACCTCCGACAATCTCTGTGATTTCTTGTGTGATCGCTGCTT
The DNA here is from genome assembly GCA_902362975.1 of Caryophanales bacterium. Taxonomy (GTDB): domain Bacteria; phylum Bacillota; class Bacilli; order Exiguobacteriales; family Exiguobacteriaceae; genus Exiguobacterium. The sequence continues at coordinate 6,408 of CABIYO010000008.1, forward strand.
GACGCGCGCGGTTGAATTTGAGCTTGAGTCCGCGAATGAGTTCATCCGCGTTGTCTGTCGCACTCGACATCGCCGTCATCCGTGCTGCGTGCTCTGATACTTTCGCATCGAGCAATGCGCCGTAGATGAGTCCTTCCGCATAACGTGGGAGGAGCGCCGCTAAGATCGTTTCTTCTTCTGGTTCGTATTCATACATCACATTGGATGCGGACTGTTCGATATCCCCGAGCGGGAGCAATTGTTGAATCTTCACTTCTTGGCTGATGACCGAGATGAATGAGTTGTAGCAAAGCTTCAATTCATCAATCTCGCTCTCGCTGAAGGCACCTACCGTCTGTTTGACGATTTCTGCGACTTCAACAAAAGTTGGTTGGTCGTTTAGCCCTGTCATCGCGCTATACACCGGAATGTTGCGTGACTTGAAGAACTGGACACCGACTTTCCCGATTACGTAAAGACGATACTCATCTGTTGATGTGTGCTTGTCTTTGAGCTCACGGTACACGTCACGCAACACGCTGGCGTTGTATCCGCCTGCGAGTCCGCGATCTGACGTGATGACGATATAACCAGTCCGTTTGACGGGACGTACTTGAAGCATCGGGTGTGTCGCGCCTGATGTACCGCCGGCGATCGACGAGATGACTTCTTGCAACTTGTCCATGTACGGCTTGAAGTTGGCGTTGCTCCCTTGGGCCCGGTTCAACTTCGATGCCGACACCATGTTCATCGCTTTCGTGATTTGCTTCGTGCTTTGGGTCGAGGTGATCCGCATCTGGATCTCACGTAATGATGCCATTTCGATTCACCACCTTAATAGACGCTCGTCACCGGATTAAACCGATGGCGAGAACGTCTTTTTGAATTCCGTAATTGCGTCGACCATTGCCTCGTCTGAAGGAAGGTTCCCTGTCTGACGGATTTCACGGCAGAGGTCTTTACGGTTTTGGTCGAGCCATGCGTTCATTTCTGTTTCGAAACGACGGATGTCTACGACTGGGACGTCATCGAGATGACCTTTCGTGAGTGCGTAGATGATGATAACTTGCTTGTCTACAGAAAGCGGTGCGTTCAAGTCTTGCTTCAAGACTTCAACCGTACGCTGACCACGGTTCAACTTCGCTTGTGTCGCTTTGTCGAGATCTGACCCGAACTGAGCGAACGCTTCGAGCTCACGGTATGATGCGAGATCAAGACGAAGTGTACCTGCAACTTTCTTCATCGCTTTCACCTGTGCCGAACCACCAACACGTGATACTGAGAGACCGGCGTTGATTGCTGGACGTACCCCAGAGAAGAAGAGGTCCGATTGAAGGAAGATTTGACCGTCTGTGATCGAGATAACGTTTGTCGGGATATATGCTGAGATATCCGATGCTTGTGTCTCGATGAACGGAAGTGCTGTCAATGAACCACCGCCGAGTTCGTCGTTCAACTTCGCTGCACGTTCAAGAAGGCGTGAGTGAAGGTAGAAGACATCCCCTGGGTAGGCTTCGCGGCCTGGAGGACGACGGAGAAGGAGCGAGAGCTCACGGTAAGCTGCCGCTTGTTTCGAAAGGTCATCATAAACGACGAGGACGTGTTGTCCGCGGTCCATGAAGTACTCACCCATCGATACCCCAGCGAATGGTGCGAGGTAAAGAAGAGGTGCCGGCTGTGATGCCGATGCCGAAACAACGATTGTGTAATCGAGTGCGCCGTTTTGACGAAGCGTCTCTACTACGCCACGTACAGTCGATTCTTTCTGACCGATGGCAACGTAGATACAAATCATGTTTTCTTCTTTTTGGTTGATGATCGTATCGATGGCAACAGATGTTTTACCTGTCTGACGGTCACCGATGATGAGCTCACGCTGACCACGACCGATTGGAACGAGGGCGTCAATCGCCTTAATTCCTGTTTGAAGTGGTTCGTGAACCGATTTACGTGCCATAACGCCGTAAGCTTTACGCTCAATCGGGTTATATGTGTCAGTTACGATTGGTCCAAGACCATCGATTGGTTGTCCGAGTGGGTTGACGACACGTCCGAGGAGTGCCTCACCAACTGGAACTTCCATGATACGACCTGTACGTTTGACAGAGTCGCCTTCTTTGATCCCTTTGTAATCGCCAAGGATGATAATCCCGACGTTACCTTCTTCTAAGTTTTGCGCCAAGCCCATTACGCCGTTAGAGAACTCTACGAGTTCCCCCGCCATAACGTTATCGAGTCCGTGTGCACGAGCGATACCGTCACCTACTTGAATGACTGTACCTGTCTCGCTGACTTCGATTTCAGAACCGTACGAAGCGATTCGTTCTTTTAGCAGGGCGCTGATTTCTTCAGCTTTGATTGTCATTGAATTCACCCCTATTTCTTACGCATTCAACAATTCACGCTCAAGGCGTGTCAATTTCGTTTCGATCGTATCATCGTACGTCGTGTATCCGACTTGGACACGGAGTCCACCGATGACTTGTTCATCGACGACGTTCTTCAATTGGAGCGTCTTCCCGAGCTTCTGTCCGAAGACGAGTTCGACGTCTTTCAAGTCTGTTGCCGACAATGGGTAGGCGCTTGTGACAATACCCTCTGCAATCCCACGGTAGTCGTTGATTAATTCGCGGACGTAACGTGGCAATGCGCGAACCTCTGCCGCACGGTCGTTTTCGACCATGACGAGAAGTGTGTTCACGACAATCGCCGTCATATCACCAAAGCTGACTTTTAAAAGCTGTGCAAGCTCGCTGTCACTGACTGCCGGATTCGTTAAGAGATCCATGAGTTCAGGAGTCGCGTGGAGCACTTCATCGAGCAGACGCACTTCCGCTTCGACTTGATCGAGCGTGCCTTGTTCCCGCGCTAAGTCGAAGAGCGCTTTGGCATAGCGTTTTGCTAATGATGCGTTCATCCGTTCGCACCTTTCACTTTAGACAGGAAGTCTGTGACGAGGGCACGTTGTTTCGCTTCATCGCCTTTAAGGTCTTCTTGAAGGACGTGGCGTGCTGCTGAAAGCGCCTGTGTGACGACTTCCGTTTGAAGAGCTTGTTTCGCAAGCTCACGCTCACGCTCAATCGCTTTCTCTGCCTCGATTTTAATTTGTTCGGCTTCCAAACGCGCCTGCTCCACCAAGCGTGCTTGTTCTGCTTCGGCTTGTCGACGGCTTGCGTCGAGCATTTCTTTTGACTCAGTACGTGCTGTACTGAGTGCTTCACGTTGTTCAACGACATAATGTTCCGCATCTTTGCGGCTCTTTTCAGCGAGTTCAATTTCGTTCGCTACATACTCTTCACGCTGTCTCATCATTCCAAGGAGTGGTCCCCAAGCAAATTTCTTCAACAGGGCCAAGAGTACGAGGAATGTGAAAATTGTAAAGATCATATCCAGAATGCGGAGGCCTTCGCCGCCAGCACCCGCTGCAATCATCATCGTATCCATGCATACCCTCCTCTTGACTAAATAAGTGAGGGAGACGTGCTCCCTCTCATGCTATTCTCGTTAACTCGGAATCAAGAGTTGAGGAGAAGGAAACCGACAGCCACACCGATGATTGGGAGGGCCTCAACCAAACCGATACCGATGAACATTGTTTGACGAAGTTCGTTTTTGAGTTCTGGTTGACGTGCTTGTCCTTGTACTGTTCCGTATACGATCAAACCGTTACCGATACCAGCTGCGAGTGCTCCAAGTCCGATAACAAGTGCTGTTGCGAGAAGATTAAGTTGTTCCATTGTGTATATTCCTCCTAAAAGTTAAGTAAATAATTTGTTTGTAACGCTTTGGCGAGATGTCCGAATCAATGTTCGGCCGAAGCTTTGTGCCCGATGTACACCATTGCAAGCGTCAGGAAAATGTAGGATTGGATAACCCCGATAAAGATTGAGAAACCTTGCCATAGAATCATTGGGAAGACCGCAAAGATTGCACCGAGCGGGTTGAGTGCGCCTTCGGCTGTAATCGCGAGTCCCAAGATGATGGTAATCATGATTTCACCGGCAAAGATGTTACCGTATAGACGCAAACCGAGCGTCAACGTGTTCGCAAACTCCTCGATCAATTTGATCGGAAGCAAGAACCAGACTGGTTTTACGAATTCAGCTGAATAGTGCTTGAACCCGTGTAGCTTCACCCCGTAATAGTGCGACATTGCAACGACGAGTGTCGACAACGCCAAAGTTACGTAAGGATCGGCCGTCGGTGAGTTGAACCACAAATAGTGTCCGGAAATGACGTTAAACGGTAGACCCATCAAGTTTGAGAAGAGAATGAACAAAATCAACGTCATCCCAAATCCGATAAAGCGTCCTCCTGTCTTCCAGTCCATCGCACTTGCGATGATTCCACGTACGAACTCCGCGAAGAATTCCATGAAGTTTTGTTTGCCAGTCGGCTTCATTGCCAAACGTCTTGTCCCCCAAATGGCGAATACGAAGACGAGTAACGCTGCAATTAGCACTGTAATGACGTTCGTCCAGCTCCCGTATAACGTATAGTCCCCAAAGTGCAGAGAATATGTGGGAAACTCATGACCCATTAATATTCACCTCTTTTCCTGCTGAGCTGGGCAAGTGTAAACTCGCCAAATTGTATGATGTGGCCGGCGATTAGACCAGTTACCACCGCGATGACGGACACTCGATCCTCGTAGAGAAGACCGACTATCACTGCTAACGCACCGACCGCCATTCTTGAAACGGTCCCGTGCGACTTCGGTCGTCGTCCATGCTCGATGACGTCATACATGCGTATGACACTTCGATTCTGCATATGTAGAATAATGAGACTACCGACCCCACCTAGGAACAAGCCGAGAAATACCGGTTTGTACATAGGGACGATGAGCGCTCCGAGGAGGAGAATGGCGAACCATCCGATAAACCACTTCGTATAGCGTTTCATCAACTGCTGCTGTGCTTTTCTGTCTGCTTGCACTTGTTGTAGTTCCGTTTGTTCTAGCTTCATTCGTCCTCTCCTGTCAGTAAACTTCGAAGGGTGAGAACAAGCGCCGTGATTCCGAGAACCATGCCCAGAAGCACTGACACATTCCAACCAAACGTGCCCCAAAATTCACGTCTCGCCCCGTATTGGCCAACGAGATAACCGATGACGATCGGTCCAGCGAGCGCGGTCGAAATTTGAGAGGCGAGCGAGGCGTAGGAGAGGTAACGATTGTCTTTTTTCGTCATCCAAATCCCCCTTTCTCTCTAGGAAGCTTGTCCTTCATCTTGGTCGATTCACACTCGCATGACCATCAAAAGTCACACAAGTTCAGAGTAATGGAAATGGCATAAGAAGTCAATGAATTTCACAATTATAAAAGCGCTTTAAAGCAAGTCGTATCAAGGCTTTTACGCGCTTCACAAACTAAATTAAAATCGCTAAATTTTAAAAAAGTATGAAGAAACGGTGAAATAAAAATGTTGAACTGATAACATTTCACAAAGCGAACAAGATGAATAATAGTTCAGTTATACCTCCACGTTTTGGAAAACACAACGGCAAACGGTGCACGTTCACAAAAGATTTTGAAACGGGCGTTGACCCGATTTTGAAATCGTTTACATCGCCCTGTTTCAGTATACCGATACCCGTTTTACCGTGTCGAGGGGTTGTGCGGAATTTATCGTGATGTATGTCACAGTCGATTTTCCGTGTGCTCAAAGCCTGGAAATCCCCTCCTATCAACGGGGAATGGGTGGACAATCCCAATTCGAATCGCTACGATTACGATGTAAGCGCTACCTAAATTTGTGTCGATTTTGTGACTTTCGAAACCGACGCCCGCATCGCTATGCAACGGATGCGTGTTAGGAGGATGTATTATGGACTGGCTCGATCAATTACGGAATGAACTCGGGGACGATGTCGTCTTCTCCGACGCGACGACACGGCTCGCCTATTCGTTCGACGCGACCCCCAATTACCAAGCGATGCCGGACGCCGTCGTCGCTCCCCGCTCGACCGCAGACGTACAGACCGCCTTACGGCTATGCAACACGTATCGTGTCCCGGTCATCGCCCGCGGGTCGGCAACGAATTTAGCCGGCGGCACGACGCCTCTCGCCGGCGGCCTCGTCATGGACTTTCGTCATATGGACCGGATCGTCGAGATCGACGAGAAAAACTTGACCGTCACCGTCGAGCCCGGCTGCATCACCGCCCGGTTGGCCGAGGCCGTCGAGGCGAAGGGGCTGTTTTACCCGCCGGACCCGAGCTCGATGAAAATCTCGACGATCGGCGGCAACATTAGCGAGAACTCCGGCGGCTTGCGCGGATTGAAATACGGGGTGACGGCCGATTACGTTCTCGCCCTCGAGGCGGTGCTCCCGAGCGGCGAGGTGCTCCGCACGGGCGGCAAGCTCGCCAAAGACGTCGCCGGATACGATTTGACACGACTGCTCGTCGGTTCGGAAGGCACACTCGCCGTCATCACCGAGGCGACGCTCAAACTCATCCCGCTCCCCGAGACGAAACAGACGATGGTTGCGCATTTCCACGATTTAGACGGCGCGGCACGGACGGTCAGTCGAATCATCGAGAACCGCATCATACCGGCCACGCTCGAGTTCATGGACAAAAAGACGATTGAAGTCGTCGAGGCGTATGCGAACATCGGCTTGCCGACTGACGTCGGCGCGCTCCTGCTGCTCGAACAAGACGGACCGGCCGAAGTCGTCCGGCGCGATATCAAGGCGATGCAAACCATCTGTCTCGCCGAAGGGGCCTCGCTCGTCGAAGTCGCCCGGGACGAAGTGCACGCCGAGACGCTGCGCTACGCCCGTCGGACCGCCTTGTCCGCGCTCGCCCGGCTACGTCCGACGACGATTTTGGAAGATGCGACCGTCCCTCGGAGCGAGATCGCCGAGATGGTCCGGCGCATCGAGGCGATCGGCCGAAAGTATGAAATCGAGATCGCCACGTTCGGCCATGCCGGGGACGGCAACCTGCACCCGACCGTCGCGACCGACGCAAGGGACCACGAAGAGATGGAACGCGTCGAGGCCGCCTTTGCCGACATCTTTGCCGCGGCACTCGAGCTCGGCGGGACAATCACCGGCGAGCGAAAGCTCCTTACCTCGAATGGAAGCTCGGCCCGGTCGGCATCGAGGTCATGAAAGGCATCAAGCTCGCCTTTGACCCGCTCGGGATCATGAACCCGCAAAAGATGTTCGCCAAAGCGGCGAAAAAACGCATTACGCAAGAGGGCCGCTCATGAAACACACACCTGAACTCGCCTCTCGCATGGCCGGGACGCTTGACTATGAGGAGATGCTCGGCTGCATGCGGTGCGGCTTTTGTCTCCCGACGTGCGCGAGCGTGTCATCCGAAAAGTCGTCTTCGACGGACTGTTCTTGAACAAGTCGAAGATGCAAACGGCGACGAGTTTTCTCCGTTTTTACCAACAATCCGGGGCCCAGACGCTCACCCGCAAGCTCCGTATCCTCGACTGGTTCCCGGACCAGCTGCAGAAGATGGAGGCAATCTTGCCGGCCGTTCCCGCGCGAACGGAACGGGTGCGGCGACCTGACCGGGTCCGAGCGACCGGGACGACGACGGCTCGCGTCGCTTTCTTCAGCGGATGTCTGATGGACACGATGTTTTACGAGACGAACGCGAACACGATCAAACTGCTCCAAGCCGCGGGGTGTGACATCGTCATCCCGGAAAGCCAACAGTGTTGCGGCGCCCTCCATGGACATGCCGGCGAACAGCCCGGGGCCGTCGTGCTCGCGAAACGAAACATCGAGGCGTTCGAGTCACTCGACGTCGATTTCGTCATCACGAACGCCGGCGGGTGCGGGGCGTTCCTCCTCGGCTATGACCATTTGCTCCACGACGACCCGGCATGGAAGGATCGGGCCGAGCGGTTCAAGGCAAAGATCAAAGACTTCGCGCAAGTATTGATCGAGGTCGGCTTCCTCGACCGTGTGACGCTCACCCTCCCGGACCAACTCATCACGTATCAAGACTCCTGCCACCTCCGGAACGTACAAAAAGGAGCGCTCGCCCCGCGGGTGTTGCTGCAGGCGATCCGAGGGACGACGTTCGTCGAGCAACAACATGCCGACCATTGCTGCGGCTCGGCCGGGGTGTACAATCTGCTCCAACCCCGTATCGCCAACGACATCTTAGAGATGAAGATGGGCCACGTCCGCGACACGTCCGCTCAGACGATCGTGACGTCTAACCCCGGCTGTCACCTGCAAATGCAACTCGGGATTCAAGAACACGGCACACCGTCGATGCGGGCCGTCCACCTGGCGGACTTGCTCGCCGAGGCGATGGATCCGCGATAAGTCGAAGAGAGGGAAACCCCTCTCTTTTTGTGTGTCCACACATTCCCCTTCACGGATTCACACATACTTCACAATTACGATTATTTCACATGGAGTTAAAGTTTACACACTTTTTCACATGGGTAAAAATGGAGTATAGACTGTTCTACCCGTCTGTCTAAATGAAGAAAAAGAGAAAGGGGTTTTGATATGGAAGAAAGGCACTGGCATACGCTATCGATTCACGAGACCGAGGATCTACTCGACACCGATATCGATCAAGGACTCCGTGAAGAGACCGCACAGGAACGAATTGAAAAGTACGGGAAAAACGTGCTCCCGGAACCAAAGAAAGACCCGAAGTGGCTCAAGTTTTTACGGCAGTTCAACGACGTGCTTATCTACGTCCTCCTTGCCGCCGCTGTCATCACGGCCGTCCTCGGTTATTGGTACGACACGATTGTCATCGCGTTCGTCGTCCTCATCATCGGGATCATCGGCTACTTGCAGGAGAACAAGGCAGAACAAGCACTGGAGGGCATCAAGAACATGTTGTCCCCGTCCGCCCTCGTCCGTCGTGACGGGAAACGGAAAGAGATCGAGGCCGAGTACCTCGTTCCTGGAGACATCGTCTACTTGAAGCCGGGGGATAAAATCCCAGCCGACCTCCGCCTCATCACGGCGGAGAACATGAAAGTCGAAGAGTCGGCACTGACGGGTGAAGCGATCACCGTCGACAAGACGCTCGACCCGCTCGAAGAGAAAATCGGCCTCGGCGACCGGACGAACTTGGCGTTCTCAGGGACGTCCGTCGCTGCCGGTACCGGTAGCGGTATCGTCATCGCGACCGGTTCGAAGACCGAGCTCGGGAAAATCAATGCGTCGATCGCCGAAGTCGAGAAAGTGCAAACACCGCTCATCCAACAGACGCAACGCTTCGGGAAAACCGTCGCCAGCGTCATCGCTGGTGTCGCCGTGTTCGCCTTCATCTTCGGCTACTTCTTGCGTGACTACGAAACGGCCGAGCTGTTGCTCGCGGTCATCGGTCTCGCCGTCGCCGTCATCCCGGAAGGACTCCCGGCGATCATCTCGATCATCCTCGCCCTCGGTGTCCGCCAGATGGCCGACAACAAGGCAATCGTCAAGAGTCTCCCGTCCGTCGAGACGCTCGGCGCCGTATCGGTCATCTGTTCCGATAAGACCGGGACGTTGACAAAAAACGAGATGACGGCACAGAACATCCAACTCGCTGACCGTACGCTACAAGTGACGGGTTCAGGATATGCCCCGGAAGGTCGCATCGAGTTTGAAAACGACGTCTACTCGAACAAGCAAGACGAGGTTCTCAACGAGATTCTTCTTGCCGGTGTGACGTGTAACGATTCAGACTTGTTCTTCGATGAAGAATCGAAGCAATGGAAGATCACGGGCGACCCGACCGAAGGCTGCCTGCTCACACTCGGCGAGAAGGCGGAAGAGTCGATTCGACCACTCCGCGTCATCTCGAAGATCCCGTTCGACTCGGCGCACAAGTATATGGCGACACTCTCGCCGCGTGACGACGAGCATGTCATGTATTTGAAAGGTGCACCGGACCGCTTGTTCTCAATGGCCGAAGCGAGTGATTCGAACTTCCCGACAGACATGTGGGAGAAGAAGATGACCGACCTCGCCAAAAAAGGACAACGCGTCATCGGAGTCGCAAAACGAACGTTCAACACGTCGAAAGAAAAGATTGACCATGACGACTTATATGAAGGAATTGAATTCCTCGGGCTCATCGGCATCATGGACCCGCCACGTCCTGAGGCGATCGAGGCGGTCAATGAGTGTCAATCGGCCGGCATCCAAGTGAAGATGATCACCGGCGACCATAAAGAGACGGCCATCGCCATCGGTAACGAGCTTGGCATCTCGACAGAGGCCGGTGCCCTTCAAGGGACCGAGATTGACGACTTGACCGACGAAGAACTCGCGGACGTCGTCGGGCAGTACAATATTTTCGCCCGGACGAGCCCTGAGAACAAGACGCGTCTCGTCAAAGCGCTTCAAACGCAAGATCATATCGTCGCCATGACCGGAGACGGTGTCAACGACGCCCCGGCCCTTCGCCGCGCCGACATCGGTGTCGCCATGGGGATCAAAGGGACGGAAGTATCGAAAGAAGCGGCCGAGATGGTGCTCGTCGACGATAACTTCAACACGATCTTCAAAGCCGTCAAAGAAGGCCGCCGCATCTACGACAACTTGAAGAAGACGATTCTCTTCATCTTGCCGACGAACGGAGCCCAAGGGTTCGTACTCCTCATGAGTATCTTCCTCGGCACACAGCTGCCGCTCACGTCGCTTCAAATCCTGTGGGTGAACATGGTCGTCGCCATCACGCTCTCGTTCGCGATCGCGTTCGAGCCGCTCGAGCCGTCGACGATGAAACGGGCACCTCGTCCGAAGAAGACGCCGCTCTTGAGCCGGTACTATATCTTCCGAATCTTGCTCGTCTCCCTCATCATCGGTGGCGGGACGCTCATGTACAACCTGTATTTGAACACCGGCGACTATAGCGTCGAATATGTCCACACGATGACGCTCAACACGATCGTCATCGCCCAGATGTTCCACTTGTTCAACGTCCGGGTCGAGACAGAGCCTGCGCTCAACCGCTCGTTCTTCGAAAACCCGATCGCGTTCTACGTGTCAGGCGCGCTCATCGTGCTTCAGCTGTTCATCACGTACGTGCCGTTCATGAACACCGCGTTCGGCACGACCCCAATCGCCGCGAGCGACTGGATCATCCCGTTCGTCTTCGGTCTCGTCGTGTTCTTCATCATCGAACTCGAGAAACTGATCTCACGGACTGTGATGAAACGGAGACAATCATAAGTTCCAACATAACAAGAGGAGTGACGTCTCAACGCGTCACTCCTCTTGTTTGTGTTCCTTGATTTTTTCATGCTGTAACCTCTCCTTATCCCGTTATTCAACAGTTTCAAACCTTAATCACAAAAAAAGATGTTTACATTTTCATAACAAGGGAACATTAAGGTTATGTGAAAATAATATTTGGAAAGAGTTGAGTTGATGATTGAATTTAAACAAGTGAAAAAAACGTTCAAAACGACGACCGTTTTGAAAGAGATGAACCTGACGATCAACAAAGGCGAGCTCGTCGTCTTTATCGGCCCGTCCGGTTGCGGCAAGACGACATCGCTGAAAATGATTAACCGTTTGATTGAGCCGACAGAAGGAACGATTATCGTCAACGGTCAAGATACGCGGAAGATGGACCCGATCGAGCTTCGCCGCCAGATGGGGTACGTCATACAACAGACCGGCCTCTTCCCCCACATGACGATCCGCGAGAACATCCAACTGATCGCAAGCCTCGAAGGACACGCCGAGCAAGACATGGACGCCCGCACCGAGCACCTGCTCCGCATGGTCGGTCTCGACCCAGATCAGTTCATCGACCGTTACCCGAGCGAACTGAGCGGTGGCCAGCAGCAACGCATCGGTTTCGCCCGCGCCCTCATGAACGACCCGGAAGTCATCCTGATGGATGAGCCGTTCAGCGCCCTCGATCCCGTTACCCGTAACGACCTGCAAGAAGAGCTGTTCAACCTACAAGAAGAAGTGAAAAAGACGATTGTGTTCGTCACCCATGATATGGATGAAGCGATCAAGTTGGCCGATCGCATTTGTATCATGCGCGACGGGGAAATCGTTCAATTCGATACACCGGAACAGATTTTGCGTCATCCGAAAGATGCATATGTCGAATCGTTCATCGGGAAAAATCGGATTTGGAACAGCCCGGAATATATTAAGGCAAAAGACATCATGATCACCGACCCGGTATCGATCAGTGGGAAACGGACCGTCTTGCAGGCGATCGAGATCATGCGCTCACGCAAAGTCGACAGCCTCTTAATCACGGACCGGGACCATGTCTTGAAAGGTTTGATCAAACTAAAAGATGTCCACGGCATCCAAGACAAGACGAGACGGCTCGAGGAAGTCATGAACGTGGATTACGCCTTCGTCTCGAGCGAGGACTCGCTCCTCGATATATTAGACGTCATGAACACGAGCGACCAAGGGTATCTCCCGGTCGTCACCGGTCCGACGCTTGAGGGACTCATCACACGTAGCAGTCTGCTTTCCGTCCTCAGTGAGCAATTCATGCAAGAGGAGGAAACAGTATGAACACGATTCAATCATTTTTCAGTTACTTTGCGGGCAACACCGACCAAATCGGGACGCTCTTACTCGAACACTTACAATTGACCGTCTTCGCGGTCTCACTCGCGGTACTGATCGGTGTCCCGCTCGGCATCGTCATTCTTCGTATCCCGCGCCTCGCCAAACCGATCCTCGGTCTGACGAGCGTCGTTCAAGCGGTGCCAAGTCTCGCCCTGCTCGGTTTCCTCATCCCGTTCATCGGCATCGGGTCGACACCGGCCATCATCATGGTCGTCCTCTACTCGCTCCTCCCGATCGTGAAGAATACGTATACGGGACTGTCGAGTATTCCTGGCGACACACTTGAGTCGGCCAAAGGAATCGGCCTGACCGATCGTCAGATTTTAAGCAAGATCCAGTTGCCGCTCGCCTTGCCGATCATCATGGCCGGTATTCGCATCTCGGCCGTCACGGCCGTCGGGCTCATGACGATTTCGGCGTTCGTCGGGGCAGGCGGACTCGGTTATCTCGTCTTCGCCGGCATCCAGACGATCGACAACAACCAGATTCTCGCTGGTGCCATCCCGGCCGGTCTTCTCGCCTTGTTGATCGATTTCGTCGTCAGCCGCATCGAGTATAAAGTAGCCCCGAACGGCATCGTCCTCGCGGATGGACGGATGAAGAAGAAAACACGTCGTTCTGCGAAGAAAGTGACAAAGCCACTCATCGTCATCGCGACGGCGTTCACGCTTCTCCTCGCCGGTTCGATTTACGCCTTCACCCGTGAAGACGATACGATTGTCGTCGGTTCGAAAAACTTCACCGAGCAATTGATTCTCGGAAACATGGTCGCCGACTTGATTGAGGACAAGACCGACCTCGATGTGAAACGTCAACTGAACCTCGGTGGCACCCAGGTCGCTTTCAGCGCCTTGCGCACCGGAGAGATTGACACGTATGTCGAATATACGGGCACATTGTTCGTCGACGTCTTGAAGCAAGAAGTCGATAACGACCCCGACGTCGTCTACGACAAAGTCGTGAAGCAAGTGAACGAGCGGTTTGATATCCGGACGCTCGACCCGATCGGCTTCAATAACACGTATGCCATCGCCGTCAAACAAGAAGACGTCGACACGTACGACTTAAAGACCGTCTCTGACCTCGCCGCAGTGAGTGACGAGCTCGTCTTCGGTCCGACGATCGAGTTCTCGAACCGGGAAGACGGCTACCTCGGATTGAAAGAGGCGTACCCGTTCAACTTCCAAGACGTGAAACCGGTCGACGGCGGACTCCGCTACACGGCACTCATGAACAATGAGAGTAACGCCATTGATAGTTTCTCGACAGATGGTCTATTAAAACGTTTTGACTTGACGGTCCTTGAAGACGATCAACAATTCTTCCCGCCGTATTACGCTGTCCCAATCGTCAGCAATGAGACGTTACAGAAACACCCTGAGCTCGAGGATGTCTTGAATGCGTTGAGCGGCAAAATAACGGATGAGGTCATGCAAGAATTGAACTATCTTGCTGACGTCGAGAAACAACGTCCGGAGAAAGTCGCCCGCGACTTCCTTATCCAAGAAGGATTGATTGAACAATAAACCTATACGAAAGACGACCCTCCCGTTCGAATCGGGAAGGTCGTCTTTTTTCTGTGGCCGATTTTAACCTACGTTCGTCGCCTGGCCGACCGAGACGCGGTTGCGCCCACTCTGTTTTGCTTGATAGAGGGCTTGGTCGGCCGCCTCCATCAAGTCGGTCTTATCACCACTTGGCGTTGGCGCATGTTCGGCGACGCCGATGCTGACACTCACTTTTCACAACGGGGTGTACATTTCGTGCGCGATGTTCAGTTTGAGCACCGCTTGCCGAATTCGTTCCGCGATTTCTTTCGGTTGGCGCGCGTGGCGTGGCCGCAGGAGCACCGCGAACTCTTCGCCTCCATAGCGGGCCGTCATGCCGTCTTCCCCGACCGCCTTGTCGATCACGTTCGCCACCCGTTCAAGGCAAGCGTCTCCGGCCAAATGGCCGTATGTGTCGTTATACGTCTTGAACGCATCGATATCAAGCAAGAGGAGCGCAAGCACGTCTCCGGTATCGTTCGCTTCGTCCCACATCCGTTCTAACTTCTCGTCAAAAGCTCGACGATTCCAAATCCCGGTCAAGGCGTCATGGAGCGAGCGATGGATGAGCGCTTGTTTGCTGCGCTCGAGCCGGAACGTATGCATGAACGTCATCAACAGCAACAATGCGATGCCGACGACGATGAAGATGACCCATTTCGCTGAATTCGAGGCAGTTTCACTCCGAAGCGTGGCTTGTTGGATGATGTTGTCGATGTCTTCACGAAGGGCCGCATCGACGTCTCGGAACTGGTTGATATAATCGATGCCACTATAGCGACGCGCGTTCGCGGCGATGACGTCCCCCGCCTCGATGAGTTCGATTTGCGACGCATGGAACGCCTCCATTTTTTGAATGAGCGGCAACGCCTCGTCTTGAATCAATTCCTGCATGATCGGATGACGCTCGTCGAGTTCACGAATAATACGAATCGTCTCCTCCAATGATTGTTTCGTCGCCTCATACTGTTCGAGCGACTGCGCATCTTGGTTATATGTATAGCCCCGGACCGACAGCTCTTGGTCGAGCAGTAACCGAAACAGCTCCGAGGCAGCGTTCGAAATCGGGATGGCTTCCTCGACAATCCGTCGATTTTCCTGCTCGATGTCCTGAAACGCGCTATAGCTCCAGACGCTCGTCAAAAACAATGCCATCAAGGAGATGAGTAAGTATCTTTGCAGTAGCGAGAATTTAGTCTTCATCGTGTCTCTTCCCTTATCCCGACATCGGACCGACTTACGGTCTCTTCCTCTTCTACTATCGGCCGTCTCTTCGATCGTCTCAACTAATTTGAATCGATTGGTGCACATTCCCACAAAAAAGAGAGGATCACCAGGATCCTCTCATCGGGTTCATGCTTATTTTGTTCCGAACAAACGGTCACCTGCGTCCCCAAGCCCAGGAACAATATAACCGTGATCATTTAGTTTTTCATCGAGTGCAGCAAGATAAATCTCTACATCCGGATGTTCTGCTTGTACACGCTCTACGCCTTCTGGTGCTGCGCAGAGGCATGCTAACTTGATTGACTTCGCTCCGTGTTTCTTGAGTGATGCGATCGCATCAACAGCAGAACCACCAGTCGCGAGCATCGGGTCAACGACAATAAAGTCGCGTTCTGTGACGTCTGTCGGAAGTTTCAAGTAATATTCGTGTGGTTCAAGCGTTTCCGGATCACGGTAAAGACCGATATGACCGACTTTTACGTTCGGCATCATTTTGAGGAACCCATCCACCATACCAAGTCCTGCACGTAAAATAGGGACGATTCCCAATTTCTTGCCGGCAATCATCTTTTGCGTGGAAACAGAGACCGGTGTCTCGATTTCTACGTCTGTTAGGGGTAGGCTGCGCGTGATTTCGTACGCCATAAGTGAAGAAACCTCGTCGACGAGTTCACGGAACTGTTTCGTCCCCGTCTCTACTTTACGCATAATCGTCATTTTGTGCTGAATCAAAGGATGGTCATAAACATGTACTTTTCCCATCTTGCTTCACTCCTCTCTCATTCTCTCTCGAGCATTGTACCCTAAGTCTGTTGAGATGGGTAGAGCCAACTTCCATTTTATCAAAGGTCAGACGCCACTTATGGATGATTGATTTGGAAATAGTCATTGGCCGGAAGTTCATACGATTGCGATGTGTGTTGATCGACTAAATAGAGTCCCGTTTCCGTTTTCCATACATCAAAGGATTGCTCGGTCAATTCTTCATACAGATGCAACTCTCCTATTTTGACAGCTACAGACGGTTTTTCATGCGGCTGAATATGAGACAAAGCATCAAACAATTCTTGCGTTTTCGGTCCGTCTAACCAGATTGTATCTTGATCCGATTCAAACACGGCCAGGCGCGTCTCTCCTTCGGCCGGGCGCATGGACATCTTGTTTGTCACAGGACGACGGACATGCCCCCAGATTTCGAGGACCGTCCCATATGTTTTCGATAACGACAACGACGTCTCTTCAGCTACATCTTCTTCAATCGGTTGATCCGATAAGATGATGCGTTTCATGAGTTCACGGTGATCTCCTTTTAGTGAGGGATCTTCTTCTTTCGGATCGACTTTCATGTAAGGAGCCTCATACATATTCGGAAGAACGAGTTGTCTGAGCGAGGACGCGTCTCCGATTTGAAGGGTGAGACGATCATTGGCTCGCCTCGTCAAGAAAACATATCCTTCATTTTCTCCGCTTTGAAACGGAAATAGTTTTGGTTCAATGATTGGGTCAAGTGTACGCCCGTTTCGAATCGTCTCGAACGTCACATAGATTGCCCCCGTATCCGGCGCCTTATAACGAAAAGCTGAATCGGATATTACTTCTTCATACGTCTCGTTCAAGTTGAACGTACTTGTAACCGATTTAAGGTCGTCGATACGCTCAAACTCAATCGTCGAAACCACTTCCGACTCTTGAAAACGCTCTGGTTCAAGCGCTTCAAACGCTTGAATCGGCTCCACGGAAAACGTTCGCTCCATCACCTCATTGCTGTTCGCACAGGTGACATAGCGTTCATCCCCCGCCGCAAAATATTTCACTGTTTTGGAACCAAGTACTTCATAGAGCGGATGACGAAACGTCACTTCCGCCACCTTGGCTCGTCGCTCTGGCAAGACATCTGTCGGACGACACTCACAGTATGTAAGCAGTTTCTCTTGAGTTTGCTTCGTTAATAGTATCTCAGGATCTTGCTCGACTCGATAGGAAGACAAAGGACGTAATTCGATTGCGTTCAACGTCTCGGCACCACATCCACTCAACAAGATACAACTGAGTAAGATTCCCCAATACGTACGCATTGATGTCCCTCCTCATTCCCAATTAGGTGGAAATCACCTAAATTTTTCTTGTACATCATAACATATAACCTATTTTTGTGATGATTTCAGAATTATTACGTTTCTGATGATTTGATAATAGCGGTCCAATCCATTTTATGCTTCAACGTCTAGCCACAAAAAAACGGACTAATCCATCAATAGATTAGTCCTTTTCATCACACGATCAGTCATTTTTCCGCCCATCTTCAGATGAGTCATCTTGAGATGAGCTGTCCTGCGAAGAATCATCTCGTTCGTTCTAGTCGTCCTCCGATTCACGGTCGACTTCAACAACCTCCCCTTTTTGATTCAGTTCAAGTTTGACAAGGTCACCGGCACGCGGGGTGTCATCATCGATTTCAGAACGTGTGGCAAGTGGATACACGTTGTCTTTCCCATCGATTTTAATCGTGACGTCTTGATTTGTGAGATTGACGAGTGTGCCGTAAACATACGCATCATCCTCACCGCTCTCACGATCCACTTCCTTCACTTCGTCATCTCGATTTAATTCGAGTTTTACTCGGTCACCCACTTGCGGTGTATCGTCATCAATTTCAGGTGTCGCCGTTAAAGGGTATGTTGACTCTCTTCCATTGAAACTGATGGTGACATCTTCTTTCGATAACTTCACGAGTGTCCCGTATAGTTCGTAGTCGTCTTCCTCTACTCGCGCTGCTGACGAATCATCTGATGCGCTACTTGAGTCATCTGATGTAGTAGCGTCATCTTGATTGTCCGTTGATTGATCGTCACTCGCTTGATTGATTGCTTGTGGCACGATGACCGTATCCGTCTGGTTCCCACTTACGTAAAATCCAACTCCAACAATTGCCATGACGGCTAATAATGCGCCGATGATCCAACCGATGCGTTTCATGTTCATTTCCTCCTCGTGATGTGTTCTTCTTAATTTCATCATATGCCTCTTCCGTGAGAGCAGATTTAAGGCTCCATTAGAAGTTGATGAGAAAATGCGAAATGTTCATCAGCGAGTCAAGAAAAATATACTGCCATCCGGATGATTCGATCTACTTCCGATCGCCCACTCATTCAAGTCCGCCACTTCTTTCGCAATCGCGAGACCAAGACCACTCCCACTTCGATCGCGTGCCTCATCCAATCGGTAAAATCGGTCGAACAGCCGATTCCTCACCTCATCCGTTAGAACGGGTCCTCGATCGCGTACCTCAATCCGATCACTCTTCAAATGAAGACTCGTCTCTTGCGCATATTTCAAACTATTGTCTAATAGGATGACAAGAATCCGTTGTAACGACTCACGATGACCGAACCAGCTTCCTGTAGCTTCAATAGGTAACTGGACGCCATGCGACCGTACAAAACGTTCTCCTATGGATTCCCCAAGTTCAGCTAAATCGATTTCTTCTCGCTCCACCTGTTCGAGTGCAGCGAACCGATTCAATTCGAGCATCGGTTCAATCAAATCATGTCGCATTTGACGCGACTCCGTTAAAATATGGTTGATTGCTTCGGCACGCACACTCTCATCTGCTTGTCCCCACCGTTGCAATAACTTCGCATAGCCCTCGATGACGGTCAACGGTGTCTTGAGTTCATGTGAAACATCGGCGACGAAACGACGTTGTTGCTCCATCGTTCCTTCGACCCGCTCGATCATATGGTTAAATCCGTTCGAAAGGGTTGTCACTTCATCTTGTCGATCATCTACTTCGATTGTCTCTAACTTACCGGACTCCGTGATGCGCTCCATCGTCTCTGTCAATCGACGTAACGGCGACAGACCTTGACGTAAAATCCACCACGTCCCGAGGAAGGTCAAAAGAACGGCAAGGAAGAACATGACGAGAAAAATGGTTGCGAGCGCTTGAATCGTATTGCTCACATCTTGATCTTGAAAGCCGAACGCCAATCCATCCGTCGTCGCGACCACAAACCAATCATCGATGAGGGCCGGTTCCCCGTAATTGATGGGAAACGTCGTTCCGTCCGGCACTTCTCCCCCAATGATTCCCCATTCGCCGTTTTCTTGACGTTCTAACACGACACTATCCTCATGAAGTGACAAGACCGCATCGCTATTCCGGACATCTTCTTCTAATAGATTTAACGCCTGCAGTAACACGTCAAAACGCGAATCGACAATTTCCTGCCTGGCGACGAACCAGGTCACACCAAAGGAGACGAGAAGAAGCAATAACATGAACCCTGTCATCGCCCATGCAATTTTTGTTCGCAGCATCGGTCACTCACCACGCTTCAACATATAGCCGACACCGCGAACCGTTTGAATCCAAGAGCCGGTCAGTTTTTTCCTGACGTATCGGACATACACATCCACGACGTTCGTATCCCCATAATAGTCGAATCCCCACACGTGTTCGACGAGTTGGTCACGCGTCAAAACGCGCTCCGGATTCTCTAAAAAGAAAAGCAACAAGTCAAACTCACGTCGAGTCAAATCTACTTTCCTTTCGTCACAATATACTTCATGACGATTCACGTCGACAGTCAATGCCTCATATGTCAACACCTGTTCGGAATGGTCTTGGCGAACAAGCTGGCGCATTCGTAAAAATGCACGAATCCGTGCGAGCACTTCTTCTATTTCAAATGGTTTTGTGATGTAATCATCTGCGCCAAGATCGAGTCCACTCACTTTATCGTATCGATCGCCACGGGCCGTCACCATCAAAACGGGTAACAAAGGTCGCTCTTCTTTCAGACGACGGACGACCTCGAGTCCACTCATTTGAGGCAACATCACGTCAAGCAACACGAGGTCGACATCGTCAGCGAGCGCTCGTTCCAGACCGGTACGACCGTCTGTCGCCACCATGACCGCGTACCCCGCGTGCTTCAATTCCAACTCCAGTAATCGCGCAATCTTCGAATCATCTTCTACGACGAGAATCGTCTGCATCCTGCTCACTCCTTTGAAAAAACGCCGAGCGGTTCGCTCGACGTATTGTTATTCACTTCCCGAATTCAATCTGTAAAAAACAGACGAACCCCTTCCGGAATGGCTTGCTCGATTCGTCTTTCTAGATCATCTTCCCATTCATCCCACGTCGTATCGACAAGTTCCATCTGCTGTTCGACTTCCAGCGCCGCTAGCGATAGTTGCGACAGGCTAGATTGTCCAGGTGAAGTGAAGAATAAAAATCCGGCAAGTCCGATTCCCATAAGTCCGATCGCCAATAACGTTGTTCCAATGGTTTTCATTACACGTTTCATGCACGCATCCCTCCTACCTCAAATCATACGACAGGAAAACGAGAAATCGTGGTGTACTCCATTAGAATTTCATGAGAAAAGGCGCTACTTCCGTAGCACCTTACTCTTCGAGCACGGACTTCGCAATCGGTGCCCAATACGTCCCTTCCATCTCCGAAACGGTCGTCAACGTTTCACGATAGGCCGGGTCATTCGCTTTTTTCTCGGCAATCCCTTTCATCCAAAGGACATCCGCCTTATAACCTGATTCTGGATACGACTTGAGATAAGCCGCATAGTCCGCAATGTCCGCTTCTCCCAATTTATTGTCGACAAGAAGTCGATAAAACCCAACTGCTTGTTCTTGTCCGACTTTCGCTTTTCCACCTAATAGGCGGTCGGCTTTTTCATACTGTTTGTCTTGAACGAGTGATTCTACCTCAGCCAGCGGTACAACATCCGTTGATGTGTCCGGTGCTTCTTCAGTTGATTCCTTTGGCGTCTGTTCGTCCGCATCTTGAAGTTTCTCATTCTCTTCTTCGAGTCGGGCGACTTCTGCCTCGAGCTCTTCAAGGCGTTCCGCGAGTGCTTCTTCTTCTGTCACCGTCTCGACAACGACTTCGTCCGGCTCGTCCGGCGTGACGACCGGCGGTTCGGTATCTGGCCAAAATATGAGCGCTATAGCCGCAAGACCGACCACAAGCGGGAGTCCGAGCCACTTCTTATCGAACTTGAACGCCTGTCGCCATTCGGCTAAATCCGAATGTTGGATGACAGCCGACGAGAACGAACGAAAGCGGCGCTTGGCCGCTTTTTTCCCGTTCGCCTTTACTTCTAGCGCAAGACCTAGTCGATGGAAAGCAGCAGGCACTTTCATCCCGAGGAGCGGCACGATTCGTTCACTCGCTTCTTCATAATAGCCATGGTCGAGGAGCGTCGTGATGACACCGAACTCACTGGCGACAAGACGGAAAGACGGATCGTATTCCCCTTTACGAGCCAACCATTCTGTCATATCGAACAACGGAAGTTCGGATAGCTCTCGTTCTGCTAGTGTCCGAATATCCATTGACTCAGCCTCGTTCAGGGTAAAGCGGGAACTTCGCCGTTAACGATCGCACGTCTTGAAGTGCTTCCGCGATGACCGCATCGTCTTCATGTTGTTTCAGCACACGTCCGATGAGACGTGCCACTTCTTTCATATCCGCTTCTTTGAAGCCACGAGTCGTCATTGCAGCCGTTCCGAGACGGATTCCGCTTGTGACAAACGGTGATGCCGGGTCGAATGGAATCGTGTTTTTATTGACTGTGATTCCCGCTGCATCTAGTGCATGCTCAGCCGCTTTACCTGTGATATCGATTCCTCGAAGGTCGACGAGCAAGAGGTGATTGTCCGTTCCGCCCGATACGATGCGGAGTCCCTCTTCTTCAAGGCCTACAGCAAGTGCTTGCGCATTCGCAATGACTTGACGTTGGTAATCTTTGAATTCCGGTTGGAGTGCCTCACCGAACGCGACCGCTTTCGCTGCGATGACGTGCATGAGCGGTCCTCCTTGAATCCCTGGGAAAATCGACTTATCGATCGCTTTGGCGAACTCTTCTTTACAAAGAATCATCCCTCCACGTGGTCCACGAAGCGTCTTGTGCGTCGTCGTCGTGACGAAGTGCGCATGCTCGACCGGGTTCGGGTGAAGCCCTGCTGCCACGAGTCCAGCGATGTGTGCCATATCGACCATAAGGTAAGCATCGACACTGTCCGCGATCTCACGGAATTTCGCGAAGTCAATCGTACGTGGGTATGCTGACGCTCCCGCGACAATCAATTTCGGCTTATGTTCTTTCGCAAGTGCAGCGACGACGTCATAATCGATGTGTTCTGTCTCTTTGTCTACACCGTATTCGACGAAGTTATATTGCACACCTGAGAAGTTGACCGGACTCCCGTGCGTCAAGTGACCACCATGAGACAAGTTCATTCCGAGAACAGTATCTCCTGCTTCTAGCACCGTGAAGTAGACCGCCATGTTCGCTTGTGCGCCCGAGTGTGGTTGTACGTTCGCATGTTCTGCACCGAACAATTCTTTCGCACGGTCACGCGCCAAGTTCTCAGCGACGTCGACAAACTCACAGCCACCGTAGTAACGGCGTCCCGGATATCCTTCGGCATATTTGTTCGTCAATACGCCTCCTTGCGCTTCCATGACCGCTTCTGAAACAAAGTTTTCTGAAGCGATGAGTTCGATGTTGTCGCGCTGACGACCGAGCTCGTGTTGCATTGCCTCAAACAATTCCGCATCCTGCACTTTCAACTTCGTCGTGTTTACCATGTGAAGACCCCCTCTAAATGTCTAAAAATCAACACCCCCATCGTACCACACGCTTGTTTTTTTGGGTATCGCAATAATCTGATGAAAAGTTGGGTATCATTAATAGGAATGTAACTATGAGGAGGCCACTTATGATTGAGACAAAAGAACTGACGATCACACCGTTCGAACGGACACGAACGGTCCGAATTTACACACCTGCCGACTATGAGACGTCCGACAAACGATATCCCGTCCTCTACATGCACGACGGACAGAACTGTTTTGCTGACGAGGATGCGAGCTACAACATGAGCTGGCGCGTCGGTGAATATTTAGACGCCTCGAAGCGCGACTTGATTGTTGTCTCCCTCGATAGTGCACCAGGTGAACAACGACTCGATGAGTATGGACCGTGGGAAAACCCTTATATCGGGGAAAGTTTGCTCGGACGTGACATCGTGCTCGGCGGGCAAGGTTCCGCCTATATCGAATACATCGCGCAGGAATTGAAACCTCGAATCGATGCCGACTACCGGACGATTCCGGAAGCAACAGCGATGATGGGGAGTTCGATGGGTGGGCTCATCTCGGTGTACGCAGCCTGTGTGTATCCAGACGTCTTCAAGCGTGTCGCTTCCCTGTCCTCTGCATTTTGGTTCAACCAAACCGAGCTGGAACAATTGATTGAATCGAGCGATTTGAAGGGAGTGGAACGTCTTTACTTGGATGTCGGCGCAAAAGAAGTCGAGGAACCGATTGAAAATGGACCGACGAACGAGATGTATCGTGAGTCAAGCGAACGCGTGTACAACCTGTTAAAAGACAAGGTCGAGCACATCCGCTTCGAAGTGATTGAAGAAGGAGTTCACAATGAGATCGCCTGGCGTGAGCGTTTCCCGATGGTCATCTCCTATCTTTTTGGAGAAGAGTTATAATTTGAACAAAAAAGCATCGCATTCGGTCGAAAAACCCAAATGCGATGCTTCCTTCATTTATTTGGATACTGAGCCCGTGGTCCACCAATCAGTTTCGGTCTCGTGACCGCGAACGTGACATACGCCTCTCCGAGATGCTTCGATGATAACCGAAGCGGTATGGCGACCGGTTTCAAATGCATCCCAATCAATGTCGAGCCGATATCAATTCCGGCATCTGCTTGAATCGATTCGATGACACATGGTTCATCAAAGTTCGCATACGCCTTCTCGGACATCGCCCCGCCCGCGGAGCGGACCGGGACGACCGTCACTTCTGTGAGACCGAACTGTTTGAGTGTCCGGCGCTCAACGGTGAGGGCACGATTGATATGCTCACACCCTTGAAACGCCAAATGGACAGCTGTCTTCTCTCTGAATTCAAGGAATGCTTCCATCAATTCGCTTGCGACATCAATGGAACCTGCCTTCCCAATCGTTTTTCCGAGCACTTCACTCGTCGAGCATCCGATGACGAGAATGCGCTCATCATTCAACGGGAACCGCTCGTGAAGCTCCGTTAATAATCCGAGAAGTTCCGTCTTCATTTGACTCACTTCGATTCGTAAGCGCTCATCTTGTCGACACGGTTTGAATGGCGACCGCCTTCAAAGTCCGTATCGAGCCACGTCGTTACCAAGTCCAGTGCAAGACCAGGTCCGATGACACGTTCGCCCATCGTCATGATGTTCGAGTCGTTGTGCTGGCGCGTCGCTTTCGCGCTGAATGAGTCATGGACGAGTGCGGCACGAATTCCTTTGACTTTGTTCGCCGCAATCCCGATTCCGATTCCCGTACCACAAATCAAAATCCCACGATCGAACTCTCCTGCCGCTACCGCTTCCGCGACCGGGATGGCCACGTCTGGGTAATCGATTGAGTCTGCCGAGTGCGTCCCGAAATCTTTATACTCATGTCCGAGTTCCTCAAGCAAGGCTACGATTTCTTTTTTCAAGTTGAAACCGCCATGATCGGCGCCAATTGCAATTTTCATTCGTTCATTCCCCCGTCTTCTTTGGTAGGTGTCTCGGTGGTTTCGTCACCTTTGACCCATCATTCGTTAATTTTAACACAAGTCGATTCACAAGTGGTTCGAGTTCGTTTCGCACTTGGCGATACACATTCATCGAACCGCCAAACGGATCGTTGATGTCTCGCTCGAGCCCCGTCACGAATTCATAGAGCGTGTACGTCCGCTCCGACAAATCCGGGTATGTATCCCGAATTTGTTCACGGTGTGCGCGTGTCATCGTCAAGATGATATCCGCCCAATTCCCTAACACTTCATCGAACGTCTGGGTGACATGATCGAGCTCAATCCCACGTTCTCTAAGAACTTGCAGTGCATTTTCTGAAGCATCGAATCCTTGCATCGTCCGTAGACCAGCTGAGCGAATATCAAACTCGTCCCCGGTCATCTTCGAACGGAGCAAGGCCATCGCCATCGGGCTTCGGCACGTGTTGCCACTACATATGAATAATACGCGTTTCATTGACATCGCGTGTCCTCCTCTATGTCTTTAGGCATCTTTTGTCGGGTGCACAACCTTTCCGCCCGCCGCTTTGTATAAACGGTTATAGACGGCAAGTGCGACTCCGACCGGTTCAATCGTGTTCACATAAATCTCATCCACGTCTGTTTCATCAAATCGACGAAGCGCGTCGTATAAACGTTGCGCCGCCACTTCCATCGAGGTCCCAAGTGAATACGTGACCTCAGCCGGTGTCGGGTTCTCGTCGAAGACGAGTGCACCGATTCGGAACCCCGCTTGCTTCCGCTCCTCGATGACACGTTCTAAATCTTTGCGTGTGCCATCGACTAAAAAAACAGGTGCCGTTGGGGCATAGTGTGTGTACTTCATTCCCGGCGATCGTGGTGTGGCTTCATCGTTACTCAAATTGGCATCTAAGGCGACCGGTCCAATGACAGCTTCCATTTCTTCTCGCGTCACACCACCTGGTCGTAAAACCGTTACCGTGTCACCCGTACAATCCACAACGGTTGACTCGACTCCGATTCCGGTAGGACCCCCATCCACGATTCCGGCGATTCGTCCGTTCAAGTCATCCGCGACATGTTGAGCGGTCGTCGGCGACGGGCGTCCGGAACGATTCGCACTCGGAGCCGCAAGTCCTAACCCTGACTTGCGAATCAACTCGAGTGCTGCCGGATGGTTCGGCATCCGGAGCCCGATGGAATCGAGGCCCGCGGTCACGAGCGAAGAAGCTCGTCCGTTTGAAGGCAAGATGATCGTCAAAGCGCCTGGCCAAAACGCATCCATCAAGCGTTTTGCAACAGGAGGAATCGAATCGACAAACAAACTCATTTGTTCGATTGAAGCGATATGGACGATGAGCGGGTTATCCGACGGACGACCTTTTGCCTCAAAAATCTTTCGAATTGCCACATCGTTCATGGCATCTCCAGCGAGACCATAGACGGTTTCTGTCGGCATGGCGATGATTTCACCCGCTTGAAGAAGACGTACCCCCTCTTCAATCTCATTTGAATTAATCCGTTTCGTTTCCATACGCAATCCCTTCCCTTACGGCATAGACGATACGGTCCTTGCCGTTTATATCTTTTAAAATACCCGTTTCTGCTTCAGGATAACGTTCAGACAGTAATGATTTCACATCTTGTCCTTGGTTATACCCGATTTCAAACGCAATCAAATGCCAATCGGCACGTAAGACGCGCACCGACTCCGCAATCAATTGCCGATACATGTCGAGCCCATCTTTCCCTCCAAAGAGGGCGAGATGGGGTTCGTAGCCGACGACCGTCTCATCCAACAATTCATCGGCCTCGATATAGGGCGGATTTGATACGAGGACGCGAATCGAGTGGTCCGCAATCGGGGCGAGCCCGTCGCCTTCATAAAACCGTACAGTTGCGCCAAGTGCGGCTGCATTTCGTTTAGCGACTTCAATCGCCTCACGCGAAATATCGACCGTCTGTACACGTACGCCGAGCTCGAGGCTCAAGGTAATCGCAATGGCCCCGCTTCCTGTCCCGACATCGACAATCTCATCATCCTTCACGTGGCGAAGTTGCCCAAGCACCCAGTCGATCAATTCTTCCGTTTCTGGTCTCGGAATCAACACGTCCCGGTTCACTTCAAACGAGCGCCCGTAAAAGGGAGCATGTCCAATCACGTGTTGTACCGGTTCCCCTATCAATAAACGCTCGATTCCCGTCTCGAATCGTGCCGCTTCATCTGAAGACAATTCATCTGACAAACGAACGAGGAGACCGGTGCGATCGACTTGCAACACATGCATGAGCCACCACTCGGCAGCCGCACGGTCGCGCCCAGCTTCAACTAGTCGTTCTTCCGTCTGCTTAAGTAGCGCGGCAATCCGCATCATTCCGCATCCTCCATGAGACGTGCCTGTTCGTCCATGATGAGTGCGTCGATAATGTCTTCGAGCTCACCTGCTAGGACACGGTCCAATTTCTGAAGGGTCAATCCAATCCGGTGATCTGTGACACGGCTTTGTGGGAAGTTGTATGTGCGGATTCGCTCGGAACGGTCACCTGTTCCGACAGCCGATTTTCGTTGCGCAGACAACTCTTCCATATGTTCGCTTTGCATTTTATCATACAGGCGTGCTCGAAGGACCTTCATCGCCTTATCCTTGTTTTTATGCTGCGACTTCTCATCTTGACATGATACGACAATCCCTGAAGGAATGTGTGTCAAACGGACAGCTGATTGCGTCGTGTTGACCGATTGTCCCCCTGGGCCAGATGAAGTGAACGTATCAACTCGTACATCTTTCATATCGATATGCACTTCGACATCCTCTGCTTCCGGAAGAACGGCAACCGTTGCTGTGGATGTATGAATTCGTCCGCCCGATTCAGTCGACGGGACTCTCTGCACACGATGGGCTCCGTTCTCAAACTTGAGCTTTGAATAGGCACCTGCCCCATTGATCATGAACGTGACTTCTTTAAATCCACCGAGTTCGGTATAGTTCGCGTCAATGAGTTCCACTTTCCAATTTTGACGTTCAGCGAATCGCGTATACATCTTATATAAATCTCCTGCAAAAAGTGCCGCTTCGTCTCCGCCTGCTGCTCCTCGGACTTCGACGATAACGTTCTTGTCATCGTTCGGGTCTTTTGGAAGCAATAAAATCCGCAGTTTCGCTTCTAGCTCTTTGACTTCTGGCTCGAGGAGGTTCATCTCTTCTTTTGCCAATTCACGCATGTCGGCGTCGAGCGTCCGGTCTTCAAGCATCGTCTTCGCTTCCTTGAAAGCTCTACTTGTTTCTTTATACTGACGATACATCTGTACCGTCTCTTCTAGTTGTGCCTGCTCTTTCGAATATTGTCTCAACTTCGTCGAGTCACTGAGCACCTCAGGATCGGCGAGCATTTCATTCAATTGCATGTAACGTTCTTCTAATACACTTAAACGGTCAAACATGATGATCCGTCCTTTCTCCGTCAAATCAACCTCTATCTATTATAGCAAAAAAACGGACCGCCGAGGGCGGTCCGTCGATTCATCAGTCTACCACCGTATGGTGGACCGGATGTGGTTTATTCGGTACATCATGACAATGTCGGCATCGTGGTTCGTAAGACTCGGAAGCCCCGACCAAGATGACCGGGTCCTCATACCGAGCCGGTTGCCCGTCAATCAGACGCTGTGTCCGTGAAGCAGGTGCGCCGCATGACAAGCAGATTGCCTGTAATTTCGTCACAAACTCCGCGCGTGACAACAATTCAGGCATCATCGTGAACGGTTCGCCCCGAAAGTCCATATCGAGCCCAGCGCAGATGACACGTTTGTCTTCGTTCGCAAGTTGTTCGATGACGTTCACAATTCCTTCATCAAAGAATTGCACCTCGTCAATCGCGATGACCTGTGTTTCTTCACGAACGGCATCATACAAGTCTTGGCTCGATGCGATTGGCACGGCCACGACCGAATTCCCCGTATGTGAGACGACGTTCTCTTCATGATACCGGTCGTCGATTGCTGGTTTGAACACTTGGACCGGAATCTTTCCATAATGAGCACGGCGGACTCGGCGAATCAATTCCTCCGACTTCCCCGAAAACATACTCCCACAAATCACTTCAATCCAACCATATCGGTTCGTCACATGCATCATTGTTCTTCGCCCTCTCCATCGATAATCGCTTTCCGATTATACCTATCTTTCGAGTTGAGGAAAAGGGTTGACTTCTTCTAGTGCGGGGCAATCCAGCCGATAAATCCTCGTTCCGCCAGTGGAAAACCTCCACCGATGGTCGACAAGTAAATCGCAACTGGGCGAACCACGAACAGAATGCCCGCAATCGTCAAGAGAAGTGGCCATTGGAAAATGTTCAACAGCTCGGCCCGGGACAGGGGTGCCGTCAACAAGGCGAAGACAGACGAGATGAGCAAGATTGAAATATCCTCTTTCCCCGTGTCGATGCAACAAAAAACCGCCAGGGGCAATCCCTAGGCGGTGAGCATACAACTTTACGATTAACGTTGGTATTTCTTGTTGAAGCGCTCGATACGACCATCTGCAGATGCGAATTTCTGGCGACCTGTGTAGAACGGGTGCGAATCAGAAGATACATCGACACGGATGAGTGGGTACTCGTTTCCATCTTCCATCGTGATTGTCTCGTTAGAGTAACGAGTTGAACCAGTGATGAATTTGAATTCTGTCGTCGAGTCCATGAATACGACTTTACGGTATTCTGGGTGGATTCCTTGTTTCATTGCTTTTCAACTCCTTCGGCCCTAAGTATTCTTTCAACCTAGAGAAAGTTCACTAGAATATAATATCACCCTACTATAGGTTTTACAAGTCTGTTTTCGTTTTTTTCACTGGTCGTCTTTTTTTCTTATCTGCCTCTAGCGCAGCAAAAAAGTCGAGATTTGTTTTCGTCTCACGGACGCGGCGTAAGAACTGTTCGACGAAGTCTGGAGACTCGTTCATCGTACGACGAATTGTCCAGAGCGAATCGAGTTCGTCCTTTCCGAGTAGCAACTCTTCTTTCCGTGTTCCCGAGCGACGAATATCGATTGCAGGGAAGATCCGGCGCTCTGCCAATTTCCGGTCCAGATGCAGTTCCATGTTCCCTGTTCCTTTGAACTCTTCATAGATGACGTCGTCCATTCGCGATCCGGTATCGACGAGCGCTGTCGCGAGGATAGTCAGGCTACCTCCATCCTCGATATTCCGTGCCGCTCCGAAGAACTTTTTCGGTTTGTGGAACGCCGCCGGGTCAATCCCACCCGAGAGTGTCCGTCCGCTTGGTGGAACAGACAGGTTGTACGCACGCGTCAAGCGTGTGATGGAATCAAGCAGGATGACCACGTCTTTCTTATGTTCCACGAGACGCATCGCGCGTTCGAGAACGAGTTCTGAAATACGCGCATGGTTTTCCGGTGTCTCATCAAAAGTCGAGAACGCCACGTCCGCGTCCGGTACAGAGCGTTGTATATCCGTCACTTCCTCTGGTCGTTCATCGATTAGAAGAATGATTAATTCAACGTTCGGATGATTCGTCGTGATCGAGTTGGCAATTTCTTTTAAAAGCGACGTTTTCCCCGCTTTTGGTGGTGCCACAATCAACCCGCGTTGGCCAAATCCGACTGGTGCGATCATATCCATGACACGAACCGAAAGATGGGTCGGATCTGTCTCGAGCACCATCTGTCGTTCTGGATAAATCGGTGTCAATGCCGGGAAATAATCACGTGAACGCGTCGAGTCCGGCGACTCTCCGTTGACCGCTTCAACACTCAACAAACCTTGGAATCGTTCATTCTCCTTTGGTTTACGCACCTTTCCTGTGACAAGGTCCCCGTTTCGAAGATTAAAGCGACGAATTTGCGATGCGGCGATATAGATGTCTTCGGAAGATTGAGAATAGTTGATTGGTCGGAGGAATCCAAATCCGCCGTCATTTTGAGACTGTGGATTCGGTGGAATGATTTCTAAAATACCTTCGAGGAAATATAAATCTTTTGATTCAGCCTGTGATTTCAAAATACGAAACATGAGCTCACGCTTACGCGCTTCTCGGAAGTTCGGTACTTTGACTTCTTTGGCAATCTCATATAATTCTTTCAACGTCTTCGTTTCAAGCTCACGAAGTGTATAGTTCTTTGTCGGTTCTGTCTGTTGACTCATTCAAGTCACCTATCTTTCTACATTTCATTACAAGAAGAATTCAACTTGATTCATTTGTTCTGCCATCATCTAACCATATTTTGCCCGTGCCGTCACCGTGCAACAATCACCTTTTGTTCAATCATTTCCCTCTTGTACAAATCTTTACACAGTAAAAGATCGTTTTGTAACAAAATAAGTGCTATATCCACATATTGTTTCATTTTTGTTACAAGAAAACACTTTTTTGACTTGCGATTGAAAAATGCTATCGGGCTTGTACATGATATAGTTTATTTGCACAGGAAACCGGGTATATTCCGCAAGTTGTGCTCTACCATTAAAAACTACTCGATTTGTCATATACGAATGTCTTGATTTTTTAAACGGAGGGATTTATACAATGTTAAAGCGTATCGCATCAATCGTCGTCGCTGCCACTGTCGCTTTCTCGGGTCTTATGTTCTCAACAGGTGAACAAGCAGAAGCCGCTACCGTTACATTTGCTTACTCGAAAGTAAACGGTTTGAACATCCGTACTGCCCCGTCACTTACATCATCGAAAGTCGTCGCGAAAATGGATAAAGGTCAACGCTATACATACCTTGGTAAATCCGGTTCGTTCTATAAAATCAACTACAAAGGCACACACCGTTATATCTCAGCTTCTTCAACGTACACATACTTGAAAGCGAACACGTCGACATCAACAACGGTTTCAACGTCATCTTCTAGCAAACGTTCGAAACTTGTCGCTGAATCGAAGAAATATCTCGGAACACCATATCGCTATGGTGGAACAACAACTTCAGGGTTTGACTGCTCAGGATATACTGGACACGTGTACAAGAAAGCAATCGGAAAAACACTTCCACGTTCTTCACGTCAGCAATACTCAAGCGCGAAGAAAATCTCGAAGTCATCGATCCAAGCAGGCGATCTCGTCTTCTTCTCACATTCAGGCGGAACGATTCAACACGTCGGAATGGCACTTAGCAAAACACAAATGATCGGCTCAGAAACAGGCGGCGTGAAATACGCGAGCTTCACTTCTGGTTACTGGGCACCACGCTACGTTGGCGCTGGATCATACCTTTAATACAAACATCACGACTCGGTTCATCGGAACCGAGTCGTTTTATTTTTGCTTCAATGCCCCTCTCGCTGAGGAGCCCGTTGGCGTTCTCGTTGCTCCCCCGTTGCCACGATGAATACGGGTCGACGAAATACATCGGCACGCCGAGTGACGCCTGGATGCGCTCGTGACCGCTGAACTCCTTGCCACGGTCCGTCCCACATAGATCCAACGGTAGATGGTGGAAAAGGCACCTTTTCCTGCGTAGAGGCGGCCGACGATCTGTTCCCGGGACTAGGTCGCACGCAGCTTCTCGACGATCGTCCGGCGCATCGTATCGTCGAGTTTCGTCTTGGCGCCGCAGTTGGTCTTCGCCTTCTCGTAGCGTTTCTGGGCACGTTCAGCCATGTAGTCGGGGTTCCGTCTGATCTCTCGCGAGACGGTCGAGGGCTGTCCGAGCCGTCTCGCGATGGACCGGATGGACATTCCGAGCTCCAGATACGTCTCTATTTTCACGCGTTCCGTTGTGGTAAGAGGGGTGTAGCTCATAGCGATTCCTTCGTCTGAATGTGTGTTGTGGTGACTTCATTCTAAACGAGGCCGTCGCTGTGGGCTTTTTGTGTGTTCACTTTTGGGTGTTGCACTTAATTTTATAATTCATCTCCCACAAAAAAGTCGTGGACGTTTGCACATCCACGACTTCTGATTATTCTGGTTTCATGACCATTTTTGGTTTTTTCTTAAGTGAGTGGTTCCCTTCGACGAAACGAACGGTACCGGACTTGGCACGCATGACGACCGAATGGGTCTGTCCGCCTTGTGACGTAAATTGGACTCCACGTAACAGCTCACCATCTGTGACACCGGTCGCCGCAAAGATACAATCTTCACCTTTCACCAAATCATTGAGGAGGAGGATTCGATCCGTATCTTCGATTCCCATGTCATGGCAACGTTGTTTCTGCGCTTCATCTTCCGGGAGCAAACGCCCTTGGAAGTCTCCACCTAAACACTTCATTGCGACGGCAGCGATGACACCTTCTGGCGCCCCGCCTGAACCGAGCAACAAATCGACACCCGTTTTCGGGAAAGCCGTGTTGATGGCCGCGGCGACGTCCCCGTCCGGAATCAATTTGATTCGCGCACCGGTCGCGCGGACACGTTGAATGGTTTCTTCGTGACGGTCCCGATGTAAAATCGTGACGACGACATCTTCCACGTTTTTCTTTTTTGCTTTCGCCACGATTTCAATGTTCTCTTCAATCGAGTTGTCGAGACTGACGAGACCTGCCGCTTCCGGTCCGACGGCAATTTTATCCATGTACATGTCTGGAGCATGAAGGAGATCTCCTGCATCCGCGACCGCAAGAACCGCAAGTGCTCCCCACGTTCCGGTCGCTACGATGTTTGTCCCTTCTAACGGATCGACGGCGACATCGAGACGAGAGCCGTAGCCATTTCCGACTTTTTCTCCGATGTATAGCATCGGGGCCTCATCCATCTCCCCTTCACCGATGACGACAATCCCTTTCATCGGAATCGTGTCAAACACGTCGCGCATGGCCGTCGTTGCCGCATCATCCGCTTCGACTTTCAATCCTCGTCCCATCCAACGGGCTGAAGCAAGTGCCGCCGCTTCTGTCACCCGAACCAGTTCCATCGATAAACTTCGTTCCACCCGAAATCTCCCCTTTATACCTCGGTTTGTTTCTCTACCCAAACGAGCGCACCGAGTTGTTTTAATTTGCCGACGAAGTCAACATACGAATCATTCAGTCGTTCCGCATGTAGTAGCGTCGATTCACCAGAAGCTTGGAGCGCTGACAGCACCAGGGCCGCAGCACTCCGTGCATCGGTGCATTCCATCTCTGCATTTGCCAGCTTATTGCCGCCACGAATGACAGCCGATGCATCCTCCAGTGTAATTTGCGCATTCATCCGTCGCATCTCGGCGATGTGGCGGAATCGTTGCGCATACAATTTATCGGTGACAACACTCGTTCCATCAGCTTTTAATAAGGCTGCCGTCATCACCGGTTGCAAGTCGCTCGGATACCCCGAGTAATGGAACACCCGAATATCTGTTGGCATGAATTGGTTCGCCGTCACGGTAATTGATTCTTCACCGACATCGACGTCCGCTCCGAAGTCCAACAGTTTTTGGATGACCCCTTCCAGATGTGTCGGAATGACCGGTTGAACGGTCACGTGACCCGATACGGCACCGAATATCATGAATGTTCCCGCCTCGAGACGATCCGGAATCAGTGTGTGCGTACAACCGTGGAGTCGCTCTACCCCTTTGATACGAATCTCATCCGTTCCTGCCCCACTTACTTGTGCACCCATCGATGTGAGCATGGTTGCCACATCGACGACTTCCGGATCGCAAGCCGCGTTTTCGATGACCGTCGTCCCTGACGCTAAAACAGCCGCAAGCATCGCACTCACGGTTGCCCCAAACGACCGCAAGTCCAAGTAAATTCGATTCCCGACAAGTTCATCGACCCGGACATGGTAGAGACCTGATTCATTCTCGACGTGAATGCCGAGACGTTCCAACGCTTTCAAATGTAAGTCAATCGGCCGTGGACCAATCGCATATCCTCCAGGTAACCCAACCGCCCCTTTTCCAAAGCGAGCCGCGAAGACCCCGAGTAAATAGACAGCAGCACGGACTTTGCGTGTCTCAGAACCGAGCAGCGGCATGGCGACTGCTTCATTCGAATGAATCGTCATTCGTTCGCCATCCCGCTCTACCCGAACCCCTAACTCTTTTAACAAATTGACAATTACTTCCACATCTTCAATCATCGGAACGTTTTCAATCGTTACCGACTCCTCCGTAAGAAGTGCAGCCACAAGGCAAGGGAGAGCGCTCTGTTTCGCTCCGCTAATCTCGACGGTTCCTTCTAGTTTTTGCTGCCCAACGATATGGAGAATTTCCACGCTGATCAAAACCTTTCTACGACGGACTTATTTGGATTGAGCGTTGTTCCAATCCGCTAAAAACTGCTCAATGCCTTTGTCTGTGAGCGGATGTTTCATCATTTGTTCGATGACTTTGTAAGGGACTGTCGCAATGTCAGCCCCGAGAAGTGCAGCTTTTGTCACGTGAACCGGGTGACGCACAGATGCTGCGATAATTTCTGTCTCGATGCCATGGATTGCAAAGATGTTCGCAATGGTCTCCACTAAATCGAGCCCATCTTGTCCGATGTCATCCAAGCGTCCGATGAATGGAGAAACGTATGATGCCCCGGCACGTGCCGCAAGTAACGCTTGGTTGGCGTTAAAGATGAGCGTGACATTCGTCTTGATCCCAAGCTCCTTGAACTGTTTTACCGCTTCCATCCCCGCTGGTGTCATCGGTACCTTTACCGTAATATTCGGCGCGATGGCGGCAAGTTCCTTTCCTTCTTCCACCATACCCGACGCATCGAGTGCAATAACTTCGGCGCTGACCGAGAGATCCCCGACGATCTCACAGATTTCACGAAGTCTTGTATGGAAATCGACACCTTCTTTGGCGACGAGCGATGGATTCGTCGTCACGCCTCCAATGACGCCCATTTGATGAGCTTTTTTAATGTCTTCCACATTGGCTGTGTCAATGAAAAAACGCATATGTGTCTCCTCCTTAATTTGTGATCGCTTACAATCTCTATTATGAGGAAAGACTAGTCGAATTACTACTCCCTTTGTCAGATTCGACAAACGGTGATATAAGAACTGATACAAAAAGTCGGTCCTCAAAGAGAACCGACTTGATCAAACAGGATTATGCTTTGTTGCTTGAACCAAACTCACGCATCTTGCCAGTAACGACGTTATAAATCGCTTCGATACCAGGTCCGATAATTTTACGTGGGTCATATACTTTTGGATCAGCAGCAATTTTCTCACGTACTGCACGAGTCCATGCTTGTTGGCACTCCGTGTTGACGTTGATTTTGCTGTGGCCGAGCTCGATTGCTTTTTTGATTTGGTGTTCAGGAATTCCTGATCCGCCGTGAAGAACGAGTGGTGTTTTAGTCGCTTTCGCGATTTCTTCCATCTCTTTGAATCCAAGTTTTGGCTCGCCTTGGTATTCACCGTGTACAGAACCAAGTGCTGCAGCAAGTGCATCCACTTTCGTTTCTTTTACAACACGTACACACTCATCGAGGTCAGCGTATTGTACGCCACCAACAACGCCGTCTTCTTCGCCGCCAACTGTACCGACTTCTGCCTCAACAGAAGCACCTCTAGCGTGCGCGTACTCGACAACTTGTTTCGTCATTTCGATGTTTTCATCGATTGGGTGGTGTGAACCGTCAATCATGACTGACGTGAAACCAGCGTCGATCGCTGCTTTACACTTCTCGAATGAAGAACCGTGGTCAAGGTGGATTGCAACTGGAACAGTGATGTTGTAGTCGTGCATAAGACCTTCAACCATTTTGACAACTGTCGTGAAGCCACCCATGTACTTCGCTGCACCTTCTGATACACCGAGGATTACTGGTGATTTCTCGTCTTCCGCAGCGCGAAGAATCGCTTGCGTCCACTCGAGGTTGTTGATGTTGAATTGGCCGACTGCATACTTGCCTTCGAATGCTTTGTTCAGCATTCCTGTCATTGATACTAATGGCATAATGACATCCTCCTGTCTGTTCGCTATTATACACGTTTGGGAAAAGTTCCCCCGTGCAATTCGTTCCCATTATAACACACCGTAAAACATGTGCCTATGCTATTCGGGCATAGAAATGGCTTAGCGCAAGCGTTTACATATGTCATCTTGGTGACGAAACGTCAAATTTTCAAGACTTCTTTCACTTTTCCAATCATCCCATAAATATCAAACGGCTTCTCAAATTGTGCCGTGATTCCGAGACGACGCACTTCTTCAATCACTGCTTCTTCCCCAAACGCCGTCATGATCATGACAGGTGTGTCTAACGGTTTCTCGCGCATGCGACGTAATACTTCGTGTCCAAACATACGAGGCATATTCATATCGAGCAATACCAAATCATATTGCTCCCGCTCTAAAAATTCCCAGGCGCTGATGCCGTCTTGCGCCGTGTCCACGTCTACACCCATGTTCGTGAACACTTGCGCGAGCATCGTACGAATTCCGTCCTGGTCATCTGCTATTAACATCCTTGACATGCATGTCCCTTCTTTCATTCATCGTTTACCATATTCAAACAATTTAACCTTACCAAACTCATCTCTTTTTCGCGACGGCTATCTTTTGAAATCAAGGGAACAATGGCTCGGAATTGTCTTTTTCCTGTTCTTCCTTCAACTGTTCAGGCACGTCTAGGACATTCACTTGCTCGTAGTCGACCACTTCCGCATCTTCTTTCACAAATACCCGCAGATAGTTTCCTTCCGGTAACAACCCAGAAGTGGCAATCGACAGAGGACGTTTTTTCCCATCCTCGTCGTACCCGATGAGATCATAGCGATAACCACCCGAGGTTTGTGTCACCACTTCTGTACTTGGGACTTTGACATAATAGACATCGGCTAACAAGCGATTAGGATCGACATAACGCCACCCTACTACTAATAGAATGCCAATCAATAGGATAGCAACGAGATTTCGTTTCATAAAAAGTTCTCCCTCAATCTAAGAATCACTACTTATGAGGTATACCGTTATTCTGAATCGATGAAACCATGACACAAAAAAAAGGTTCATCCTATTTAGAATGAACCTTTCCCGCAATACAGTGCATTACGATTCGACAGGCACAGGCACAACTGCGCTTTCAATCTCCTTCTCCACTTCTTCACGCTCTTCTTTCAAACGCTCATCCGACCAGTTGAAGACGTCGGCCATGCAACGAAGGACACCATCTTTGTGTTGACGGACGAAATCGATATCAAAGAACATCGCTCCGGTCCGACGAATCAAGAAGTCGATGGCGCGGACGACCGACTCTTCTTCAATGCCATAGATCAACTGTGCATAGACGACCTCTGGCAAGTCATAAGCATTCGAGTCCATCCGTTCAATAACGCGATCGATATTCGATCCGTATAGACGGACGAGTTCTTCCGCGTGCCCCGCGTCGAGACCGTGATTTTGAAGTTCTTTCGTTTTCTTCTCGAGGAACTCTTTGAACCCTTTCGATCCGCCGACGTGACCACCTGACATCGGCATATGCTTCGTCCGGCTCGCCAAGTAAACGACGCCTTCTTCTTCTTTTAATAATTTCGCGACGAGGTCGACGACTGTTTCTGACATCTTACGATACCCTGTCAATTTACCGCCGGCAATCGTAATCAAACCGCTGTCTGACTGCCAAATTTCGTCCTTACGTGAAATTTCAGAAGGGTCTTTTCCTTCCTCATAGATTAACGGACGAATACCCGCCCAGCTTGATTCCACATCATCTGCCGTGACATGAACGTCTGGGAACATATAATGGATTGCATCCAAAATATAATCGCGGTCCTCTGTCGTCGTGCGTGGATGCGCCTTGTCTTTATCAAAGAACGTATCCGTCGTTCCGACGTACGCTTTGTTTCCGCGTGGAATGGCAAAGACCATGCGCCCGTCTGGTGTGTCGAAATAAATTGCCTGTTTGAGTGGGAATTTCGATTGATCGATGACAAGGTGAACTCCCTTCGTCAAACGAAGCTGTTTGCCTTTTTTCGAGTTGTCTTTTTCCCGTAACTCATCGACCCATGGACCAGTCGCATTGATAATTTTCTTCGCATAGACGTCATATGTCGACCCATCGATTTGGTCTTCGACGTGTACCCCCGCCACTTTTCCGTTCTCGTAAATCAGCCCGGTCACTTTGGCGTAGTTCATAAGAAGCGCACCATGATTCGCGGCTTCTTTCGCCACTTCGATTGTCAATCGTGCATCATCCGTCCGATACTCGACGTAGTATCCACCACCAACTAAGCCATCTTTTTTGACGAGTGGTGCTTTCTCGATGACTTCATTCGGCTTGAGCATCTTGCGACGTTCTGCCCGTTTGACGCCTGCGAGGAAGTCATACACCATGAGTCCAATTGAAGTTGAGAAGGGACCAAACGTGCCTCCCTTGTGCATCGGTAACAGCATCCATTCCGGCGTCGTGACGTGTGGACCATTCTCATACACGATGGCACGCTCTTTCCCGACTTCTGCGACGAGCGCCACTTCAAATTGTTTCAAATAGCGGAGTCCCCCGTGAACAAGTTTCGTCGAACGGCTTGACGTCCCGGCCGCAAAGTCTTGCATTTCGAGAACCGCTGTCTTCATCCCACGTGACGACGCATCGAGCGCAATCCCTGCTCCGGTTATCCCTCCACCGACAACAAGAACGTCATGACGTTCGCTTGTCAGTTGTTCGTATCGTTTTGCTCGGTCTTTCGCTGAGAAATTTCTGATTTCCATCTTATTCCCTCCTATGGTAAGTACGGTTCAATGAATAGAAAAAGAGACCACAACAAAAACAAGGCTTCCCCCTCCTGTTGTGGTCTCTCTATTATCTCGAACCGAATATCAACTTTTCTCCTGTATTATACACTATTCTTTTCAGTTCAACCATCACTTACGCTTATCCAATCTTTAATGTATTCATTCACAAGCATCCGACTCGCATTTTTGAGTCGAGAAGCTTAGACTTCAAGGTATCATGTTGAAGGAGGATTTCAGATGAAACGTATGTTACAACCTTTTCAGTTCAAAAATGGCGTCGAAGTACCGAACCGCCTCGTATTGGCACCGATGACACATTACTCATCAGAGCCAACGGGCGAAGTATCCGAGCATGAGCTCGCCTACTATCGGAAACGGGCGCAAAATGTCGGACTCGCCATCACGGCTTGCGCTTACGTGACGGAAGACGGGAAAGGGTTCCCGAACGCATTCGGGGTCAATGACGACAAATTCATACCAGGTCTCCGTCAATTGGCGGAAAGTTTAAAAGCGGAAGGCGCAAAAGCCATCCTTCAAATTTTCCACGCTGGGCGGATGTCACCACCTGAACTGGTCCCAAATGAACAACCTGTCAGTGCAAGTGCTGTCGCACCGATCCGAGAAGGTGCCGTCACACCACGTGCCCTCGAGACGTCAGAAGTCGAAGCCATCATTGAAGCGTTCGGTGAAGCGACGCGTCGCGCCATCGAAGCCGGATTCGATGGAGTCGAGATTCACGGAGCGAACACCTACTTGATTCAACAATTCTTCTCACCGCATTCAAATCGCCGTGAAGATCGCTTCGGCGGTGATGTTCATGGACGTTTGACGTTCCCACGCGAAGTCATTCGTCGTGTCAAAGAAGCCGCTGCAGATGCAGAAGACTTCCTCGTCGGCTATCGCTTCTCACCGGAAGAAATCGAGGAGCCAGGCATCACACTCGACGACACGGATGTGTTACTCGATATGATTTTAGCAGAAGGTGTTGATTATATTCACGCGTCTCTCTCGAACTTCAACACAACTTCCATTCGCGATGAGAACGTCACAGAGCGTTCGATTGACCGCATCGCCAAACGGATCAATGGTGCCATCCCACTCATCGGAGTCGGGCAACTCCAACGCCCCGCACAAGTGGAAGACGCACTCGAGGTCGTGGACCTTGCCGCACT
This sequence comes from Caryophanales bacterium, assembly GCA_902362975.1. Taxonomy (GTDB): domain Bacteria; phylum Bacillota; class Bacilli; order Exiguobacteriales; family Exiguobacteriaceae; genus Exiguobacterium. The sequence goes on from CABIYO010000008.1 coordinate 47,078, forward strand.
CGGTCGCGAACTCATCATTGACCCAGAATGGCTCGAAAAAGTGAAATCGGGCCGCGAAGACGAGATTGAGACCGAGCTTGACTTGAACAAGCAAGCTGAACTCGCCGTCCCAGCTCCACTATGGAACGCCATCACGACACATGCTGGTTGGTTCCCAATTAAAGATCAAGAAGTGAAATAGTAAAATGAACCTGCCGTTGATCACGGCAGGTTCATTTTACTATTTCAACGTCAAGAGCTCACTCATCGTCACAAATGTGTACCCTTCACGTTTCAGCGCATCGAGAACTTTCGGCAACCCTTCAGCTGTGGACTCATGAATATCATGCATCAAGACAACAGCACTTGGATGGACATTGTCCATAATCAAGCGATACATTTGATCGGCATTACGGTGACTCCAATCAAGAGAATCGACCGTCCATAGTGCAAGGGTCTGATCCTTTGTATGAATGATTTGCTCAATCATTTCATTTTTAGCCCCGTATGGTGGTCGAACCAATGATGGGCGTTGTCCCGTAAGCCTCTCAATTCGTTCATCAACCTGTTCGAGTTCCTCTTTGACTCCCTTCTCAGATAATTGTGTCAAATCTGGGTGATGTTCCGTATGGTTTGCTAGCTCATGACCTGACAACGCTACTTGTCTCGCCACATCAGGATAGAATTCCATCTGACTCCCTAACATAAAGAACGTAGCACGCGCTTGGTATTTCTCAAGTGTTTCAAGAATGCGAGGTGTCACGATCGGATGGGGGCCATCATCGAACGTCAGTGCAACATATTTCCCATTAGGTTCAAGCGGCTTATTTGAGGGACTCATGATTGGAGAATCTTCTTGTGCAGTGGGTGTATCTAATTCGGATAACAAAAACGGCTCCACTTCCTTCATTGGAATATGAACTTCTACCACGCCTGCCGCTCCCGCTGCCACTTCATACTCGTCGAATATGACATCTAGACCAGAGGACGTCAGTATCCACTTCGTCGATTTAGGATGTTTAATCGCTTCACGTAACTGATTCTCAAATACGTATTCTTGATGTTGTAATTGTGTGATGATGCTATGCCTGAACCATTCTAATGCATGTTGGTCATCACGTAAGACATCATCCCATTCAATGAATGTTCCGTCCGAAAGGTTCATCCGAAATACATCGACAGTGGTTTGACCATTCGCACCACCAGTGAATGCATAAGTATGAACGACTAGCGTGTATTCAGTCTCATTCGTTTGATATGTATCGGTCTGAATATTTAAGTGACCCTTTTGACCGTGACTAGGGGTGAGGTTGTGTTGAAATGCTTCTTTCTTTTCTAAAATGAATGCATCCAGTTCCTCGTTTAGCACTTCATAATCCGTTCTCGGAACAGAGATTGATGTCGTATATCTTTTCGCTTGTTCACTCTCTAGCGTTAAATGTAACCCGGGATATTGTCCGGTAAAGGATGGTGTCGGAACTTCTTTAATCGTCGGGGCGGCTCCCGCGATGTAATACCATGTACCCATACCAATCAATAACATCACAATACCTAACATGTGTCGTCTCATTCTTATTCTCTCCTAATTTAATTCAATCGATTCGATTGTAGCAAACTCTTCACGAATGAAATCGTCAATATGGCGACAAATATATACAAAATCATACAAAACAGGTACGTCGTCTTTAAATAGACAGCGTACCTGTTTTCATCCATTCTTCGCGTAGCATGCCCATCCGAATCGAATCGTAGCGTTTCGCGTTCACGACACGCACTTGACGAATTCGACCTTCAAGCTGCATCCCTACTTTTCAGCGACCCGCATCATCCGCTCGTTCCCGGACCATGTCGTCAATCCGACGCGGACGACCGGTAGCGTTTCAAACAAATGTTTCGTCCATAGACGAAGGGCACGCGTCCCGACACCTCGATTCCAACGGTCGGATTGATGCAAGATGATGCCCATCTCGAGCCACTCTCGTCCGGCATCTTCGAAATAATAGGAAACCGTGCCATATACCGTTCCACTGACCTCAATGACCCACATGTCTTCTTTTTTGATGAACGATCGCTCGATTTGCTGAAATTCTTCGTAAGACATTGACTTGTGTTCGAAGTAAGGCGCATCCCACTGTTTCCATTCCGGAGTCGCCTCCCGGTAAATCAATTCCCATAGTCGAGCTAAATCTTGTTCTTCAATCGGTCGAATGACCACTTCATCATCCAGGGGCGGTGGATACCCGTGACTTTAGTCGTGGGTTATTGACTGTCTTGTCGCATCTTGTCTTCCTCTCTATAGATCGTCTCTACCTTATTCTTGTGTCCCGTTCGAATCCCCTTTTTTTCGTTTGCGCCAAATGAACGCAAGAATCAAGACAGTCACACTTGCCATGACAGAAGCGATCGCGATTGGACTCGAATCGGTCATAAACAATTGTCCAATCGAAACAGAATAAGCAAGTCCGAACGACGTGACGAGTTTTGCCCCAAACGCGATGCCCGCGAAACGCGGGAAGGGCAAACGGCTGAATCCGGCTGCAAGACAGATGACCTCGTCCGGTAAAATCGGAATGGTCAATAAGACGAGCAAGACACCAAGACCGTATCGATCGACATATCGATCGTACGTCTTCAGTTTTTCTTCATCGACCCAACGAATCATGCGCCCCCGACCAAATCGGGCCAGTCCATACATGACAAAGATTCCAAGTGTCGTCGCAACGCTTCCGACCAAAGCGGCACGAAACGGTCCGAGCGCGACACTCCCAATCGGCACGCTGACCGCTTCCGGGACGGGTAACGCAATAGGTTGTAAAAAGCTAAATGCCGCAAACACCCAGACCGCCTGTCGTTCATATTGTTCTAGTAAACGATCCAATCCGTATATGTCGTAAAGGATGAGTCCGAATGAAACATAATAGACGAGAACGAAAATCAAGAAGAGAGAGAACGTGATCTTCCACATCTGCTTTAGGATGACGCTCGAGCCGTCCCGAATCGCTCGAAGCAACCCGGCCGAGAGGGAGAGTAAAACAATACCTGTCCAGCCAAGTTGATACGGCAATAAAAGGGAAGGCAAGACGACGAACGGCAACAGACTGAGCGCGACAAGCCCTAATCCATATCCAAGATAAATCGAATATCGTTTTTTCATGTGCCCTCATCCTCTCCCCGTTCTACTTCTAGTGTACCCACAAAGTGATCGGGATGTATCCTGCCGAAGGCGCTTTCCCTCTCATGCTTTTGACTTAGAAAAACCACGATCCGCAATGGACCGTGGCTTTCAATCAATTATTCACTTATTCTCCAAGTGATGCTTGGATGAAGTCATGGAATAGAGGTTGTGGACGTTCTGGACGCGAAATCAATTCTGGGTGGAACTGTGATGCCACGAACCATTTGTGTTCTGGAATCTCAATGATTTCTACGAGACGACCGTCTGGGCTCGTACCTGAGAACTTGAAGCCTTCTGCTTCAAACGCTTCACGGTATTCGTTATTGAACTCATAACGGTGACGATGACGCTCGTATACGAGTTCTTGATTGTATGCCGCATGCGCTTTCGTCCCTTTTTCAAGTTTACATGGATAAAGTCCAAGACGAAGTGTGCCGCCAAGGTCTTCGATATCTTTTTGCTCTGGAAGAAGGTCGATGATCGGATACGGTGTCGACGGATCGATTTCTGCAGTATGTGCGCCGTCCAACTTCAAAACGTTACGGGCAAACTCGACCGTCGCAAGTTGCATCCCGAGACAGATTCCGAAGAATGGGACGTTGTTTTCACGAGCAAAACGTGTCGCTTCGATTTTCCCTTCAATTCCACGCTCACCGAACCCACCTGGGACGAGGATTCCGTCAGCATCGCCGAGGATGTCCGAGACGTTTTCAGCTGTCACGTCTTCTGCATTGATCCAGTCGATGTCGATGTCCGCGTTGAACGCATAACCAGCATGCTTGAGTGCCTCTGCGACTGAGATATAGGCATCACGCAACTCGACATATTTCCCGACGAGGGCGATTTTCACATTCTTTTCAAGGTGTGTGACCGTGTGAACGAGTTCTTTCCACGCCGTCATGTCGGCAGCTGGTGTGTTGAAACCAAAGTAGTCGTTGACGAGTTGGTCCATCCCTTGTTTTTGAAGGTTGAGCGGTACTTCGTAAAGTGTCGATGCGTCTTGCGCTTCGATGACCGCTTCTTTACGCGTATCACAGAAGAGGGCGATTTTCTCACGCATGTCTTCTGGGATATCGTGCTCCGTACGGAGAACGATGATGTCTGGCTGAATCCCGTAGCTGCGAAGCTCTTTGACGCTGTGTTGCGTCGGTTTCGTCTTCATCTCACCTGCTGCGCGAAGGTAAGGAACGAGTGTACAGTGAACGTACATGACGTTCTCTTTCCCGATGTCATTTTTTACTTGGCGAATGGCTTCGATGAACGGAAGAGATTCGATATCTCCGACTGTTCCACCAATCTCTGTAATGACGACATCGGCGTTCGTCTCACGTCCTGCACGGAAGACACGGTCTTTAATCTCATTCGTGATATGCGGAATGACCTGAACCGTTCCACCGTTATAGTCTCCACGACGCTCTTTTTTCAAGACAGTCGAATAAATGCGACCTGATGTGACGTTCGCGTTTTGCGACAAGTTGATGTCGATGAAACGCTCATAGTGTCCGAGGTCAAGGTCAGTCTCAGCGCCATCATCTGTGACGAATACTTCTCCGTGTTGATACGGGCTCATCGTACCTGGGTCAATGTTGATGTATGGGTCAAACTTCTGAATCGTGACATTGAGGCCTCGATTTTTGAGTAGACGCGCGAGCGAAGCTGCCGTGATCCCTTTACCGAGCGAAGATACTACCCCGCCTGTTACGAAAATGTACTTTGTCATGTTTCTTTCTCCTCTCTTGAATACCAACCATCGGGAAACAAAAAAAGCAAAAGTGCCCCCGAAAATGGAGGACACTTTTGCTGCATCGTTACGTGCTAAACTAGCCCATGACTAATTTACGTCAGAGACGATGCAGTCGTCAAGATATTATTTTTTCTTTTTTTCAAGTCGATGACCACGACTAAAAAGAAAAAGAGACACGCCTAGCCGGGCGCGATGCCCGGCTTTTTTTGCGGTCTCTTATAAAGCATCCTCGTCTTCGATATCGAGGTCGCCGTCCAAGTCATCGTCCTTGAAATCGTCAAGGCCTTCTACTTTTTCTTCTTCGTCCTCATCATCAAATTCAGATGAATCGTAATCTTCAACTTTTGCGAATACATCCAAGTCATCCTCGATATCGACGATGCCTTCGTCTGCTTCTTCGAACTCTTCTTCAAATTCGTCAAGTTCACCACGTTGACGTGCTTCGATGACGAGATCTTCATCCGACTTATCGAATGGGTACCAAACACGAAGCGCCCAACGGTTTGCTCCTAAGTTGACGAACAACCCGTCGATGTTCAAATCGGTGTAAAGTTGTGCGATTTTTTCGAGTTCTTCCTCTTCACTCGCAAACGTATAGTTTTGCTTGATTTTTTCGCGAATCTCATCAAAAGAAACAGGCTGTTCGCCAGTTTCTTGGAGAAGTTCATAAACGAAATCAATCAACGATTTATTCATTAAAGGACACTCCTTTTCCGTCACTAGTTAAACATCACTCTTCATTATAAACAAAAGCGATATGAAAAAGCTAGGAAAAATTATGATTCATGTATTCCACTCGGACGAGCTCGGAACCAATACAGGCTGATCAATCCAATATGGAACAAACTAGGCACGCGATGTCTCAAAAAAGCGATTGCGCACATCAAGTCTTCACGGAAACCGAGCAAACAGAAAAGATGAGTCGTCACTTGATGACATTGACACATACGAACGGAAATCAAATCGAACAGATGGAAGCGGAGTTCAAACAGTCGGCTACCTACGTCGATACTTCGCTCGATTGAAGCGGCTCGCGCAGGAGAACACGGAAAAGGGTTCGTCGTCGTCGCCACCGATGTACGCACACTTGCAGAGAACGAAAAACAACTGAGCAGTCAAATCAATGCGCTCATTCATGAAAATGAGACGAACATCGCGGCCCTCCTCGAGCAAATGGGGCCGAAAAACAAATAAAGCACGGTCCGCGGACCATGCCTTGTTTGTATTATTGGACAACTGGTTCTGGAATCTCGATGATCTTCAGCGAGCGATCGAGCAATTCGACGACATCGAACGTGCCGACGGTCTCATCGACTTCCTTCGCTTTTGTTCCATCAGATAACATCGTCAAACAGTACGGACATGCCGAACCGATAACGGTCGGTTTCGTCTCAAGCAACTGTTCTGTCCGAGCCACGTTGACACGTGTCCCGACTTTTTCTTCCTGCCACATGAGACCGCCACCGGCTCCACAACACATACCGTTTTCACGGTTACGTGTCGCTTCGACGAGTTCGACACCCGGTATACGTTCGAGGACGAATCGTGGTGCATCGTAAATGCCGTTATAACGACCAAGGTAACAAGAGTCGTGATAGACGACACGTTCGTTCACGTGAAGGTCTGGCTGAATCCGACCTGTGTCAAGTAACTCCGCGAGCAACTCCGTATGATGATACACCTTCACATCAGTCAAACCGAAGTCCGGATACTCATTTTTGAACGTATTGTACGCGTGCGGGTCGACCGTGACGATTTTCGTCACCCCATACTTCTCGAACAACTTAATGTTCGCTTCGGCGAGTTCTTGGAAGAGCAACTCGTTTCCGATTCGACGTGGAGTATCCCCTGAGTTCTTCTCTTCATTTCCGAGAATGGCGAATGAGACGCCCGCCTTGTTCAAGACGCTCGCAAAGCTCTGTGCGACTTTTTGGCTACGGCTATCGTAAGAGCCCATCGCGCCGACCCAGAAGAGATACTCGAACTCTTCTCCTGATTTTTTCTTCTCTTTCGCCGTCGGGATGACGAGGTCTGTATCCTTGCGCCAGTTCTCGCGTTCTTTCCGGTTCATTCCCCACGGGTTTCCTTGACGCTCGATATTTGCGACTGTGCGTTGCGCCTCAGGGTCCATCTTCCCTTCCATCATGACGAGGTAACGACGAAGGTCAATGATTTTATCGACGTGTTCGTTCATGACCGGACACTGGTCTTCACAGTTACGGCAAGTCGTACACGCCCAAATTTCTTCTTCTGTGATGACGTTACCGATCAATTCGTCTGCAACGAGCATATGGCCGTCTTGCGCCGCTGCTGCGATTTCAGCACCTTGTGTGTTTTGGAACATGAGGGCCGGTGCCCATGGTGATTTTCTCGTGACCGCCGCGCCTTTCATATTCATATGGTCACGAAGTTTGACGATCAAGTCCATCGGCGACAACATCTTCCCAGTCCCTGTTGCCGGACAAACATTCGTACAACGCCCGCACTCGACACAGGCGTATAGGTCGACGAGCTGCTTCTGGTTGAAGTCTTCAATCTTGTTGACCCCGAAGACGATCTCTTCATCCGACTCTTCCGCTTCTTCCATCGCTGAAAAATCAACAGGTGCCAAGCGACCGACTTTGTGCGTGCGCCCGAGCCAGACGTTGAGCGTACCGGCGATCAAGTGCGCGTGCTTACCTTGCGGGATGTAGACCATGAAGCTGAGTAAGAATAAGAGGTGCATCCACCAAAAGACGACGAATAAGGCGAAAGCGACCGGACCTGGTACCCAAGCAAACGCTGAACCGATGAGTGTCGCAACCGGTTCGCCCCACATTGGAAGCTCTTCCTTATAGACGAGGTAAAACCCGTTCCCGAACAAGACGGAAACCATCAACCCGCCGATGAAGATAAGGGCGAGACCTGCTAAAAAGTTTCGTTTCAAGCGCACGAGCTTCTCGACGTAACGACGGTAGAATCCCCAAACGACCGCAACGAGAATCATGAGCATGACGATTTCTTGCATGAACGTAAAGATTGGATAAAGCGGACCGAGCGGAATATGCGGGAAACGTGTTCCGACCGCTAGTCCTTTCCAAATAAAATCAATCGCCCCGAATTGGACGAGGATGAAGCCATAAAACATCATGACGTGAATGGCGCCACTCTTCTTATCTTTCAACAATTTCTTTTGACCGAACACGTTGATCATGACCTGTTCGAGTCGTTCTTTGTTCGTTTGGCTCCATTCTGCCTTCTTCCCGAGCTTGATGAACGTATAACGCTGATGAACTAGCGTAGCAAATAAATATACACCATAGCTGAGGACGAGCAAGAATAGAATCCAGTTGACGATTAAAAATGTAGACATCCCCAAAACTCCCCCTTTTGAAAACGGATTCAATCTTGAATTCAGTATATCAAATGATGAATGAACAGTCATTCATTTTTATAAAGTTCGCGTCAGAAGTTTAGAAGATGTTTCAAGATGAGCAATAATCCTCCATAACTGCACACGGCCAATACGAATGTGCGGAAGTGCAGATTTCGATCCGACGGGAGTTCAAACTTCACGATATTGAGAATCATCGCTCCGGCCACGAAGGCAAAACAGAGCGCTTCGACGTGCGCCGCCAAGTCAATCCAGCGTGAAAAGAACCCACCAAGTAAAATCCCACCACTCAACAAATAGCGTCCTTGTCGCATGTAACGTTCACCATAATGACGATTTAAGTCATGCCCGAGCGCTAAAAAGTGGACACCGAGCGCTGTCGCATAGAAACTTCTCGCAGCGAACGTCATCGAGTCGGCTGTCACCACGTACGCCGAGAAGGTCATATAGGTCGTGAGGAGTGTCACCTGTAACCAATACGAAACGACCCGGTCGACCGCCTCATCTTGAAAGTGAGGGGTACGAACGAACAGCATGGTGCCGTAAAACAACGTGAAACCGATGAGACTGACGATGTAGATTTCTGAAGGTAACGCCAAATTCAACCAATCGACACGAAGCGTGTCCTGGCGTTTGTTCAGGGACGGCAAAAGATACATGAAGAAGTACGTGATGGCGATCCCGCTCGAGAATGAGAACCATTTCTTTGAAGGAACGGTATCTTCCCGGAACAAATAGATGCCGAAGAAGTTAATCAGCACCAAATAGATGATGATCCAGTTCGTCATCTCGTCCTCCCCCTTTCAAGTCAATCCAAAACCGCTCGACGATTGTCCCATCCTCTTCCGTATACGGTGTGTCCGCGACGCCCCCATTGTTTAAAATGACTTGACGAGAAGCGACGTTTGTCCGATTACACGTGATGAGTGCCCGCTCGATTCCAAACTCTTTCACTTTCTCAAGCGCAAGTTGTAGTTGGATTGTAGCGAGTCCGCGCCCGCGCGCACTCGGTTTCACCCCGTACCCGACATGCCCACCAATCTTCAAAAGTGATTCATTCAACTCATGACGAATGTTCACCGCCCCGAGAAGCTCTTCTCCATCTGTGAGCCAATACGTCGTGCTCGGGACCCAACCTTCCTCTATGTTCTCACGTAACTCTTTCTGACGTAACGTGTTGACGTACACCTCGAAGTCTGTCGTTTCACGGTCCACTGAAGTCGGGACGATTCGCTCATCATGTTCGTACCATTCTTGTAAAAATGCTAGAATCTGTTCTTTTTGTTCGACAGATGTTTTGATTAGTCTTAACATCCCAATTCCCCCTTTATTCCTTTCCATTCGTGTTCTCTAAATTGATTTCCTTGTTCTTTCATCTTGTTAGGGAACACACACTCGAAATAAAATGGACGTTCTCGTCAAGGTTTGTCCCCTTTCAAGCATGAAAACAAGTGCCATCCTGTTCAGATGACACTTTCGGTATGCTTATTCTTCAAGTCCGAGCCGTTGTGGCATATGTGGCGCGAGTTGTCTCGCTTCCTCCAACCGACTTGCTTCGACGAGCGTATGGAAATGTAAGAACTGTTCGTGCGATGCATCGCTGATGGCTGCCAAATAATCGACGTACCGATCGTAGACCGCTTTGTCCTCTGGACGTGCCTCGATGAGTGCGATATACAGGCGAACGCTGTCCTCTCCGTAAAGGAGGGGGAACTCATCGTTCAATTGAAGCAATTTATCAATCGAATTGACATCGACCCCGTTCTCTTGGTCGTAATGCATGATGACTTGTTCAGCATGGTCCTCGAGGCGACCGCGCCACTCTTCGTACTCTTCTTCGTTCGTTTCGAGCATCTCGAACCAGTCTTCGTTCAACATCTCTTCAATCTTGTTTACGCGTTCTGTAAAGTTCATCAGTCTTCTCCTCCTTCAAATGTCCACGTGACATGTACTTCATATATGCCAACATCTTCATCATTCATGGACAACTCATATACGAACGTACATGATTCTTCCGAGACATCGAGGCGCGATGTCGTCGTCGCCATCGTCATCGACATATAGGCATTCTTGTATAAGCTTTGCGTGAAGCGACCTTCAATGAAGGAATGGTTCATCTCGATCGGTCCTTTGCAGATGAGCGCCAATCGTTCCGGCGTGTACTTGATTGTCGTTGGGACCGCCCCGTCCTCTTGTTGTTGGTCAAACATTAAAATAAAGCCGGTCTTCAATGGATAGTATAAGCCGTCTGCCGAGAGCTCGATTGACTCTGGCATGTCACTCATCCGTGTTGTTTGCTGGACACGCACGCGAAGTGGTTCAATCGCCATGCTCATCCCCCTTTCCGTCAACTCATCGTACCATATGTGGTAGGAGTCGTTCTATCGACGGCGCTTCGTTTTCACGTAGACGAGATGGTCTACCCACTCATCTTTCTCATAAATAAATCCCTCTCTCGTGCACTCATACGACATGCCGACACGCTCCGCGAGACGAATGGATGCTTTAGAGATTGATATGTGCCTCGCTTCGTTGAAAATTTAAGTCGTCAAAGGTGATGCGCATCGCTAAATCCATCGCCACTGTGCCATATCCATTTTGCCCATGTTGGTTATGGATGGTATACCCGACCCGACCCCAATGAAATCCATCTCGCGCCAAGGTAGAAAAATCCCCCCTTGAAAAAGTTCCATGTATGCTACGTTCCCACGTTCAACGTATAGAGGGCTGTCGGAATACAAAGTGCATGGCACTCTTCAATCGGCTTGTCTAATCATTCTTGAAGTGCCCGCTTAATACTTTCGTTTTTGATTCCTGCTGACGTTAATAACAGTTTCATTTACGTTTCCTCCTTCTTCATCTCCCTATAAGGAGTTCGCATGAGTCGCCGTTATCCCCTATTTCCAACACAAAAGGTCGTAGACGAATTTTCGTCCACGACCTTGGAGTTCTGAAACCTTAGCTGATTTTATACACGCGACCTTCGAACGGCTTCAAGTGAAGAAGCGTCGATTCTGCATCGCCCTCGACCGGCATGTTGCTCAAGACGACATCTTTCGCACGAAGTGTCTGATCCATATCGAACATCGTCTCTTCCGCCGTCAAGTTCGTGACGACAAGGTATTGCGTGTCACCGAGCGTACGCGTATACGCATAGACTTCCGGATGATCCGGTAAGACGACATCATACGCCCCGTATACAAACGTCTCATCGTCTTTACGAAGTTGAATCATCTTTTTATAGAAGTTAAAGATTGAGTCCTCATCTTCAAGCTGTGATTCGACGTTGATATCCGTATAGTTCGGGTTGATGCCGATCCATGGCTTCTCTGCGAACGTGAATCCGGCGTTCGGAGCATCACTCCACTGCATCGGTGTACGCGTATTGTCTCGTGACGAGTTCCACGCGATACGCATCATCTCGTCATGACTCTTCCCTTGCTCGACACCGATATAGTAGCGGTTGCGTGTCGCGATGTCATCATATTGATCAATCGAATCGAATTTGACGTTCGTCATCCCAATCTCTTGACCTTGATAGATGAACGGCGTCCCTTGCATGAGGAAGTACATCATCGCAATCGACTTGGCGCTCTCTTTCCAGTAACGCTCGTCGTCTCCCCATTTCGAGACCGTACGTGTCTGGTCATGGTTTTCGACGTAAAGTGCGTTCCATCCGTCGGCTTCAAGTCCTTTTTGCCATTTCGTCAACACGTTCTTCAAGTGGACGACATCGAGTTTCGAATCGGCATCTTCACTCCATAGGTCCATGTGTTCGAATTGGAAGACCATGTTCATCTTCCCTTCTTTTTCACCGACCCATAGATGGGCATCGTCAGGTGATACCCCGTTCGCCTCACCGACCGTCATGATGTCATGTTTATTGAACGTCTCGTCACGAAGCTCTTCTAAATAGTCGTGAATCCCGTCCACGTTCATGTGCATCTCGAACGACGGTACAAAATCGAGGTCGTTCGGGTTTGGCAAGTCGGCGAACGTCGGATTTTTGCGAATATGGCTGATTGCATCGACACGGAACCCGTCGATTCCTTTTTCGAGCCACCAGTTGATCATGTCATATACGGCTGTACGCATCTCAGGATTTTCCCAGTTGAGGTCTGGCTGTTTTTTCGAGAAGACGTGCAAGTAGTATTGCTCCGTCGCTTCATCGAACTCCCAAGCCGAGCCGCCAAAAATCGATTCCCAGTTATTCGGCTTCGATCCGTCCGGTTTTCCGTCGCGCCAGATATACCAGTCGCGCTTCGGATTGTCTTTTGAGCTCTTCGATTCAATGAACCAAGGATGTTCATCCGACGTGTGGTTGACGACGAGGTCGAGCAATAGCTTCATACCGCGCTGATGCACCTCGTCCAATAAACGGTCGAAGTCTTCCATCGTACCGAATTCGTCCATGATATCTTGATAGTCACTAATGTCATAACCGTTATCATCGTTTGGCGATTTATACATCGGGCAAATCCAGATAACATCAATACCGAGGTCTTTCAAATAGTCTAGTTTATCAATGATTCCTTGAATGTCTCCAATTCCGTCCCCGTTCGCGTCATAAAAGCTACGCGGATAAATCTGATAGGCGACGGCTTCTTTCCACCATTTGCGTTTAAGCGTTTGTGTTTGTTGTTCTCGTTGTAAACGTTGCATGTGATCTAGATACTCCTTATCCCAAAACTCACTGCTCATCATTTATACTTATCTTATTCGTGCTGTGAACTTTATATCGTTAGCGCAATCGTTTGCACGATGCGATAAATTTATCTTACCAAAAAACATTCGATGATACAAAGATGTTTCATCAGCATACTCAACGTGTACCCTACACGATTTTGAAAAGGAATGAAAGCGAGGTGCTTCATCATGATTCGATTTGCCACAATGGAGGATTTTTCAGCAGTCGATCAATTGATTATAAAGAAAGCAAAAGAGTTCCAGGCAGCCGGAAAGTCACAATGGGTCAAATATTTAGAGCCGAGTCGCTCGGATTGTGTGCGACACGATTTGACGAACGGCACTGTGTTTGTGTATGAACGTGACAATCACGTCGTCGGTGCGGTCAGTCTGATCCCCCCGACCGACTGGGACCATGCCCTTTGGGACGACCCGGACGGTACCGTCTATTTGCATCGACTCGTCACGGACTCGAACGTAAAAGGTGAACGCATCGGTGAACGTTTGATGCAGCATGCCTTAGCAAACACGTCTTCGACCATTCGATTGGACTGTGTCGCGGACAACGCATTCTTAAATAACTACTATCCTCGGTTCGGTTTCCACTATATCGGCGAACGAAATGGATTTTCACTGTTTGAAAAACAGGCTTGACCTTGACGTGACGTCAACCTTTACGCTTTGACTAAGGAGGTGAAGGGATGTATTCAATTCAACAACTTGCGTCACTCGCTGGAACGACAACGCGAACGCTTCGACATTATGACACAGTCGGTCTTCTCGTTGCGAACCGTGACGCCAACGGCTATCGGCGCTATTCTTCGTGCGATGCGGAACGGTTGCAACTCATCTTACTCTATCGCACGCTCGATGTGCCCCTCGATCAAATCGGGGAATTGCTTGATTCAACGACGTTCAACCGGATTGATGTGTTGAGCGGGCATATCGAGGCGTTGCGACAGAAAGCAGCCTATTTCGCTCAGCTTGCCGAGACGGCCGAAGCGACCCTCACCTCACTCAAAGGAGGGATTCCGATGGATGACAAATCATTGTTTGACGGATTGTCTTATGAAGAGATTCAAGCTCATGAGGCGAAACATCATGAGGAAGTACAGGAACGTTGGGGTGACACTTCTGCTTATAAGACAGCACAAGATCGGGCGCAGAAGCGATCGAAAGCGGATTGGGAGCGCATCAATCAAATGCAACTCGATTTGCTTGCGCCACTCGTCGATTTATTTCGTTCACAAGTCGCAATCGAGGACGACCGAGTTCAATCGATCGTGAAAGACAATCATCTGTTTATCGACACGCACTTCTACGACTGTTCACTCGATATGTTCAGCGGACTCGGACAGATGTATGTGACGGATGAACGATTCACGGCATTTTATGATCGCTTCGAGCCGGGGCTCGCTGCGTATTATAACGAAGCCATCCAATACTATTGTATCGGTAACAGTTAAGAGGCTGGGACATAACTAACCTGTTTTAAAAATTTTTGATAAAAAGAGGGGTCCGGTCACCGATTTTCGGTGGGTGGACCCCTTCTTTCCTGTTTAGTCCGAAATGCACGAACCCATAAAAAGGGAAACGACACGCGCTATACGCTGTTCCGGAATCGGGTCGTCACAGAACACATACCGCGATTGCAACTCCTTGATTCGTTCTCGACTGAATCGCCGCATCATGGGAGTCAGGAAGCGAATGTACGATTGTGTCAGAAGTTCTTTCCACGTGTCGACATGAGTCGGTGTCGGACCATCTTCCATGATCACATGCGTGACGCCTAAATCCCGTATCGCTTGATAGACAAGTGTTGAACTCCAATGGTCACCCGTGCAGAGTACAATTCGCATCTTTTCATCTCCCTCCACTCTGATTTGCGGTTTGACGCATCTCCTGGACCGCCACATCAAATGAACCAAACATTTGTTGAATGTCTTTTAATGTTGGACGGTTGCCCTTTTCTTTTTGCCACACTTCATACCCCCACGGTGAGAGAACCGTCAAATGTTGATTTGCCTCGTGTAGCGCATCCATCATCTGCTTCTCCGTGAACAGTTCGCGCGTTGAGATGCCAATCTCGTCTAATGCTTGGGACCAGGACCCGAAACGCCTCACGACTTTTGTGATACTCGGACGTTGGTTCTGCTTGGCCCATTTGGCGTAAGCGGTCGACGTCAGTGGATGAATCTCTTCATTGGCATCGAGCAGGGATTGGATGATTTCGCATTTTTGATCGAGCGAAATGATACTCTTCAAATTCGCTTCAATCAGTGCCACTTTCCACGACCCGAACTGAATGACGACCTCCGTCAACGTCGGTGCATCATTGATCATGGCCCACTTTCGATAATCTGCACTATTGAATGAATCGCGCTCTTTCGCCGCTTCACGAAGTATTTGAATCATTTCCTTCTTTGTGAACCGTGGCGTTTGCTGTTCCAATCCAGCCAATCGTAGTACGTTCGACCATGATCCGTACGTTTCCAATAATTCCACCACGGTTGCCCCGCCGTGAATCTTTTGCCATTTCTGATACATGTAGATGGTGAGGCGACCTTCTGAAGAAGCCTCTTGTAAGTGATCAATCAGTTGTTGCTTTCCCATGCCGCCCCCCCTTACGTGATTGACGTATCGGCTCATCCCACTTCACGGCTACTAATTTGTGCGAATAGGTGAAGTTGACGACTTAAAATTTTCGTTTCATCAAATTTTTCTTCGACCACTTCGCGACCACGTTGCCCGAATGAATAACACTGTTCAGGATGTTCAATGAACCAGCGCATCGCCAAGGTCAGCGCCTCAGGTCGACTGACCGGAACGAGAAAGCCGGTTTCCCCATCTGTGACCTCTTCTCGACAGCCACGGATATCGGTAGCGATGACAGGTAATCCGGATGCCATAGCTTCGAGAATGGAGCGTGGCAATCCTTCACGATAAGAGGGAAGTAAAAAGACGTCGTGTGCTGCAAATAATGAAGGGGTATCCCGAACGAATCCGGCGTAATGAACCTGTGGATTTTTGGCTAAATGCACCTCGACTTGTTTTGCCGTCTCTTGATCACGTTCACTCGTCATCAACTCTCCAGCAATGGTCAACGTCGCGTTCGGATAGCGTTTCGTCAGTTCATCGAATGCCTGGAGTAAATCCAGGATTCCTTTTTCTTGAACGAGCCGTCCTACGAACAAAAACTTTAAACGTTCTGGGGAAATGTGTTTCTCTGTCGGATAAAACCGAGTCAAATCGATTCCGTTTCCGAGATGCATCAATCGTTCGTCCTCTTTGAAATGCCTTGTTTTGGCGAGTGAGTAATCTTCCTCGCTTTGGAGTAACAACCAATCGGTCGCCAATGCGGCGAGTGATTTCTCTAACCAGAAGACGAGTTCGTATGCGATTCGACCCATTCGTTCATGAAAGTAGAATCCATGTGCCGTATAGAGAATATGTGGTGTCCTAGCAATGCGGGCCGCGACTCGTCCTAACGCTGCGGCCACCGGCGTGTGAACATGGATGGCATCATATTTTTCACGACGCAATAGCCTTACCAACTCTTGAATGGTCTGTAGGTTACGCTTCGGGCTAAACTTTCGATCAATCGGCAACGTATGAATGACCCAGCCTTCGTCCCGAAGCCGATCCGTCCGATCACCGTAAGCGCATGCGACGTCGACCTCGTGCCCTTCCGCCTTGAGCGACTCAATGAGAGGACGTAGCAACACATCCGCCGTCATATCGACGGCGCAGAACTGGAGGATCTTTAAAGGCGCCATAAGTGCACCTCCTCCGGCTTCATCGCACGATCGAGCATGCCTTTCAAGTCAATGACGATACCACGGCCTAACTTCAGCTGACGTTTCGCAATCGTCCATCCTTCTTGAACGAATTCATCGTGAGACACGGCATAAATGACGACGTCAGCTGGTTTTAAGTCACAGTATGATTTGACGTCGATTCCGTATTCGCGGCGTACCTCTTCCGGATCGACGAGCGGATCGCACACTTGCACTTCTAAGCCGAACTCCTCGACCTCTCGAATCAAGGAAGCCACTTTCGAATTGCGAATATCACTGACGTTCTCTTTAAAGGACATCCCGAGGACCGTCACGCGCGATCCGAGAATGGCCATGTTTTGACTGATCATCGTTTTAATCACGGATGTGGCGACGAAACGTCCCATCGTCTCGTTGATTCGACGACCTGCTAAAATCACTTCCGGATGATAACCGAGCATCTCAGACTTCATCGTCAAATAGAATGGGTCGACACCGATACAATGACCACCGACTAGACCAGGTCGGAAGTTTAGGAAGTTCCACTTCGTCCCGGCAGCCTCTAACACCTCGAGCGTATCGATGTTCATGCGATCGAAGATGATCGCCAATTCATTCATCAACGCGATATTCAAATCCCGTTGTGTATTCTCAATCACTTTGGCCGCCTCAGCCACTTTAATCGAGGAAGCACGATGAACCCCGGAATCGACTACCGTCTCATAAACAGCCGCTACCACATCGAGTGTTTCTTCATCCTCGGCAGCCACGACTTTTTTGATTGTGCGGAACGTATGCTCACGGTCGCCCGGATTGATTCGTTCTGGAGAGTAGCCGACTTTAAAATCAATCCCGGCCCGGAGACCCGATGTTTTTTCAAGTAATGGGATACACTCTTCCTCTGTCAGTCCTGGATAGACCGTAGATTCGTATACGACAATCGTGCCCGGTCGTAAATGCGCCCCAACAGCACGAGTCGCGCTACAAATCGGTCCTAGATCTGGTTGATTTTGATCATTGATGGGTGTCGGCACAGCCACGATAATGAAATCCGCCTCTTCCAGTTTGGCGACATCCGTCGTATATAAGACCGCTGCTTGCTCAAGATCTACTGATTCAACTTCTCGCGTGCTGTCGAGATGATGGTTCAGCTCATTGATGCGCGTTTCATTGATGTCTACTCCGATAACTTCTCCTACGCCACCTAGCGCAACAGCGACAGGGAGTCCGACATATCCTAGTCCGACTACAGCTACGTGACGATTGGCAATGGTTTTTCGTGTTGTACGTGATTCTGAGATGAGTTTATCCATGTCCATCTGCCTCCTGAGATTCGGAATTATGCGGTTTTATCGACCACAATGACTTTTCCATTCGGTCCTCGAGGAATCGATTGCACGGCGGTCAACGTAATCGCGACCTCTTTGCCGAACAGTAGTTCAAGCTCGCTCCTCATTATCTCTTCATGTTCTGGCTTGAAACGCTCAAGATCCGGGACGTATTTTAATTCGATATGATACAAATCATGTTGCCGATACTGCGTTTGGATGACCGAGTTGGGTAACACCCGAACAACGGTCGTCAAATCTCCTTCGTAGATTTTTTGTTTGTTCGGAGTGAGTACATAATTGCTTTCACGTCCCTCAATAGAAGTGACGAATGTTCCACCCTGTCCACAAGCACATGCCCCCTCTCCAATTTTCATCCGATCGCCAATCCGGTAACGAACGAGCGGTGTCCCATGTGTGGTAAAGCTCGTCACTAAAATTTCTTCGTGATCCCCATACGACTCGATCACGCCTGTTTCATGGTGGAGATGCATATTGCCATGGGTACATTCAGTTAAAATTGGCGCGCCTTCAGAAGACGCGTACTGATCAAAGACCGGAGCATTAAACGCCTCTTCTAAGATGGCTCTTCCTTGAGGCGTAATCGTTTCGGCAGTCGGAAAAATAGCCAGTAATTGAAATTCAAGCGGAACCTGATTTTCTTTGATGTATTTCGCGATTTCAATCATAGCAGACGGTGCACTGTCTAATACGACTGGCTTGAATCGATTTAATGCGTCGATGTAATGAGGGATGGTATGAGGATTGACATGATAGAGCGAGAATAGCATTTGATTGAGCGGTCGATTGTAGCGCCAAAATACAGGTTTTTCTTGATTCGGATTACAAATTTTCCGTCCTGTGAAACTGGCTCGTTTCATTCCTCTGACAAACCCGTGTTGTGCTTTGAAAAAGTCAACGTGGGACATACGTCTTTGATAGTCTTCTTTCGTAAAATGAACTTGTAGGGACGTCCCTGTCGTTCCACCGGTCCGTCCAAGAATGTCTGTTTTGATGTTCGAGTGGATGTCTGGATTTTTACGAACTGTTTCTTTTTCGAGGATCGGGATGCGCTTCAACTCTTCCATCGATTGAAGGGGAAGAACAATCTCATTTTCTTCAAACAGTTTTTGATAATATGCATTGTGCGTCGCACAGAATTCGAGAAACGCATTGAGTCGCTTCAATTGATCGGCTGCGACAAGTACCCCATCTTTTGGACGATTGGCTAAAACGACTAACTCACGCTCATATGTGCGTCCGTACCGTTCTTGCCATAGTTTCATTCCATACAATGTCGTCATCCATTGTTGTAATCGAATCGGTGATTTCATGTATAAATCACGAAGCGCAAACCCTGCCATGGTGTAGTCTCCTCTCGCTAAGTGTAGAGTCGTTTCACGACTCGGACTTTTCCGTTCTTTTCTTTCTTGATACTTTTCACATCTCGTAGAAGAACTTTCATTCGTGAAGTAAACAGTCTCTCGACTTCTTTTTGAAGCGCGACTTCATGTTCAGGTTCAAATCGTGTTTCATCCTTCACATACAGCATCTCGATTTCGTCTATTTTGTGTTGTAGCACTTGAATCTGAATAATGGAGTTCGGCAACACGCCGACCGCTGCCGTCAAATCCCCTTCAAACACCTTATAGCCTTCCGGCGTCTCAACATAGTTCATTTGACGACCGTCGATGGACTCGATGATCGTGTCCTGCCGTCCGCATGGACACATCGCTTCACTGATGGTCATCCGATCACCGATGCGGTAGCGAATCAGCGGTGTTCCATGCGTCGTGAAACTGGTGACGAGCGCCTCTCCAAACACATCCGTCTCGATGATTCCCATCTCAGGGCGTAAGTGCATCTTCCCGCACTCGCACTCCGTAACGATAGGAGCCCCTTCCGAAGAAGCATATTGATCGTAAACCGGCGCTTGGAACATCTCTTCTAGTAACAGTCGTCCGGATGGTGTGAGCGTCTCCGAAGTCGGAAATAAAGCAACTGGTCGGAACGATAACGTCTTTTGATGGGTTTTCAAATATTTTGCGATTTCGATCATATCGGAAGGTGAACCGTCGAGCGCGGCCGGTTGAAATTCGTTCAACGACTCGATGTAGTGTGGAATCGTCGTCGGATTCGAATGCACGACCGAGTAGAGCATTTGCTTCATCGGGGCGTTGTATCGCCAGTACACTGCATTCTTTTGAGTCCGGGGACAAATCATCCGCCCTGTAAAACTAGCTCGCTTCATTCCGCGATGAAAACCATGTTGTTCTTTAAAAAAATCGAGATGCGCCATTCGCATTTGATAATCGTATTCGGTGAAACGCACCTGAATCGATTTCCCCGTCGTCCCGCCCGTCATGCCGATGATTGGAGCATGAAGGTTAGAAAAGATGGTCTCATCCGTTCGAAGCGTCTCTTTCTCCAAAGGAGGAATCCGTTTAAAGTCTTCTAAGCTCTTTAAGGGTAAGATAATCCCTTGTCTTTTGAAGAGTCGTCGATAGTACACGTTGTGTTGATTACAAAACTGTAGGAACCGGTTCAAGCGATCGAGTTGTGCATCAGGTGACGCTTCATTCGGAGCACCTCTCAGTCGCTCCAATTCCTGCTCATAATACTCACCGTATCGCTCCCGATATAACTTGATTCCATATAAAGAAACCAGCCAATTTTGGAGTCGAATCGGTGAGTGTGCATAAATCCGATCCTGTAAAATCCCCATTACTCGATGCCCTCCTTCAACACTTGATGATAGGCAATGTACCAGTCGATAAACGCGTTTACGCCATCGCGAATCGACGTCTGTGGTTGAAAATCAATCGACTCATACAAAGAGGAGGAGTCTGCAAAACTCGCAGGTACATCTCCCGCCTGGAGTGGTAACAAGCGAAGGATGGCTTTCTTTCCGACTCGCTCTTCGATGGTTCGAATAAAGTCCATCAAGGATACCGGTTGCTGATTTCCAATGTTATAGACACGAAACGGAACATCACTCCGATCAGGTAGAGGATGTTCATAGTCAAACTCCTCATCTGCCAACGGTGCGATATCCATAAGTCGGACAATCGACTCGATGATATCGTCGATGTATGTGAAATCTCGTTCCATCTCACCGTAGTTGTAGACGTCGATTGGTTCTCCTTTTAAAATCGCCTCCGTAAATTTGTAAAGTGCCATATCGGGACGCCCCCATGGCCCATAGACGCTAAAGAACCGCAACCCCGTCGTTTTTAGACCGAACAAATGGCTATACGTATGAGCCATCAACTCATTCGCCTTCTTCGAAGCCGCATACAAGGATAGTGGATGATCGACCGGATGTTGTTCGGAAAATGGCATCGCCTGATTCGATCCGTAAACCGAGCTCGATGAGGCATAAATCAATTGTTCTACTGGATAGAAACGACAAGCCTCCAAGATGTTCAAGAAACCAACGATGTTGGATTGAATATAGGCACCCGGATTTTCTAAGCTGTAGCGTACACCGGCCTGAGCCGCCAAATTGACCACGATTTGAGGTTGGGCTTTTTCAAAGACACGCGTGATCGCCATCTTATTTTCTAGGGCATCACGATAGAGTTTGAAACGAGGATGCGTCAACACATGAAGTCTTGATTCTTTTAATCTCGGGTCGTAATAGTCATTGACCACATCGATCCCGATGACATGATGTCCTTCTTTTAGCAACCGCCGAGCCAGATGAAAACCGATGAACCCGGCCACTCCGGTCACGAGAACTGTTTTTTTCATAACGACTTCCTCCTTTGCGTTGACTCGTTGACTCGCATCCGTACTGGTTCGATTTGTGGTGCAAAAATACTTTCCATCACTTCTTCTGGCAGTTCATTATTTGCGACAAACAACAAGAAAGACGTGAGACCGTTCGATTGATCGAGTAGATATTCAATCGTTTTTAAAATCGGATCGACCGATTTAAATGGTCTTGTACATCCGACGAAAATCTTTTCATATACTTGATTCGTATGTTCGCTCGTCGCAAGCAGTTCTTCGAACAATTTTTCACCAGGACGAATGCCACTGAACTGAATCGGGATTTGTTCGAGGGTGAAGCCGCTCAAGATAATCATCCGTTTCGCGAGATCGACGATTTTGACGGGATTTCCCATATCCAGTACGAACACTTCGCCCCCGTTTGCGCGTACGCTCGCTTGAATGACGAGGCGACTCGCTTCCGGAATGGTCATAAAGTATCGGGTCATCTCTGGATGCGTCACCGTAATCGGTCCGCCCCGCTGAATTTGTTCTTTAAAGAGCGGAACGACGGAGCCACGACTTCCTAAGACGTTGCCGAAACGAACGACCGAGAATGTCGTTTCGCTATGTCGCGCCTGCTGTTGGACGATCATTTCTGCTACTCGTTTTGTGGCACCCATCACGTTCGTTGGATTGACCGCCTTATCTGTAGAGATCATGACGAAGCGCTTCACTTCAAAGAAATCGGCGGCTTCGACCATGTTCTTCGTTCCGTATATATTGTTTTTCACAGCCTCTCTCGGGTTGTCTTCCATCAACGGAACGTGCTTGTGAGCTGCCGCATGATAGACGACGTCCGGTCGATACTGATCAAACACTTCCGTCACCCGTGCCCGGTCTTGGACGTCACCGATGACAGGACAAATCTCTGTATCCGACCCGAGTAAGCGAAGTTCCCGATCGATTGCATATATGCTATTCTCGCCATGTCCAAACAGGATCAGTTTGCCCGGACTAAATTTCATCAATTGACGACAAAGCTCTGAGCCAATCGACCCTCCCGCACCCGAGATGAAAATGGTCAAGCCACTCAACGTCTGAGAGATTTCCGAAACGTCGAGCTGAACTGGTTCCCGGCCGAGCAAGTCTTCAATGGCTACTTCACGAATCTCATTTAATGACACCTTTCCGGATGCGAGTTCTGCAAGCATCGGCAATGCATGGGATTCGACGCCTGTCTTTTCGATTCGTTTCAATAGTTGGACCCGATCTCCATATGGAAGAGAAGGAATGGCCAACACGACTACTTCGATATTCAATTCTTCAATTTTTCGTTCCAGTAAATCGATTGAACCGATGACCGGTGTCCCGTGAATGTAGAGACGGTGAAGCATTGGATTATCATCCAACACCCCGACCACATGTAGCACATTCGTTCGATGTTCTTTCAGTTCTTTAATGATTTTTTGACCCGATTCCCCACCACCGATGACCAAGGTAGCTTTTCCATTCGACACCGCTGTGTGAAATTGGAAAAATGATCGTGTCCTAGCGACGAGTCGGATAAATAACATGCCGTTAAATGCGAGTAAGCTTTGAATAAAAATCGCTTGATAGGAAAAGCCATCCAATAATACGTATGATGCGAATAAGACGAACGTGTCACTCATGACCAACACAATCGCCAGTAGTTGCAGCTCACGCATCGATCCGTATCGCCAGTCGATTCGGTATACCCGAGTCACCCATCCTAAAATGAGAAGAACGAGCGTTTTCAATCCGAGGATCATGATCAAATCTAGCGGGTCAGACGTTACCGTCGGATCATTCGCAAAGAATAGGTCAAACGTCACAAAAATCGCGAGCCCTGCAATCGTGATATCGAGTAACATCAAGAGCGCATTTTTTCGATCAATGGGAGACCGAACAGTTGGAGCACTCATCCTTTCACCACCTTCCATCCCAATCAGCTTCGAGTTGATGCTAGATAAGTACCCGTTCAAGATTCACAATCCAAAAGAAAAGAATAGCTTTTTGATACGAATGACATTTCGTCATGAAACGGTTTAACAAATGTGTAATGAGTTTTCACTTTCTTTTGTGAATATTTTTAATTTATATGGGTATTATGGGAAGTAGAAGGTAGGACATTTGGATTATTTTACTTTAAAATTTTGTTTATGTCGCAATATCCCAAAGTAGTCAATCCATTCAGCTTCCTTCCTTTTCACTCGTCACTGGACACATGTTCGAGCTTTCCTTTACGACCACCATTGTTTGACCACACCATGACCTTTGAAGCCACAACGTGCTTCTGAAAAGGAGAGACATCACGATGAAACGATGGACAGAGCAACAGATCCTCTCATGCCTAAGACAAGCAGCAAACGAACTCGATGAATTTGACACAAAACAGTACACATTATGGGCCCGCAACAAAGACGTCCCTTCCCTATCGACCGTGATCTACAAATTTGGTTCTTGGCGGGAAGCCGTTCAAGCGGCGGAGATTAAGATGTTGTATCGTTATTATTCAGATGAAGATATTTTGACGGCACTCATTGAGGCCTCGGAAGAACTCGATCTCTTCACGAGCCAGACATATCGTGCCTGGGCAAAAATTTCACAAGCTCCTTCTTTGACGCTGATCAGTAGCCGATTCGGTTCGTGGTCAAATGCGTTACGTGAAGCTAAACTTCAAACGACGACGGTACGAAACAATGAAGAACGCATCATCCAAGCGTTGATTGAAGCCTCTGAAAAGCTAGAGCGTCTCACGTCCCAACATTACGCCGTTTGGGCACAAGAAAAAGGCTATCCGACGGTAGCGACAATCGCTCGTAAATACGGTTCATGGAGCTATGCGCTATTTGTCTTGGATATCGCCCCTCCGAAACGTAAATGGGATGAGGAAGATGTCATTGATGCCTTGCGCTTAGCCAAAACGGAGCTACCGCATTTTAGTATCCTCCACTACCGGAAATGGGCCGAAGGTCGAAACGTCCCGAGCACATCGACGATCAATGCCTTGTTCGGAAGCTGGACGGCCGCCTTAAAATGTATGGAAGAACAAAAAATAAAGCCGTAACTTGTACAGATAAACTCATACAAAAAGCGCCGACTCTTTCTAATCTGTAGCCCATGTAAAGGACATAACTATGCTGCTTCAAGGAGGTGATTCCTGTACTGTACGGGAGTCATCTTTTTCATGTTCCATTGATCACGACAAAGAAGGGGTCCAGCCACCGAAAATCGGTGACCGGACCCCTCTTTTTATCAAAAATCTTTAAAACCGGCTAGTTATGTCCCAGCCTCGTCATCGTTAGCCAACATCGCATAATCATCACTCTTATTTTGAACTACACCGTGATTAGAGAAGAATGAAAAAACGCTGTTGACACCTTCGCAAAAATATAGGCTATACTCCCATAATTGGTTTAATCCTCATTCGTCTCCGTGCGTTCAAAAACAATCTGTTGTGATTGTTCGTCCCATTTAGCTAATATTTTATCCCCTTTCTCAATAGCCCCTCCTAAAAGTTCACGAGCTAATTTCGTTTCTAGCTCACTACGGATTACACGTTTGAGTTCTCGAGCACCAAATTCAGGTTTGTACCCTTCTTCTGTAAAGTGGCGAGCTAAAGTTTGATCGAAAGAAATAGTAATACCCTGTTTCGACACACTCTTCGCGACACGTTGTAGTTGAAGTGATACAATTTCGTTTATTTGATCCTCATTTAAAGGACTAAATACAATAATTTCATCAATCCTGTTTAAAAACTCAGGACGGAAATGACTTGACAAGACAGTCATAACTTCTTTTTTTACGTCTTCATAATCTTCTTTAGAAGAATGATCACTGTTTAATCTAGTACGAATAATATCTGACCCTAAATTTGACGTAGCTATAATTATCGTGTTGGTGAAATCTACAACTCTTCCTTTTCCATCAGTAAGTCGTCCATCATCGAAAACTTGAAGCAAGATATTGTACACGTCAGGATGAGCCTTTTCAATTTCGTCTAACAATATCACGCTGTAAGGTGAACGTCGTACTTTTTCGGTGAGCTGACCGCCTTCATCATAACCCACATATCCAGGAGGAGCACCTACAAGACGTGCTACTGCATGCCGTTCTCCATATTCTGACATATCAATTCGTAATAATGCATTTTCATCTCCATAAATAACTTCTGATAAAGCCTTTGCAAGCTCGGTCTTACCTACCCCGGTAGGTCCTAAGAAAAGAAAAGTAGCGACAGGCTTATTTTCTTCGCGTAATCCAGAACGAGACAAACGAACTGCATCTGAAACAGCTTTTACTGCCTCTTCTTGACCTACTAAGCGCTGATGTAGTTGTTCTTCCAGTCGTAAAAGTTTGTCTTTTTCTTCTGTTGTTAGTTCTTTCACTGGAATGCCAGTCAACTGCGAAACCACATGAGCAATATGTTCAGCTTTTACTTCTGTACTCCCTGAACCTTTTTTGGCTTCCCATTCTTCTGTTAATTTCTTTAACTCACTCTCTTTTTCTTCAATAATTTTTGTAAGTTCGCTTGCTTTATCGTACTGCTTTCTATTCGCAACATAATCTCGCTCTCTTATAAGGTGCTGCAATTCAGCTTCGATTTCTTGAATTTTGGCAGGACGTGAAGTCGCAATTAGTTTAACTCTAGCTGCCGCTTGATCAAGAAGGTCAATGGCTTTATCAGGTAAAAAACGAGAAGGAATATATCGATCTGATAACTCTACTGCAGAAATGATAGCTTCTTCGGTTATAGTCACCTTATGATACGCTTCAAAAGTATCGCGCAACCCTCTTAAAATCATAATCGTTTGCTCTGGAGTCGTTTCGTGAATAATAACCGGTTGAAATCTTCTTTCTAAAGCCGCGTCTTTTTCAATGTACTTCTGGTATTCATTCAGAGTAGTCGCGCCAATGAGATTCAACTCTCCTCTAGCAAGCATTGGTTTGAAAACGTTAGCTATATCTAGACCGCCTTCTTCCCCACCTTGTCCAGCGCCTACAATCGTATGGACCTCATCAATAAATATAATTAAATCATCTTTATTTTCCGATATTTCCTTCAACACTTTTTGAACACGTTCTTCAAACTCTCCTCTGTATTTTGATCCAGCAACCATTGCGTTAATATCTAACTCGATTAATCGCTTATCCTTTAAACCTTCAGGTACTTCACCGTCAACAATTCGTTGTGCTAACCCTTCTACAATCGCAGTTTTCCCAACCCCTGGATCACCAATCAGTACTGGATTATTTTTTCTACGTCGAGCTAATATCTCTATTGTGGTTTCCACTTCTTCGGCACGACCTATGACCGGATCTAGCTTCCCTTCTTTAGCCATCTTAGTAAGGTCGCGCGAAAATTTCTCCAGTTCAGGGGTGTTACTCAAATTGGATAGACCTCCTTTGTTTTCACCGTTCCCGACAACCCTACTCACTTGCTGTCTGATAGCTTGAGGCGTCAAACCATATTTGCGAAGGATGTTTGCAGCCAGCCCCTCTCCCTCTTCAGCTAAACCAATCAAAAAATGTTCGGGACCAACATAAGTGTGTCCTAAATCATTTGAAGCAATAAAAGAACGACTTAAGGCGTCTTTTACTCGCGGTGAAACGCTAATCTCACCTTCATGCAATTTCTCTCCATGTTTCGCCTCAGCTTCAATTTGTCTTTTCAAATCATCCACTTTAATTTTGAATTGATTAAATATGCTTTGAACAACCTCACTATCTGTCAACGCCAACAATAAGTGCTCTGTATCTATTTCGGATCTGTTAAATTCAGATGCATATTGTCCCGCTTTTTGAAGCATCTCTTCCGCGCTTTCACTCAATCGGCTAGTTAAAGCACTACCACGCTTGCGCCGTGCCACTTCGCTCGAAGTTTCATCATAAATATTATCTTTACTAACTTCTTCACCTACATTAAAAAAAGGTAGTTTGCTCGAAAAAAAGTTATCGAGCATAGTGCCACGTATTCCAAATAACGATTCGATTGGAGAAATGTTTAATCCATTGCGTTGTAAAAATTCTTGATAATGACCTTCACATAACTCCATATTTCGTAACTGACCATTCAAGTTTGCTTGGACTCTAACTGATGCTGGCTTTCCACAAATATCACATCTGTTCATCGACATCTTCCCTGCCCCCTTAATTAATCGAATAGTTTAGTTCATAAATATTTCCCCGAGATCACTTAATGTAAAACATGATATTTATAATGGGCGGTTTATCAAATTAAGCGCAATACTTTCTCGTAAATCTTCATCTCCATCCTCGTCAAAGAGGAAGATGAACCATGGATTCCAGCTAATCACAAGATTGGGATTGATCTCGGCTGGGAACACTTCGCCATCATGACAAATGATGACATGGTCTCTGAAAAGATCGCGAATCAACGCAAGGACTTCCTTCACAAACTGTCGAAACAAATCGTTGACGAGAACCAAATCATCGTCGTGGAGACATTGAAATCGAAGAACATGATGAAGAACTACAAGGTTGCCAAATCGATCGCAGATGTGAGTTGGCACGAGTTCGTCCGACAGCTAGAATACAAATGCACCTTCTACGGACGGACTCTTATCAAAGCAGATTCTTATCAAAGCAGATCAATGGTTCGCATCGACGCAAATCTGTTCCGCTTGCGGCGAGAAAGGTCAGAAGAAGACGATGGACGTCCGTGAATGGACGTGTACGTGTGGCGTCGAGATATCAATGCGAGCATCAACCTGTTGATGTTGGCTGACTGAAAAACCCTTCAGGGCAAGGACTTGCCCGACGAGCTTGGTAAACAATCGTGGCTAGTAAAAGTACGGTCTTCCCAAGAAGCTCCCACTTCAATTCGCGAAGCAAATAAGTGGTGAGTAGGTCACATACAGATTGTTCAAATTAAAAGCAAGTTAAGGAATTTTGGTGAAGGAAATGTGTGAAAACACTGTCGAACACCTGCGAATTTGAGAATGAAGGATAGTCTCTCGTATAATGTGAAGTAACAAACTTGAAAGAGGTAGAATAAGCCTTGGATTCATCCTGGCTGATTGATTTATCGATTATTTGGTTTCTCATTGTATTGAACGGTATTTTCGCGATGTCGGAAATCGCACTCATCTCCTCGAAAACGAGCCGACTCGAGGCGGCTCGTTTTCGAGGCAGCCGGAGCGCGGAGATTGCCTTACGACACGCGAAAGACCCGACCGACTTGTTATCGACCGTCCAAGTCGGGATCACGTTGATTGGTATCATCAACGGAGCGTTCGGTGGAGCGCGATTCTCGGAGCCGTTGGCGCAACAGCTAATTGCGCTCGGTATCGGGAGCGAGCTTGCTAGCACACTCGGATACATCATCGTCATCACGATTATCACGTACTTGTCGCTTATCGTCGGGGAACTTGTCCCGAAACGGATCGCCCTCGTGACACCAGAGCGGGTGACGATGACAATCATCCCTGCGCTCGACTTTTTCAGTAAAGTGATGAAGCCATTCGTGTGGGTATTGTCGAAATCGACCCTCATCGTTTACAAGTTACTCGGGTTAAAATCTGAGCAATCAAGCGGAGAAACGGAACTTGAAATCAAACAGTTGTTGAGCGAAGGAATGGCACAAGGTGATTTTGCCCATGACGAAGTCAAACAAGTCGAACGCTTGTTTGCTTTCCATGACCGCTACATCTATCAATTGATGCAACCACGTACGACTGTCGAATGGATTGACCTCGATGACTCAATTGAAGAGATCCAAGAAAGAATTTATAAGAGTCAACATAGCAAGCTGCCGGTCGGTCGCGGAAGTCTTGATCAGTTCATCGGTTTCGTCGAAGTGCGCGATCTGTTGACGCTCCCTTCACTGAAACACGAGTCGCAGATTTTGAAGCGGGTCAAACAAGCGCTCGTTGTGCCGCGCCAGCGAGAAGCAAGCCTTGTCTTACAAGCTATGCAACAGAGTGGTGTCGGGATGGCGTTCGTGTTGGATGAGTATGGCGGATTCCTTGGGATCGTCACCTTGTTCGATATATTAGAAGAAATCGTCGGGGAAGTCACCATCGAGGAGGAAGAGCCGTCGGTCGTCCGGCGCGAGGACGGCTCATATCTCGCCGATGGCATGCTCAATATCGACGAGGCCAAACAGTTGTTTGGACTTCCAGATTTTTTAGAAGGACAAGAACGGGCCGCCTATCACACATTGGCGGGCTTTTTGATCACGCAGCTCGGTAAAGTCCCTCAAAAGGGAGACGTAATCGAGGCGTACGGTCTGCGTTTTGAGATTGTCGATATGGATGGTCGTCGAATCGATCAAGTCTTAGTTCGACCAATCGATTCGGAACCGTCTATCGAGCCTCAATAAACAAGAAACCTCTCCTGTCACCGAATAGACGTGGAGAGGTTTCTTGGTATTTTTTACTCTTTTGACATTGATTGAGGGCGCTATTCACTTTGTCGACAGTATTCAATCCCGTTTTGTTTACATTCAGAAATTTGTCTAGCTCATCCCGACTCTAGTTCAAGCTGTCTATATAAAATCTTTAATCCTAGTATGATTTAGTCCAGTGTACACAAAAACCCTGAGCAGTAGACATTTTTAGTGTCTACTACTCAGGGTACAGTTTATTCCGAGTCGACGCTTTTTCATGTGCCGATGGCAATGTATAGTGGGATTCCAACTAACAGGTTGAACGGGAACGTCACAGCAAGCGAAAGGGTTAAATAAAACGATGGTTTCGCTTCCGGGACCGAGGCTTGCAACATGGCGGGAGCGGCGATATATGATCCACTCGCTGCGAGTGTCATCAAGAGAATCGTTCCTCCGTCAGATAAATTGGCGATTCCCGCTGCAATAAAGCCGACAAGTGCCCCGACTAACGGAAACACCATCCCCATCATCACAAATTTCAGTCCATATGACGGGACCGTTTTCAATTGCTGTCCGACTTTTACCCCTAGACCTAATAAGAAAAGGAGTAACACGCCCGGGAATAAGTCGACGAAAAATGGTTTGAGTGGTGTGGCGTCTGGTGTCACCAGCCCAACGATCAGACCTGCAAACATCAAGAGGATACTTTTCGAGAATAAACTCTCCCGTAGCACCGATAGAGAGTTCGCCTTCCCTGACGTAGCCGTGATTCCGACCACATTTGTCTGATTATATAGGAGCAACGCCACAATCAGACCAGGGATTTCAAGGACGACGACCAATGTCGTCATGAACGGTTCATATGCAATCCCGAGACGTTCGAGCTGTGTCGACGCGGCCACATAGGTGACGAGTGACACCGAGCCGAACGTCGCAGCCATGGCAATTCGCTCGGGGAATGAGAATTTGAACATTCCTCCGACATAGAATGCGAGAAGCGGTAGCAAAATTCCGATCAACAGCGTCACGGTCAGGGGTAATGCGATGTCTTCAAAAGATACCGAGGCGAGTCCCATGCCTCCCTTCAGTCCGATAGCAAGCAGTAAGTAAATGTTGAGCGTCGTACTCAGTGAATCCGGGATCTTTAAGTTTGATTTTCCGACTGCGGCGATGACGCCCGTTACGAACAGTAGTACCGGGGCGCTCGTCAATAAAAATAAAAACAATTCCATACATCTTCCTCCTTGGCGACAAAAAAGCGCACACCAAAAGAAGGCGTGCGCTGTATGCCGACGGCTCGAATGATCGCTCCGTCAGGCCGACAACTGTCGGTTTATTGAATTGGTCAGTAGCTCCGTTATAAGATTTCGAAAGCACGCTTCATCATAACTCGTCCAGTCGCTCCTATATACGTCTCTGCCTTTCATTTTAAGAAGGTAACATTTCGTTGTCAATCGGTTTGATCCCAAGGGGCATCGAGTCGGAACACGATGAGACGCTCCCCTGTTTTCGTACTGATGTCCGTATGGAGCGAGACAATCGAACGACCAAGTACTTGCCCGACAATCGTTTCGAGTTGACTCCGTCCTGATTCGACGAGATTGTTGCGGTATTTCTTCAATTGCTCGCGACCTGACGACTTAGTAGCCAAGTCATACTCGGCCGGCGTCAACACGCCTTGGAGTGTGACGATGGCGAGGTCTCGAAGCAGGTCTGCCTTACACGTCAATGACCCGCGACCCAAATATTCTTTTTCCCATTGGGTAATCCGAGCGCTCAGTTCCATTTGCAGCTGACCCTTTTTCCGCATTTACTTCACGAATCCAATCATCATCTCACGAAGAATCTTAGCTGCTGCGATGGCTGTCATGTCTGACTGATCGTATGCTGGTGACACTTCAACAAGGTCGGCACCGATGATGTCGAGGTCTGCGTTCGCAATCGCATGTACCGCTTCGAGCAATTCTTTCGTTGAGATGCCACCGATTTCTTGTGTCCCTGTCCCTGGTGCCGCTGACGGGTCGAGGACGTCGATGTCGATGGTGACATATACTTTTTTGCCAGCGAGTGTCGGTAAGACGCGCTTGAGTGGTTCAATCACTTCAAACTGATGCATGTTGTAGCCGACTTCACGTGCCCACTCAAACTCTTCTTTCATTCCTGAACGAATTCCAAACGAGTAACAGTTCGATGGTCCGATTAAGTTAGCCGCTTTTTTGAGCGGAGTTGAGTGTGAGAGCGGCTCGCCTTCATACTCATCGCGAAGGTCCGTGTGCGCATCCAAGTGGAGGATGACAAAGTCGTTGCCGTACACGTCGTGCATCGCTTTGATGATCGGCCATGTGACAAGGTGCTCACCACCCATGCCGAGTGGGAACTTACCTGCTTTGACGACATCTTTGACGAACGCCTCAATCATATCGAGCGACTTCGGTGCGTTCCCGAATGGAAGCGGGATATCGCCTGCATCGTACACCGCGGCATCAGCCAAGTCACCGTCTAAATATGGGCTGTACTCCTCAAGTCCAATCGATACTTCACGAATCCGGTTCGGACCGAAACGCGAACCTGGACGGAAGCTGACTGTCCAGTCCATCGGCATCCCGTAAAGGACGGTCTTCGCCTCTGTCACCTCTGGGAGGCTGGCGATAAACACTTTACCTGAGTAGGCTTCATCGAAACGCTTAATCATTTTGTTAAGTCCTCCACGAATTTCGGAAGGACGAACGCTGCATTGTGAAGCTTCGGCGTGTAGTACTTCGTTTCGATGTCATGGAAACGCTCCGCTGATACTTGTTCCGGGTCGTATTTCTTCGAGCCGATCGTGAACGTCCACATGCCGCTCGGATACGTCGGTACGTTTGCCGTGTACAATTTCGTGATTGGGAAGATTTCCTTCACGTCACGTTGAACCGTTTGGATCAGTTCTGGTGTGAACCATGGGTTATCCGTTTGAGCCACAAAGATGCCATCCTCTTTGAGCGCTTTTGAAATCCCTGCATAGAACCCTTTTGTGAAGAGGTTGGCTGCTGGTCCGACCGGTTCAGTCGAGTCGACCATGATGACGTCGTACTCGTTTTCTGACTTCGCGATATGCATGAATCCGTCACCGACGATGACTTCAACACGCGGGTTATCGAGCTCACCCGCAATATTTGGTAAGTATTTCTTCGAATATTCAATCACTTTCCCGTCGATATCCACGAGAACCGCTTTTTCCACTGATGGGTGTTTCATAATTTCACGGATGACACCGCCATCTCCCCCACCGACTACGAGCACATGCTTCGGATTCGGGTGCGTAAAGAGTGGGACGTGTGCGACCATCTCGTGATAGACGAATTCGTCCTTATCCGTCGTCATGACCATCCCGTCAAGTAACAACATCGTTCCGAACTCGTCCGTTTCGACCATCTCTAGTCGTTGAAACTCCGTTTGTTCGCTCTCATAAACGTGGTTTACACGGAACGTAATCCCGTAATCTTCTGTTTGGTGCTCCGTAAACCATAACTTTAATTTTTGGTCCATCGATAGAACCCCTTTCTGTTCAAAAAGTTGTTCGTATGCGAGTGGCGTTTTGAGGCGCTTCTTAATCATACGATAGGAAGTATACAAAACCTGTACCCATTTTGCACGATTTTTTTGCGGAATCAGTCTTGCATGTGAGTTTTTTGTGAGACGTTGCCGATATACTGATTGAACCAATTCTGAATCGAAAGGTGGGATAGTATGTGGTCACCCTGTGCTTCTTGCAACACAACAATTCCTTTGATTGCTCAAGGAACACTCGTCACGAAATTCAAGGAATACTCTTACAAAACGTTTGAAGAACTCGATACGCTCCTTCTGCATGCGGAAGAAACGGTTTACTGTGGTGATTATAACTCCAACAGTCAGACACCTCCACTTGAGGTCGAAGCACTAAAAAGATCAGCTTGCACATCGACACATCATTGAACAGATTCAGCACGGCACGTTCGAGAGTCACCTCCAACCGATCATCTTTCTCGATTCTACGGAAACATTCGGGTATGAGACACTCCTTCGTAGCGGTGCCAAGATCTCACCTGGCGACCTATTCCGGATGGCAAACCGCTTCGGTCTCCATTCGAAACTCAATCAACGCGCCCGCGCGGAAGCAATCAAAGCAACGTTTGAAGCAGTTGCCCCTCTGCAAAAGACGTTCATCAACTTCTTACCTTCGACCATTTACAACCCGGACTATTGTCTCCAGCACACGTTCGACATCATTGACCGATATGACCTCAGCCCGGACCTTTTTATTTTTGAGGTCGTGGAGAGGGCGAAGGTACATGACGTCAATCATCTCCAACACGTGTTTTCGACCTATAAACGACGCGGGATGAAAGTCGCGCTAGACGATGTCGGGGCAGGCTTCTCAACCATCGATATGTTGAAGCGACTCGAACCGGACTATGTCAAAATTGACCGTTCCTATATCTCGTTTTGTGATGAAGACGCTGAAAAACGCGCTTTCCTCAGACAAGTGCGTGCGTTGACCCACTCGATGGGGATCACTCTTCTTGCCGAAGGAGTAGAACGTATGGAAGAGGCAGATGTCTGTCGTGAGCTCGGATTCGATTTAGCGCAAGGCTATTTCTTCGGAAAACCGGCCCTAGCCAATCAATACAAGATTGAAACCGTATAAGTCATCACGTTCAAAAGCACAGGAATCGACCTCGTCGACATCCGGTGCTTTTCTTTTTTAGTCACAGAAATTGTGTCGCCCTCCCCTTATGGTTTCATCTACTTTTAGGTTTCGTTCAGAGATGTTCAGGAGATAGCATATTATAGAAGGTTGATGTGAGCGAAAGAGGTTGAGATGTCGATGAGATCATGGATTGTCAGTGGGTATGCAATCGTACTTGGAATCATCATCGGTTTAGTAAGTTGGCTGTTCTTATCTGTCGTTTATAAAGGGATTCACGTTGGATGGCACACGGTACCTGAGCAATTTGATATTCCTTTTTATCTGTTTCTCGTGCCAATCATCGCCGGTGTATGCATCGGTCTGTTGCAACATCGGTACGGACGAATGCCAGAAGTGATGGAAGAACGAAAAGATACCGGTCGTATCGACTATCGCTTGATTGGATGCACAACGTTGACCGCCCCATCGGAGGTGCAAACCTCGGTCCTCAGGCCGCGCTCGTCGGCATCGTCGGTGGACTCACAACATGGTTCTCGACTGGCTTTATTTGGTCAGTGAACATGCATTAATACGACTTTTTTCAAACATACCAATCCTATTGCTCACCACGCTCGGTGGAGTCGGAATTGGTGGGATGGCGCTCTTGTACCCGGACTTTCTCTTCTCCGGAGAAGAAACCCTCCTTGAGTATATCGACGAGCGGCGTCTGATTCCGCTCTACACCCCTATTATGTTTAGTGTACTGAAACTGCTCTTTACCGCATTCTGTTTAGCGACCGGTTGGCGTGGTGGGCACATCTATCCTCTTCTTTTTTCTTCATTCACGCTCGGTTACTTTTCAGTTTATTGTTGGACATTGATATAACGTTCTCCGTCGTCTTGACGACGAGCGCCTTACTCGCGACGGCGATGCGACAACCACTGCCCATTATCGTATTACTCGTTCTCTTTTTCCCGCCGAATAGTTGCCTCTATCTATTCGCAGTCGTTGCAGTCGTTTCAAAAATTCCGCTCCCTTCGTTCATTCATGCGCCAACAATACCTTGATTTTAGATATGAAAAAAAGGGTAAGTGGTGAATAGTTATGCACTCTCTCGAAAGGATGAACGGTTGTGCGCGAATATGTACTTCTTCGTTCGTTATGCGGACGAAATCAACGCTGTCTTGAACAGCGTGTACTAGAAAAACGAGGGGGCATCTCCCCTCGTTTTCATCGTTACTGGAAAGGTGGTGTTTCGCTTGAAACGTCGCGTGATTCAACTGATCATCATGGTCATCAGTGTCATCTTGCTTATCGGTCTTTTGTTTTGGCTTGATGTCCTCATACCCGTACTAATCGGGATTGCCATCGTCGCACCGCTCGTCGTCGGATGGCAGATTTTATTTGACCAAGTACAACCTCAAGGAAAACTCGCCTGGTTACTGACCGTCTTCTTCATTCCATTCATCGGTGTCTTGGCATGGGTCATGTTTGGCCGTACGCCACGCCGTCATCGACGCTTCAAACGGACGTCATCAGAGATCCGGATGCTACGGCAAGCAATCGATAGCGAGAAAATTGAAACTTCACCTGATATTGTGTCGTCTTACCCGTTGACACGGACACTCGAAAAATTAGGCGCATCCGGTGCCGATGGTCATACTTCGACTAAACTGCTCGTCAACGGTGAAGAGAAATTTGATGCATTATTAGACGCCATCAATAGTGCAACCGATCATATCCACATCCAATACTACCTCTTTCGGACGGATGATATTTCGGTGAACTACTCGCCACTTATTTGCTTCACAAATTGAAGTGGGAGCTTCTTGGGAAGACCATGCTCTTACCAGCCACGGTTATTTACCAAGCTCGTCGGGCAGTCCCTGCCCTGAATGGTTGTCAGTCGGCCAACATCAACAGGTTGAGGCTCGCATTGATGTCACGGTCATGATGCGCGCCACAGGCACACGTCCATTCACGGACATCCATCGTCTTCTTCTCGCCTTTTGCTCCGCAAGTGGAACAGATCTGGGTCGATGCGAACCAGGGGTCTGCCTTGATGAGCGTCCGTCCGTAGAAGGTACATTTGTATTCCAACTGTCGGACGAACTCGTACCA
>CABIYO010000009.1 GCA_902362975.1 Caryophanales bacterium
GGGAACAGAACGCCTCAAGAAACCGAGAACTACAAAAAAGGACGAACCAGGTCGCATCTTGCGACCTGGTTCGTCAACAAGCTGGACAGGCGTTTGCCTGTCCTCAAGCAATTATCGCGCGAGCATACGTTCAAGTGCACGTTTCGAGAACTCTGTCGTCTCATGATCGACGCGAATGATGTTCACAGGGTCCGTCTCGAGCGACTCGAGCGCCCACAGTAGATGTGGCAAGTCGATTCGATTCATCGTGAGACACGGACACATGAACGGGTTCAATGAAACGATATCGAGGTGTGGGTACGTCGCCGCCAGACGGTTGACGAGGTTCATCTCCGTTCCGACCGCCCACTTCGTCCCCGGTGCGCTCCCGTCAATCTTGTCGATGATATACGATGTCGATCCCGCCTCGTCCGCAGCCTGGACAACGTCAAACGTACATTCCGGATGGACGATGATGCGACGATCCGGCTCACGCTCACGGAACGCCTGAATTTGCGATACCGTGAACTTCTCATGGACAGAACAGTGTCCCTTCCATAAGATGACTTTCACTTGCTCGTCGTCTCCCTCCGTGACCAATTCTTCACGGAGCGGATCCCAAACAGCCATCGCCTCGAGTGGGATGCCGAGATCAAACGCCGTGTTCCGCCCGAGATGTTGATCGGGAAGGAACAAGATGCGTTCACCTGCCTCAAGCGCCCACCGGACGATTTCATGGGCGTTCGACGATGTGACGGTCGCCCCGCCGTGACGCCCAACGAACGCTTTGATGGCCGCTGTTGAATTGACGTATGTAATCGGGAGGATGTCCTCTCCAAATCGTTCCGTCAGTTCTTCCCAAGCAATCTCCGTCTGATCGATATCAGCCATGTCTGCCATCGAACAGCCGGCACGCATATCAGGTAAGACGACAATCTGGTCGTCCCGCGTCAACATGTCCGCCGTCTCTGCCATGAAGTGGACACCACAAAAGACGATGAATTCGGCTTCGCTCATCTGTTCTGCGAGCCGTGCGAGCTGGAGCGAATCTCCTGTCGCGTCCGCGAATTGAACGACCTCGTCTTTTTGATAATGATGGGCCGGTAAAAAGAGACGCGTCCCGAGTCGGTCTTTGACCGCCTGAATCCGAGTCTCCATCTCCTCCACTGACAGGTTAGCGTACGTCGGTGGGAGTGTTCCGAGTAGTTGCATCTTTTATCCCTCCTTGTAAGTTCAAACTACAATCGAACGCGCATACCGAATGAGTCAATTGACCGAGCGAGATGACGTCGATGCGAATGCCTCGATAATCATCAATCGTGTCGAGCGTGATGCCACCAGACACTTCAATTTTGATGTGCGTCGGTATATGACGGACCCACTCTCTCAATTCATCTGGCGTCCGATTATCAAGCATCACGATGTCCGGATTGGCTTGAACCGCCTCCATCAGTTGTTCGAACGACTCGACCTCGACTTCAATCGGGGTCGTATGACCGACACACTCACGCGCCACTTGAATCGCATTCGTCACGCCACCAAGTGCGACGATATGATTGTCTTTGATCAGGACGGCGTCATCGAGTCTTAGACGGTGATTGTATCCCCCTCCCACACGTACGGCGTACTTCTCAATCATCCGCAGTCCCGGGGTCGTCTTCCGTGTATCGGTCACGTGTATCGAGTCATCATCTAGCGCATCGATGCACCGCTTTGTCATCGTCGCAATCCCACTCGTATGTTGGATGACATTCAACAGCACGCGCTCTGTCTCTAAAATCGCGCGCGTCTTCCCTCTCAAGACGACGAGTTCATCTCCAGGGGCAACCGCTCTCCCGTCTTCTTGGCAAGAGACCAATTCAAGCCGCTGCATGGTTGCCAGCTCTTCTACGATCGGCTTCCCACAAAAAATGCCATGTTCTTTGGCGACAATCGTTGCGACCGACTCGTCCTGTGCATCAATCAGCGCACTCGATAGGTCCCCATACCCGATATCTTCAATCAAGAACTGACGTAGTTGTTCGCGTAGGTAAATCGTGTTCATCATACCGCTCCATTTCGAGGATGCTTTGCGCGAGAAGACGCGCCGCATCGAGTTGTAAAGTTTGTTCACTTAATTGTCTTGTCGCGTGTTTCGTCATGGTCAACGTTTGGGTATTTTGTAAGAAACCTTTCAATTCATCAAGACTTGGTGAAATCGTCAACCATCTTCCAATTTGAGCACGTAACGCTTGAAATGCCACAGGTGAGATGTCGTACACCAACGTCTCCTTCGTCGCCGTGGTCGTCTGATTCAATCGCACCGCCCGCGCGACTCGTTTTCCAAACACCCAACATTCCAAAAGTGAGTTCGAGGCCAAACGATTCATCCCATGTATGCCCGCATCCGCCACTTCACCGACGGCATATAATCCATCAACGTCTGTCCGTCCCATGTCGTCCACTTCGATTCCACCCATATGAAAATGGAGGCCTGGACGTACTGGAATGCGGCGAGGATCGATCTGGAGTTTGTCACATGTCAACGCAAGTTTTGGAAACCGTTCACGAAGCCGTGTCACCTTTGTCGTATCGAGATACACCGTTCCCATCCGTTCCGTCAGTATCCGCGCCACGTCATCACGAGGAGCGAGACTTCCGAGCGGATGATTCGCCATCACATGGTTTCCCTCTTCATCAATGAGCGTCGCCCCGGCTCCCCGGAGCGCCTCCGTCACGAGATGAGGCTCGTCGGTCGCCAGTAAGGTGGGATGAAATTGGATCCGCTGTAAATGTGTCAGCTTGGCCCCACATCGATTTGCCAGAACGAGACCATCACCGGTCACGGTACGCGCGTTTGAAGTCCAATCGATCAGCCCACCGATGCCACCTGTCGCCAATACGACAGCGCCGGCTTCAATTCGAATGGGCACTTCATCACGAAACGCCA
Source organism: Caryophanales bacterium (assembly GCA_902362975.1). Taxonomy (GTDB): domain Bacteria; phylum Bacillota; class Bacilli; order Exiguobacteriales; family Exiguobacteriaceae; genus Exiguobacterium. Next base: position 2,909 of record CABIYO010000009.1, read on the forward strand.
TCGCGCCGACGACTTTCCCGTCTTTCGTAATGAGATCGTGCACGAGCACCCGTTCCAATACATTCACGTTATCAGGCATCGACTGACGCAATTGCTTCATGACATGACGTCCCGTCTCGTCGCCACCGACATGAAAGATCCGATTCAATCGGTGTGCGCCTTCTCGTCCGAGGGCATAGCCCCCCTCTTCACGGTCGAACCGGACACCGAATCGTTCCATTTCTTCAATCGCTTGACGACCTTCTTCTACGAGAATGTCGACGCGCTCAGCGTACGATGTGTTTTTAGAGGCGAGCATCGTGTCTTCTTTATGGGCCGTACTCGATTTTTCAAGATACGCGCTCGCAATCCCGCCTTGTGCCAAATCGGAGTTGCTCTCTGTCATCTCACCTTTTGAGACGAGAAGAATGGAGAATGATGTTGATAGATGCAAAGCCGTTGCGACGGCGGCAAGTCCCGTTCCGATAATCAAAATGTCAGTTTTCTCTACATGTAAAGACACTTGTACATCACCTGTTTTTCATATGTAATATTGACTTGTAAACTAGTTTCGCATAATTTTGTGTAGAAGACAACATGAGAAAAGGGGAGTCCATGATGAACCGCTACTTCGACTACGCCGCTACACACCCGATGACGCATGCAGCATTAGACCATTACGTGGCGATGACCAAAAACGTCTATGGGAACGCATCATCACTCCATACTCAAGGTTATATGGCAGAAGATTATTTGACAGAGGCAAGACGCTTGATCAAACAGGCGCTCGGGCTTGATATGTTACGAGGAAAATTATTATTCACTGGGAGTGGATCGGAGAGCAATTACATCGCCCTGACAAGTTTGCGTAAACGAATGAAGGGCAAAGAGGTGATCACGTCTTGGCATGAACATGATTCGGTCGCTCTCTTACTTGAAGAGTGGGAACGGGAAGGGATAATCGTTCATCGGTTGAAACTGAAGAATGGAAAGTTTGATTTGGATGCATTCACCCACCTACTCGACCGTGACATCGGGCTCATCACGCTCCAACATGTCAATTCCGACACAGGATGGGTGTTACCGCTCCACCACATCCAATGCCTCTTGAAATATAAGAAAATCCTCTTCCATGTGGACGGGGTCCAGGCACTCGGGAAAATCCCGATTTCTGTCGAAGGCATTGATGCTTATTCGTTCAGTGCTCACAAAGTAGGTGGACCGAAAGGAGTTGGCGCCCTCTACATGGAACGTTTGATTCCTCCTCCATACTATCCGGGACATCATCAATACGGGATTCGGCCCGGAACGATTGACGTCCCTGGAATCAGTGCCTTTGCCAAAGCACTCGGAGAACGTCAGGAACAATTGACACGTTTTCAGAGAAATTTCATGGCGTTTCGTGCTATCTTGAAAGAGAAGACGTCAGCGCATGTCCATTGGCTCGAGTTCGACGAACAAAGTCCCGCCATTTTCTCCTTCGTCTCCCATCAACGCGACGGACAATGGTGGATGACCGAGCTCGACAATCTCGGGTTCCAAGTATCGGCTGGGTCGGCATGTCGGGCAGGCCAAAATGGACCGAATCGCATGCTCGAAGCACTCGGATATGAGACGAGCTCCTGTCATGGACTCGTCCGCATTTCCTTCGGCGCGCATACGACCGCCGAAGACACATCGGCCCTCGCCGATGCCATCGTCATTTTAGCAAGGAGAGTCGAACATCATGAACAAACGTTTAGCCGGTGAAGAACGCCGTCGCACACTATTACAATTGATTGAATCGAGCAATGAGCCGATCACAGGATCTGAACTGGCAAGACATGTATCCGTCAGTCGCCAGGTCATCGTCCAAGACCTATCGTTACTAAAAGCGAAAGGTCATCAAATCGTCGCGACCGCTCGTGGGTACGTCTACTTGCACGGAGACCTCACCCCATCCACCTATTCGAAAAAGGTAGCTTGTCGTCATACGGCAGAGGAGATGGAGGCGGAGATGAACGCCATCGTCGATGAAGGGGTCACCATCAAAGACGTCATTATCGACCATCCTGTATACGGGTCCATCACGGGACAACTCATGGTGAAGAGTCGCCGCGACGTCCGTGCCTTCCTCGAACGTGTGAAGACGCATGGGGCTTCCCCACTCTCCCAGTTGACGGGTGGTTTCCATATCCATACGCTCGAATCAGACCATAAAGAGGCAATCGATGCTGCGGTGAAAGAATTGGACCGCCTCGGGATTCTTGTATCCGAATTAGATTGAAGAGACGTCACGAATAGGTGACATCTCTTCTTTTTCTTTTCAGTCATGTCCGTTATACTGATGGATGGAACATCTTTCCTGAAATCATTTGAAAGGAGGGCTACGTCTTGAACGTCCTCGAGCATCTACTCGCCGTCTGTGGGGTCTTCAGCATTCCCATCGGTATCTTGGTCCAATTCATCCCGAACGAACTCGTTCTCGCATACGGCGGCTTCCTCGTCTACTCGCATGACGCGCCCTTCTTCCTGACGTTCCTGCTGGCGTGGGTTTCTTTCACGCTCAGCCAAATCGGTCTATACTGGATCGGTCGATTCGGTGGGCGTCCCGTCGCGCTCAAACTGTATCGTTATTTTCGAATTCGGCAAGACAAGCAACTCCGGGCCGAGCGATGGTTTGAGAAATACGGCGCATGGATCGTCTGCCTCAGTCTCTTTTGGCGACAACTGTTTGCCGTGAGCGCCGGCGTGATGCGTCTATCGTTCCGTAAGTTTTTGTCGGTAACGACCTTGATTTTCGCCGTCTGGTCATTCATCTTCATCCATGTCGGAATGATGCTCGGTAGCAACTGGCGCATGATCGGTCACTTCATGGACAATGTCATCCCTTTCTTGGCTCTTTCTGTCGGGATCGCCCTCATCGTTCGACATGTTCGTCAGCAACCAAAACGTGTGAAAGAATCAGCTTAACTGGAGCGGATTCTTTTTTTTGTTGGAAAGGGAAACGCTCACATCTGTCGAATAAGAACCATGTAAGCGAATCGCGGTCACACATATAGGACAGACACCGCACAACGAAAAAGGAGGAATCATCATGTTCCATCGCCGTAAAACGTATACGATTCGACCTGAACGCCTGCAAGAATTCACCGACTTTTTCCATACATATATTTACCCGATCCAGGCGTCGCATGGCGCCCGTCTCGTCGGACGCTGGGTGACCGAAGATAAGTCCGAGGTCATGGCACTATGGGAATATCGGGACCGTGAACACTATGAGCAAGTCGAGCGAGATTATCGTGGCAGTACGTTGCGACGAGACGCCATGAAACAGCGGGCTCGCCTTGGAAAAGAACTGTATATCAAGTCAAGCGAAGAGTTCATGATGCCGACCGGTCACTATACGCCGCCGCGTGCGATTGTCTGTGTGACAGCGTATATCACGAATGAGGCGGGTGAGGTTCTCCTCGTCAAAAACATGCATCGGAACGACTCGTTCGAGATGCCTGGCGGACAGGTCGAAGAACATGAGTCACTCGTTGACGCCATCCATCGTGAAGTGGACGAGGAAACGGGCGTGAAAATCGAGGTGGAAGGCATCACGGGAATCTATCAAAACGTGTCCTCCCGCGTCCTTTGTGTCACGTTCCGCGCGAAGTATGTATCCGGTGACCTCAGACCGCAAGCTGGCGAGACACAGGAAGTTGGCTTCTATAAAGTCGACGCAAGTAACGTCGGTGACTACATCAAACGGGAGCACTTCCAAATGCGCTTCCTCGATGCAATCGACCCGACATACATGCCTTACGCCATTTATAAAGTACGGCCATATGAACTGATTGAGCGCATTGAACGCCAATCCGTATGACGCAAAAAGGATGATCCGCCATGTGTGAACTGAACCCTGAATGAGCACTTTTTATCAAGTGTCTATCATTCAGGTCTCAGTTCAGTGCGAATCATCCCTTTTGTTTATGCTTCTTTCATGTCTTCTTGCTGAGATTGTCCAGTCTCCACTAACAGTTTCCGGACACGGCGTTTCTCCACATGAAGAACGGTGAACGTCATGTCTTGATACGTGACTTGTGCACCTTTCTCCGGGATGTCGCCGAGCAATTCAACGAACCAACCGCCCATCGTATTCGAATCGACGTCTGGTTTTGCAATCCCCATCTCTTCTGCGAATTCATCAACGTTCATGTCAGCCATACACTCATAGACCCCTTCACGGAGACGTCTGAGATAGACGACGGATTCGTCGTGCTCATCCCAGATGTCGCCGACGAGTTCTTCGAGCATGTCTTCTAACGTGACGAGACCCGCCGTGCCCCCGAATTCATCGAGGACGATAGCCATGTGAGATTGTTTCTGTTGGAGAATCGGAAGTAGTTCAATCAATTTTGTCTGCGGTGACACGAAAGTGACCGGTCGGATGAGCGAACGAATATCCGTCACTTCATCCTTCATCATCGAACGCAAGAAGTCACGTTCCGACAAGACACCGATGACGTTGTCGATCGAGTCTTTGTAGACCGGCAAACGCGAATGTCCACCACTGAAAATCGTGTCTTTGATTTCATCGAGCGAATCGTCGATGTCCACGGCCAGAATATCGATTCGTGGCGTCAGCACATCGTCGACCGTAATATCATTGAAGGCAAAGGCGCTATGGACGAGCTCAGCTTCCGTCTCTCCGAGCACACCTTCCTCTTCTCCCATATCGACGAGCACTTTCAACTCTTCTTCGGTGACGGATGGCTCCTTGTCTCTCATCCCGATCATCCGCAGCGTTAACTTCTTCAAGCCGGTGAAAATCATCGTCACCGGTTTGAGGACTTTAACGAGGAACACAAGGATTCCACTGATGAGAAGCGAATACTTCTCCGCAAACTCTTTGGCGAGCGATTTCGGCAAAATCTCACCGAAAATCAAGATGATGACCGTCGTCACGAACGTTGACACGAGAAGACCGGTCCCCCCACTGAAAATCGATGTGGCGATGGCGGTCGACACCGTCGCCGAACCGATGTTGACGATATTGTTCCCGACGAGAATCGTCGAGAGCGTATCATCAAAACGGTCGACGAGATGAAGGACACGTTTTGCGGCTTTGTCGCCATCTTCTGCCATCCGAATCATCCGGACCCGGTTCACACTCGAGAGCGCCGTTTCTGCTGATGAGAAAAACGCTGACAACATGACGAGAACTACATATAGAATTAAACTTGACGAGGGCACAGGGTCCACGTTAGCTTCACACTCCGTTTCTTCTTAACAAATAATTTTTTATTCCACAAACTCGAATTCGAAGTCGAGGATTGCGACGACACTACCGTCCTCGGCACCCAATTTACGAAGATCATCATCGACGCCCATTTGACGCATTTGACGAGCAAATCGTTTAATCGACTCATCATGGTCAAAGTTCGTCATCTTGAAGAGCTTCTCGATACGAGGTCCCGTGATCACGAAGCGATCGTATTCATCGATGTGGATTTGATAGCCTTTCTCTTCCTTCTCATAACGATACACGACACGAGGCGTCGCTGTTTTCTCTTCGAGCTCATCGAGTGGGAATTCTGGTGTCGTATCGACAAAGTTCGCCACTTCGATCAACAAGTTGCGAAGACCGTCTTGAGCGAGTGCTGAGATTGGGAAGACTTTGACATCGTCCCCTACCTTCTTCTTGAACTCTTCAAGATGTTCCGCTGCGCCCGGCATGTCCATTTTGTTCGCCACGACGACTTGTGGACGCTCAAGGAGACGTAAGTTATACGACTCGAGCTCACGGTTGATCGTCGTGTAGTCTTCAAACGGATCGCGCCCTTCCATACCACTCATATCGATCATGTGAACGATGACTTTCGTCCGTTCGATATGGCGAAGGAACTGGTGACCGAGACCAACGCCTTGGCTCGCTCCTTCGATGAGACCTGGAAGGTCGGCCATGACGAAACTGCGGTCGTCCGCTGTCTTGACGACACCGAGGTTCGGTGTGATCGTCGTGAAGTGGTACGCACCGATTTTCGGACGTGCCGACGAGACGACCGAGAGAAGCGTTGACTTCCCGACAGACGGGAATCCGACGAGACCGACATCTGCGAGAAGTTTCAACTCGAGACGGAGTTCACGTTCTTGACCTGGTTCCCCGTTCTCCGCGATTTCTGGAGCCGGGTTGGCAGGTGTCGCAAAACGACAGTTCCCGCGACCGCCACGACCACCTTTCGCGATCGTCGCTTGTTGACCGTGCTCGGTCAAGTCCGCGATGACGGTATCCGTCTCGGCATCGAACACGATCGTGCCAGGTGGGACTTTGACGATGAGCGGTTTCGCTTTACGTCCATGCATCCCTTTTGACATTCCTTTTTCGCCATCATCGGCGATAAACTTCTTCGAATAGCGGAAATCAACGAGCGTCCGCAATCCTTCTTCTACTTCAAAGATGACGTCTCCACCGTGACCACCGTCACCACCTGCAGGACCACCGTCTGGAACGTATTTCTCACGACGGAAAGCGACCATCCCTTTTCCGCCGTCTCCGGCTTTTACAAAAATATTCACCTGATCGACAAACATTTATTTCCCCTCCTTTATGTGAAACGTAGTGGTATCTACGTTCTGTTCGTACACATCGGCTGATGCCTTCACATCGTCCGGGACAGTGCCCGTGACGCGAACCATCAGTCCGTCCGTGAACGTCACATGAATCGGCCCATCCGTGTTGTCTAACAAGCGGACAAGCATCTCTGCCACTCGCGCGTCATCGATGGCGAGTTGGTCGGTTGAAATCGTATACGTCATCCGTCCCTCCCAATTCGCTTGAATCACGACTAGGCTCGTCTGTGGCACGTTCAAACGAACGAGCGCACTCTCTTCGTCGGCCTGTTTCCGATAGCGTTCGTAAAGTTCCTCGAGCTTAGTCGGATCGAGAGCCGCATAGAGCGAGATCAATTGAAGCCGATTCATCCATTCGTGACGGACGGTCGATAAGAGCTCGAGTGTCTGTTCTGAATCCATTTGATCCTCTCCTAGAAAAAAAGACTCTAACCAAATAAGTGGCTAGAGTCTTCTGCGTCGTTCAACTTACGCGACTGGGTAAACGCTCACTTGTTTCTTGTCGCGACCAAGACGCTCATAGCGTACTACGCCGTCAACTTTCGCAAACAAAGTGTCGTCGCCACCACGGCCAACGTTTTCACCTGGGTGAATCTTTGTACCGCGTTGGCGGTAAAGGATTGATCCAGCTGAAACTGTTTGTCCGTCAGCGCGTTTTGCACCGAGACGTTTCGAAATTGAGTCACGACCGTTTTTAGTCGAACCAACTCCCTTTTTCGAAGCGAAGAACTGAAGGTTCAATTGTAACATGAGGTCCACCTCCTATTGTTCAATTTGGATATATTCACCGTAGCTTTGGGCGATCGTGTCTAACTGCACGAGCATCCCTTCTAATAACAGTTGGGTGCGTTCCATATCCTGCGGTGATAAGTCAGGATACGTCTCGACATAAAAGTAACCACCCTCTGTTTGATCTGCCATTTCTACAAGAAGCGATTGACCCGCAAGCGTTTCGACGGCATTATAGGCACCAAAGATGATGGCTGAAACACCGGCGCACACCAAGTCAGAACCAGGTTCTGCAAAATTGGCATGACCCGTCACTTCGACGGAGCGAATCGACTTCGCCTCGTCTCGTCTTACCTTGACCCGAATCATAGCTTACGCTTCGATTTTCTCGATGCGAACTTTCGTGTAAGGCTGACGATGACCTTGCTTACGACGGTAGTTTTTCTTAGCTTTCATTTTGAAGACAGTGATCTTCTTAGCGCGGCCGTGTTTTACCACTGTACCGACAACTTTAGCGCCTTCTACGAGTGGAGCGCCGACTTTAACATCGTCACCACCAACGAAAAGAACCTCACCGAATTCTACAGTACCTTCGACATCAGCATCGAGTTTTTCGATGTAGATCTCTTGACCTGCTTCAACTTTGATTTGCTTACCACCAGTTTTGATGATTGCGTACATATACGTGCACCTCCTTGTTAAACTCAGACTCGCCATCCTGGGCAGGGCAAAAACCTTTAAAAACCCGTTCTGTGCGGTTGTAGCCATTTGGGTGCTTCCAAACGAACTAACGTTATAGATAATACCATTCTCGATTAATCATTGTCAACGACGAGATAAGAAATTCTGACATTCTTCGGACGTCCCATAAAAGACGAACTCCGGCTCCCCTTCGACGAGATGCACCTCGATGTCAAATTCGTGCCAGGAAGCGTCATGCCACTTCTTAGGGAGTGAGAGCACGACCGCTTCGTATTGATCATTCAAATCAAGGAGCGACCGTTCAAACTGTGAGAAGATGGCTAATTTTGAGGGCTTGCCGGCATGAACCATCCGGTCATGAATCGAGCGACCGGTCCGTTCCCGCGACAGCTCGAACAGCCCCATCCGTGTGAAACCGTACACTTCGACCCGTCGTGGGTCACGCACCCCAAGTTCTTTCATCTTTTTAAGGAGACGGGTCTGTCCTTCTTTTGAACCTCGTAAGAAATCGATGACGACCATGCCTCCGATGTTTCGCAGGCGCAACTGCTCCATGATTGAATAGAGCGCGGCTTCATTGATGGTATCGGCCGCACGCCCCTTATCTTTGACGGCGACATTTTTGCCACTGTTCACGTCGATGACGGTCATCGTCTCGACTTGTTCAATCAAGACGAACGCCCCACCATCCAACCAGACGGCACGGCTCTCCAGTTTCTCGATGGCTCCATCGAGACGTTTCGCTTCAGGCATCCGTCCTTTTCCGATATGACGTTTCACGGGGACATCCAATCGTTCGAGTCGCGTTTGACCTTCTTTATCATTCAACAGCACGGACTCGACTGCATGACGCCTCACGAAGTGTTCGCATAGTAGCTCGTCTTGCCCGAACCGTTGCTCGATCACTATGGTCGAACGGTTACGCAATCGGTTCAGTTCTTCCTGTAACGCTTCCGGCGCCACTTGTCCGGCTTCCGTCCGAAATAAGACCCCTTCCTCTTCCGTTAAGTCGAGCGCCTTTGAGAGGCGGTCCTGCGTGACGAGGTCGAGTTTCCGGCTGAACAATTGCCGACGTCCAAATGGGAAATACACAAGATATCGTCCGCCGAACCGAATGTTCTCTGTCACTTTATGATGCTTGCCGTTGATTCCTTCTTTTGTCACTTGGACGAGTCGCTTTTCCCCGACAACTGCTGCTTGCCCGATGGCCGGTACTTCCGGATACGTGGCGAGCGCACGGAGCGTCTCTGCGATCGGGAGAAAATAGGTCGTCTCCCCGTCCGTCAAAAAGGCTGCCCCGAGCGACGGGTGGATCCGTTCAATTGCGGCTTCGACGATGGTCCCGACAGACAGTTGGTCGACAAACCGTTCCTCGACTTCGAGTAATCGTTCGCCGTCCACGAGCATCGCCCGTTCAATGGAAGGTGTTCGTTCGTAGATTAGCTTCATCTGCATCACTCCTTTCGACAGAAAAAGGCAACTTCCGTCGCCTTTGCCTTTACGCTTTTTTCATTCTAAATTTCATCATGAGTCGTGCCCAGAAGCCGACCGGTGCCGTCTCCGTCTGAATCGACATGAGCGGGACCGATTCGCCAAGAATACGGCGCGTGATGTTCCGGTACGCTTGTCCGGCATAGTTATCCGGATTCATCGTGACCGGGACACCGCGGTTCGCGGCTGCGATGACTTCCTCATCATCGATGACGACACCGAGTAAGTCGATCGACAGGATGCGCATGATGTCATCGATGTCGAGCATGTCGCCCGATTCGACGAGATGGTTCTTGACTCGGTTGACAATCAGTTTCGGCGCATCGATGTGTTCCGCTTGCTCGAGCATCCCGATGATTCGGTCTGCATCTTGAACCGCCGCTTTTTCAGGTGTCGTGACAACGATCGCCTCATCCGCTCCAGCGATGGCGTTCATGAACCCTTGCTCGATTCCAGCAGGACAGTCGATCAAGACGAAATCATATTCCGTCTTCAACTGATCAACGATTTCTTTCACTTGTTCGGGATTCACTGACGTCTTGTCTTTCGACTGTGCGGCCGGGAGTAAATACATCTCCTCGAAGCGTTTATCGCGGACGAGCGCCTGATTCAACTTACATTGACCCGTGATGACATCGACAAGGTTATAAATGCTCCGGTTGTCGAGACCGAGAATGATATCGAGGTTACGCAATCCGATATCTGTATCGACGAGACAGACCGAGTGTCCAGACAAGGCGAGCCCCGTCCCGATGTTGGCGGTCGTCGTTGTCTTGCCGACGCCCCCTTTTCCTGATGTCACGACGATGGCTCTGCCGTTTTTAACTTCTTTTTCTGTATGTACAGGCTCCACTACTTGCTCCATTCCACTCACCCTCTCTGTAATTCCATTGCATACGCGTCTTTCAGACCTGTCATGACGTGGCGGAGACGTGTCATCTCGATCCCATCACTCGTCTGATACGCACATCCCAGCTCAATCTCAGGAAGTTCTTCCTCGTCCTCAGCTGTGAGTACATGTTCGCCGATTGCTAAAAACTTTGGATGGAGCAGACTCGCGGTGATGACCGCTTCTTCCCATCCTTCGACACCGGCACGCACATTTCCTCGTATCGTCCCTAAACAATAAATACTTCCTGTCGCCCGGACCTCTGACCCCGGATTGATATCCCCGATCACGAGCACCGAACCGTCAAACGTCAAGACTTGTCCACTCCGAATCGTTCCGCTGTGATAGTGGAACGTCTTTCTGCCGTACGTCGCTTTCGCTTCTTCTGTCAACATGACATCGCTCGACAAGTCTTCAATATAAAAAACGCCATGACGAGCGACGACCTCACGAATTTGACGTGACAGCTCCTCGTCAATATAACGAGTACCCGCGTGCAACTTCAGGGCAATCTTTCCGGACGGCGGCTCCATTTCTTGTAATGTCGCTTCTAAGTCCGTAAGCACCTCGTCGATGCCACTCTTCGGATTGAAGTGTATGGCAATGCCGTTGCGATGTCCTTTAATCGTAATGTGTCGTTTACGCTCCATCATGGCTACCCTCTTTTCGCAACAGGGCGTGTCGTCACATAACGTGTCATCGGATAATAAAGAATCACGATGGCGATGGCATTGACGAGCATCGTCCCTGGAATCTGTTCAACCAATAGTGTTTGAATCGTCATCAATGTCCCACCAATCGCTACCATGATCCCGTAAATCGCAAAGGTGAAAACGAGAATCATAAACGTGAACGTAATGGTGACGGAGAAGAAGTTCTCACCTATATATTTTAACACGAAGCTGGCTAAGAGAGGAATGAGTGAAAAAGTAAATACATAGATTCCAATCAGGTCAGTGTAGACGATATCATACAGCAGTCCGAATACAAGCCCGAACCCGAGTGCCGTCTCCCAACGACCGTACAGACTGACAAACATCAGTCCGATCAGCGTCAAGAAGAGAAACGGCGTGGCGTAGTGCCAAGAAAAAATCGATGCCCATGTTCCTTCAATAAGAAAAAGGAGGAACAAGGCGATGAACACTTTCATGTTACTCACCCGCTGCTCCTCCTTCCTCGGGACCCGTTAGAAACGGTTCGTCTAGTGTCCGATCAATCACGTACATTTGTGAGAACTCATTGAAGTCGGCCTCCGGTTTAATCCGGGCGACTTGTGAGACGCCATATTCATCCGTCTCGATCGATTCGATCGTACCGATGACGAGCCCGGCCGGATAACGTCCACCGAGTCCAGACGTCGAGACGATTTCTCCTTCTTTCAGCTTGACACTATTCGATACTTTCGTGAAGAACAATTCGTTCGTCTCCGTGTCGAATCCGTCAACCGTCCCATACGTCGGTTTGCCATCCGCATCTTTGACCACAGCCGAGACGTTGTTCGTCCGGTTGTTGTCGCTGAGCAGTTGCACTTGCGACGTATAGGCGCTCGTTTGAATGACACGACCGACCATCCCGCTCGCCGCGGTCACGGCCATGCCCTTTTCAACGCCGCTTTCTGAGCCGACGTTGATGGTGACGTAGCGTTGCCAATCGTTCGGTGTCCGACCGATGACCTCCGCCGGAATGAGGTCGAAGTCACGTAACGACTCTTCTTTTGCTTCGACCATCTTTCGAAGCTCCTCATTCTCACGGCGCAAATCATCCGCCTCAACCGATACCTCGGCGTACTTCGCCAAATGTTTTTTCAGCTGGCGGTTCTCTTCGTAGATATCGCGGACGTCTGAGATGGACGACACCGTCGAGTCCATCCATCCGATTGGTACCACGAACACTCGCTGGAACGTGCCGACCACATCACGCGTGACATCTTGGTACCAGGCTGATTCCGATCGTCCTCGAATCGAAACCCCTAAAATGACGAAAAACAAGATCAGTACAAGTAGCGTGATGATGAGCTTTTTATTACGTACGAATCGGCTCATCGTGTCTCACCTCTCATCGACGTGACGAGATGCCTGATTTCGAACGGAGGACGTCCATCATTTCAAGAGATTTTCCAGTACCGACCGCTACGCAGTCGAGTGGCTCATCCGCAACGAGTGTCGGGATGTGTGTCTCCTCTGAGATCACGTCGTCCAAGTTTTTGAGGAGCGCGCCGCCGCCTGTCAAGACGATTCCGCGGTCCATGACGTCAGCCGCAAGTTCTGGAGGTGTTTGCTCAAGCGTTTGCTTAACCCCTGCCAAAATCGCTTCGACTGTATCCGAAAGAGCTTCACACACTTCTGCAGACGTGACTTCGATCTGTTTTGGAAGTCCTGATACGAGGTCGCGACCACGGATTTCCATCTTCTCCGCTTCGTTCGATGCATCGATGCGCGCCGAACCGACTTCCATTTTGAGCGTCTCGGCTGTACGTTCCCCGATCATGAGGTTGTACTTGTTCTTGATGTAACGAATAATGGCATCATCCATTTCGTCACCCCCGACACGAATCGATTGGCTTGTCACGATGCCGCCGAGTGAGATCACTGCGACTTCGGTCGTACCGCCACCGATATCGACGACCATCGAGCCAGTCGGTTCCCAAACTGGGAGACCTGCACCGATTGCTGCCGCAAACGGTTCTTCGATTGTGTATGCTTCACGAGCGCCTGCTTGTTTCGCAGCGTCTTCCACGGCACGTTTTTCAACAGACGTGATACCGCTTGGGACACAAATCATGACGTTCGTCTTCGATGAGAACAAACCGCCTTTTGATTTTTGAGCTTGCTCCATGAAGTATTTGATCATCGTCGCTGTCGTTTCGAAGTCAGCGATGACGCCGTCTTTCATCGGACGACGTGCAGAGACGTTCCCCGGAGTACGTCCAATCATATCTTTGGCCTGGTTCCCAACGGCCTCAATTCTACCTGTATCTGTGCGGAACGCCACGACGGACGGTTCACGAACAACAATTCCTTGACCCTTTACATAAACGAGCGTGTTAGCCGTTCCAAGGTCGATTCCGATTTCTCGGTTAAAACTACGAAACATAGGTGTTGCTCCTCTCTTCATTACACTATTTTTTATTATAACGGAAAAATCATGTTTGAAAACGTTCATTCGATTACAGGTTATTTACAATAACCGCATCTCAGTCCTGTCTCACCGTCTATTAGTTTGCCTTCTTTTCGGCAAAAAGGCAAATCAAAAAAGCAGACGCGAGTGAGCGTCTGCCTAAGATGAGAACGATTACAATCCTGGTTGGAGCGGAAGCAGTAACATCGCTCCGTAAAAGAATACCGAGAAAATCAACACCGGTCGAAAGAAGCGGGATGGCTTGAGTCGGGTCGCTCCTGCCAAAAAGCTCGATGTTGTCACGACGAAAAGGTAGATCCCGATATACATGAGCAGGAGACGGACGAGTACCGTCCAGATGCCGAGTTGATCGAGTTCATTGAAAGTGAGCACAATCAGACCAAGGTAGGCGATGAGCGATAGAATCCCTACGCCGACACCGACGAGCGGCGAGACGCGGTCGAGCCAGTGGTCCTGATTGAACCGCATAAACAGCGCTGTGCTCACAAATAAAAACAGGATGAACACAACGATAGAGAAGATAGTCGGTTCTAGATGTATGTAACTCACAAGAAGCGATAATCCGACCATCAGGATCCAAATTATTTTTTCCATAAAAACACCTCATTTATTTTCAATCAACATCTTGATTCGATTAGAGAAAACTATCTTCATTCAGACAATTCATTCGAATGTTGTGATTTCTCTTTTCCTTCGTGAAAAATCATGCAAAGAGCTAAAATCAAACAAATCAATCCGCCCAGACCAGTCGTGATCAAGGACAATTGCTCATCAAAAAAAGCTTTACTAACTCCTAAAAAATGAGAAACACCCAACCAATCACATTCCATATTGTAATACGCATTGTAATACGCGACATTCGGTAAGCTCCTATGTACAAATTCATGCATCATTATTTCTACTCTCTTCAAATTCTACATCTCCATTCACCTTTTTCCAACTATATCCAAAATTTAATGAGGTGCCAGTACTCTCGTAAACACAAAAAAGCAGACATCACGATGCCTGCTCTCTACTCCTTACCCATTCATATATCCCCGCTGCTTCATGCTGACGTAATGGTCTTCCCCGATGATGACGTGGTCGAGACAAGCGATGCCGACGATATTGCCTGCCTCGACCAACCGTTCGGACACTTCGATATCTTCCCGACTCGGGGTCGCGTCCCCGCTCGGATGATTGTGCACAGCGATAAAGCATGCCGCCGACAACTTGAGCGCCTCACGAAACACATCACGCGGGTGGACGATTGAGGAGTTGAGCCCTCCGACGAAGAGCGTCTTCCGATCAATCAGTTGGTTCTTCGTATTCAAATACAAACATATAAAGTAGAGACAAACACTAAAACTATTTATCTTTTTTTTCGATTTTCTTCATTTATAGTTAAGAGTGTCAGATAGATTTATAAAAAGTCTCTAATATCCTATAAATAGAGACTTTTTTATCTTAATTAAAATCAGGAGGTTCTAGCTATGAAGAATAAACTCATTATTTTTAATGAAAAGATAGGTACTTACTTGATAAAATTTAGTTCCTTCATTAAAGAGTTTAAGTATTTAGTTGTTATTTTCCTCATCTCAATTTTTATAATTTTGAATATGATTGAATATTTTAAATGGGATCGAGACTTTGGATTTGCAGATTTAATTAACGTCACGCTCGCGCTTTTAACGCTCACCGCAGTACGATATTCAAAGATTGCAGCCGAGAGCGCAAAAGAATCGACAGAACTCTCTAAACAATCAATATCTCATACAGAAGAACAAACAAGAATGCTAGCAATTGATTTTGAAACCAAAAATAAACCAAAATTATTGCCTGATGAAAAAGTATTCCAATTTCCTCTATTCAAATTTCCTAAGCCAGAAGAAGATTTCGCACCAGGATTTTACGATGCTTTAAATTTATCCATAACTAATACATTTTATGGTCATGCATACAACGTCTCTGCATGGTTATATATAGATGACAATAAAATTGATAGTTATTGTCATAAAGATACACCAAGATTCTATAAACAACATTTTAACGATGATTACTCTTTCAAAGTTTATAAAGGTATCGATGGAGAACCCATTATATTCTCAATATTTAATGATGCTGATTCAAGCTATGAAGAGAATACACTTGCTTCGCTATCTAAGAACATGTTAGTTACAAAATATATTAATACTCATCCTGTCATTAAACACGGAGAAAATATTAAAATAGATGTCCCATTACATATTCACACAATCATCGGTGATACCTTATATGATCGAATTTCGAGAACTTCGCCTTTCACAAGCGATGATCTAGAACTTCATATTACCTATAAAACAAGTACAGATTTAGACAATAATGGTGTGCATATCAGAAAATACAAAGTGGATATCTCTCATCCTTACTTATCCGATAATCATCACATAAATTTCAGTATTAAATACAATTTTTTGAATGAAATATTTGAAAATCACTCATAATATTTCTCACTCTAATTGTTCATGATTAGTACTCGATCCTACAATTCCCATTTGATATATGCTCAAATCGAGGTGATAAGATGCCAATTAGTAGGAAGATAAAAGCAAGTGACGAGATGCTTACTTGGATTCATAGAGAGTTAGTGCGGAATACGTTTGATCCCACTCTCGTCTTCAGCATCGAGAAAATTCTCATGTATAAAGTGCTGCTTCATATTCGAGCGAACGGCGAGTTTTATGCCCAGTGGATGCACCACGGCGGAAGGCTGAGTCGCAAAAAAACTTTGCAATAAAAAAGACCCCGCTCGATTTTTGAGCGGGGCTTCGTCATTGGTTCTTCAATTCATCTAAATACAACTGAGCCTTTTGGGCCTTTCTTGTGATGTTGCTGTTCTTCCACCACACCCACACGATACCTAAAAAAGTGACCACACCCGAAAAAGCCGTCGCGATTTCTTCTTCTGAGAACGGCAATGGGTTTATCCCTTTCGAAATCAAGAACAAGTTGAGAAGTCCATACAATGGGACGATTAAACGTAGCAACGCCGCTATAATTGGATTCTGCATCAGATTTCCTCCACGTTGATTTTTTTAGCGTTTTTCTTCAGTGCATCTGAAACCGAAAGCACAATCCCTTCGTCAGCAGAGAACGCACCGACTTGTTTCCCATCCACAACCACTCGCTTGAGCTTGTGTTTTGGTTTGACGGTAGTCGGTTTAAGCTTTTTTGTCGGGACTGGATCGAACGTGAAGTTTTTCCCGCTTTGCGATGGCAGCCATTCGCCACCGCTCAAATGGTACCACCCATTCTTGTTCGCGTAGACATGGCGTTTCTCATCCTTCTTGACAACGGATGGCAATTGCGTTTTCCAATCTGGACGGGCATACGCTTGGACGTCCCGTAGCATCGTTACCGTTCCGATTTTGACTGCAGCTGCAGATGGTTTAATGAGTGATGGCGTCGGCTTGAGCTTCGCTTTCAAATCGTTGACGAGATCGTCCCATTCCTTCCCAATCGTCTTGAGTGCGTTCACCGGATCTGTGCGACGGTTTGGGTCGAGTTTGAAATGACCCGTGAAATCGTGGATTTCGAGGTTGTACGTCTTCATCCATCCGGCGATGATGTCGACATAATTCCGATACGCATTAAGTGTCCGCTCCTTGTCGTCGAAATAGCAGAGCTCGATACCGAGCGCGATGTCGTTCGCATCGTCCCCAAACTGCTTATTGTCGCTAGTGACATCATAGATGACGTGCCATGCCTTTTCGTTGAGCGGAACCAATTCAATGGCTTCTTCGTCATCGACGAATACGTGAGCGCTCTGTGAAAATTCGTTATACGTGCGACGGTAGTAATCTGCATTGTTGCGAGCGGTCGAGTTTTTGTTTCCCGTGTCATGGCCGACGACAAAACCGACCTTCAATAGCTTCGCACCCGAGCGGCGCTTACCGATGGGTAGATGTTCTTTTTTATATTGCATGATATTTCCCTCCCATTATTGGAAAAATTGATAGAGCGCGGTGATGACCGCCGCCGCTCCCGTCCAGACAATGCCGGCCCATTTCCAGAAACCGTCCCACCATGAACGGCGGGTCGTCTCCTTCTCTTTCTCTAAATCTGCCGCGGTCTCGCGCTCGCTTCTCAAAATCCCGAGCAACTCCCGGTTTTGGTCCGTCACGTGAGAGAGCACCGCTTGTGTCTCTCCTGATTTCGTGGCAAAGTCCGTCCGGAGCGAGTTGACGTTCTGCGTCAGTCCATCGACTTTGACGTTCGTCTCCGTCTGCGCCTTGCCGTGCGATGTCAACTTGTCGCCGATCTCGTGCAAAAAGAGCCAGATGTTCTTGTCCTCTTCCATCAGTTCCTTGTGACCGCCTTCAAGTGCCTTCACCCGTGCGGGAAGGTCTTCAAGTTTCCCGACACGTTCCTCCAATCGTCCCATTCGTTCTGACATGTCTTTCACCTCCGATTCACTCAAATCCGATGACCCCCTTTGTAACGTTGTTGTGCTGTATATAAAGCGTGTGCGTAGGTGTGGTGAAAATAGAAAGAGCGCCCTTGTGGACGCTCATCCCTATTATTCTTCTGCAAGTTCTGGTACGCCAGATTCGACGAGGATTTCTTTGACCGCTGGTTTGAGCGATGAAGGAACCTCTGCGAACGTCAATTTACCAAGGATGATACGTTGTGCAAGTAGTAATGCCATCATATCCTCACCTCCTTTCCCTCCAATTGCGAGACGTAACAAAAATCCCCGGATCATGGCATCGTCGTGACGATCATCTCGGTGACGACATCTTCTAAAAACTGATACTGATCGGCGAGTGCTTGATTTTGAAGCCGCAACATTTGATTATCCCGTTCGAGCGCCAATACTTTTTCGTCTACAGTCGGCTCAACGGGTTGTGGTTCGGGAGCTTGTCCCGCCTCGACCCATTCACCATTCTGCCATCGCGCCTTGTAGTAGCTCGGCGGCTGTTTTTCCACACAATCCTCTGGCACGTCATAGACGGCGATCGTTTGAATCTCTTTATAAGGTTTTGGACGGATTACATTTCCCTGTTCGTCCGTGTACGGGTCCGGCGTGACCTCTACCTCCTGCTCCTCGTAGCGAGGATATAGGATGACCGGTTCGAGGTAATAGCCGTCACTATCAATCTTGTAAACTTGTTTCATGTTGATCACCCCTTTTAATTGGTCGGGAACGTGAGCCCGTCAAGCGACACGAACCCGTTTCCGTTTGATCCGATGGACTGCTCGACATAGACGCCCCCACCTGTGTCGATGGACAAGCGGTACACGTTCCCGTTGATGCCGTTCGCCATGATGTAGGTGTTCTTTATCGGACGGAATCCAGCAGGTAGTGTGAATGCGATGGCAGGTAGTGTTCCGGATTTCATTGCACCGCTTAACCGCACCGATCCCGATGCATCAATTGCATAGCGGGGCGTTTGGTTCGCGTCGAAGGCGGCCCAGCTGTTCTGAAGCGTGGCGTTGACCCATTGAAGTCTGAGGTTGTTTTTAATCGCCGTCGATAGTTCGACATGAAGTTCGACGTAATCGGTACTTATGACGGACGGGGTTGCTCCGTCTGAAGGTTCGGCTGCCGTTAGAAAATGAACAAACCCACCATCATCAATGTAGCTTGACATCAATGAGGTCGAAAATGTTAATTTACTCACTGTTGCGAGTGTGTGCTCTGCAGCACTAGCCCATGTTGACGTATTCTTATTCCAGATATACATTTTAGCCTTATTTCCGGTCGGACTTGAACCAAATCCCCACCAGTTAAAAGTAAGTTTGCTAATATTTGTTTTCAACCACGCCACTTTATCCGCTGTCGTCAAACCTGGAATAGCTCCATAGGTGCGCTGGACGTGTTCGATGAGGTCGAAGGAAAAACGTTGTTGCGTTTGTTCTCCGCTGACAGACGTTGTATGCGTGATTAAAGTACCGTCAATCGACATCAAGCTATTGTAATTAGACTGAATGAACTCTCCCCATGATTGCACTGGTGTGCCTAGTCCGGCAGATACTCGACTTCCTGCGTAATGTGGATTCGCTGTTGTTGAACCTGCCACTTTCCCAACGAAGTTCGCCGTTCCACTAGTCGTGAATTTATTACCCATGACCGCGTTGGCTAGAACATTGTCGTCGGTGAGTTTACGCCACGGTTGCCAAACGCCGTTTAGCCTAGTTCGAAAATAAGTGTCTCTTCCTTCTGATTGCGAAAACAACTGAAGCACATTGTTTGACGAGTCTCGCTGAATAACCTGAAGGAATCCAAAGCTTTTCGGAACATTAAGAGTTGATCCGGTAACAGTGTAGAATCCAGAATTTGTTGCCTGATCTGCGTCGTCGGGCGACAAAGTAAGGTTTCTGCCGTCATTTAAAGTTAACTTCCACTTCTGCGCGTTATCTAGCGCAGCTTTGTCACCAGATGACATGAGACCATTTGATGATGTTGTGGCAACCGCAGTGGTCGCAATCTCGACCCATGACGACCATGATCCGGTGTAAATCTTGTAACGGATGTAAAGGCGATCCGTGTTCTTGTTGTGGGCGAGCTGTGTCGATTCCGTGCCTTGCTTCATGACAAACAATGCATAATAGACGGGGCTACCTGTTGCGGTCGGGTTGTTTGATGCGACACCTGCAGTGTAGTAATGCCCCGCATTTGTCGCGGCGTTGAAGTCAGTGATCTGTGTCGCATCCCCGTTATCCTGTGTCAGTTTCACGAGCTGGGCGCCGTCCCACTTGGTCCGTTCCGCACCCGTGATATGACGTGTCGTGTCGCCTGTGTGAGAGTCGAGAATCGACTTCACTTCGTTGATTGCTCCGGTCACGCTCGACTTTGCCATCGTTGTGAGCGATGCGAGCGAACCGACTTTGACGTCCGTGGCCAGGTCGTTGTTCGTGATCGAACCGTCCGTGATTTGACCGGAACCGATGGCGGGGAGTTGGGAAGCGGTCAGTTTGCCGTCACTTCCGAGCGTGGCCAGACCGTTCGCCGCCGCAATCTTTTCATTGTGAATCGAATTCAGCTGTAATTCTTGGACCGCATAATAGGTCGTGTACATGAACCAGTTCCACCAAGCGGCAGGCGGTTTCTCGGAGACTTGCCATCCCGTATCGATTTTTGACTGTGGCGGTTTGACACCGGCTGCTTTCCATTCTGGCAACGCTTTTGAATAAGGCATGATTCAACCTCCTTTTAGATTGGTAAATCAATTTCGTTCTCTGGATCATAGGCATCGCCAAGGGTTCCACCCGTTGATTGGTCAAGCGGGGCGAATCCGGCGTTGACGTCCGTCTCTGATGTGTTGGTCTGTGAAGAGAACGAGAACGTCCCGACGACTTGCACTACCGTGACCCGAACACCTGCCCCGACCACCTTCTGGGCGATCTGCCCAAACTGACGGACGGTCAATCCGGAAGCGTTCAGCACGTTGAGCGGTAGCCCTGTGACCGAGAGTGCGGCGGGCTCGGCATCGATGGGATGATTGTAAAGCGGAATGATCTCGAAGTTGTCCGGCGTGGTGTTCAACGATTTTGACAGGGCATTGAGTACGCTGTTGAAGGTGCCGTTTGACAAGTTTTGAGCGACACGAGCACGAATCAAGATTCGCATGACTTCGTCCGTCGCCTGTCCTCGCGCCTGTCCGATACCTTGTCCGATCAAGTCGAGTGTCGTGCCCTCTGCCTGGTTGACGTCACGCCATTGTTCAATCTTTTCGAGCGTCCGATTGAGTTCGTCCAGCTCTCCAGATAGGATGACCAACAGTTTGCCGACGTTGCTGTTCGGGTTTTTGGTATAGGCATCTGTGAGCCGTCTGAACATGTTAAGGAATACACCCATATCAAATCACCGTCACTTTGCTCGGGGATGTCTGGGCGACCTCGTTCGGTTGAATGACGATGTTCGACGTGCCGAGCGTTCCAGACGTCTTGCCGATTCTAATTTGAGCATCGACCACACCAGGCACTTCAAAGACCTTGCGTGTCAATTGCGAAATGATGACATCGTCTCCCATTTGGGAACCGATATAGATAGTCCCATCGTTAGCGGTACCGCCGATGACCTTCACGACCTCGTCTTGTACCCGAGCGACCCCGTCAACAGGGAAGGCGACACTCGTTGAAATGTCGACCTCGACATAAATCGGCACCTCGACCGCATAATCAAACTTGATGATCTGCGCCTGTCCAGAATCGTCATAGACTGTATGAAGCTCCGCCCCCATCGGTTCGATGCCTGCAGTCAATTTCGAGAAGATGGCTTCGGCTATGTCCGCCCCGTTTCCACCTAGTGCATAGACATGGATGGATTTCGGGTTGTTACCGTTCACGACAGTATTTTCGTGGTTCACGATGACTGTCGCCGCCCGAACACCTGGCACATTGATCACTGCAGCACGAATGGCGTTTGCTGTACCATAACCATTGGCGGCGGAAGAATCGAGCATCCGATTCAAAAATTCTGGGTCGGTCTCATAGTCCCGACCACCTGTCGCCGCTTGCGTGTTGGTGACGGTCAGTACGTCGGCATCGGGTTCTGCCTGTACCGTGATAGTATCAGCAGGAACGTTACCGACGACGCCGACGTCGACACATACCGCTTCTCCGGTCCCCGTTCCACCCACAGAGAGCGTGACATCCTCTGTCAATTCAAAATAGATGTCGTTCTCGGTCGTGTATTGTTTTCCTGCGGGGATTGTAAAGTTTGGTGTTCCTGTGAAGGACAGCTCGACGATAGACGCCTGTTCCAAGTTTCGGCTCGTATTGAAGAAAACCGAAAGATTATCCATCTGTACGCCTTCCGCCTTCGTGATGAATCCCGAGTTGTACACCTTCTCTGCGAGTTCCCACGTTTTACCGAGAAACCAAGCAAAGAGTCGAATCAAGATGCCGAGCGGAGAACGCTCTGTCGTATTGATGTCGTCACCGAACAGCTCCCTCGCCTTGACCTCCATGTCGTCATAAAGTTCAGCATAGGTCTTTCGTTTAAATCCGTTTCGATCTAACGCCATTAAATCTCCACCTCCTCAATCGTGATGGTATCGCCATCGGCTTTCTGCAATACCAATGACACACTCATCGAACGGACGACTTTATCAAAGACGAGCGCCAAATTATCCACCGAAACAATCCGTGTGTCGTCGGTCGCCGCCTCGATGATGGATGCTCGTACTTCTTCCTCGTTATACGGCTTGCTCTCGAACGGATCCCGATACATACCGAAATCCTCGTTCAAGAACCACTCGCCTCGAGCGGTTTGCATCGTCATCTGGACCGAGTGGGCGAGTTCCTCGTCACCTTGAATCATGGCGAATTCACCCGCCGAGATGACGATGTCGCCGTTCTGCATTTTCAATGTCCTCATCCTTACACCCCCAATATCCCGAGAATGACCGCATCTCGAACGTCATGCATCCGATGACTGTCTGGGTCGAACGCTTGCTTTTGCAGGTTATCCATCGCCCGCTCCGAGAATCCGACGAATACGATGTCACCCGCCTGCAGATGAGGCGTGAGCACGAATGCATCCTTGAAGGTCACGCTTGTGTTGCTGGCATTGACCGACCCCTCTGTCACCGAGATACCCGAGATGGACGTGTTGGCTGCGCTTTTCATCTTGTACCGCATCCCGAGGACGGGAGCCCTCTCGATCATCGGATATTTTTCAGTCGCCCCGTTCTTGTCGACGGACAGGAACAACAGCTCGACGTCCGCCTCCTCATCGTTCGGGTAGTAGCGAATCACACGAGCGGGAGCCATCGTATGGATGGATAGGGAAACCCGACGAAGTAAAGCGTCGAAGAATCTTGTATCGTTCGCCATTAGACCACCTCGATCTCTGTGTAAAAATCATTTCCGGATGCGACGTGCTTCCCTTTTCTAGTGCGGTATCGACCGTTCGCCGTCTTGGACTTCACATCGATGACGCTCGCCGTGGTGATGCGATGCTGGAGCAGGCACTTCATCGTGTAGCCCTTCGAGTCATCGTTCTCGAACGGTTCTGGAGAGCCGAGCAATCCTGTCGACTCTTGGAGCGTGAACCGCTCATCAAATCCGTCCTTCAAAGGTCTGATGACGAGCCTTCCCCGTCGATAGTAGATGATGGAACCACAATCTCTCACGACCTCTTCCAAGTTGTTGAGGATGAGGCCCGTGACGACATAGCCCTTCTTGTAAATCTTGTTCCGGACAAGTTTCGGAGCGGATGCCAGCTTGATACCGAGCACCGAGACGAGCTTCTTGATGATGACGTCCGCTTTCGTGTTCGCCTTGAAGCTAATCTGCATCTTTTGGGTTTTGCTCTGCCCTTTCTTGGCTCCGGATGTGTACTTCTCGGCAGGGTCAGCGGTCTTGGTCGTCACTTTGATTCGTGAATAGTCCTCGCCTTCCAATACATAGACGGTCGTAATCTTGTTGACCCCCTCGGAACGTGTGAGAGCACGTGAGACGACGCCAGAGGCGATGACCCCGACGTCCCCTCGATACCCGGCTTGAACCGTGCAAAGGATGCCCCGTTTGATTCTGGCCACGCTGTCGTCGGAGAGATTATAGATTTCAACCTTGCTCTCGTTCGGCTTCGAATCATCATCAAATGGCACCTCGAAACGGATTTCAAGCCCTTGTTCTCCCTCGCTCGAATAGGTCGCCTTGTAACTGCCGGAATCAAACATCACTTTCTTGACTCGTCCGAACAACTGTCGGTCACTCATCGTCTGATTCCTCCACTGTCGCCCCGTCGAGGATATAGAGGAACACCGATTCGTTCATGTTCTCGAACGTGATTCGTGTCGCCTCCATACCGATGTCGAGCGGGATCAGTGTCGGTGCGGGGATGTCATACCGAGGGATGTTCTCCCAAAGTGGGCGACCGAGTATCAACTTCTCTCCGAGAACAATCGGCACGTCCTCCCCGTCGTCACCGATCTTGTAAAGATGGACGGTAAAGAAGTCGCCTGTCTCGTTGTAATCGAACTGCAGCACGAATGTTTCCTCATAGAAATCAATCTCGAAGCGCTCGGATATTTCGGTCTTGTCAAATTCGACGATGTCATAGACCTCACTTGCGTTCACGATCATTCCCGCTCACCTCATTTCACTCTCAATTTTGCGCCGATCGGGATTCGACGGTCTGGGTACTTGTTCCACGTCCGCAACTGCTGGACGGACGTCCCATACTTCCGACCCAATGCCCAATAGGTGTCGCCCTTCTTGGCCACATGATAGCGGGCGGTCGTGGCTCTTGCTTTCTTGGGAGCCGGCTTCTTCTTCCCGCTTCGTGACGTCGGTTTTCGTGTCGGCTTTTGTTTCGGCGGGGCTTTCACCCACGGGCTTGTCGCAATCCGTATTTTCCGTACGGAGATGGACAGCGCCACTCCGTTCCCGATGTCTGCCGAATAGTCGCGTCCGATGTCTAAAATGACGACGTTTGAAGCGGTCGAGCGCCCCACATAACGAAGGAGCGCCCCTTTCCGCATGTATTCTCTCAATTTTTCAACCTGTGAAGAATAATCTTCACCAATGAGGACAGCCGAGAGGGAAAGTTCCTCCGGCTTTGCCTCGATATGGTCCGTGAAAGGTTCACCACGCTCGACGGCGTATTCTGTGGCTTCCACTTGGTCACGGTATGATTCTTTCTCGACATGGATGGTCACGTCTCCGAGTTTTGCCATCAGTAAGACACCTCCGGATTATATAAATCTAGCAAGTGCGCGAACGCCTCATCCATGGCGTCACGTACTTGCCCTCTCACGTCGCCACCGCTTCCAGAACCGCCACCATTGACTTGAATGGTCGGGTTGAAGTTGATGGTGCGGTTGTTGCTCGTGCTGTTGGTGTTCATTGTGCCGCTCGTCTCTGGCGTGATGCCCGCGACAGGCTGCTGAACGGTGTAGTTGAGTTGTCGTGCCATGTTGTCGACCATTCGCATCTCGTTTTGCATACCGAGCGCATAACCCTCTGTCGTCCATCCGCCGTATTCATAGAAGACTTTTGACGGAGAGTTGATGCCGAGGAGCCCCATTGTCTTGTCCATGACGGTCTCGGCCAAGGAGCCCGCAGCCTTCGCGAGCGATCCGAGCATGGACCCGATCCCGTTGATAAGACCTTGTACGATGTCGGCCCCGATGCTGAACAGGTCGATCTCGCTGATGGCGCTTATGATAGCTGCACCGATCTCCCTCATGGCAGAGCCGACCGCTCCAATCAGCTGCAAAATCCCGTTGATGAGTGCCATGATGAGCTCACCACCGAGCGCAAGCATTTGAGGTAGGTTCTCGATGATGATGTTAAATATCGCGGTCAGTAATTGGAGCGCGGCGGCCACCAGTTGCGGTAACATTTGAATCAATCCGTTGATGAGCGACACGACGATTTGAACCGCCGCATTGATAATCATCGGCAGGTTTTGGATCAACATGTCCGCAATCGAAGTGATGAGCTGAATCGCGACGGTGATCAATTGCGGCAACATCGAGATGATGCCTTGAATCAACATCATTAAAATCTGAATGCCCGCGTTCAAAATGAGCGGCAGATTTTGAACGACCATATTGACGATTGTGGTGATGATTTGCATGACGACAGGTATCAAAGTCGGTAAAAGTTGAAGGATTCCTTGAATCAGCGACATCAGAATTTGAACGCCGGCCTGCAAAATCATCGGTAAGAGCGTGACGATATTGGTCAGCAAAGTCATGATGATTCCAAGCGCCGCCTGCAGCAACATCGGCAACAAAGTGATGATTGACTGCACCAAAGTCTGCAAAATTTGAACCCCTGCATTGATCAAAACAGGTAAATTCGTGATGATTGCGTTCAGAATCGCCGTCAAAATCGATACGCCTGCCTGTACGAGCACTGGGAGCAACGTCGTGATTGTGGAGACGATAAACGTGAGCAATTGCATCACGGCCCCCAGGACAATCGGTAGATTCGTGACGATGCCCTGCACGATGTTAGTCAGGATTTGGACACCTTGTTCGACCAGTCGCGGCAGATTCGTCGTGATGAACGTGACGAAATTGTTGATGATATTCGTCGCCGTCGTTGCGAGGTCCCCGCTCTTCGATTGAATCCCTTCGACAATCGTCGGAATGAACCGGGATGCCGAGATAAGTAGTCCAGGAAGCCCGCCGATTAAGAAGCCGATGATGGTTGGTAGCAAATTCTTGAACATTTCAAAAATTCCGGAGAAGTCTCCAGTGAACGCCTGTTTGATGGCGTCCATCGCCGCAGTCGCAAAACTGGTCAGCTTTTCAAGCATCCCGGAAATGATCGGGCCAAGGAATCCGGCGAGCCAGCCAAAGACTTCCTGCGCCTTCGCCTTGATTGCGTCCCAGGCACCGATGACAGCGTTACGGAAGCCCTCGTTTGTGGTCCATAGATGACGGATGCCCCAAACAAGCCCGACAATGGCGGCAGAAACGAGCACGACGGTTCCCATCATGGCCGCGAATCCGGTGACGACCGGACCGATGAACGGCCAGACCGCTGCGAGTGCCGCCTGCATGCCACCAAACAAGCCGATACCGATGGCAAGCGGGCTCAAAATGAGCGTTAAAATCGGAATCAAGATCAAGAACGCCGCGACGAGCTTCGCGATAGTCGGGTGCGCCTCGTTGAATCGGACGACCATGTCCGCGATCGCCTTGATGAAGCGGAAAATTGGGATCATGATCATGGCGAATACTTCAATCATCGGCTCGAACGCCTTCGAAAGGCTCTTCGACATGTCTTCAAACGCTTTTTTGTAGGCGCTGTTTGCTTCCATCGCCCCGTTGTGGAGCGTCTTGTAGAAAATGACCGCCCCTGCAGCCGCAATCAACGCCACGGCCGTAAATCGAAGCATACCCTGTTGGATCATCATGGTCATGTCACGGAGTTGTTTCATGTTGGCGGTCGGTCCGAGCATTTTCAAAGCCAGAGCCGCCGGTTGCCCCTGCATGGCGATCTTGTTCATGCTATCCGCCACGCCTAGCAGACCGTTGTTCACCCGGTAAAGCGGGTTGCCCATCCGGTTATAGTTATCCATGATGCGCTGCGCCTGGGTCGTCCGGTTCATTAGAGTCCCGACCGTTCGGATCATACTCATCTTTTGCAACTCATCGTTAGCGATCATCTGGTCGGTCGCTTTCTTGTGCGCCGCTCCTGCCTTTTGTACTTCACGCATGAACTCGCGGTTGGAACCAGTGTAGTTCTTCGCACTCTGAGTCAACTTGAACATGTCATATTCTGCCTTGATAAGTTCGTCACGGAATGGGTAGAGTGCTTTCCGCTGTGCGTAAAACGCACGTTGCATCTCTCGCCGCATTTCTAGCGCTTCTTGGGACATGCCTCGTGTTGACGTCATCATCCAGTTCGTCGCATCGCTCATTCGGCGGTAACTACGGACGGTCATGTCGCCCTGTGAGTTGATCGTTGACCCCATCAGACGTGCATTGCGTGTCACTTCGTTAATCTGTCGGTTGATGTCGCGCAAAGGGTCTGCTTCCGCCATTATGTCAATCGCGATGTCGGTATCCCGTAGAGCCATCTAGTTCACCCTTTCTTCTTTTTGCTCGCTTTCTTCTCAAGCTCGATTTGCATGTCGAGAGCGGCGTTTGCTTCCATCAGTGTGTGCATGTCCATGTTCATCACTTCGGTGTATGAAAATTTCTCACTCATGACGAGACGCCATAGCGCCCACTGTTGCCGTACCATTCCCTTATAAACCGATTTCGGTAAAGGTTTAGCCCATAAGAAACGTCGAAGCCTCTTTCATGAGTTCCTGGAATGCCTTGTGCCCGATTTCTTCCGCTGTTTCCCAAGACACTTTAGGCGACACGATGACGTGCTTCATCAGTTCGTCATAGAGTTTCTCTTCGACGATGTTCCCATTGAAGTCCTTCGAGCGGTCACGTAGTTGTACGCCGGCACGAACGCCTGGATGTTGCAGCACGTATTCTTTTTCATCGATTGTTACTGTTTTCTGGTTGTTTGCATTTTTAGACATTGCGAGTATCTCCCTTTTTGTAGCCATATTTTTTAGTCTCCTAACAAAAAAGCGGGACCCGAAAGCCCCGCTGTTTCTTATTGATCCACGAAGTCGAACACACGAACCTCGACTTCACGGTCTTCCACTTCATCTGAAAGCGTCCCAGACGGTGTTTTGACGAACATCGCCTGTGTGCCACCGACCTTCTCGTCCGGCGTTGTGACCCAAATCGGGAACATCGTCCGGGCGTTTGCCAATCGTTTCACCAAAGCAAGCGAAGGCGACGTCTGCGACAACGTGATCGTGATGGTTCCGATTGTGTTGTTCGTGATAGCGACGGCAACATCTCCGAACGCATCGACCTTCGCGTTGAAGTTGTCCTCGTCCTTCTTCCACTCAACGAATGAACCTTCTGAAAATCCTGTGATGAACTGACCGTCGATATTGATCGACGTATCTCGTGCGTCAACCGTTCTTACCTCTGGCATGTGTTTCCCTCCTCAATTAGATACGAATTTGTCCTTTAACTCGAACCTCGTGAATAGCGCCAGCTAGGGCGAACTCAAAAGATAGTCCAGCATATACGCGAGCGGCACGGTCACCTGGGTCGACCTGTTCACGTGGCAACGTGGTGATCGTATAGTCTGGCATCTTGTCCGCCGTCTGTGCCACGATTCCTTGGTTGTAGGCACGTTGAAGCGTTGTCGTCGCCGCTCCATCAATCAATCCAATACCACGGGCGTCGTATGGGACCTTGTCAGCGTTCTGGAGCGCGTATTGAATCTCGTTCTCCATATCCACCTTGACGAAGTCCTTGCCATGCAATGCGTCGATGAACTCACCCGATGCATCAATGCCGTCCGTGAGCTGTCCTTTTCCTGCTTTCATGACGTAGGCGAGTGCATTGTCCAATTCGACCTCTGCAAGCTCGCTCTCTGTGAGGTATCGTGGCGTGATGCCGACGAAATTCCCCTTGAACTTCCACGTGATGGAGCCGACAGGGAGCGAACCGAGCGAACCGACTGCGGCCGCATCCAAATGCTCGCCTGCGACGTTGTGGTCGAACACAATCGTGCGTTTTTTGTTCTTGAGCGCCTCACGTCCTGTATTGTCATCCACGAGAGCGGCGAAGAACTTGAAGTCTTTTGCGGCAACAAGCGTCGCGACCTCAAGCTGATCGGCAGCCAAATCGTTCGCGAGAAGGACGAAGTGCCATCCTCGGTTGTAGAACCCATCGAGCGCCGCCTCTGGTGCGCCCGTCTCGTATGTGGCGACAGCAACGACGTCTGGGCGGTTATTCTGTGAGAAAACAGTGGACGCCTTGGCATAAGTCGGTGTCCCGCTTGCAAAATCGACCGCCAAAGCATCGAGCGAAGCATATTCCTTGTAGGTTGGTGTGCCGACCGCTTCCGTGAGGATGAGGACTCGCCCTAGTCCAACACGGGGAGCAGGCGACGACACGCTAATGTCGACGATTACGTCTTTCAATGGCATGTGATAACCTCCTTAAATTTCCGGTACGATGACCGATTCAATGTTTTCGAATTCTGGTTGTGTCTCGATATGGCGAATCCGGAACCGTACATCGAGCCCGACACGACGTTCACTGTCAATCGTGAGGAACGTGTCTCGGTTTTGAAACCCTTCCAGCCGAACGACCGTGATTCCCGAATCGCCTAGCCATTGTCTTGCGTTCCTCATCTTGAAGAACATCGCCGTCTGGTGAGCGAGTCCTTGTGCCTCTGTGGCGCTCTGAGAATGCCATGTGAGCGAGAAGACCATCTCGACGTCCTCTACTATGTCTTGACCGACTTCGGCGTGAGAGACAGGCAGATAGGGCGATGTGATGGTGTAGGAACAGAAGGGATAAGCGGGCTGTGGTGCGTTCGATGCTTGAAGAACGACTTCATGCCCCGTGTTCGTCTTGATATGACCGATGATAGTGCTCTTGATAGCTTGATAGTCGATCATGGCGCCACCTCATTGAAGGCGCTGACGTGTTTGAGCGTGTAGGAGTTGAAGTCTCCGTAATCCTCGAAAGGAATCATCGCCTCGACATGATACGTCTTGCCCTTGTAGTCGATTTTTGCCTTGGGCGGGATGACGACCGACTTGGAGATGATGAGCGTTCGGTCCGCATCGGTCAATCGTCCGCCAGATTGATAGATTTGACGTTGCGTGAGAGGCAAGAGAGCGCCCGTGTGTGACGTTGTGACGGGCGCACCTTCCACCCATTCGCCGATATGGTTGAAAGCCCCTGCGGACTCAATCTCGAGCTGGAAGGACACGCTGTATTTGTCTATCAACCGTTTGAATCGATAAATCTCTGGCATCGTGTCACTCCTTACTCTAATTTGTGGTCCATGCTACCGATCATGTTGCCGGTGTCGACCAAAGGATTTGAACTTCCCTTTTCGCGAACCGTCAGCTCCACGTTTGGTGGGTCTTTCAAGTCTCGGGCGAAGTCTTGGAGCTTGCCCTTGGCTTCGAGTGCCAGGGCGTACAGTAATGCATCTGCAGGCACACCGTTCAAGATTGCCTCACCGATGAGCCTCTGATACTTCTCGACGATTGCGGGTCCGTGTTCATCCCATCCCGCTCGAATGAACGAGCGTTCCGGAATCTTGATGTGAGTCGTCGTCTTTTTCAAGCTGATCCCGAACTTGTAGCGGAAGAATCCCCGCATCTTGTCCGTCACTTGGATGTCGACGCCGAACTCGTGAACCGCTGCCAACATCTGCGTGTGACCGCTCCCGAAGTACCCGACTCGCACCCGCCGTCCATTGAAGGAATCAGCGGATGAGATCGCTTGAGGGATTCGGTTCTTGTCACGGATACGTATCTTGGACCTCATCGTCTCCACCCCATCGGAATGAATTTGATGTCGGAATGATACGGCGCCCAATGTTGGTGAGCCATGCTGTAAAGCGAGCCGTCCGTTGTCGATGCGAAGGATTGGCTCATGCCTCCGATGGATTCGGAGACGACACCGCCCCGTTGAGAAGCGCCGTCGCCTGTCTTAATCCATTCGTAGATTCCTAGCTTCACGGGAGCGGGCAATACGAGAACGCCCGTCTCTGGATTCACTAGAGAGAGAAAATCGATTTTGTCGCAATACTCTTGGGCCGCCTTGATTCCCGACTCGAGCATCAACGTGAGATAGGCATCCCGTGACGTATCGTCGAGCGGGACCCCGAGCAAGCCCTTGAGTTCATCGAGCGTCATGTCACTCACCCTCTAACAATTTGAGTAAATCCTCTTTCTTTTGCTCCGGATTGTGTTCGATTTCCCGCTTCTCGAGCTCCTCGATGATTTCCGCTTTCGTGGATTTCATCGAGATTTTCTCGCCTTCCTCGTCTTCGATGACTCGCTTGTAGCCCACACCTTTGTAAAAAATGCGGAAGCGGCGTTCATCGACTTCGAGGACGTTGCCGTTCTTCTCAATCTTGATCAATTCTTGTTCAGCCATATACTTGAACCTCCCTTATCGTTGAATTATGGTGTGACGTCTGGTGTGAGGACGGCGAACGCCTCGTCTTTCAAGACCATGAATCCGACGTGCATTGTGGCACGAAGCGCGAACATGTCACGCTCCCAAAGGTTGAGCGGCACTCCACCTTCGTCGACGACAGTCGAGAGTGTGGCTTGGTCAGAGATTGAGTATTCGATGTCTTGGAGGATACCGAAACGAGCGTAATCCCAGTCACCTGTCATCGCCACCGCTTTTGTCTTGTCGAACGAAGAGCCGTTCACGTATGCGATAGGCAATCCGAGGATGTCGTCTGGGGCTGTTCCGTCACCCTTGACGAAGATTGGACGTCCAGTCGAGTCGAGTTCACCACGGAACACTTGTTTGAGCGAGCGGACCGTTGCGATTCCGTCTGGGTCAATCTCATTGTCCTCGACAAGACCGATGAGCCCGTTCAATTGTGGGTATAGCGGTTCAGAATCGATGTGAGCCACCGTGTTCGATGCAGCAGTTGCGGCCGCTAGGATGTTTTGACCTGCCGCATATGGTGTGGCAGTCCCGAAGAGTGCCGCTTGGTCGAACTTTTTGTAGAACGCTTCGGCAATCTTTGGACGGATCATGTTGAAGAAGTCAGAGACCGTGTAACGGAGGAATTCTTTCGAGACAGGGATGATGACCCCGAGTTTCTTCGCTTCCATCTCGGCAGTCAACCATGTCGCCTTAGACGTTTGGATGCGCTCCGCCTCTCCTACCCAGTAAGCCCCTGGCCCTTCTGCGAGGTACGTGATTTCTTTCTTAGGAGCGGTCATTTCTTCTGCTTGTGCGAGTTGCATGACGGCAGAGTTCTGAACGACCTCTCCGACAACTGCAGCCGCGAATTGCGTTGGGATGTTCCCATCCTTCGCATCCATCAATAAAACGTTATCTGGGTTGAATGTTCGCATGAATGTTTACCTTCTTTCGTTATTTTTTGATTTGGTTGGCACGGATCGTGTCCATGACCGACTTGAAGCCAGATGCACCATTGGCACCGCTACCGTTGCCCGGATTGTATCCGGCATCTTTGAACTTCGCATCGACTTGCGCCTTGACTTGCTTGTTGATGATGTCCGTGATTGCCTTGATTTTGGCATCTGTCGCACCGTTACGGGCATCCTCGTCATCACCTTCATTCGTCACGACAAAGTCGAGCAATTCGGCATCGAGTCCTTCTTTCGCCAATTGACGGACCGCATAGAACTCGTTCTTGGACTTCAAGAGCTCCGCTTGTCCTTGCTGGAGTTTTTCTTCCGCTTCTTTGGCGAGCTGTTCTTTCGACTTGCCTTGGTTCTTCAACTGATCAATCGTCGTTTGAAGTTCCTTTTGTTTCTTGCCGTACTCGTTGCGAATCTGGTCTTGAGCGGATTTGAGTAATGAATCGATCTGTGCCTGTTGCTCCGGTGTGAAGATAGGATTTGCGCCTTGGCCACCGTTATCCGTGCCACCTTCTGCGCCTCCACCTTCACCGCCTTGAGAACCAGCACCGCCGCCTTCTCCTCCCTCTCCGCCTTCAGCGAAGAATTGCAAATCGAGTGTGAGCGGGAATTTTGTCTTTTGTTTGAACATGTGAATGCCTCCATTATGCGTATCGATTATCGAGCCGATTAGGAGCCGACATGCGTATCCACCTCGTATCGCGTCAATCGAGCCGCAAGTGATTTTATTGGGTCTTGCGTTGTTTCCATGAATTGAACTGACGTGTGAGCGCTTGTTGCCCGTCTGCGACACCAATGGTCTTGATGCCGACGACCTCATATCGTGCATAGCATCGACAGCGGATGTCGTTATATGGTGTTCCGGATGCGCCTGGCATCTGTGCCAGAACGTTGTTTTTCAGTTCGAAAGGCTCGTTCAGCTTTTTCCGCTGTCCGTGTACTTCTCTGTGGTTCGCCTTGCTCGTCTTACGGACCCGCTCGTCCCCGACGTTGCTCCATACCTTCTCCATCTCCACGCCTTGACGTGATGCGTTCTGGGCGCTGTCGTTGGATGCCTGTTCGCGGACTCGATGAACCTCGGTCTCTGCGATTGTCAGAGCACGGTTATAGTCCATCTCGAATACCCGTTGAATGTCTGCCGCCATCTGTTTGAAGTCAGAACCGTTGATGAGCCCCTTTTCGATGGCGTCTTGGATGCCGACCGTGATTTTGGCACGGGAGCGTTCGAGTGATGCATCGAGCACCAATTTGTCGATGAGATTGTTCCGGTTGAGCAGGATTTGTTCGGGGAGGCTTGGCATGGCGTTCAATAGCGTTATGTCAACCGCTTTCTCTACCGCAAAAGACATCCATCCGTATGACAGGTCATAGGAATCATTTAGCAACTTTTGAATGACTTCCCGATTGTACTTCCCGAGGCGATTTGCTTGAGCGGTCGCCTGCTGTTGGAATCTCTTAATCTCTCGAAACGAGACGATGTCGGCGTATGATAGCTTACCGTCCGCCCCGATGCGGTTGTAAATGTTCCCGAGGTCACCGATCAGGTCTTTGACGATCGCCTCATACTCACGACGGATTTGTCGGAGCGTGTCCTGTTCCCGTCTAGTGAGTAGCTTGTAGAGAAAGTCGAAGAATTGAATCCAGTTCATTGCGAATCAGCTTCTTCCGGAATCGGGTCATTTTGTGGTTGCTCCATCGGGATGCTCAATGCCATCGAGAGGGATTCTTCTTGCTCCTCCTTCATGCGGTCGAGCTCATACTTGACGTCATCGATGAACGATGCGAGCCCGAGCCGTGTTTCCTCTGATACCTGCCCTTTGAGAGCAGCGAGTACCTGTGCCTCTGATAGCAAGTCTTGCGGGAAGTTGCGTTTGAATTCAGAAAACACCTTGAACGGGTTGAAGCTTACGTTCTCGACTGCCCATTTCGTGGCCATGATTTCAAACATCCGAGTGTCCGCCGCTCTGAACTTCTGCTCGAAGCGGGCGCATTTCGTCTCTAATCCGAGTAGCTTGAACTTGAGCGCGACACCCGACTGATTCCCCCCGAACGCTTCATCGGCTAAATCTGGCGTACCAGAGAAACGATAAATGTTGTCGTGGATACGATTTAAGTGATTTTCAATCGCTCCATCATTGAGGTTCTTTTCTAAAAAGTCGACACCGATTTTCTCGTTACCGATTCCAGGGATTCCGAGTGCCCCGTTCGCCTTCATGCTGTCAATCATGTCCTGCGTGATGTTTGCGCCCGTAATGACCAGATAGGCCAAACGGAACGCCTCGATTTCGCTGTTGACGTCCGAAATGGTCCGGTCGATGGCGTCGATGAGCGTGAGCACCTTCTCGGCGTCTCCCATCAACTCATCATTATTCGGATAACCAAAGAGCGGGCATTTCTTGTAGCCGTGAATCTTTTCTTCGAGCAACGTGAGCTCTGCACCGTCCTGCTGGTATTTGTACCGCTTCAAGCCGTCATAAAAGTGGATGACGTATTTCCCTTCCTGCCCGTAGTAACGAATGGCGTACTCGGTCTCGATGATGTTCCCGTCCTCATTGAGTAGGATGGCTTGATGTCCGGGGATGTACATGACACGCTCGTTCGCCTCTGTATCGAGATAGAGCAGTCGAGCGGAGTATCCTGCAATGGCACAATATTTCGTGGTCTCCATATTGATGTCGGCGATGCGGTTGCGTTCCAGGAACGTCGTCACCTTCTCGATGGCCTCGTCATAGTTCGCCTCATTCTTGTCATACGAATACGACGTCTGCTTTCCGGCGAAGTACCCTGTCTTGATGTCGACAATCTCGGAGAAATAATCGTTGTTCACACGATTGTCGATGGTGACATCCCTCTCAAACGAACGAGAGAAAATCGGAACACCTGTGATGTCCGTCTTGTAGCGTTTGTAGTTCATCAGCAAGCGAGCGCGGTGCGGCTTGTGTTTCTCGATGATTTTCAAGATGGTTTCTCTCAAGTCCTCACCGGTTTTCAAGGCAATGATTTCGTCCGTGTAATCCGGAATATCGAACGAATATCCCTGCCTCGACGTGATTCGGACGTCTCCGCCTGTTTCCCATGTATCTGCCATTCAATCACCCCCTAGAATTTCAAGGCTTGCGCCTGTGGTCTCATGTCCCGCTCCAATGCATAGCGGGTCGAATCGATTGCGTGATTATTCTTGTCTTCCAGTTTTGCTTTCGGGTTTCCGTCTCGGTCAGTTTGGTAATCAATGTCCTCGAACTCTTTGGCCGTCCGTGGTGTCCGCTCTGGGTCGATGATGATTTCGTCCAGGTCGTCCAGCCACTTCTCTCCGAACTCGACGCTGTCCGGCCCTTTCTTGGCCCCGGCGATGCGAGTAAGCCCTAGAGAGCGGAGGTCAGCAATCGATTTCGGTTCTGCCGAGTCCGCGATGATCTCATGGGTTTGATAGCCCTTGGAGATGACCCATTCGGCCAGTTGACGGTTTGACAGCTTGACGCCGTAGAACTCGTCGATGAGATAGAGACGCCGTCTTGTCTTGTCATAGTGCCAACGGACAAACGCAAGTGGGTCTGTGGCATAACCAAAGTCGATACCTTGGCGGATGTTGTCAAACCGACTGACCTCTTCGTTCGTGATTTTGCGGAACGTGAGGTTATTGAACGGTACGACGCCAGACCCAATGGCCTCGCCGAGATACTCCCATCGGTACCGCATGGGGTTCCGGTTGTTCATGGCTTCAGCTTCCTCTATGAACTGCCGTGAAATGTACGGATTGTCGAGATAGGTGGAATGATGGACGAACGTGTTCGCCGGCACGAAGGCTGACTCATATTTTTTATTCACCCAACTTTGCTTTCTCTTCGGAGGGTTATAACTGAAAAAGAATTTATAAAAAAGACCATCGTCCAATTCGCCACGAAGGATCGAGTTGGTGATGGTCGTAATTTCATCTTCTGTTTTAAATTCAGCTAGTTCTTCAATCCACACAAATGCAAATGGGAAATTAGATGCTTTTAACGACTTGATTCGCTCTGGCTCTTGAGCTCCACGGAACACCATATAATTTCCGCGTGGCTTGTAGGTGATTTTCATCGGCGACTTGTTCACCTTGAACAAATGACTAACCCCCGAAAGTTCGATAGCCCATTTCATTTGTTCAAAAATCGAAAGTTCAAGCGTATTGTCAATCTTCCGGATGCCGACAGCGTTGAGGGGATACCTCATTAGTAGCTGTGTCACAATGATCGCGATGTCCGATGATTTACCAGATCCACGGCCACCCTTCTCGACGACGTTCAAAATGTCCGGGTCGATTGCAGCCTTCCAAGAAGAATGAAACGCCTTCGGGAGTAACTCGGATAATCGAATTTGTTTGACCATCACGAATCATCAACCCCAATGTCGTCCACAAACTCAACAGCCCCTGTATGTTGGACCTCTGTCCGGTCTTTGAACATCGATAAATGACGTCCTAGCATCTCAAGCGCCTTCATCTTGTCATGTAGTTTGACGCGCTTCATTCGCTTCTCTGATTCGCCCCCATTCGGGAATACCTGAACACTCACGGTCTCTGAAACCTCGGAAAGAACCGCTCCGTCTACGTCCTCGGAATCATGTATTTCTACTCCGTGCTCTGTCCAATGGACAAAGTGCTTTAGGTCAGCGAATGCGATCTTGGCAAGCTCCTCGACGACACGGTCCACTGTAACCTCTGTACGTTTCGCCCGTTCCTGCTTCAAATCTGAAACCTTCGCTTGAATCTCAACTTTTTTCAGCAATTTGTTGCCAATCGCTCCAGCCGTCTTTTTGCTATATCCGGCTCGAATGGCCGCCTGCGTTGCGTTTAAATCTGCTAGATACTCAAGACAAAAGCGTTCCTGCTTCTCATTCAGTTTCCTCATATCATCGATTCACCCCTTTCTATTTGCAACGTTAAAACCACTTCCGATGAAACGACAGGAGGACGGGGAAAGGTTTTTCGCCATCGGAAACGGTTTTAAGGTAACAAAAAAAGATACCCAAGGGCATCTAAAAATTCAAAAAAACCATCTTCTCGGTTTTAAAGATTTAATTATTTTTTCTCTTTCTTCCATAACAATTTCGGTTACAAAACCATTTATATCAAAATATCTTCCTTTTTCAATAGAAGTACCCAACAACCTTCCGGCAAATCCATTCATTATCTCATCCAGTTCGTTCTGAGCTGTATCAATGATATTCTCGGGAACTTGATGTGCATAATTATAAAGTAATGTATAAATTTCCATGTATTCTGAATAAGTATATCCACTCTCGTCTTTTTCTCTAGAAATTTTTGCCTGTTCAGATATTTTTAAAATAGGGTTATAAACTTTTATTAAAAGAATTTCTTTTTGAGAAAAATCAAAGCTCCTCCAATCACCCCATCTTCTGAATGAGTAACCTAGTAGCGCACCAGAAAGTGCATAAATCACTGGAGAAATTACTTTTATTACTTCCAAGATAAAATCGACCCCTTAATTTTTTTGGACTATACGTTATCTACATTTTACCACTTTCTTTTCAACGTTTGAGAGAAATACGTGCACGTCTTTATTTTTACTCAAATCTAATATAAACCAGAGAAAATCATCGAAAACTACGTCAGTTAAAGAGCGTGGATTTCGATTTATTTAAGTTTACTCTATACTTATACACAAGTGATTCCTATTTTTTTACTGTTTCTTTCCTATTTTTTACCCGCTCTTTTCACCCCAAAGTCTAAACACATCTGCTACCTGCCCACGAAGTCCGTCAAGCGCATTGTAGTACCGGTCATTCCCCCACCCCAGCTCATCACGCACATGGATGTCCTTGCGCCGGCGTCTTTTGTATTTGTAATCCCAAACCGTCAACTCGTCCTCGGCTAAGTAAGTACGGATCGCTTTCATTTTATCGAACTCATTTTTAAGGACAATCAATTCGCGCTCTGCTTCAATGACCATCTGATCATAGTGTTGCTGTTCCTTTAATCGATGCGGATGACTCATCGACTCACTGGCAGCATAGTTGACAGTCAGAGAGGACCGGAGACTTATCTCCGGTCCACCATTGATGATTTCCTCTGCCTGTTGGATTAGCAAAGGGAGTCTGAAATATCGATGAAGCAATTCATCTACTTGTCTGCGTAATCGCTTGTCGTCTTTGACGCGCGTTTCAATCCATTTGAGTTGGTTCAATCTGCTTCACCACCCTGTATGTTTTACTGATCCGTACTCATCTGACTTGCAAAGAACAATTCGGGTTCATCTTCGATACTACAATCGTGATGGCCGAGACTGTTGAAGCAGTCCCGGCACAAATGCTCGATCTCGTCGAAAATGTTTTGCTGTTGAAGTTCTGCTTTCTGTCCACAGTTGCACGTCATTTTCCTGGACCCCCATTCATAAAATCATCTATCAAGCAAGCGTCTGCCGCTTTGAGCATGAACATCAAGTCTCGATAGGTGAGGTCATTGTGAATCATGCCGACATGTTCGTCTTTCTCCCAGATGATAGCCACCTTGTCAGCACCTTTAAGATGGCACGTTACAAATTCCCGCACCGTTTGCGTAGGTGTAGAACCCGGCGGATTTGAGGATAGATTTCTCATTCGTCATCCTCTATTTTCAAGACTTGTCTCACATTGTCAGATGCTTTTCTTTTCTGCAGGCGACGCTGATAAGCCGGGGATGTGTACCATCGTATAGTTTCTGGCTTCACAACTAAGTGTTCAGCGCATTCCTGATCCGTCCCCATCGCTAGGAGACACTCTCCTTTGTACACCGCGTATTCTTTCATAGTTTCCATCCTTCCTCATGTCCTCAAATATATTTCTCAGGTAGATAGTCCGCTCTTTCTGCTGTTCTTGGTAATACCGTCTGTATCGATATTGTTCAAGACTGACTACTTTCGGTTGCTCTCTCATACTTAATCACCTTCAGCATTTCGCCGCCTTTCTGTTGAATGAACTGCTCACATTCTGCTTTCGAACGTTTCCATGTCACTATTTTTTCGTGACGTCCATCCTTGAGATAGAAGATACGGACGAACATTAGCCTCTATCCTCGTGCAATTTGACGAAGGAACGGTTACACAACGATTCGATCTGTTCTATCGTCATCATCTTGACGAGCCGATCCAGTGGATGAAAATATGTCGCGCGGGGGATGACCTCGTAGTACCCGTTCTTAAAATCGATACCGCTGGCGACCGGATGGCCCTTATACATTATCGTGACTCGGTTTTCGAGCCTCTTGTTCGGAATGACTCTAATCATTCTGCTCTCTCCTCTAAGACCTGCAGCATCACGCGAGTCGTAGCCAATTCGGCCATGATGGCACGATGTGGAGACGTTCTCTCATTCCGCACAATGACTTCAATGTTAGTAACAGCGTTTGTAAGTACCTCACACTCTCGTTCTTTCAACTGCAGCAGTTGTAACGCATCAAGCAACATTTCATTTTCGGTTTCAAGGTGTCTAATCCGCTCTTGGACGTCCATCATTTCATCCTCCACTTTTCTTGAATATTCCAAGCAATGTATCCGATACAGATAAAGATTCCAGCTATCACGAATTCCGTCTCAGAATTAATCATCTCTCAAGCTCCTGAACGTGTTCATACGACCAAACGAGGATAATGATCAATGAAACGGCAGGGACTGCCACGATAGCAGCCGCTGCCATGATCCCCAACATCGTCATGCGACTCGATCCTCTTCAAGTCTCTTTAGCAATTCGTCAAATCGACGCTCTGCCTCTGCGATTTTCTCTGGGTCCGTTTCAATCACCGGCTTATAACCCCAGCAGTTGCCTTCCTCGGTATATTCAAATAGGTCCATATCCATTTCTCCTTTACCACACCAATTTTTCTTTGCGACGATGACTCGCTCCCACCATCGAATATCGCTTCAAGTCGTCGACCATCCTGTCATAATTGCGGCCTCCGATTTTCTCTTCCAGCATTTCTGCATCGAGGTTTGTCGTGTAGATGGTCCGCTTCCCTTGGCGGCCGTCTAAGATCAAGAAAAGCTTGTCCTGACACCACGCTTCGCGACCGCTCTCTGCCCCGATGTCATCGAGCACTAGTAGCTCTACGCTATTGATAAGCCCGATTAGTCCATCTTCGGTGATTTTAGAATCCCGGTTGTAAGTCTCCTTGATCTTGCTGAACAGTTTCGGGACGCTGATGAAGAGCGCGGTATGCCCGTTGTTGATGGCTAATTTCGTGGCACTGATGGCCAAGTGGCTTTTGCCGGTGCCGTACGACCCATAAAGGAGCACGTTTCCTGGTAGCCACTCACTCACGTATCTCCGGACCGAGCGAGCAACCTCTCGGAAGCTCTCATCGGTGGTGATGAAGTTGCTGAACGTGGCGTCCTTAATTTTCTCGTTCACGAGCGAGTTCTCGTTGAAGGACTTCAAGTGTCTCTGCATTTTCTTGGCTTTAGCTTCTTGCTGGCGCTCTTGCATATAGTCCAGCACTTCACATCCGCAAGGTGTCCACGACTCCACTCGTTCTCGTGTTCGTGGGTCATAGAATTTAGTGAAGTGATATTCGGATCTGCAACGTAGGCAACAAGACTGATTCGAATTCTCGAACTTGAATTGACCCACCAAACCGGTTGAAATTCTGCTAACATGCTCCATCCATCAGTCCTCCTTAATCGAAAGTTGGTTTGAACGTTGAAGGCGCTCCACCCTTTTTCATTTGTTTGTCTTGTTTTTGACGGGCTTCGTACTGTTCCAAGGTTTTAATGCCATGTTCATCTCTTAAGTTGTTGAGGATGCCCGCAGCATAATCCCATTTCTTACCGCGTTCGATGGCGATTTGAATCGCTTTGATAATGAGGGATCCTTCTATTTCTTGCTGCAGATAAATCTCAACTGCCTTTATTACAAGAGGAGGAATATTTCCATAGTGACTTTGATAAAAGTCGACGACGACTTGACGGCTTTCGTCGTAAGAGTTGCTGTCGATTGCAAAAGGATTAGTCGTCGTCTTAGTCGTATTATTCTTAGTTAAGTTATTCTTAGTTAAATCATTATTAGTAGTTGCAGGTTTTCTACTGTAGTTTTTCTGCTGCAGGTTTTCTACTGTAGAAAATCTACACTGGATAGGTATCTCGTGAATGGTGATATCATAATGACCCAAGCGTCCTTTTTCATCACGAGTTCGTTCTTTAGTTAGATAACCATGCGTTTCTAGTTCGTCCAACGCTGTCTCAATAGATACTCGACCGTCTTTAAAATGACGAAGAAGCTCTTTTTGATAAATGACCCAGTCATCTGGAAGGCTCAAAATATAAGCGAGTACACCTTTTGCTTTAGCAGATAACTCGGGGTTCTGTAGGAACCCCTTGTCCATCATCACGAAGTTACTTTCTTTTCTGACTCGATTAATTCGTCCGTGTCCCATCATCTACACCTCACAAGAACGGATCTTCGTCGGTTTTTTGTTTTGAATCTTCTACTTGCTGTACATCGACGATTGTCGGTTCTGTTTCGTTATCGACAAATGACGTATCGATAACGGCCTGACTGGTCATAGCTGATTGACGCACTCGTGATACACTGTTGTCGGCATTGATGAGCTCACCAAGATGCTGCACCTCTCCGTTTTCCTTTTCAATGGACAGAGGGGCCGTTTTTAACAGACGAATAATGACCGTCTTTTTAGCCATCTCGACAAAATGGTCTTTCCACGGTCCCACGACGGCACCGTTATACTTGGACTTTGTGAACCGGTCGCGGTGATTCTCGATTTGCTCTCGTGTCATGACGACGAAATCGTTCCCGCCATCTTTGAGGTGATAGACTGCATATACGTGAGTGACCTTATCTGGATTTGATTCTCCACAAGGCACATGATGTAAGTCTTTGTTGAGCCCATATGCATATTCGAACTCGTCGCCCTCATACACTTCATGTGCATACAGTTGCTTCAACTCGCCAGAGCGACGCGCCAAGTCAATCGCTCCTTTGAAGCCCAGTTGAAATTGCGCCTCCATTTGCTTCGTTTTTCCGTTATAGAACGGCAAGATATAGGCGTGTCCAATGAGGTTCGGTTCGACTCCTAGCGCCGCACAGTTGACGATTGCGCCGACTAGGGTCATCTCGTCACATTCGAATAGCTTTGGGTTCCGAGTTGCGGCGCTGATTGTTAGACGTGCCAATCGCTCTGGTGTTACATGCTTTGGAACAAGCGACTGGATCGCCTTATAGTTGTCGTTGATGAGCGATTTAAGTCTTCGTTCGTTATCCCCTGCTTGCGCGGGCGCCTGTGCGCTTCGATTCGCTAA
The DNA here is from genome assembly GCA_902362975.1 of Caryophanales bacterium. GTDB lineage: Bacteria > Bacillota > Bacilli > Exiguobacteriales > Exiguobacteriaceae > Exiguobacterium. The sequence goes on from CABIYO010000009.1 coordinate 46,107, forward strand.
CTGATTTTTTACGTCTGCTGTTTTTGCCATGATTATTTAGCCTCCTTGATTGCAAATCGTCTTGTTGGTTTTCCGATTTTGATGCATTGCGTGTAGATTTCCGGATGCTCGAGTTTCAGCTTTTTCGAGTCGATGGTTTCGCGTGCTTTGACCGTCTTCCATTCGACAAAATGATTCTGAGCGATACCGACTTCCGCTTCACCAATCAACGCCTTGAGTTTATTTTCCGCTTCCGTCTTTTGGACTTTCAGTTCTTCCAATCGTTCGCTTGTTTCTTGATACTGTTTAATCAAATCTTCTGCTTCATCTGGAAGCTCTGTCTCCGAGCCTTGTTCTGCTGTAGGGAACATCCGGCCAAGTAAATCACTCGATGCTTTCGAACCATCGTAGGCCGGTGGCACTCTCTTGAGCACATGGTTGTTCCAGAAGTCAGACGCAATCTCGATGATGAACTGAATCATTTCTTCGTCTCGCTCGATCCGTTTGTAGATAAACTTTTGACCCCCGACAAGAACCGCAATCCATGCTGCTTCATATCCAGTGACCGCGAGATAATGCATAACTTGAATGATGTATTCTGCGGGTATCTCGTCCGCCTCCCATTCCTTTAAACGATAAGCAGAAGACGTTTTGCACTCGAGTATCTCTTTCTTACCGACCAAGACCCGGTCGAGGTTCGCAATCATATAGGGATGATTTGGGTGTGCAAGCATTCTGTTGTCACGACGTACCTTATGACCCGTCTGGGATTGAAACTCTTTCGCAACAACGTCTTCGAGAACATTGCCCCAATAAGCGGCTTCCCCTGCGATGTCTTCGACCACAGTTTCTCCGACCTTGTCTAAATAGACGCTCATCGCTGACTTGTATTTATTTAATCCTGCGATGGCAGAGATGTCTGAGCCGCCGATGCCATTACGACGCATCTCTAACCATTCATCACGACTCATCCCGCTCACGTTCGCCAGTGCAATCACGTTATTCATTTGGTATCCTCCTCGATTTTCCGAATGTATTCTTGCTCTTCCTCCCACGACATGAACTCATCATGTTCACGGTCTGTTTGATAGACACGAATGCTATTTTTTCTCATGTCGATCCGCTCCTTTTCAGTTCGGTATTGGCGTGGAATTTCAAACAGTCTTCTTACTTTCAAGAGATATAGTCCTTCTGAGCGTTCTCGTGTGGTAGCCAAAGTGACAAGTGCATATTCGACGGCTGCCAACCAATCAACAAATTTGTATTTACGATTGAACTCCATGTGAGGGAGCGTCAATGCGTCTGTACAAAACGCCTCTTCATTTTTCAGTTCAGCCATGCACGTGGTATACTGTCTCCATAAGATATAGTTACGTGCCTGATCTTCATCAAGGACAATTAGGCTGACCAAATAGTCCAGTCCTTCGCGACCTTGACTCAGACGTTCTTCTACGATGCCACGTAGTGCGTTCTCTAAAAGTTCATTCACAGCTATATCACTTCTTTCTGGACCGGCTCCATATGGCCGGTCTTTTTTTGTGCTTCATTTTCAATCCCAGTTATTCACCTCACGTGATATCCTATTATTGGAAGGAGGTGAAAAAAATGAAGAATGATGGTTTCGACGAGGCTTCTCAACATCTAAATGACATGGCCAATCGCGCAAAAGAGTTAGAAGGAAATCAATCAGTTCCTTTAGACGAGTTGATGGCAGATTCATTTATTCAAGAACATACTGATTACCTTAATTTTGATTCGTGGTTTCAAGCTGGCGGCTTTTCTGCAGAATCAAACGAGGAATTTAATGCAATTGATGAATCCGACCTTGATCAATACGTCTCCACTTCTACATCCTTTGAAGATTGGCAAGATATGTTGCGTGCAGCAGCCGGAGCATGGGGATTAAATCGGATTTTAGGAAGTTAAACCACGACTTTTAGGATTCTTTAGACTCTTGATTCGTTGAAATGTCGTGTCCAACTCCTCAAGTTGCTTTTGAGCGACTTGGAGGAGTTCCTTTAATTCTTGCAAGTCTTGGTTGTCTGCAATATTGACAGTGACATGTATCTGATTTTTTTTAGCGCCTTGCATCTCCACTTTTGTTGCCACTTCCCCCTTCACTTATTTAACTTCTCTTCTTCTCGAGCTTTTGCCGCCGCAAGACGAGGCGCCGAAGTTTTTTTGAAAAACTGGACCATCGCCTTAGCCGTTTGTGGCGAAATACCAAAGTCTGCTGGGCTTTTTCTCAATGGACGTTGTTCCATGTTTAAAACTCCTTTCTTTAAATCGCTACATACTTATCTAACTTAAAGTTAGGTTTAACTCTAAAAAAAATAATCTCATCTGTTTCACACTCAAATAATTCAGCTAATAAGAGTGCTTGACGAATAGTAATTAATTCTGGATTCTTCTCTAATTTAGAGTAAGTTACATAGTGAACACCTAAATAATCTGCTACATCAGTCATTTTTAGATCATGATGAGCACGCCATTCCTTAAGTGTACGTTTCATCGTATCACCTCCTTGAACAAACTATAACCTAACATAAAGTTAGGTGTCAATCATAATATCTAACTTTTATTTAATAAAAAAACACTTTACTCTAATTTTCATTCATATTATCCTTAATCTAAAGTTAGGAGGTGATAGTTTGGATTTCGCAAAAAATATTAAGAAATTGCGCGAAGAGAAAAATTGGAGCAAGAAAGAAATGGCCGATTTTTTACAAGTATCCGATGTAACAATTCACTATTGGGAAACTGGAAGAAATGAACCTAGAATGGGAAGAGTCGAAGAAATTGCAAAGAAATTTGATATTAAAGTTTCTGATTTGATCGGAAAAAGTGCAATCGATGCTTCCCTTCCCCCCGACGCGATCACTCGGATCACTGCATCGAATTATAAAATCCCAGTGTACGGCAGCATCTCGGCTGGCATCCCGCTCGAGGCGATTGAGAACCTGACGGAGACGTCGGTTCCGGAGCACGTTATTCTCAAGTATGGAGAAGACAAGCTATTCGGTTTGCTCGTAAGAGGCGATTCGATGAACAAGATTGTCCATGATGGTCATTACGCTATTCTGTGTAAAACGGATCGCGTGGAGTCTGGTGAAGTGGCTGCCGTAATCGTGAATGGATATGATGCTACCTTAAAGCGCGTCATACTGTTAGATCGAGGAGTCTTGCTGGAGCCAGCAAGCTACAATCCAGAGCATACTCCTAAGATGTACCTTGATGAGGAAGCGAAGGATATTAAAGTGATTGGAAAGTTAGTGGCCGTTATGTCGCCGCCGGACTTTAAGTTTTAAGCATTTTATAGAGAAAAACGAATTGAAAAAGTATTTTTTTAAATTGTTGATTGGTATTTGCGTTGTTTTCAGCACTTCACAATGAGCAAAAGTCGCCAGAAAACCTATTGGTCAGAGAACCATAACGAGTAAAGGGCTATGAATGCCTCTACTTAGTTATTAACGAATTATAAAAGTATTTTTTGTCTTATATAAGAGACTCAAATGTTTTTTTGATTTCGTTACGTTCTATCTCTCCAAAGCAAAAGTAATGCATTTGACGCCATTTGGCGTCTTTTTTATTCGACAGCATTGAAGATATTTGTCGAATAATTCTTACTGCAAGCCGATATCGTTAGGTAACTATATTCTTACATTTTGATATGATTGTATTAATAACGGAAATTTATAAAATTAATAGGGAGTGTATAAATCGATGGGGAAATTCGAAAAAATTAATCACCGCTTTGCTATTGTGGAGTATCCTATTACATTACAAGAAATGGACGAGATTAAGATGGAGCTTCCTAAGTCTGAACGCGCTTTTTACGAAATCACTTTAAAGGCTTTGAAGAAGTCTTTAAAACCAACAGACGAAATCTTTGGATTTGAAGGTGTCCAACCAACATTCACTCATATGGGTTTTCTCGTTCTATTACAAAATGAAGTCATTCTTTCTATCCATAAAGGTGGTTTAATGCCTAGTGCAACACTGGAACGAATACCGATGAATAAAATCACTGAAGTAGATTTCGACATTATCCCTGCCCCTATAAATCCGTTCAATGTAAACGAGGGTGAAATCCACATTACATACAAGAAAGGATTCGGATCCAAAAAATATACTATTCGCAATGTGCCAACAATCAACCTGGATAGTTTAGTCGCTCGCATTCGAGGTTTTGTTGAAGCAGCAGTATGAGGAGTAGGAATAGTAACTAAAATAAGCGTAAACAAAAACCACCTGCTTTGAACAGCCCATAAAAGTCGGATTTTCAGGTCCAACTTTATGGGGCAGTTCATTAAGGTGGTTTTTACTACATTGTCTTGATCTTCCTAAGTGATTGAATGTCAGACACAGCTGCTGTAGTTTTTGATTGCAGATTCACTTTGAAGAATTCACTCTCTATTCCAGTAAGAGCATGCAAAAACTTGGAGTCAGAAGCATAGAAGTTGGAAAGAAGATCTTCAATCGTTAATAACGAATTACGATCTAGTACTTGGAGAATGCTTTTAAACTTTACAGGAGTAGCAATAGGGATTATATCGTCAAGAGGTTCTACCTGCCTGTATTTTTTCTGGCTCATCACTCTCCAGAAATAACTACTTTGCTCTGGAGTAATCAAAGATAGTTCCTTAGCTCTCATCGCAATTGCTTGAATTGAGACATGCCACTTTTTCTTAAGATTAATTAATGAGTCTGGATTCGATTTCCTACTTATAAAGTTAAAATCGTTTGCAAATTCTCTTTCAGGCAACAAAAAATTACCTGCGAATATATTCGCTTCTCTCTCACAAACTTCATGCGAGGAAGCATCATGCTCCATGAAATCGACTTTATAATGTAAGAGTAAATGTCCGAGTTCATGCGCTAAATCAAAATTTCTCCTAGCTGCAGACTTTTTCATGTTGCCTAGAATAATATAAGGCACATCATTATCAGTCCAAAGACTATAGGCGTCAGTGTGTTGTTCAATAGATTTTTCAAATACAAAAACCCCAGCTTTTTCAATCGCCATTAATAATCCCTCATTCGAATCTTGAGGTAGGTTCAAGTGCGACCGAGCATATTCAGCAATTTTTTTGATTGCTACTAACCTCGGTTGATCGGAGTCATTTGATAACATTTTGATTGAATAATCTCTGAGTCCTTTTAATTTAGTAGGTGGAAGTATGACATAAGAACCAACTAAATTAATCAGCTTATCAAGAAACTCTACATGCTGTGCATGGCTCTGAGCTTTCAAAGTAGAACCTCTTTCGGTCGAACGATAGGCGATGTGATTAGCATTCACTACCCTTGGTTTACCGTAAAGAGAGTCATTCTTATAAAAATATTTGGATTTCACCCCAAATATTTCGGTCAAGGATTGAATAACCTCATATTTTGGAGAACTAAACCCGTTCTCATATTGCCATACCGCCTGTTCACTCACACCAATCATTTCGGAGAGTTGCTTTCTTGAGTAACCATAAAAAATTCTAAGATTACTCAATGATTCGCCAATAAACATTGTTCCCCCCCCTTACAAATAATCGAACTTATTCTTCTTTTTCTTTACCCGGCAAAGCGATATCGAACACTTCTAAAAGTTCTTCAGGAGTGCTTTGATCATAGTGCGAAAGTTGTTTTAATGCCGAATAATTAATTTTATCTACATCAACTCCGCTTGTCAAAATGTATCCTGAGAGATCGTCGATTTTGACTGCTTGTCCGTTATGAGGATTAGGCATGAAATGATTAATCTCAGATATCTGGAAATTATCATCAATCAGATAAGTTACAATATAAAATTCCTTAAATCGAGAAACGATTCCTTCCTCAATTAACGCTGACGAATTCAAACTTTCGACACCCAAATCAAGCAAGATTTGCTCCGTTTCATTCATCTGATTGTCTTCTTTGATTTTTTCAAAATCAATATTAGTGTTAATTTTTGAAAGCTGTTTTAAGTAACTCGCAGGCTTTTCTTGACTCTTACCCTTTAATGGTGTGCGACCTTTAGCAAAATCATCTTCATTAAAATATTTCTGATTTCTAATAATAATTAGTTTTGCATCGCCGTCATGAACAAATTGAAGATACCCCCAAGTAGGACCAGCTTTTGATTTAAGATGTTGAAAACCTAATTCTTTCATTTCTTCGGCTGCATGATGATCAATATAATTACCTTTTGTCCAAGCAAATCCCCCGCTAATATGTAACTCTTCAGATTTACGAATGCGTTCTTCAGAGTATTGAGAATACCCTTTCAAGATGCCATCTACAATTTTTTGTCCAAGTTCTGTTGTAAATTTATAATTAATCAACATCCCCATCCCCTTTACAATAATTTCAATACTATTTTTATCATATTCCTATCAATTACATAAGTAAACAATTCGCAACAAAAATCGTCATTTTTTTAAAGTGACGATTTTTGTTGCGAACTCTTGTTCTTTTTTTAAATTATGAAATATAGTAAGGAGAGGAGGCGATTTTTATGATTAAAAAACGTGTAGGGCTTTACATTAGAGTTTCAACTGAAGAACAAGCCATGGAAGGTTACTCTATTTCAGGTCAACGTGAACGCTTAAAAGCATTCTGCGTCGCGCAGAGTTGGGAGACAATCAAATTTTATGTAGATGAAGGTATCTCTGGACGTTCCACAGAGCGCCCAGCACTAAAGAAAATGATGAAGGACATCGAGGATGGTTTAATTGATGTGCTATTGGTTTATCGACTCGATCGACTTACTCGAAGTGTACGTGATCTACACGACATCCTAGACTTTCTTGAGAAACACAATTGCCAATTCCGTTCAGCAACCGAAGTTTATGACACCTCGACTGCTATGGGCCGTATGTTTATCACCATTGTCGCAGCCATTGCGGAATGGGAATCGGCCAACTTGGGTGAGCGTGTTCGACTTGGCCAGATTGAAAAAGCAAGACAAGGTGAATGGTCCGCTCCAGCTCCTTACGGTTTCAGGAAGAACGACCAAAAACGCCTGGAAGTAAATCCAGACGAGATTGAGGCCGTAAAACTTATGGTGCGTAAGGTTAAAGAGGGCTACAGCTTCCGCCAATTGTCTATGTATATGCAGAATACCTCCTACAAGCCACGAAGAGGCTATAAATGGCATATAGCGTCTTTGCTGGACCTATTGCATAACCCAGTGCTTTACGGAGCAATGCAATGGAATGACGAGGTCTATGAAGGTACTCACAAAGGAATCATGAGTAAGGAAGACTTTATGCAACTCCAGAACATCATTAAATCACGTCAGATTCAAAAGAAACGAGAAACGAATTACAACTTTATCTATCAAACCAAGATCGTCTGTCCATCGTGCGGCAATCGATTGAGCTCCGAGTGTTCACGTTGGAAAAATAAGAATGGGATGGAACGATCAGCTAACCGATACCGCTGCCAGTCATGTGCCCTAGATGGACGAGAGCCGGTAAGCATTTCAGAATACAAGCTAACACTGCAGCTCATTCAACACATGAATGCTCTGACTTTTGATGAAAACGATCATGAAGAGCTCGAGGCTGAAAAAGACAACCTGCAACTAATCGAGAATGAGATGCGCCGCATTGAACGAGAGCGCGAAAAATATCAGCGCGCATGGGCCTCAGACTTAATCTCTGACACCGAGTTCAAAAATCGGATGGACGACACAAGAAAACGTTACTCTGACTTAGAACGGCAATTAAACGCCTCACAGGATGAAACGACTTTCGGTAATGTTAACCCAGAGTATATCAAACAACTCTCGAACGAATTTAACCAGAACTACGAGTACCTCACAGATGAGGAGAAGAGAACTTTTGTACAACAATTCATCGAATCGATCGAACTCGTAGAAGCTTCTTCCCCTACCGCATCTGTTAAAAAGGTTTATGACGTTAAGCTGGTCAGATTTTTTTAGTTTTTATGTCTACTTAACACAGACGAAATGCTCCTGATTCAACAGTCTCAATTCATCCCGCAACAACTCATAGGCGTCTTGCGGCGAACGAATCGTCGGCATACTCACTTTCGGTTCCTCGACGTATCGAATCCCGATCGTGAACGCGGCGAGGAGTTGCTCCGCCTTCTTCTTCGTCATCCCTTCGATTTTGCATAAATCGTGAACGGACGCTTGTGACAACGCCCGTAACGTCGGGTAGACGTCCGAGATACGACGAGCCGTCTCCATCGGGTCCGGCCCCCGTCCTCCGATTTGAAGCAATCTGGCGATGGCGGTCTCTACACTACGGTCAAGTACCATGGTCATTCCTTCACCTACTTTCAAGTTCACAGGAAGCGAGGCGTCACCCCATGCCGGTCGAGCGTCTTGACGAGCGGATGGATCGGCAATCCGACGACATTATAAAAATCCCCTTCGATTCTTTCGACGAAGAGACCACCCGATCCTTGAATCCCATACGCACCCGCCTTATCGTAGGGCTCTGTCGAATCCAAATAATCCGCTAGCCAGGTCTCAGGAATCTCAGCGAACGTCACACGCGTCGTCGTGACGAACAAATCTTGGGTCGCACCGATGATGCTCACACCCGTCAGCACTTCATGGGTCGAACCGGATAATCGTTCAAGCATCCGTTTCGCATCCTCCCGGTCTGTCGGTTTCTCTAAAATGATGCCGTTCAAGACGACGACCGTATCCGCGCCGATGACGATGGCATCACGGTGTTGCCTTGCCACATCCATCGCTTTCTCGCGAGCCAGACGAGCGACGTAATCACTCGGTGTCTCCCGACCGTCCGTCCCTTCCGTCACGGTAGATGGGATGACCTCATGTTTGATTCCTGCTTTCGTCAATAGTTCGGTACGTCGCGGTGACATCGAGGCGAGAATGACACGCTTCTGTGTTGAATTCATTGTATCGACTCCTTCTCTTCTTCCAAAACGGCGTTCCTTCCCGTTTCGGTCTTCACTGTTGATTGTAGGCAACGTGCCTCCTAAACACAATTACCCGCGACGAAAAACACGCCCCTTCAATTGCGAAGGGACGTGCCGACTTATGGTGTCGTATAGTCGTATACCGGGATATCCTTTTGCTCAAACGCCGGTTCCGGAATGTATCGGTCTGGAACGAGTTGATCGAGGTCCGGACGATAGAATGCATCGAGCTCGACTGTAAACTCAAGCGACTGCACTTCTTCGACCGTATTCGGTCCTGTCTCGGTAGGTCCGGTAAATTGAACCGTCCGTAACACGAGAATCCGATTCATCGACTCGATCGACTCCAAGAATGAGACGAGCGCTTCATACGTCTCTGCTTGCAAGTTGACCGTCGAACGGACCGTCGAAGCATTGACGGGTGCAACGTCCGTCGGTTCAGTCGGTTCAGTCGGTTCAGCCGGTTCATTCGTCGCACTCACGTCAGCCGGATTGAACGGCTCGACCGTTTCTGGCACTTCCGACTCGGCCACGACGCCATCCGCAAATGCGATACTCATCACATTGACACCCGCAAGAAGACTTGCCTGTGACAATGCCTCAACGACCGTGTCGAGGGCAGGGACCGTCGGAACGCGTGTCTGAAGCGTCTGAGAGTCCGCTACGTCAACGGCTTTCCCTTCTTGACGCAATAACTCCAGTTTTTTTTGTTCGAGCGAGAGGTCGCGCTCAAGCCCTTCGACTTCTCCTTGTTTGACGTAGTACGTATAGCCAAAGTAAGCCGGTGCGATGATTGCGGCAAGGAGGCAAATCGCAAATAACGCATAGATTGTCGAACGTTTCATTGACTCACCACCTCCTCATCCGTGTCCTCTTCCTCTGTCACCTCGTCTTCCACGTCTTGGAACATGAACGTGAACTCTCCGATATAGCGTGGGAGCGGCTCATCTTCTAATGCGTTCTCCTCTTCCTCTGCATCCACATCCGCTTTCAACTCCGTCGTCACACCGAGGAGTTTGACATCGAGGAACCGCTCATCGGTCATGAGCGAGCGCTGGAATGCGTTCAAATCCTCTAACGTCTCGAACTGGGTCCGGACGCTCATGATGGAGCCATCCGCGTAGTTATACGTCAAGACGTAGCCCGTCGGCGGCAACTGCTCAGTCAACGCGCGCAGGGCCGGCACCGCCTCCTTTTCCATGTCGGTCAACGCTGTCACGGTCTGGTCGAGCGAGAGCACTTGTTGCGCTTTCGAATTCCCTTGTTCCGTTTGGTAAATTTGAACGAGCTGTAATTCTTCTTCGATTCGCGTCTTTTCTGCTTCTAGTTGGTCGACTTCATAGTACAAGTATCCGGCCAACGCTCCTCCAAGGAGAAGGGCGACGAGACCTGTCACGATCGGCCAACGGAGTGTCACATCCGTCGAATTGATGAAGTTCGTGTCCCGATCGCGCTGAAGCGTCGCCATCCCAAGGAGTGGTAACATGTGATGCGATAGCGGTGTCCCATGGGCGATGGCGAGCGGTTGCTCGACACGCGTCACCGAGACGAGGGACTCAGCCTGAATCATACGGACGAGTTCATCGACTTCCGGGACAGTGCCCGAGACGTATAACTCATCGATGGCCCGACCATCCGTCCGCAGGGAATACCGATAGAAGTCGAGGAAACGAGCGAGTTCATTCAACCAGTCATCCAACTGATTGGCCTTCATCTCGTCTGTCCCATCATATGTATAGGTCACGACACCATCTTTCGTCCCGACTTGATACGGGAGGTCCAGTTCGATCGCGCGGATGAAACGAATCTGCCCTTCCTCGAGGACGAGCAATTGATGCGAAAACGGCGTGATATGCCAAAGTAATGTCGATTGAAGCGGATCAATCTCTGATAAGCGCATGACCCCATTGGCGACCGCGACAGAACGTGGCGTGATTTTCTTCAACGCGAGACCGCGTTTTTTCATGTATGCACGGAGCGACTTCGTCAATTCAATCGAAACGGCATGCAACATAACGTCCGTCTTGACCCCATCTTCTCCTAACACTTCGTAGTCGAACGACACGTCATCGAACGGCAAGATGATCGAGTTTCCGATTTCCATGAAGAGATAACCACGAATCTCGTCCTTCGGAATCGAAGAAGGAATCTCGACTTTCCGTGACACCACTTCGGTCTCGTCCAATGCGATTGCACACGTCATCCCGCGTCGTACTTTCAATTTGCGACAAAGCTCATCGAAAGCGAGACTGAACGCCGTCTCATCGAGAATCTTCCCTTTTCCGTATGCATCTTTTGCTAACTGAACCGAGGCGCTTCGTTTGAACACCCCTTGTTTGATGACGGCCCCGTGGATGCTGAGCGCATCAAACGAAAAATACGCGACCGTCCCTTTTTCTATCCCACGACTCATGATCGTTTCCCCCTACATCAACTCAAAATACCAATCAAAAAAGCTTTCACTAAACCAAAACGTCAACATCGTCCCGAGCGCAATCGACGGAACGAACGGAATCGGCTGCTTTCGCCCGATTTTCTTTGTCATCATCAACCCGATCCCGACAATCGCCCCAATCAAACTCGATAGAAACAAGGCGACGAGCACGTCACGCGGACCGAGCACAAGACCAATCATAGTAAACAATTTGACGTCCCCTGCCCCAAGTCCCCCTTTTGACACGAAAAAGACGGTCGCGAGGAGCGAAAATCCGAGCAACGCCCCCACGAGCGGCGTCCACCAAGATGCCCCTGTGAGATAGGTGAGGAGGAGTAATACCGGTGCTGCGAATTTCAGGATGACATTCGGCACGAGCATCGTCGATAAATCAGACATCGCCAAAGCGAGTAAGGTCGACAAGAAAGCGAACGCGAGTAGCGTCGTCACACTGAATCCATAGAGTGAAAAGCTATAGCCATATCCAATGGCCCCAAGTAATTCAAAGATCGGATACGTCGGCGCGATCCGCTCGCCACACCCGTGACATCTGCCTCTTAAGGCGAGATAGCCGAAAATCGGGATGAGTTCCCACGGTGACAATTCGTGACCGCAAGACGGACAATGTGACCGCGGCGTCACAATCGATTGCTGACGTGGCACGCGGAGCCCGACGACGTTGGTGAACGATGTGATGACCGCCCCGAGGACGATGCTATATAGGAATCCAATCGATTCAATCAAGGAAGGATCCTCCTTTTGTCAGTATATGCCAAAAATAGAAAACCGGCTAGGCTGAGCGAGTGCCCAGCGCCAGCCGGAGAATACATCATTCTAATTCATTTTTCTAATTCATCTTTTGTTAAAGATGTTGCATTTGTAAATTTATAATCCTGTTCGTCACTAGTCATAGTTACTTTATAAACGTATTTACCATTATTAGGGGTTACTGTTACTGTTGCAGTTGGATAAGAAGGGCTAGGAGTGCCAGCAGCATCTGCACCAGAATCAAAAGGATCTTTCAAGCCAGGTAAGTAACTTTCCATATCGACTTGTTCGCCTGTAGCTGTCCCATTAAAGTTTAAGACCGTTTCAGAACTAACAGGATTCGATGCTGTATACAACTTCGCCGCACTGACCATTTGCTTCGCATCGGCGACCATTGCATCCTTCTTCGAGTTCTCGACGATCCCACCAATCGCAACGACTGCGATGGCTGCGATAATCCCTAAAATAACGACGACGACGAGCAACTCGACGAGTGTGAGTCCACGCTCATCTTTTAACTGTTTGGCATCTTGCCAAATCATTTTCAACTTCTCTACCATGATTCATTCTCCCCTTTTGTGTAATGTGCTGTGATTAAACTAAATAAATTACTTTAGACCTAATATAGAGGTAGAACATTTTTACTATACCTTCTAAATATAGTATTGAAAAGGTATATTTTCAAAAGCTTGCATATTCCTTTACTGATTCTGAATATCGCCATAGATTTGGAACATCGGGACGACGATTGAGATGACAATGACCCCGACGACGCTTGCCAACACGACGATGAGAAGCGGCTCGATAATCGACTTTAATCGGTCGGTTGTCGTTTCGACCTCCGTCTCATAAAACTCAGCAACTTCGTTCAACATCGAATCCAAATCACCACTCTCTTCTCCGACGGCGATCATCTGTGTCATGAGCGCCGGGAAGTTCGCATTTCGCATGAGAGGTTCATGGAGAGGTACACCTTGCGCCATCATCTCACGCGCTTCGGTCAACCCTTTCCGGATGACACGGTTTGATACGATTCGCTCGGTGATTTCAATCGCCGTCAAAATCGGGACGGCTGCCTGTAAGAGGACCGCTAAACTTCGCGTCAACAAGGCAATCTGAGACTTCAACACAATCGTTCCGAAAATTGGCATTTTTAGTAGCAAGCCGTCGATGACGAACCGTTCCCGGTCCCGTTTCAACATCCAGGTGAAGGTGAGAACCCCGAGAATCGCGAGTCCGAGTAACAACCACCAGAAGGCCGCAATGAAATCAGAGACGGCAACGACAATTCGCGTGATGAGCGGAAGCTCACCGCCGAGTTGACCAAAGATGCTCGCAAATGTCGGAACGACATTCACCATCAAAAAGGCGACAACGCCGATGGCGACGATGGAGACGACTAACGGATACGTGAGGGCAGAAATGACCTTCCGCTTCACGTCATATTGTTTTTGAAGTTGGAGCCCGATTTGATCGAGCGCTTCCTCCAAGTTCCCACTCGTCTCCCCGGCAAGTGCCATCGAACTAAAGAAGTTCGAAAAGACGCGTGGGTGCTTTTTGATCGCCTCAGAATAGGCAATCCCTTCTTTCAAATCATCCTCGACTTGACTGAGTGTCCTCTTCAATACGTTCGACTCGGTCTGTACCCGTAAGATTGAGGTCGCACGAACAATCGGGACACCCGCCCGGATGAGCGTTGCGAACTGACGGACGTACATAATCAAGTGCTCGATTTTTACCCGTTCCGGAAGCAGATTCACTTCCATGTTCAGTCCGGTCGACTCGAGCTCGGACAAGTCCGTTACGAGAATCGACTCTTGACGCAACTTTTCTTTCGCTTCCCGAAGCGAGGCGGCCGTGATGCGACCTTTCTTACGCTTCCCGTTCAGGAGCTTTCCTTCATACTGAAATATCGCCATCACTCATCACCTCATCTCTTCTGTCGGGACGGCGTTCGGGTTAATGATCCCTTGCCGAACAAGTTGTTCGATGGCGGCATCCATCGACTGCATCCCGTGTTGGCGACTCGTCTGGATGACGGTCGGCAACTGGAACTCTTTTTCATTTCGAATCAAGTTGGCAACTGCCGGATTCCCCAACATGATTTCCATGGCGGCGACGCGTCCTTTCGGCACATCAATCCGTGGAAACAACCGTTGACTCACGACACCAAGTAAGACGTTCGCAAGTTGTGTCCGGATTTGGTCCTGTTGCTCAGCTGGGAACGCGTCGATGATTCGACTCACCGTCGACATCGCACTCGATGTATGGAGCGTTGCCATAACGAGGTGCCCTGTCTCTGCGGCGGTCATCGCCGTCGAGATGGTTTCCAAGTCACGCATCTCCCCGAGCAGAATGACGTCAGGATCTTGCCGTAAGGCGGCCCTTAGACCACTCACAAATTTCATCACGTCAGAGCCGATTTCCCGTTGGTCGACAATACTTTGGTCGTGGGAATGTAAATACTCGATCGGATCTTCTAGCGTGATGATTCGTTTTCGTTGCGTCCGATTGATTTCATGAATCATCGCCGCGAGCGTCGTCGATTTCCCTGAACCCGTCGGACCCGTGACCAAGATGAGACCATGCGGTTTCTCAATCAGACGCTTCAACACAGTCGGCAGATTGAGTTCGTTCAAGGTCGGGATTTCCCCGGAAATGGACCGAAATGCGATGGCAATTGTGCCTCGTTGATAATAGGCGTTGACCCGGAAACGGGAGACACGTGGGACACCAAACGAGAAATCAAGATCTCGTTCATGCTCAAGACGTTCGCGCATATCGTCGGTCATAATTTCTTTTAAATATCCTTCAAGATGGTGCGGTAGTACCTTCTCCTCGCCCATCGTAATGAGGCTACCATCTACTCGTATAATCGGTGGGGAACCGGCTGTCAGATGAATATCTGAGGCACGTTTCTCGACCGCATTCGTCAAAATGACTTCAATCGATTCATTAATCATAAGCATTCTCCGTAATGACCGTTCGTAATATTTCTTCTGTCGTCGTCAGACCGGCGGCGACTTTTTCTAACCCGTCAGAAAGGAGGAATGTCGCCCCTTGCGACTTGGCATAGTCGACCATCTCAGACTCGGTTGACTGGTTCATAATCATTCGGCGCAAGCCTTCATCGATTGGGATCACTTCGTGAATGGCGAGGCGCCCACGATACCCTGTGAAGTTGCATGACGAACACCCTTTACCCCGAACAATCTGATCGATGTGTACACCTTCAGCGTCGAACAGGCTACGTTCACTCTTCGATACCGGTTCGACTTGACCACAGTCACGACAGACGCGACGGACGAGTCGTTGTGCCACGAGTCCCGTCGTCGAAGCGGCGACAAGGAATGGCTCGACTCCCATATCGACGAGACGGGTGATGGAGCTGATCGCTGAATTCGTATGTAGCGTTGACAACACAAGGTGACCGGTGAGCGAGGCACGAATAGCAATCTCAGCCGTCTCCGTGTCCCGAATCTCTCCGACCATGACGATGTTCGGGTCTTGACGTAAAATCGAACGAAGCCCTGACGCGAACGTCAAGCCGACTTTCGAGTTGACCTGAACCTGATTGATGCCGTTAAGTTGATACTCGACCGGGTCTTCTACCGTAATGATGTTTTTCGTCTCATCGTTCAGTTCTTTTAACGAAGCGTACAGGGTAGAGGACTTCCCTGAACCGGTCGGACCGGTGATCAAGATAATTCCATTCGGACGCTTCAGCATGTCACGGTAGGCCTGTTCGTTTCGTTCGCCGAATCCGAGTTTCGTCAAATCGGTCAGTCCTTGCGATGAGTCGAGGATTCGAATAACGATTTTCTCCCCATACATCGTCGGGAGCGTCGAGACGCGGAAATCATAGGCACGATTGCGTAACGTGTACTTGATTCGTCCATCTTGTGGTAGACGACTTTCTGTGATGTCGAGGTTACTCATAACTTTGAGACGCGTCAGCATGACGCTTTGAATCTTCTTCGGATAGACCGTCTCGGTACGCAAGTCCCCATCTATTCGAAAACGAACGTGGAGCTGCTTCTCATGCGGATCGAAATGGATATCTGATGCACGTTGGTCGATTGCACTTAAGAACAATTGGTTCACAAGTCGGATAATCGGTGCATCGTCTCGACTGATTGTTTCTTGTCGTTCGATTTCGTGAGCATCCTCCTTCAAAATTTCGACGAGGGAATGATCCATCTCGTAGTAACGACTAATCGTCTTTCGAATCTGCTCTTTCGTGGCAATACCGACCTCGATGTTCATCCCGGTCTGAAGACGGACGTCATCAATCGCAATGAGATCGAGCGGGTCAGCCGTGGCCACATGTAGCGTATTCCCGTTCAATTCAAATGGCATGATATCGTGCTTTTGTGCCAACGCTTTCGGTACGAGCTTCGTGACCGTCACATTGACGTCATAGGAGTACAACTCAATGATTGGCACATGCAACTGTTCGTGAATCATTTGAATCAACTGTGTCTCGGTAATATAGTTTAGTCGAATTAAGGCGTCCCCTAGTTTTTCTCCGGGTCGCTTCTGTTCAAGCGCCTCATCGAGCTGACTCGTCGTAATGAGCGCAGCCTCAATCAGCATCTCACCTAATCTTCGTTTCGTTCGTCTCACGTTACTTCACCTTCCTTTGAGGAGCCTCCTCCTGCTCGGCCTTGTCGTTCCGTTCTTCGACAAAGACGCTCGCAGCCACCCCTCCAATCAATACAACGATAAGAATCACCCATGCCCACCATGTTTGAACGAGTGATTCTTCTACCATCCAGTAGACCCCGCCAGACAGAAGGGCCGTCCATAGACTGATCACAAGTTTCGTTTCACGTTTTCGCATCATCGGAACGGATAAGGCGAACAGCGTCAATGTGGCAAGTACCCAAAAGCCGAGTAAAATCAAATAGCCGATCATCCGACTGCCTCCTCTTCTGCAGGTTCTTCTTCTAATACTGGCGGTTCTGCCTCAAACGGGTCGTCGTTCGAATCATTCAGGAACGGGTCTTCTTCCTCGTCCTCATTCGGGAATGTCGGAATGACCGGTTCGACCGGATCCGGTGGGGGAAGCGGAACGGAACTCTTCGTCACGATTTCCGGTGTCGGTGCATAAAAATCAAAACCGAGTAATTCCATCGTCTCCCCTTCTTCAGTCACAGTGACCCGGTAGAGCTTACCTGACTGACCATCTTGTCCTGACTGGGTGACCGATGAACTTCCAGATGGGAGCGATGATGAGAAACGGACGACTTTTTGATGTGGTACCGTCTTCACTTCTTCCACTCTCGCTTCGAAAGCGGCGTCAAACGGTTGCCCGAGCAATTGGACCGTCACAGCGCCACCTTCATTCAAGACGAGGATGGCGTACGATGTGTCTTCTCGGTTTTGAACAGCAAAGTTTGAGCGCTCATCGACTTTCGTGTCATAGCCTAGTTCCACCCCGGAAGGAAGTGTTTCATGCGGCACACGTTCAAGAATGGCGAACGGTGTCGCCGCAAATAGGCGGTAGAACGAAGACCCGAGTGTCGTGAGCGCTTCGTAATCTGCTCCGAACGATTTAAGACTGAAGATGTCTCCCGCCGCCATCTCAAATCCGTTCATCCGATCGAGCGCTGATTGCATGGCTGGTGTCGGGCTCACGGTGAACGAAGCGACGACTTCATTTTCTGCCGCTACTTGCTCTAGTGTCACAGATGACTCCAACATCGACGCGGCATCTATCAACGCCGGGGCAATCATCGTCAACGTCACAGGCTGACCTTCGAGATAAGGCTCGACTTTCGACTCGTCTATCGTTGTCAGTAGAGGGTATGCGCCCGCATCCTTAATCGACTCAAGCGTATTCGAGACATCGAACGTCACGACCTCTTTTCCGATCTCCATGACCGTCCCATCCACCAAATTGATTGAAAAGGGTGCCGTATTAAAATCTTTGATCGCATTATCGAGACGAACGTTCGCTTCTTCTTTCGTCATCCCTGATACGTCGACACCCGCGACCGTCGTGTCTTCTTTATATGTAGCACTCGACTCAGCGGACGCGTCTAAATAATTGACGAGTCCAATCGTCGGTAATGTCACGAGTGCGACGAGTCCAATCAAAATGATAAGATGCATCCCATACCGCTTCATGTAAAATCCCCCCGTGTCTAATCCGACTTCTATTCTATATATCCGTTCAGCGTATAACTTTAGTATAATATGTATTGTACAAAAAATAACATTTAATTCAGTATTGCATACGTTATTTTCCGATTATTTTACTTTTTTTGAATAGGAGGTCAATGTCTTGTCGCATTCCGAAAAAGGGTTTACGCTCGTCGAAGTGCTCGTTTCCATCGTCGTCGTTTCCATCTTGGCAGGAGCCATGATGAGTATCTTCTCGCAAAGTCTTCAAATTACCTCTTCTGATTTAGATCGAACGGTTGCAAATCAAATTGCACAAAGCACGTTACATACGATTGAACGCAGAGCGAAGGAGTCTGACACTTCATTTTCTCTTGATGCGTTGAAAACAGATGTGAATGGAACTTGTGATTTATGTTCGACCACAATCAATGGTCGCGATTATTCGATTGACATTGATGCCGTTCAAACTTCTTCGAACGTTATGGACGTGACCATCATCGTTGATTCCGATACGTTACTCCAACCAATCACGCTGAAAGGAGTCGTGGCTGATGCGAGCCTCCATGAAAAGTTCCCTGAAACGAGCAATCCAGAAGCTACAACGCTCTGAAGAAGGTGTCACACTTGTTGAGTTGTTGTTGGCGCTCGTTATTTCCACCATCTTCGCCGGAATTATCATCGCGGTATTTTTATCTGGGACGCTCGGCTTTCGTTTGACGAATGATTCTAGTTCTCTTCGAGCAGAAGCGGACTATTTGATTGCTTCGGTCATGCAGGACTTGAACCAAACGAAATTTGATGCGATGACTGAACGTAATGGGGTCTATACGTTTCACGTCTTAAATGACCCGAAAGTATCGGCGAATGGGATTTTGTATCGTGAAAGCGGCTATCTCGATACCGGCAAAACATTATCCGCTGCTTCCTTCTCTTCTTCTACGAATGATGTCGTACTCCAATCGATGGACATTTCGATTGTTGACGGTGCCGTCGAAGCGAGAGTCAATCAGCCATCCTACTATAAGTCTGGCTTGATTGAACTGACAATCACACTATCTCCAGCCAATGATCCATCTGAGACGAAGACATTCAAGAGTGCCATCCCATTCTGAAAAGGAGTTTGTACCTATGAAGCAAGATGAACGAGGTTACGTCCTCATTCTTGTCCTCGTGACCATGGCGGCATTAGCCGTCTTGTCACTTGCTGCCATCCAAGTCAACTTAGCGACAAATAAACAGACCATCATTCGCGTTGACGAGACACAACTCGATGCCGACGTCAAAAGTACGTTAAATCTTCTAGTTGCTGATTTAAAGACAACATTTCCGATTCACGATGAAGCAGATGTACCTAATTACATGAAATCGGAGCAAGCCTTTCAAGACGAAATCAATTCGTTACTCGTGAGTAATCAATCATATACCGGAAACCAATTGTCCGGAGATAACGATGTCGTCTATTCGATTGAACGCTCTACTGCAGATCGAACCGATGCCCCATTCACAACTGTCCTCACACTGACAGCAACGGGCACGACAGTCCCAAAAGCCGAGCAACCAATACAAACGGCTACGTACACACAAGAAGTATATGTGACCGCCCTACCATCTTTTTTGTATTACGTACTCGGGTCTGACGAGCAGCTGACAGTCAATGGTCCACCTAAAATCACAGGAAACATCTTTGTCGGAAATAGTGATGCTTCGACGAATGAATTAAACGTTCAACGAACTGCATTCTACCAACTAGGTTCAACAAAGAAATCACTTGAAAATAGTTCGACGAGTCGATTTTATTTGGATGGAAAAATCGATTTAGCACCTGGAGCGACTTGTGATGGTTGCGAGTTAAACGAATATTTCACAAGTGACGCGACACCGATTGCAGGAGAAAAACCAAAGATTGGTGAGATTGATTCATCCTTCTCACCATTCAATTTCGACTATTCGATTATTCAATACGTCAATCGCTTCCAATCTGCTACGAAACTAAGCTACGAAGATGCGCCTGCCACTTCCATTTTTAATAGCGGACGGATACCAGCAATCTCAAGTCCTCCTTACTTGGAGCAGCCCAACCTCGGATTGACGGAATATATCGACAAACAGCAGATTGATGCGATTGATTCTCTTAAAATCATCACATCACCCGTCGCCGCTTCTACCATTATTAGTGAATCGGTCGCGAGCTCTAACGTGCCGCTCTTATTCGATGGGGACGTCATCATCGAAGCGGTACGTCCAATCACAATTAGTCGCCCACTTATTGTGAATGGAAACCTCACGATTCGAGGAAATGTCGCGTTCAATACGACTATATACGCCCTGAAAGATGCCTTTATCGACCGTGCTTCCATCACAGGGGTCAGCCAGTCCCAAAACAGCTCTCTCGTTCTGTTAGCGAAAGGAAAAGTGTTGTTAAATCGAATCAATGAATTTAAAAACGCGACGACACCGCTCCAAGCATTTTTATATAGTGACTCAGAGGAGAAGAGTAAACTGTACGCGGTTGGCTCCATCATCAATATAAAAGGTGGTCTTTACAGTCGTGGTCCACTAGAAATCAATACATTCCGGGGAACGTTCCAACCATTACCAACCCAAAGTGCAAAAGAGGCCCAGTTTGCACCAGGTAACCGGACTCCGACCGATGATATCGATAAATCACGCCTGATCATGACGTATAACGAAGGTGTGTTTGAACAAATCAATACGTTACCTGTTTCCAACCAGCTTCAGCTATTCACGGCACGCCCGGTCAAACAATGAACATAAAAAAGAAGCCGACATCAAATCGGCTTCTTTTTCGTATACTTAGTAAAAATCACCCGCCGGTGTATCGACACCAGGGTTTGGATCTGTGCCATCTTTCACTTGGACGTAGAAATATTGGGAGATTGGCTCTGGACCCCCACCGTTCGGGAATGAGGCGCTGACGTCTTGTGTCACGAGCCCCACTTTTGCAAGTCCGGGTTTCAACAGTTTCAACTCTCCCTGATCAATCGTTAGCACATCTGTCCCTTCCAATACCGTCAATCCGTAGCCCGTGACGTTTGCCGTATCTGGATAGAATGTGATTTGTTTGCTGTACGAATATGGGCTGTCACTCATGTACAGGATGACGTTAGGCGTCGAAATCAACTGAGGGTATTCTTTGACGTCAATCAATGTGCTTTTCGATTGCCCTGGATAATCTGTAAGTTTAACAAGTATGGTGACGCCACCCTCGCTCCCATGTTCGGCACGAACCGTTGCAACGTTTGCTCCAGTTTCAGAGACAGACAATGCAGTAGATGAGGACGTCCAGTCAACTCCTAGTGGTCCAGTCAACTTAGACCCATCTAATTTCGTCTGGTCTAAAGTAATACTCGCAGATTGTTTGATGAGTGTACCTTGCGCATCTTGATATACCCATAGTTCATTCGGTTTCGGGTTCAATGCGAGATCTGGCAACTTGACCTTCACTTTTAAATCATTCGACTTCACGACATGACCATTCGGATACGTATATGTCACCCGAATTGTCGTCTCCCCTACTGTTTTAGGAGAAATCGCAACATTAGCCCCATTTGACTTCAGTCCGATAATGTTGTCGTTGTCGCTTTCCCATTTTAGTTTAGAGAAATCAATGGACCCAGATGCTTGTGCATTTACTGATGCCGATTCTCCGACATACAGGGTTAACGTTTTTGGAATGGTTAAGGAAACGCCTTTTATAGTTACCTTTTGAGATGAAAAAGTTCCTGGATTATCATCTATGGCGCGATCGTGCTTCGTAGTGCCTTGTCCGGCATGATCGGCATAAAACGAATACATATAATTTCCTGTATTAAATGTAAATTCACCTGGTGTTGTCGCAATTAGAGGAATAGAAACGACAGTTAACAACTGACTCGTTGATAAATCTTTGCATTTCACGTCTACTCCGGCTTTCTTTTTTCCACATTCAATCGAGACTTTCCCTTTTAACTCTCTCGTATCCGAATTGAACGTAAATCCTTCAGGCAAATCTCTATTATCAGGAACCGTAAACTCTTTAGGAATTTTCTCAACGAATTCAGCATCCCATTCAACTAATTCATAAGAATTTAAGTTAGGTCCCTTCACTTCAGTAAGGATTTTTTCTACGTTAAAAGAATACGTTAACATAATTTTTGATTGAACCCATCCAACGCTCGGTGAAATTGTGCGAGTCACTTCATCATTAACTGGTGTCGTGATCGGATAATCGCTATCTTTCTTAGCAAACGTTGAGGAGTAAATAGAAAGGATGAATACTGTCGCAATCAATATGATCAGGCCGTACTTGGATCTCGGATGCTTGAACATGGAAAGTCCTCCAGTCGGTTTGTCTTCACACTTCTTCAGTTAATTCATACCCTTTCCAATCCCATTTAACAAGTTCATTTTTTCAAACTTTGGAAATGAGTTCTCACTTCGCTAATGAAATAAAGAGACCCGGTCACAATCAGCGTCCCACTTGTCGGTGCTTCCATCCAATCGCTTAGCCAGCTTTTCCATTCAACGAAGCGTGCCCCATCGCTTTCAAGATGATCTCTCGTTCTCGCACGTGGAAAATCAAACGTTGTCTCATACACGTCGCCAACCTCTTGAAGCGTGTGAATCATCGCGTCACGGTCCTTGTCTGCTAAAATCGCCGTCAGCACGGTCACATCTTGTTCGTGTCTCGCTTGCACAACCAACGCCTCGATGCCTTCCTGGTTGTGCGCCCCATCCAAAATCACACGTGGTCGTTTGGAGACGAGTTCATATCGCCCAGGATGTTGTGCTCGCTCGAGCCCCCTTCGGATAGCGTCATCACTCCAACCGAGATGACGCGCTACGGCGACAGCACATGCCCCGTTATAGGCTTGATGATGCCCCGTCAACCCGAGCACGACAGATGGCAGGTCTTGATAAGTCACGACGGTCTCTGCTCCGTCCACAATTTTTTTCACGAGTGGACGAACATCTTGAATGGAAGATTCTACATCGTCCCCTTTTTGATGCAATAACTCAATCAACGATTTCTTCTCGACACTATGGAACATCGGCACGCCATGTTTCATGATGCCGTACTTTTCCAGTGCAATCTCTTCAAGCGTATCGCCGAGAATGCCTTGATGGTCATGTCCGATTGATGTGACAATCGTCGCGAGTGGTTGCTTCAATACGTTCGTCGAATCGAGGCGACCCCCGAGACCGACTTCCCAAATGATCAAGTCTGGACGTGTGTCATCAAAATAGCACCATGCCATCATCGTCAAGAGCTCGAACTCCGTCAACGTCTCTGGCGCATCGTCCGCACACGCTTTGACTCGATTCGCCACGGCGACGAGCGCCTCTTCAGGAATCGGTTCTCCGTTCAACATAATCCGCTCCTCGAACTGGACGATGTAAGGGGATGTGAATGTGCCGACGGATAAACCGTTCTCCATCGCCATCGCCCGTAAAAACGCGACGGTCGACCCTTTTCCGTTCGTCCCGGCCACATGGATCGATGGGCGTTCTTCTAACCCTAACTGCTCAATCATCCAGTTCATCCGCTCAAGACCCGGTTTGATCCCGAAGCGAAGCTGTCCACTCAACCAATCGAATACATCTTGTCTCGTCTTCATCTTTCACACTCCTACTGTTTACACTTCTGTTTCATCTTATCAAAATTCACGACAGCCGTTGTGGAAAACAGTCTGTGCTATACTCGAAGCGAAGAAGGAGGCATGCGCCATGACAACTGACTGGAACTTCGAGGCGACGTACCTCGAACTACGTGATATTTTTTACGACCGTGGACCCATCCATCCGGTCGACAATCCGACACTCGTCTTGTTTAACGATTCATTAGCCGCTTCGCTCGGTCTTGATGCGCAAAGTGTCAAACAAGACATCGCTTTACTTGCCGGCAATCGTCAAACCGAAACGTCTTTCTCTCAAGCATACGCCGGACACCAATTCGGCAACTTGACAATGCTCGGGGATGGACGCGCCCTCATGCTCGGGGAACATGTGACGCCGAACGGGAAACGTGTCGATGTGCAACTGAAGGGTTCTGGACCGACGGAGTATTCTAGAGGGGGCGACGGACGGGCCGCACTCGGGCCGATGGTACGCGAGTTCATCATCAGCGAGGCGATGCACGCTCTCGGCATCCCGACAAACCGGGCGCTCGCCGTCGTTCAGACAGGGGAAGCCATCATGCGTCAAGGTCCAAAGCACGGAGCCATCCTGACTCGGGTCGCCTCAAGTCATCTTCGTGTCGGAACATTCCAATTCGCGGCAGGTGCCGGCTCCATCGATGACGTTATCGCTCTTACTGAAATAGCCATCAAACGACACGACCCAGACTTGATTGATGCACCCGATTGTTACGAACAGTTCCTCGGACGCGTCGTCGAAAGACAGGCGAGACTGATTGCCAACTGGCAACTCGTCGGGTTCATTCATGGGGTGATGAATACAGACAATATGTTCATCAGCGGAGAAGGTCTCGATTACGGACCGTGCGCGTTCATGGACACGTATCATCCGGAGACGGTCTTCAGCTCGATTGACCGAGACGGACGTTACGCCTATGCGAACCAACCATATATCGGGTCTTGGAACCTCGCCCGACTCGCAGAGACATTGCTGCCGCTCCTTGGCGAGACGAAAGAAGAAGCGGTCGATGTGGCGAACAAACAGCTCACCCGTTATACCGAGTTATATAAAGAAGCGTACTTTACCGGACTCGCGCATAAGATTGGTCTATTCGTCCGAAAAGACGGTGACGATACGCTAACGAATGAACTGCTTCGATTGATGGTAGAGACGGAGGCAGATTATACGAATACGTTCCGCTCGCTGACGCTCGGTGAGATGGAATCGCTCCCATTCGCAACTCGGGAAGACGGGAAGGCGTGGCTTGGTGCTTGGCGAAAACGTTTGAGTGAGCAAGGTCTCCCGGACGAGGACGTCAGTCGAATCATGCGCCAATATAATCCGGCCGTTATTCCCCGAAATCATCATGTCGAAAAAGCGATTCAAGCAGCAGAACGAGGCGACTTCGGACCGACCGAGGCGCTACTCACGATTTTGCGTGACCCTTATAACTACGACCACCCTCCTGAATACGTATCGGCAGGTCCACCGCGGACGTATCCGTACCAAACGTTTTGTGGCACGTGAACCATCTCGCTTTTGCGAGGTGGTTTTTTTGAAACTTCTTTCTCATATATACGTAATAAGGAGTGTTCTGTTTTGAAAGGAAATGATGATGAATGAAATGACACTCGCTTATTGGAATCAATAGTTGGAAAAAAAGTAAAGTTCACCCGTTGACCGAAGTCGAAGCATTTCAATTTGGTGATGACGCAAATGCGTTAGCAGAACTAGTCGTCTCTGGAAAGAAAACCGCAACATGTTCCGCATATATGCTTTATGAGATTGAGAATGAACCACTCCCTTACATCGGACAGTACGCTATCGTTCTCGATGCAGCAGATCAACCCATGGCCATCATTCAAACGACCGAAGTCACGATTCAGGCGATGAATGAGGTATCCGAAGTGTTTGCATTAGCTGAAGGTGAAGGAACTTACAGAGAATGGTGGGATATCCATGAGCGATTCTTTGGTGAACTACTCGGTTCGTATCAAATGTCTTTTGCACCAAACATGAACATTGTCTGTGAACGCTTTACAGTAGTGGACCATTCAATGCGAAGAAGTGATTGAACGTGAAAATGACCATTTTGCCGATGCTAGTCATCACCGCTTCAGCATCTTACGTAGTGTATAGTCTATATCTAACATTAGTCGATCAACCGATTCAGCCACAGTTGACTGGTGTGGCAATCGGTCTTCTTTTCACGTCTTCATACTACATCACAACAGGTCGCTTGCCGTTTTGGAGTGAAGAGGAAGAGGCATGAGACGCATCTATATCGCTCTCTTGGTTAGTGGTGCGGTTCTATATTCCACGTACATCGTCCACCTGTTTCGAATCGGTTTCACGACCCCACTCTACACCCAACTCCCAATGCTATTGACGATTGGAGTCATCGCCTTGTGGCTTTTCAACAAACGAACCGAACGTCGCTCTTGACGCTCGGTTCTTGTTTTACTCTGGTTCATAGAAAGGAAACGATCCAGACGAAGGTTCCGGTAAAGAATCAACTAACGTCAATATCTCCTCTTCCGAGATATTTCCCGTCACAAGAATCAATTTGTCTTGACTGATGTAGTATATTCCATTCCCATTCGGCTGATTTAATCGATAGCGTTCCACTTCATCGGCATGACCATGGATTCGCTCACCGTCTACGACACTGAATGCATCGGTCATCAAAATGGTGATCAGCTGCGTCTCATCATAGAACGTCCACAGTTTTACAGGTCGTTCCACGTCATCGATTTCACTATCGATTGTATACATCAAATCTTGTGGGAGCGCCAAGTCGTGACGTCTTTTATCAGAAGCGTCAGTAATCCCAAAATGCTTCATCCCATGCATGACCCATTCCCCGTCTCGTGAATAGTGATATACCCCGAAGGATGGTGTTTGATCCGGGTGACCAAGCGCGATCAGACCGATATTTCCAACTGTCGTCTCATAGATGACATCGTTTTTAGAAAGGTGTCCTTCTGATCCGTCCTTATATTGAAGTGTGATTTGTTGAACCACCGCATCTGATAGCGATTCGGTGCCTTTTGGTACATCTTCAACTAGCGTACCTACCCATTCAGGTGAGGTGGTCAGTTCAATCGTCTCAACTTCCTCGATGTCTTTCTCCACAGATTTCGTCTCTTTTGGTGTCATACACCCAGCCAGCCCCAACACAAGAACACATACTACTCCGATTCGTCTCATCTCATATCCCCTTTTCTACGTCCCTCTCTCCAAATTCTACCAAAACACAAAAAAACCTTCTTCAGAGAATCAATCTCTGAAGAAGGTGTGTGTCTTACTTACGTAACTCTTCCAAACGGGCGCGGACTGCGTCACGCTTGTCGATGTAATCTTTTTCTTTTGCTTTCTCTTCGGCGATGACGTGAGCCGGTGCCTTGGCGATGAAACCTTGGTTTCCGAGTTTCTTCTGCACGCGTTCGACTTCTTTTTCATACTTCGCCACTTCTTTTTCAAGACGAGCGATTTCTTCTTCGAAGTTGATGAGGTCTGCGAGCGGGATGAAGAGCTCTGCTCCCGTCATGATCGCGGACATCGACTTGTCTGGAGCCGTGAGACCACGTCCGATTTCAAGCTCTGTCGCATTCGTGAACTTGCCGATCGTCATTTCGTTCGCGCTCAAGTAACCTTGTGTCGCATCATCACTCGTCGAGATGAAGAGCTGGATCGGTTTCGACATCGGTGCGTTCACTTCGGCACGGATGTTACGAACCGAGCGGATGACGTTCATCACAGCTTCAAACGCTGGAACCGAATCGGCGAAGTGAAGGTCGTCACGACGTGTCGGATAGCTTGCACGAACGATTGAATCGCCTTCATGCGGCAAGTGTTGCCAAATTTCTTCTGTGAGGAACGGCATGAACGGGTGCATGAGACGCATGATTGAATCGAGCGTATATGCGAGGACCGAACGGGTCGTGTGCTTCGCTGCTTCGTCCTCACCGTAGAGCGTGAGTTTCGCCATCTCGATGTACCAGTTACAGAATTCTTCCCAGATGAAGTTGTACAAGTAACGACCGGCTTCACCGAACTCGTACTTGTCGACGAGGCGTGTCACTTGGTCGATTGTGTCATTCAAACGCGTCAAGATCCACTTGTCAGCAAGCGTCTTCTCACCCGTGAGGTCGATGTCTTCGACTTTGAGTCCATCCATGTTCATGAGTGCGAAACGGCTTGCGTTCCAAATCTTGTTCGCAAAGTTCCATGTCGACTCGATTTTCTCCCAATAGAAACGAAGGTCGTTCCCTGGTGTCGAACCTGTGAGGAGGAACCAACGGAGTGAATCCGCTCCATACTGGTCGATGACTTCCATCGGGTCAACGCCGTTACCGAGTGATTTCGACATTTTGCGTCCTTCCGAGTCACGGATGAGACCGTGGATAAGGACATCGTTGAACGGTTGCTTCCCTGTGAACTCGAGTGATTGGAAGATCATGCGTGATACCCAGAAGAAGATGATGTCGTATCCCGTGACGAGCGCGCTCGTCGGGAAGTAACGTTTGAAGTCTGGTGCGTCCGTATCCGGCCAGCCCAGTGTTGAGAACGGCCAGAGTGCTGATGAGAACCATGTGTCAAGGACGTCTTCGTCTTGTGTCCAGTTCTCACTGTCCGCTGGCGCTTCTTTCCCTACATACACTTCTCCTGTCTCGTTATGGTACCAAGCCGGGATGCGATGGCCCCACCAAAGTTGACGGCTGATACACCAGTCGCGAATGTTCTCCATCCAACGGAGGTATGTGCCTTCGAAACGTTCTGGGACGAAGTTGACTTTCGTGTCGTCGTTTCTTTGTGCCTCAAGTGCCGCTTTCGCGAGTGGCTCCATGTCAACGAACCATTGTTTCGAAAGGTATGGCTCGATGACTGCGCCTGAACGCTCCGAGTGACCGACCGAGTGCGTGTGTGGCTCAATCTTCACGAGTATGCCGTCTGCCTCAAGGTCTTTAACGAGTTGCTTGCGGCATTCGAAGCGGTCGAGCCCTTCGTACTTGCCAGCGTTCTCGTTCATCTTCCCGCCTTCGTCCATGACGAGGATGCGTGGAAGCTCGTGACGGTTTCCGATTTCAAAGTCGTTCGGGTCATGGGCCGGTGTGATCTTCACGCAACCTGTACCGAACTCCATGTCCACGTAGTCGTCTGCAACGATCGGAATCTCGCGGTTCATGACCGGAAGCATGATCGTCTTTCCGATGAGGTGTGTGTAACGCTCATCTTTCGGGTTGACAGCAACCGCCGTATCACCGAGCATCGTCTCGGGACGTGTCGTCGCGATTTCGATGTGACCAGATCCGTCAGCGAGTGGATACTTCATGTGATAGAACGCACCCTCGACTTCTTGGTAAATGACCTCGATATCTGAAACGGCCGTCTTTTGAGCCGGGTCCCAGTTGACGATATATTCGCCACGGTAGATCAAGCCTTTTTCATAAAGACGGACGAATACTTCTTGAACGGCTTTTGAGAGCCCTTCGTCAAGTGTGAAGCGTTCACGCGAGTAATCAAGACCGAGACCGAGTTTTGACCATTGGTCGCGAATCGTCTTCGCGTACTCCTCTTTCCATTCCCACGTCTTCTCGAGGAACTTTTCACGTCCAAGGTCGTAACGCGTGATCCCCTCTTCACGGAGCTTTTGCTCGACTTTCGCTTGTGTCGCAATCCCAGCGTGGTCCATCCCTGGGAGCCAGAGCACATCATAGCCTTGCATACGCTTGAGGCGTGTCAACAAGTCTTGAAGCGTCGTGTCCCAGGCGTGCCCGAGGTGAAGTTTCCCCGTAACGTTCGGTGGTGGGATAACGATCGTGTACGGTTGTTTCGAATCGTCCTCGTCTGCTTTAAATACATCGTTCTCTAACCAGTAGTCGTACCATTTCGATTCCGTCGCACTTGGGTCGTACTTCGTCGGCATGGTAATTTCATTTGTCTCATGGGCCATGTGTGGCGCCTCCTCTATATCTTAATGAACACAAAAACGGCTTCTCTCGTCCTATACGCTAAGGACGAAAGAAGCCGTGATCTTCCGCGGTACCACCTTAGTTCGCCAACAAGTGGCGCACTCAAAATCGAATAACGGTCGATGGACCGAACTTTCCTACTCCATTCAGAAAGTCAGCTCCGAGGCGACTTCCGCGTCCATCCCTCGCAACCTTTCACCAAGCGGTCGCGTCTCTAAAAGGAATGGAGGATGCGTACTACTCCTCATCAAAGCCATTCATCGTATCTGTTAGATAATTGTAGCGACAGAAACGTCAGCAGTCAAGATTAGAGTGAAAACTCTTCTTGAAGCTCCTTGAACGTCGCCTCGACCGCTGCGATCGTCTTCTCGATATCCTCGTCCGTATGAGCCGTCGAGAGAAACAATCCTTCGAACTGTGACGGTGGCAAGAAGACGCCGCGCGCCGCCATCTTCTGATAGTACGAGCGGAACATCTCAAGGTTCGCCGACTTCGCTTTCTCGAAGTTCGTCACTTTCTCGTTCGTGAAGAAGAAACCGAACATCGAGCCGGCACGGTTTGTGTCGTGTGGGATGTTGTATTTCTCACCGGCCTGTGTGAAGCCTTCGGCGAGACGGTCTGCCTTGCGTTCGAACTCAGCGTAATGCTCCGGTTTAAGTTGCGAGAGTGTCGTGTAACCGGCAATCATCGCAAGTGGGTTACCCGAGAGCGTCCCAGCTTGATAAATTGGACCTTGCGGTGCGATTTGTTCCATGATTTCACGTTTCCCGCCGTAAGCACCGACCGGAAGTCCGCCGCCGATGACTTTCCCGAGACATGTGAGGTCCGGGGTGACACCGAAGTACCCTTGTGCACAGTTGTACCCGACACGGAAGCCCGTCATGACCTCATCAAAGATGAGAAGCGCGCCGTTTCGTTCCGTGATCTCACGGAGTCCTTCGAGGAATCCTGGTTGTGGTGGCACGAAGCCCATGTTTCCTGCGGCCGGTTCGACGATGACGCCAGCGAGGTCGTCTCCGTATTTCTCAAAGGCGACGCGGACTGCGTCCAAATCATTGTAAGGAACCGTGAGCGTATGGCTCGCGAGCTCTTTCGGTACACCTGGTGAGTCTGGGAGACCGAGCGTTGCGACACCAGAACCGGCTTTGATGAGAAGCGAGTCACCGTGTCCGTGGTAACATCCTTCGAACTTCAAAATTTTCGTCTTCCCAGTGTAGCCACGTGCGAGGCGAAGTGCCGCCATCGTCGCTTCCGTACCCGAGTTGACCATGCGGACCATCTCGATCGAGGGAACGCGGTCGATGACGAGTTCTGCCATCTTCGTCTCAAGCTCGGTCGGCGTCCCGAACGTCCAGCCTTTTTCAGCTTGTTCTTGAATCGCTTTCGTAACGACAGGGTCACGGTGACCGAGGATGAGTGGTCCCCATGAGAGGACGTAATCGATATATTCGTTGCCGTCGATGTCATAGACGCGTGAGCCTTCACCGCGTTCGGCGAAGATTGGCGTCATGCCGACCGATTTATAGGCACGGACCGGGCTGTTGACACCGCCTGGCATGAGCGGACGGGCTTGTTCGAACGCTTCTTGTGAGCGTGTTTGGTTGTATGTCATGCGTAGTCTGCTACTAAAAATATAGACAAATGTATATTTCTAGAGTTTTCCTGCTTCTACGAACCCGACCTCGCCACTTACTCGCTACTA
>CABIYO010000010.1 GCA_902362975.1 Caryophanales bacterium
CGCGAGTTCTTCCCGAAAGGAACGGACTTCGCGCAGGTGGCGCACGACGAACTCGCGGACGCGCTCGCCAAGATTAACGGGCGACCGAGAAAATGCCTGAACTGGAAAACCGCACACGAGGCCTTCACCGAGGAAGTGTTGCGCTTAATTTGACAAACCGTCTTTCTAAAAAATGTTGATGGAGGAGTTTCGATGAACTACAAAGACACACTATTAATGCCAAACACAGAATTCGCGATGCGTGGGAATTTACCAAAACGCGAACCGGCGATGCAAACGGAATGGGAAGATATGGACCTTTACAACAAGGTACAAGAAAAAAATGCTGGGAAACCACAATATATCTTACATGATGGACCTCCATATGCGAACGGCGACATCCACATGGGACACGCGATGAACAAAATATTGAAAGACATCATCGTTCGTTTCAAAGGGATGAACGGCTACCAGTCTCCAATGATTCCAGGATGGGACACGCACGGTCTTCCAATCGAGAACGCCCTTCAAAAAGCAGGCATCAATCGTAAGGAAATGACGGTCGCGGAATTCCGCGAAAAGTGTGCAGAGTATGCGATGGAGCAAGTGAACTCGCAACGCGAGCAATTCAAACGTCTCGGTCTTCTCGCAGACTTTGAGAATCCATACATCACGCTCCTTCCTGAGTACGAGGCGGCGCAGATTCGCTTGTTCGGGACGATGGCTGAGAAGGGTTACATCTACAAAGGAAAAAAACCAGTCTACTGGTCACCGTCTTCTGAATCGGCACTCGCGGAAGCAGAGATTGAATATTACGATAAAAAATCACCGGCTATCTACGTGGCGTTCCGTGTCGTGGACGGTAAAGATATGTTAACGTCAGATGATCACTTCGTCATCTGGACAACAACGCCTTGGACAATCCCGGCGAACCTTGGAATCGCGGTGAGTGATGAGTTGACTTACACGCGTATCGAACATGAAGGAAAAGGCTATATCGTCGCGGAAACGCTCGTCGAAGAAGTGACGGCAGCGCTCGGATGGACAGATTACACGGTGAGCGGGTCTTGGAACGGTCGCGACTTCGAGTACATGACGGCTCAACATCCATTGTATGACCGGACGTCACTCGTCATCCTCGGCGACCACGTCACTGCGGATGCGACTGGACTCGTCCATACAGCGCCTGGACACGGGGAAGACGACTATCGTGTCGGACAGGCTTACGGATTAGACGTCCTTTGCCCAGTGGATGACCGTGGCTACATGACAGACGAAGCCCCTGGTTTCGAGGGGCTCTTCTACGAAGATGCGAACAAACAAATCGGTATGAAGCTTGAAGAGAATGGCTACTTGCTCAACTTGAAGTTCATCAAACACTCGTACCCGCATGACTGGCGTACGAAGAAGCCGGTCATCTTCCGTGCGACGCCACAATGGTTCGCATCGATCAAAGATTTCCGTGAAGACATGCTCCGTGAAATCGAGGAAGTGAATTGGGTCCCTGAATGGGGAATGACACGTCTTTACAACATGGTCCGTGACCGTGGAGACTGGGTCATCAGCCGTCAGCGTGCTTGGGGTGTTCCAATCCCAATCTTCTATGCGGAAGATGGAACGGAAATCATCACGAACGAGACGATTGACCACATCGCGAACTTGTTCCGCGAGCACGGGTCGAACATTTGGTATGAGCGTGAAGCGAAAGACCTTCTCCCTGCAGGGTTCACTCACCCGAACAGCCCGAACGGAGAGTTCCGTAAAGAACTCGACATCATGGACGTCTGGTTCGATTCAGGTTCTTCACACGCTGGTGTATTAGAAGAACGCGAAAACCTTCGTCGTCCGGCAGACCTTTATCTTGAAGGATCGGACCAATATCGTGGTTGGTTCAACTCATCACTCTCGACGGCCGTTGCGACGACTGGGAAAGCACCGTACCGGAACGTCTTGAGTCACGGATTCGTCCTCGATGGGGACGGACGCAAAATGTCGAAATCGCTCGGTAACACGATTGCACCGAACGATCTCGTGAAGCAGTATGGCGCCGAGATCGTTCGCCTTTGGGTCGCATCCGTCGATTACCAGTCGGACGTACGCGCGTCACACGATAACTTCAAACAAGTGTCAGAAGTTTACCGGAAGATGCGTAACACAATCCGCTTCTTACTCGGGAACTTGAACGGGTTCGAGCCATCGATGCGTGTCGCATTCGACGATATGCCGGAAGCGGACCGTTTCATGGCGACGAAGCTCAAACAACTGCAGACAAAAGTTGTCAAAGCATATGATGAGTTTGACTTTATGGCCGTGTACCACCTCGTTCATAACTTCTGTGTCAACGAGTTGTCTTCGTTCTACCTCGACTTCACAAAAGATATCCTGTATATCGAACGTGAAGACGATCTCCGTCGTCGTGCCGTTCAGACGGTCATGTACGATGCCGTCGTCCTCTTGACGAAACTATTGGCTCCAATCCTTCCACACACTGCCGATGAGGCATGGAAAGAAGTGCCTGGTAAGTCGGAAGCAAGTATCTTCTTGACGGATTTAGAAGGAGTAGATGCATTGACTGCTGACGAACAAGCGTTGCTTGAGAAATGGTCGAAATTCCTCGTCTTCCGTGACGATGTCCTCAAAGCGATTGAAATCGCACGTGGAGAAAAGTTGATCGGAAAACCGCTCGAGGCGAAGTTGATTCTCGCACCAAAAGCAGAGACTGCCGACTTGTTGAACACGATCGACAACGTCAGCCAACTGCTTCAAGTATCGCAAGTGGAGTGGGCTGAGACGGCAGACGTCGATTATGCGACAACGAAAATCACAGTCATGAAAGCAGATGGAGCCGCTTGTGCACGTTGTTGGACATACTCGACAGAGCTTGGACAAAACGAAGAGCATCCAGAGCTTTGCCCGCGCTGTGCATCAGTAATCGGTTAAGACGAACCGGAGTGGCGTCCCCACTCCGGTTTCTTAACGGCTTGAAAGGAGACGCATATGAAACGATATTATGGATTGGCGCTCATCTTGATTTTGATCGATCAATTCACAAAATGGGTGGTCGTTCAGACGATGACAATTGGTCAATCGATTGAAGTCATCCCGAACTTGTTATATTGGACGTCCTACCGCAACAAAGGAGCGGCTTGGGGGATGTTAGAAGGACAGATGGCGTTCTTCTTTATCATCACCATCCTCGTCGTTGCCGGACTCGTTTACTTCTTGCACAAAGAAGTGAACGGCTATCAGCTCCTCGGATATAGTGTCGGATTACTGTTGGCCGGTGCCATCGGTAACTTTATCGATCGCTTGTTTCGCGGCGAAGTCGTCGACTTTGTCGATACGTATCCGTTCGGATACAACTTCCCAATCTTTAACGTGGCTGATATGGCACTCACATTCGGTGTCATCTTGATGGTCATCGGGATTTTATTTGAAGAAAAATTACACAAAGAAAG
Organism: Caryophanales bacterium; assembly: GCA_902362975.1. Classification (GTDB taxonomy): domain Bacteria; phylum Bacillota; class Bacilli; order Exiguobacteriales; family Exiguobacteriaceae; genus Exiguobacterium. The sequence goes on from CABIYO010000010.1 coordinate 3,438, forward strand.
GGGACAATCGTAATGGAATCGTATACTTTTGTCGCCGATGAAAAGGCAAGGATTGATAAGTGGGTCAGTGACCGTGGTGAATGGTCACGCTCGCAAGTACAGGAATGGATCAAGACGGGGGCCCTCCTCGTCAACGGTAGTGCCGTGAAAGCGAACTACAAGCTTCAAGTGGGGGATGAAGTAGAAGTGAATGTGCCGGAAGCGGTCGAACTCGAAGTGTTGCCTGAAGACATCCCGCTCGAGATTGTCTTTGAAGATGAAGACGTCATCGTCGTCAACAAGGCACGCGGGATGGTCGTTCACCCTGCAGCCGGACACACGTCAGGGACGCTCGTCAATGCGCTACTTTATCATTGTGATGACCTCTCGGGTATCAACGGTGTCAAACGTCCAGGAATCGTCCATCGGATTGATAAGGACACGACGGGTCTTCTCATGGTTGCTAAAAATGACTTAGCTCATGAGTCGCTCGCAAGCCAGTTGAAAGACAAGACAATCAAACGGGAGTATATCGCGCTCGTCCATGGTGAACTCGTCCACGAACTCGGAACGATTGAAGCTCCGATCGGTCGTGATACGAATGATCGTCAGCGAATGACCGTGACGGACCGGAACGCAAAAGAAGCCGTGACACACTTCCGTTTACTCGAACGTTATAAAGATTTCACGCTCGTGGAGTGTAAATTAGAGACGGGACGCACGCACCAAATCCGTGTACACATGCGTTATATCGGTCATCCGCTCGCCGGTGATCCGAAATATGGTCCACGCCGCACGATTGATTTAGGCGGTCAAGCGCTCCATGCGGCAACGCTCGGGTTCCATCATCCACGTACGAAAGAATGGATGGAGTTTGAGGCCCCATTACCAGAAGACTTTAAAGCGGAACTCGCAAAATTGGATAAAATCGAGAAAACTCGTTGACTTCTGTCACGTTCCGATTTATAGTCTAGGAAGCATAACACCTTTAAACCCAGTCCAGAGAGGCTGTGAAAGGATTGTGACCGCGGTCACATGTACGTCAATTCAACCCCGGCAGTCGTTTGCCGTTTTTGATGAAGACTCCCTTTCCAGCCGGATGAGGGAGTCTTCTTTTTTACTGAAGTTTGGAAGGAGGGATCACGTGAAACAATCAGTCATTTTGGATGACTCAGCCATCCGTCGTGCTTTGACCCGAATCGCACACGAGATTATCGAGCGAAACAAAGGAATCGATGACGTCATCCTCGTCGGAATCAAGACGAGAGGCGAAACGCTCGCTGACCGACTCGCTCGCCGAATCGAGGAGATTGAAGGCAAGCCGGTCGCACTCGGCAATCTCGACATCACGCTTTACCGGGATGACTTATCGAAGAAGTCGTTAGACCCTGAAGTCAAAGCGACAGAGCTACCCCATGATATTAATGGAAAGACGGTCGTCCTCGTCGACGACGTCCTCTATACCGGTCGAACAGTTCGTGCCGCAATGGACGCGCTTGTCGACCATGGTCGTCCGGATTACATCCAACTCGCTGTCTTGATTGACCGAGGCCATCGGGAACTCCCGATTCGACCAGATTTTATCGGAAAGAACGTTCCGACGTCCAAGTCCGAGCAAGTCGTTGTGAGACTCAGTGAAGTCGACGCGGCGGATGAAGTCACGATCCATCAGCAATAAACGCATACCTTTAAGGTGGTCCAGAGAGGCCAGGAAGGAGAAGTCAATATGAAACAACCTGTTCTACACATCCACGAGCGTCCAGCTCACTTTCCACAATGGTTATTATTCAGCCTTCAACACGTCTTCGCCATGTTCGGAGCGACGATTTTAGTCCCGATTTTGACAGGATTGAATACATCGGTCGCCCTCGTCGCTTCCGGTGTGGCCACGCTCTCATTCTTAGCGATTACGCGCTTCAAAGTCCCAACATACTTAGGTTCAAGTTTTGCCTACATCGCCCCAATCATAGCGGTCAGCCAGCAATGGGGTGTCGAAGCCGCACTCTTCGGCGGAATCGTCGCCGGGTCTGTGTACGGTGTCGTCTCCTTGATCATCTATAAGACAGGCGTCCACTGGTTGCTCCGATTGCTCCCACCGGTCGTCGTCGGACCGGTCATCATGGTCATCGGACTCTCGCTCGCACCGGTCGCCATCGACATGTCGATGAATCAAGATGGTGCCTATAACGGAACGTTCATGACGATTGCCCTGCTTACACTTGGAATCACGATGCTCGCTATGACGAAGTTGAAAGGTGTCTGGGGAGCGGTCCCGATCCTCTTTGGAATCGTTGGAGGGTACGCAGTCGCAGCCGCATTTGGTATCATCGATTACTCGCCGATTCAACAAGCCAGCCTCTTCCAACTTCCTAACTTCACGATGGTGTTCATCGACTACATGCCGATGTGGCAAGTCGGGGCCCTTCTCGCCATCGTTCCGGTCGCGCTCGTCACAATGACGGAGCATATCGGAGATCAGATGGTCACGTCGAAAATCATCGGACGAGAGACGATGAAAGACCCAGGTCTCCATCGCACGCTACTCGGAGACGGAGTAGGAAAGGCCGTCGCCTCTGCACTCGGTGGACCACCGTGTACGACTTACGGTGAGAACAACGGCGTCATGGCCATCACACGAGTCTACAGTGTCTACGTCATCGCCGGGGCAGCACTCATGGCCATCAGCTTCGGATTCCTCGGTCACATTGAAGCGTTCATCTCGACCATCCCGAACCCGGTCAAAGGTGGAATCTCGATCCTCTTGTTCGGTGTCATCGCATCGAACGGATTACGGACGATGGTGGAGAACAAAGTCGACTTGGCAGAAAAGCGCAACTTGATCATCTCATCGGTGATCCTCGTCATCGGACTCGGTGGTGCGATGGTTCAAATCGGGAGCTTCCCGGTACAAGGCATGGCGCTTGCGACGGTCGTCGGTATTTTGTTAAACGCGATCTTACCGCATGAAGAAGACGATACAGCAGTCGAAGTCAACACAACTGAAGAAACGAAACAAGCAAGTAACTTTTAATTCGATCCCGTGAGGTCGGCAAAGTGAAGGCTCGTTTATTTGGGTGTACCCTGCCCAGATAAAGGCGTCCCTTCACATCGGTGAAGAGGCGCCTTTTCTCTTTGCCTCTAATAAAAGGAGGAGACGAAATGAATACGATGCAAACAAACGTGAAACCGGTCAAACACTTCGTCAGTTTAGACACGCTTTCCCTGGATGAGATCATGAGCATGATTGAAGAATCATTGCGCTACAAGCAAGGTGACCTCCCCCCACTATTTGATGGGAAAACGGTCGCAAACCTGTTCTTTGAAAACTCGACGCGTACGAAAAATTCGTTTCAAATGGCCGAGCGCCACTTGAACATGCAAGAGATTCCGTTCGATGTGACGACGTCATCGGTCACGAAAGGGGAGACGCTCTACGATACGTGTAAAACGCTCGAAGCCATCGGCGTGGACGCGCTCGTCATCCGACATCCGGAAGCAGGCTATTATCACGAACTTGTGGAGAAGTTGAATATCCCGGTGTTAAACGGAGGGGACGGGAGCGGGGAACATCCATCCCAATCATTGCTCGATCTCGTCACCATCTTTGAAGAGTTCGGAACGTTCCAAGGATTGAACGTCGCCATCTGTGGTGACCTCGTCCATAGTCGGGTCGCCCGCTCGAACGCAAGCGTCTTGAAGCGCCTCGGAGCAAACGTGGTCGGTTGTAGTCCTGCCTCTTGGTGGGATGACTCGATGGGGCTAGAGCGAAAAGAACTCGATGACATCCTAGGCGAATGTGACGTCATCATGTTGCTCCGTGTACAACACGAGCGCCATATCATGGGAGACGTCTTCTCGAAAGAAGCGTATCACACACAGTTCGGTTTGACGGTCGAACGCGTCGAGCGAATGAAAGCAGGCGCCATCATCATGCACCCGGCTCCGGTCAATCGGGATGTGGAGATTGCCGGAAGTCTGGTCGAACATGAACGGTCACGCATCTTCCCACAAATGAAGAATGGGGTGTACGCCCGGATGAGCATCTTAAATCGAGCATTAGGAGGACAACAATGATACTTCAAAACGCGACATGGTATGACAAGGGAACGAAACGCACGACAACCATTCACGTGAAAGACGGAAAGATCGAATCACTCGACTATAAAGGAGAGACCGCGGGACAAGAAATCCTCGATGCGACAGGTTACCTGCTCGCACCAGGACTCGTCGATGTCCACGTCCACTTGCGTGAACCAGGCGGCGAGGCGAAAGAGACGATTCGGACGGGAACGATGGCGGCAGCGGCGGGCGGGTTCACGACCATCTGCTCGATGCCGAACACGAGACCGGTTCCAGACAATCGCGAAACAATGGACGTCCTCCTTCAAAAAATTGAACAAGATGCGGTCGTACGTGTGTTACCTTACGCCGCCATCACAAAACGACAGCTCGGGGAAGAACAGGTCGACATGGAATCGCTCGCAAATGCTTTCGCTTTCACGGATGATGGGGTCGGTGTCCAATCGGCGGCGGTGATGCGACAAGCCATGCGTGAAGCGAAACGATTGAACAAAGCGGTCGTCGCCCACTGTGAGGACAATACGTTAAAGGCCGGGTCGGTCCACGAGGGCAAATTCAGTGAGGCGCATGGCATTCAAGGCATTCCGAGCCTTGCGGAGAGCATCCATATCGCTCGCGACGTGTTGATTGCTGAAGAGACAGGGTGTCATTATCATGTCTGTCACGTCTCATCCCGCCAATCGGTTCGTGTCATTCGGGATGCGAAACGAGCCGGCATCCACGTGACCGCAGAAGTGACGCCGCATCATCTCGTCTTGAGTGAGGACGATATCCCTGGGTTCGATGCAAACTTCAAGATGAACCCACCGCTCCGAAGCGAGGATGATCGACAGGCCCTCCTTGAGGGATTGTTTGACGGGACGATCGATATGATTGCAACGGACCATGCCCCCCATACAGCAGAAGAAAAAGCACAAGGGATAGAGCGGGCTCCGTTTGGAATTACCGGCTTCGAGACTGCCTTTCCACTTCTGTACACGACGTTTGTAAAAACTGGCGTCATGGAGGAGCATCAGTTGCTCGACTGGATGACGAAACGTCCGAGTGACGTATTCGGTTTATCGAGAGGAGAATTGAAAGTTGGGATGGATGCGGACCTGATTCTCATCGATACGGAAACGTCTCGGACGGTCGATCCTACGACATTTTACTCAAAAGGAAAGAATACACCGTTCGCAGGGAAAGAACTTGTCGGATGGCCGGTCATGACGATGGTCGGCGGCGAAATTGTATATAAGGGGCGATTTGATGAAACGAACATTATGGCTTGAGGATGGAATGAATTTTGTCGGTAAAGGATTCGGGGCACCGGCTGATACGATGGGAGAAGTCGTTTTCCAGACAGGGATGACAGGATACCAAGAAATCTTATCAGATCCATCATACTGCGACCAAATGATTGTATTGACGAACCCATTGATTGGGAACTATGGCGTCAATCGTGAGGATTTTGAAACGACGATTCCGATGGCAAAAGCGTTGATTGTAAAAGAAGCATGCGATACGCCTTCGAACTTCCGTTCAACGGCGACACTCGATTCGACACTCACCCGCTTCGGCATTCCGGGACTTTCGGATATCGATACACGGATGTTGACACGTCATTTACGAGCGAAAGGGGTCATGCGCGGCGTCCTCATCGATGGAGAGTTGACGTGGGACGAGGTGCGGACCCGTTTTGATGAAGAATCGCCGAACGATCAAGTCGCACGCGTATCGACGAAGCGGACATATGTGAGTACGGGAACCGGCCTTCGCATCGCTTTGATCGACTTCGGGGCAAAGCTTGGAATCATGCGTGAGTTGATGAAACGAGATTGTGAGGTCATCGTCTTCCCACACGATGTGACGGCAGAGGACGTATTACGGTATGAGCCGGACGGCATCATGTTGTCAAATGGACCGGGAGATCCAAAAGACGTTCCGACAGCACTGCCGCTCATCGAGCAACTGATGCCGACGACACCGATGTTCGGGATTTGTCTCGGTCACCAGCTGATTGCTCTCGCAAACGGTGCGAACACCTTCAAGCTTCCGTTCGGACATCGTGGCGCGAATCATCCGGTGCTTGAGCTTGAAACCGGTGCCGTGACCATCACTTCTCAAAACCATGGATATGCGGTTGAAGAGACATCACTGCTCGATACACGGCTCATCGTCACACACCGTGCGGTCAATGACGGAACGATTGAAGGGGTAAGACATCTCGATTACCCGACATTCTCGGTACAGTATCATCCGGAGGCAGCACCGGGACCGTTCGACGCCAACGACTTATTTGACCGATTCATGCAACTCGTACAAGAAAACAAACAGAAAGTGGGAATTTGACATGCCAAAACGACCAGATATTCAGAAAATTCTCGTAATCGGATCAGGACCGATTGTAATCGGACAAGCAGCGGAGTTTGATTATGCTGGTACACAGGCATGTCTTGCCTTAAAAGAAGAAGGCTACGAAGTCATACTCGTCAACTCGAATCCAGCCACCATCATGACAGATCCGACGACGGCGGACCGTGTCTATATCGAACCGCTCGAACCAGAATTTATCGAGCGAATCATCCGGCAGGAACGTCCAGATGCACTCCTTGCCACGCTTGGCGGGCAGACGGGTTTGAACTTGGCTTTTGAACTCGACAAACGGGGCGTCCTGCGGGATTGTGGCGTGGAACTTCTTGGAACAAAATTGTCTGCGATCGTTCAGGCGGAGGACCGGGAACAGTTCCGTAACTTGATGTTCGAACTCGGTCACGGCGTACCTGAAAGTGAGATCGTTCATACGCTCGAGTCTGCCTGGGGATTTGCGGAACGGATCGGATACCCGATCATCATCCGACCTGCGTACACGCTCGGGGGAACCGGTGGCGGGATTGCCCATGACCGGGAATCGTTTGAGCAAATCGTTGAATCTGGATTAAAGGCGAGTCCTGTTACGCAAGTTTTGTTGGAGAAATCGATTGCCGGGATGAAAGAAGTCGAGTTCGAGGTCATGCGTGACTCGAGTGATCAAGCGATCATCGTCTGTGCGATGGAAAACTTTGACCCGGTTGGAGTCCACACCGGTGACTCAATCGTATTCGCCCCTACGCAGACGCTATCAGATCGGGATTATCAGATGTTACGCAGCGTCTCGCTCGATATCATTCGGGCGCTCGGGATTGAAGGTGGATGTAACATCCAATTCGCACTCGACCCAGACAGTTTCACGTACTACGTCATCGAAGTGAATCCACGTGTTTCACGGAGTTCAGCGCTCGCATCAAAAGCGACAGGCTATCCGATTGCCAAGCTTGCTGCGAAAGTCGCTGTCGGTTACAAGCTATCAGAATTGAAAAACCCGGTCACAGAGACGAGCTACGCCTCGTTCGAACCGGCGCTCGATTACGTCGTCGCTAAAATCCCACGCTTCGCCTTCGATAAGTTTGAGTCCGCGGATCGCCGCTTAGGCACACAAATGAAGGCAACGGGTGAGGTTATGGCCATCGGTCGGAATTTAGAAGAGGCTCTGCTAAAAGCGGTTCGCTCGCTTGAACTGGGTATGGAAGAACTCCACCTTCCACAACTTCAAGAACTAGACACAGAACAGCTCGAGCATGGACTCATTCATCCGACAGACGAGCGTTTGTTCATCGTCTATGAGGCCCTTCGTCGCGGGTACACGGTAGAAACGCTACACCAATTGACAAAAATCGATCGATTCTACTTACAGAAATTGAATCGCATCTGGCAAGCAGAGCAACAACTCGTGGCGGAGCCGTTGACATCAGAACGTTTGCTTGATGTGAAACGTCTAGGGTTCAGTGATGTGGCAATCGCCCGTATGCTGTCGATGGATACAGAAGCAGTTCGCACGAAACGGAAAGAATGGAACATTCGTCCCGTCTATAAGATGGTCGATACGTGCGCAGCCGAGTTCGCATCGGAGACACCGTACTTCTACGGGACGTATGAAGTGGAGAACGAAGCGGTGAAGACAGACCGGGAGTCCATCCTCGTCCTTGGATCAGGTCCGATTCGAATTGGACAAGGTGTCGAGTTCGACTATGCGACCGTTCACTCGATCGAAACGATTCGAGATGCAGGATATGAAGCCATCATCATCAACAACAACCCGGAAACGGTCTCGACAGACTTCTCCATCTCCGATCGGTTGTACTTCGAGCCGTTGACGACAGAAGACGTGTTGGAGGTCATCGAGAACGAGAACCCGCTAGGTGTCATCGTCCAATTCGGTGGACAGACTGCCATCAACTTAGCGGCATCGCTAGAAGCGAACGGTGTGAAAATTCTTGGGACGACCCTCGAAGATATCGACCGTGCCGAAGACCGGAAGGCGTTCGAAGCCACATTGTCAGCGGAACGATTGGCTCAACCACCTGGGAAGACGGCGACAAATGTGGAAGAGGCCGTCGCTTGTGCGAACGAACTCGGCTATCCGGTACTCGTCCGACCATCGTACGTGCTCGGCGGACGGGCGATGGAAATCGTATATGAACAGTCTGAGCTTGAACGGTACATGCGACATGCGGTCATCGCCTCAAAAGATCGACCGGTTCTCATCGATCGCTACTTGACAGGGATTGAGATTGAAGTCGATGCCATCTGTGACGGGACGGACGTCTATATCCCAGGCATCATGGAGCATATCGAACGTGCCGGCGTACACTCGGGTGATTCGATTGCCGTCTATCCGCCGCAACGACTCAGTGAAGAACTGAAACAAAAAGTCGTCGATTATACGATCAAGTTGGCGAAAGCGTTCCGCATCAAAGGTCTGCTCAACATCCAGTTCGTCTATGCGGATGACTTGTATGTCATCGAGGTGAACCCACGTGCGAGCCGGACGGTCCCATTCATCTCGAAAGTGACGGGGTTACCGGTCGCACGAATTGCTACGCGAACGATTCTTGGGACGAGTTTGAAAGAACTCGGTCTTGGGACAGGCATTCATCCTGAGTCGGACAGTATCTCGGTCAAAGTACCGGTCTTCTCGTTCGCGAAATTGAAAGAGGTAGATCCATCGCTCGGACCTGAGATGAAGTCGACAGGGGAGGTCATGGCGACAGATCGCACGCTCGAAAAAGCGCTCTATAAAGGGCTCGTTGCAGCAGGGATGAACATCGCCTTGAAAGGGAACGTGCTCATGACGATTGCCGACCATGACAAGGATGAGGCCATCGCCTTGGCCAAACGATTCGACCGCCTCGGTTTCCGACTCATGGCAACGAGTGGAACGGCTGATTGTCTCGAAGCGGAACAGATGCGTGTTCGTCGAGTCGGGAAAATTCAAGAAGACGGTGAAACGATGCTCAGTGTGATCGAGCGAGGAGACGTCGACTTGATCATCAATACAACGAGTCGCGACGCACTCGTCACGAAAGACGGGTTCTTGATTCGAAGAACGGCCGCCGAGCAGGGCACGCTTTGCCTTACCTCGCTCGATACAGTCGAAGCCTTGTTGCAAGTCATTGAAAGCCTATCGTTCCAAACGGTCAGCATCCCGTCATTCACAACGTTCGGGGTGATGGTATGAGACATGACGTGACGATTGTCAGCAATCGACAAATCGCCAAAGCGACGATGGAAATGAAAGTCCGTTGCCCTGGGGTGGAAATCGCCCCTGGGACGTTCTTTCACATCAAGACGTCCGGTCTGTTACGTCGACCGTTATCGGTGGCGAACGTCGAGGGGGACGAAATTACATTCTTATATAAAGTGATTGGGGAAGGGACAACTGAGCTTTCGGAGAAGCGCGTCGGGGACACACTAGATGTCCTTGGTCCGCTCGGGAACGGTTTTCCTCTAGCGCAACATGGAAAGCGGGTCGTCCTGGTCGGAGGAGGAATTGGGGTCCCACCTCTTTACTACGTCAGACGCCGACTACATGAGATGGGAATTGAAACGATTGCGATTCTCGGGTTTGATTCAAAAGAAAGCGTCTTTTATGAAGAAGCTTTTCGTGAACTGGGGGAGACGATCATCACGACAGTAGACGGTAGTCACGGGGAGCCTGGCTTTGTCACGGGCCCCCTCGCACGCGTCGAGGCGGATGTCTTGTTCAGCTGTGGTCCGGAAGCGATGTTAAAGGCCGTCGCCACTTCCCCCATTCCTGAACGATATCTCTCAATCGAGAATCGGATGGGTTGTGGCATCGGTGCTTGTTTTGCCTGTGTCTGTCAAGCACCGGGGGGCTATGTGAAAGTCTGTAGTGACGGACCGGTATTCAATGCGGAAGAGGTGCTGTTATGAGATTGAATGTCGAGTTACCAGGTCTTCGTTTAAAAAACCCAATCATTCCGGCTTCCGGATGTTTCGGATTTGGGGAGGAATTCGCGAAACTGTATGACCTCTCCATCTTAGGAGGCATCATGATCAAGGCAGCGACGGAGGAATCGAGATTCGGAAATCCGACCCCACGTGTTGCCGAGACGGCACAGGGTATGCTCAACGCAATCGGACTTCAAAATCCAGGCGTCGATGCTATCATCGAAGACAAATTACCATTCCTCTCGACGTTCGACACGGAGATCATCGCCAACGTTGCCGGTTCGACGCCAGATGAATACGTGGAAGTCGCCCGTCGAATCAGCGCCGACCCGACGATAAAAGCCATCGAATTGAACATCTCATGTCCGAACGTGAAATGTGGGGGCATGCAGTTCGGGACGGACCCAGTGATGGCCGCAGAACTCACGCGACTCGTCAAAGTGGCTTCGAGTAAGCCGGTCTATGTCAAACTGTCTCCGAACGTCACGTCGATCACGGACATGGCGCGAGCCGTCGAGGCGGCCGGTGCGGACGGTTTGACGATGATCAATACACTCGTTGGGATGCGAATCGATATCGAGACAGGGCGACCGATTTTAGCGAACCGAATCGGTGGGTTATCCGGTCCGGCCATCAAACCGGTGGCGGTCCGGATGGTGTATGAAGTCGCGCAAGCGGTCAACATACCGATTATCGCCATGGGCGGGGTTCGCACGGTCGACGATGTGCTTGAGTTCATTTATGCCGGGGCGTCTGCCGTTGCTGTTGGGACGGCGAACTTTGAAAATCCATACGTCTGCCAGGAAATCATCGAAGCATTACCGGCACGACTCGATTCACTCGGAATCGAACATATTTTGGATGTGAGGGGGAAGGCCTATGCGCAACTTGTATCTCGCCCTTGACGTGGAAACGCGGGACGAAGCGTTTCATTTGTTGAAACGATTTTCAAACCGACCGGCTGTTAAAGTCGGGATGGAACTCTTTTATCGGGAAGGCGCACGCTTTGTCGAAGAATTGGTCGACGAGGGTTATCCGGTTTTCCTTGATGTGAAAGTACACGATATCCCGGAGACGGCACGCCGTACGATGCGACAAATCGGAAAACTCGGGGTGGCTGTGACGAATGTCCACACATTAGGTGGCGAAAAGATGATGCGCTATGCGTTAGATGGGTTACGCCAAGAGAATGATACGACTCGATTGATCGGGGTCACACAGTTGACGTCGACAGATGAGCGCATGATGCAGATAGAGCTCGGGATTGCCGGACGACTCGATCAAGCCGTGCTCAGACAAGCGACACTTGCGAAGCAGGCGGGACTTGACGGAGTAGTCTCATCCGTCCAGGAAGCGAAAGCGATTCATCAGAAACTCGGGGACACGTTCATGACGGTCACACCGGGCATCCGACTCGGTGCAACCGAGGATGATCAAGTCCGTATCGCGACGCCTCATGAAGCGAGACTGGCGGGTGTTCACTCAATCGTCGTCGGTCGACCGATTACACGTGCGACTGATCCGATGGCCATGTACGACCAATTTATGAAGGAATGGGGACTAATGAATGAAACAAATCGCTGAGGCACTTTTACAGATTGAAGCCGTCACACTATCACCGACTGAGCCGTATACATGGTCGAGCGGATTGAAGAGTCCAATCTACTGTGACAATCGACTCACACTCAGTTTTCCGAAAGTGCGTCAAGTCATCGTCGATGGATTGGTGAAGTCAGTGAATCCGACTGAAGTCGATGTAATTGCAGGGACGGCCACGGCAGGTATCCCTCACGGGGCGTTGCTCGCTGACCGACTCGGTCTCCCGTTCATTTATGTCCGGTCGAGTGCAAAAGGGCATGGGAAAGGCAATCAAATTGAAGGAAGATTCGAGATAGGCGCTCGAGTGCTCGTCATCGAGGATTTATTGTCGACAGGGATGTCGAGTATCGATGCTGCCCTAGCGATACGTGAGGCGGGCGGTGAAGTCACTGGAATTCAAGCCATCTTCTCGTACGGATTACCAGTTCTCGAGAAGAATCTAGCCAATGCAAATCTGTCGGCGACGTCGTTGACGACGTTCTCAGAATTAATTGAAGTGGCCGAAAATACGGGCGTCCTCAACCGTTCGGAGCTCGATTCGCTTCGTGACTGGCAAGAAGACCCTCGTGCCTGGAGCGACCTCGTCACCTCTTAAGAATCCACCTTCGGGCGGATTCTTTTTCGATTCGGCATATGTCATACTTCATGGTAAAATAACGGAAGTGATTCGAAAAGGAGAGGCATATGGCGTATTCAAGAAGTAAAGAGAAGACATGGAACGCACGATTTCGTGCAATTCCAAAACATCGTAAAATCGCCTTCGGTCTCGTCTTGACCATCATCCCAGCGCTCTTTTTTGTGAATTTATTTGTATTCAGTCATCTATTAGCGCTAGGAGACCAGTATGAAGACCGATATCAAATGAAGAAATTGCGACTCGATACCGACCATGGGAACGTGGAATTCGTTCGTAGTCCAAATGAAAAGGTACAGATTGAAGTGATGCAGACCAATTCGAAAGAACGCCGCATCAAAGTCAAATCAGTCGGGGACACGATCTACGTCGTCGAGCGATATGGATGGTTCAGTTATTTCGGAAGTCGAGCGAGCGATGAACCGTCGCGCTATAAGATTAAAGTCGCTTTGCCGAGCTCGATGACTTCGGTTCATCTAGGAGCGGAGCAGGTGACAGGACAAGGATTGAATGCGAAGACGATTGTCATGGATGTGAATGCGGTCAATTTGAAACAAATTGATAGTGATCGTCTACGGATTGAATCGAAAAGCGATACGACCATCGAATCGGCACGACTTGTGACCGGTGACATTCGGTCCTATCGTCATGCGACTGTCAGCGATGTCGTCGTCAATCAAGCGATGACCATCCAGACGGAAGCCGGGACACTTAGTTACGCGCCGAAACATGCGACAGGACAAGTGAACGTGACGACGACTGGAAAAGTCTCGAGTAGCGACCGCTACGAAGAAGTCGAACCGGGTGTGTATCAATTGTCGACATCGAATCGACCGGTGGTGGAACTGATTTCTGAGACAGGGAAGGTCGAACTGAAATGAATGGAAAACGATACATCCCGAAAGTCGGGTTACGTACGTTAAAAACCGGAATCGCCGTTGCCATCACCGTCGCCATCTCGTGGTACATCTTCGGGATCTATTCAGGGATGGGTGCCATCGCAGCAGTCGTGGCGATGCAACCGACCGTCAAGCGGTCATCTAAAATCGTGTTCAGCCGCATATTCGGAACGGTCGTCGGTCTTATGTGTGGACTTTTCATCGTCTATTTGTTCGGTGTCAATCCGCTCTCGATTGGATTAGCTGTCATCGTCTCGCTCACGCTTAACACGACGTTCGATAAAACCCACATGTCGACGTATGCGGCGTTTGCCATCGTCATGATGCTCGAAAGTCCCACTTCGGATTTCTTTCATTATGCGTGGACCCGTTCGTTACTGACGGCGGTCGGTGTGTTCGTTTCACTCGGTGTCAATTACGCATTCATGCCACCCCGTTATGAGGACCGATTGTTGAACGAGATACGTAAGACTTCTTCTTATCTGTTTCATCATTGGCGAGAGCTCGTCGGTTCCCCGGCAGAACTGCTCGAGACGCGAGCCCGCATCCTTGGCCATCAAGAGCTTCATATGATGCTCCAAGAGGACATGAAAGTGACGAACGTCAAATTGAAGCATATGACAATCAAACAGTACCGATTGTTGATTCACCTTGAAGACAAGCTGGTCTTGTTGTTAGAGAGTCTCGCCGAGCATCGAGAAGCCTTCCTGTTGATGAGCGAGGAAGAGCGACAGGCATTTGAGTCAGAATTTTTATATTTACTAGCGCATCATCATGACATTCTCTATACATGTGACAAGCCCTATTCGCTCTTCAAACTTCCACATGAGGATTTATCCGTTTCAGAAATTTTACATGGGCATTTGCTCGACTATCATGAACAGCTCGAGGCGTTTAAGCATGATCCGAAAATCTGAACTCTATACGTAGAAGACCCGCCATGATCATGACGGGTCCAGCTTGTTGACAAATAACATGTTCGAACTCGTCCTTCCGGCGCCCACGCTTTCCTCAGGCAATCCCGGAGCCGCATCGCGACCTAGGTCGCTGCTGGGTCTCCGTCGGATTGCTTTCCTGTAGGAGTCGGGGCGCCGTCGGGCGAGCAACGCAAACGGTCGTCATCTGGCGGCCGTTTGTCTTCTTCCAATGCCTCGACGGCCGAAGAAGAAGCTCGATACTTACTTCGAATCGATGTATCAGGGGGAAGGAAAAGTAGACGCCGAGCCCGCCCGTCATCGACCCCGAGATCATCCGACTCGGGCCGCCGTTCAACATCCGTTCCGTTCGTCAGACCGCGAAGGATGGATCGTGTCGACTTGTTGATCATTAGATCCGCCCCCTGTGTGTTCTTCTCACACTATTATATGGGACGAAGGACAAAAGGTGACCAAGAACGGGCAGGCGAGACTCCTGAGGGAATAGCAAGCAAAGGGAGACCCAGCAGTGACGCAGTCGCGATGCGGCTCCCTGCTTGCCCCTAGGAAAGCGAGCCGTGTCCGGATTGGGCATAAGACCTATACTTTGTCTATAGTCTGGACCCGCCATCACGATGGCGGGTCTTCATGTTCACGATTGTTTCAATGACTTCATCAATTGCTCATCCGGTGTCACGTAGACGGTTTGTTGATCTGTATAGATGACAAATCCCGGTTTCGCACCGCTCGGTTTTTTCACGAAACGGGCACGCGTGTAATCGACAGGCACGCCACTTGATGCACGTGCTTTTGAGAAGTAGGCGGCGACTGATGCGGCTTCTAGTAATGTCGTCTCGTCTGGTTCCGTCGAGCGGATGATCACGTGAGACCCAGGAATATCTTTGGCATGAAGCCAAATCTCATCACGTCGTGCGAATTTGAACGTCAGATAGTCGTTTTGCGTATTGTTCTTTCCGACAAAGAACTCCGTTCCAGTCGAGGACGTATACGCTTCAAGCGAAATCTTCGGATTCGCTTTTTTCTTTTGACGCTTTTGACGGATGTATCCTTCTTCAGCGAGTTCTTCGCGAATTTCAAGAAGGTCGGACGGGGAAGCGACGTCGAGTTGGGCGATGAGCGTCTCTAAATATTCGATTTCTGCATCGTTCAACTCAATCTGTTTCTTCACTTCTACTTTTGCGACTTTTAGTTTGTTGTATTTCTTATAATATTGCTGCGCATTCTCATTCGGTGTTTTGAGTGGATCGAGCGGAATGGAGAGGATTGCACCGTTCTCGTCATAATAATCGACGACTTCGGCGACGTGCATCCCTTTCTCGAGTTGGAATAAATACGTCGTCAACAACTCGCCGTATTTTTGGAACTCATCTGCCCGTTCTGTCGCTTTCAAATCATCCAAAAGGCGGCGGCGTTTTAATTGATTTTTTTCGAGTTCTGATTTCAAGAGCCGTTCAATATCGTGTGCTTGTTGTCTCACACGGTCACGGTTCGCTTTTTCATAGTAGAAACGGTCGAGCACTTCTTTACTCGATTCATATGTTTCCTCGGATTCGATGTCCCCGGCTGTCAACACAATCGGAGCGAATCGTTCTTTACCGTTCGCAAGTTGTTGGAAAACGTAGGGACCATCGAGTTGACGAAGAACGTTCTCAAACGCTTGTTGTAAGGAGTCGCGATTTGGCGTTTTTGCGAGATGAACGACTTCCTGTGCGATTTGCGGACTGACGCCGGCGAACGTGGCGACAATCTGTTTATCGAGCTTGCCGGCGTTCCAATCGATTCGTTTCAATCCTTCTGTCATCTCCGTCAATGGGTCGAACTTGTGTTGTTCCGGCGGAAGGAGATAGTCACTACCCGGCATGATGGTCCGATACGTGTTTTGGGAAGGCGGGAGATGTTTGATGGCATCTAATATTTTGCCTTCTTCCGTCGTTAAGACGACGTTCGAGTGGCGCCCCATCAATTCGATGTATAATTTCTTTGATTCTTCATCACCGAGCTCGTTACGAGAGCGGACCGAAATGACGATGACACGGTCTCGTCCGATTTGTTCGACCGCCGTGATGAATCCACCTTCCACATGTTTGCGGAGCATCATGCAAAACATCGGCGGTTCTTGCGGGTTTTTAATCATTGTATCCGTCAATTGAAGACGGGCATACATTGCGTTTGCTGATATCAAAAGTTGCGCGTTCTGACGATTTGAGCGAATTTGAAGCATCAAATCGAGCGAATACGGTTGATGTACCTTATTGATTCGTCCTCCGACGAGCGATTGTAATTCTTGTACGACACGATATGTCATTAATCCATCATAAGCCAATGATCTCATCACCTTTGTTCATTTTCTGTCTCTACGTTATCAGAAAAACAGAAAATATGGTACTATTGGAGTAGGAAATCCGAACTTCTTCTTGCCGGGACAATTGATTGACTGCTATTATAATTAAATGTGATGTTAGAAGATGGAGGTCTTGCAGTGAATTTTAAAGAACGAGGATTATTAATCGTTTTGTCTGGACCGAGCGGTGTCGGAAAAGGGACCGTTTGCCGTGCTCTTCGAGAGGAAGAGGACAACAACCTTCAATATTCGGTGTCGGCGACGACCCGGAAACCACGTGAAGGGGAAGTTGAAGGGGTGCATTACTTCTTCAAATCGAGAAAAGAGTTCGAACGGATGATCGAACAAAAAGAATTGCTTGAACATGCCGAATTTGTCGGTAACTATTACGGTACGCCTGTAGAGTGGGTACGTGAAACGCTCGAAAGCGGCCAAGATGTCATTCTTGAAATTGAGGTGCAAGGAGCGTTCCAAGTGAAGGAACTCCTCCCGGAAGCCGTCTTTTTATTCCTGGCACCACCAAGCCTCCAAGAACTTCGCAATCGTCTGATTGGACGAGGCACGGAGTCAGAAGAAGTCATTAAGCAACGCCTGCTCGTCGCGCGTGAAGAAATCGAGTTGATGGACGCCTACGATTATGTCGTCACGAACGACGAGGTCGACAAAGCCATCGATCGAATTAAAGCGATTGTGACAGCTGAGCATTGTAAACGTGAACGTGTTGCGTCACTCTATAAAAAAGCCATGATGGAGGTCATTTAATGTTATACCCTTCGATTGATGCCCTACAACGTATTATCCCGTCAAAATACACGATCGTTACGGTCGCTGCGAAACGGGCGCGTCAGATTCAAGATGGAAAAGCACTAAAAATCGCCGAGCCAAAATCATATAAGCCGGTCGGTCAAGCGTTAGAAGAACTATTTTCGGGTGATACGACAATCATCGTGAACGAAAAAAACAACGGATGAAGTGTGACCCAAGTCGTTTGCGACTTGGGTCTCATTGTCTATAAGGGGGAGTTTGGGAATGGTGAAGGATCGTACTATTTTGTTGTGTGTGAGTGGTGGCATCGCCGCCTACAAGGCGTGTGCGCTCACGTCGAAATTGGTTCAAGCCGGAGCGAATGTTCGCGTCGCGATGACGAAGTCGGCAGAACAATTCGTGGGTCAGGCGACCTTCCAGGCGCTCAGTCGCAACCCGGTCTATACGGACGTGTTCGAAGAGCATGACCCGACAAAAATTGCTCATATCGATGTCGTCGACTCGAGCGATTTGATTGTCGTGGCCCCGGCGACGGCAAATACGATCGCAAAATTGGCGAACGGGATTGCGGATGACTTCATTACGACGTCCATTTTGGCTGCGAAGTGCCCGATCATCATCTCACCGGCGATGAATGTGAACATGCTCGAACATCCTGCCACACAGCGCAACATCGAGACGCTAAAATCATACGGCTATCAGTTGATTGAACCAGGTGTCGGCAACTTGGCTTGCGGATGGATTGGTGGGGGACGTCTGCCTGAACCGGAAGACTTAGTTCGCATCATCGAAAGCCAATTCGTCCCGAAACTATATCTTGGAAAAGATGTCTTGATCACGGCTGGCCCGACTGTCGAACGCATCGATCCCGTCCGTTACTTATCCAACGACTCGTCTGGAAAAATGGGCGTCGCACTCGCTGAGGTGGCTCGAGACATGGGCGCCCGTGTCACGCTCGTCCATGGCCCGCTTCAAGTTCCTGTCCCAGATGGCGTGACAGCGGTTCCCGTCAAGTCAAGTGAGGAGATGCTGCGCGAAGTGACGAGCCGCTTTGAGGCTTCAGACCTCGTCGTGAAATCGGCGGCAGTTGCGGATTATCGTCCGAAAACGGTGCATTCGGAAAAACATAAAAAAGTTCACGGTCCACTCACGATCGAACTTGAAGAAACGACAGACATTTTAAAATCACTCGGTGAGAAGAAGACCCATCAAGTGTTGGTCGGATTTGCTGCTGAGACGGAACGACTCGAGGAGCATGCGGCAGCTAAGCTGAAACGGAAGAACGTCGATTACCTCGTGGCGAACGATGTGTCTGGCAGTGACGTCGGATTCGGAGCGGACGACAATGAAGTCGTCTTGTTCCATGCAGATGGGACGACACATCGACTTCCGAAACAGTCGAAGAAACAGTTAGCGTTCGAGTTGCTCACACACTTTAAGGAAGCGGTCCGATGATTGCACATGTACATGTCGATGCACCGGTGATCACGATTGATCGTCCGTTTGATTACGAAGTACCTAAACAATTTGAGGCTTTGATTGAACCGGGCATGCGCGTCTCTGTCCCATTCGGGTCCCGTCGTCTGCTCGGGATCGTCGTCGGCACGTCAGATGGGACGAGAGATGGATTAAAACCGTTAGAAGCGCTGTTAGATGAGGAATCTTCACTCACCGATGAACTGCTCGCTTTATCCATTCATGTGAAGGAGACGACACTTTGCTTTCGATCATCTGCCCTGCTCGCGATGCTTCCGGCCGCGCTCAAGGTGAGTTATGACAAAGAAATCAAAGAAGGGCATGTGCCTGATGGGGTCCGCCTCGGAACGCATTTATCGGAGTATCCAAAAGAAGTCCAATCGGTCATTCTTGGACTCGCTAAAAAAGGGGAGCTGATCTTAGCGCCCGTCTTAAAAGAAAAGAAGACTGTTAAGACCGACGTCGTCGTCGAGCTCCTCGATGCAACGGTCGTGTCGAAACGTGCGAAAAAACAACTTGAAGCGGTCAACCTACTAAAGGAGACACCACGCATGTATTGGTCGGCACTACGTCAAATTGGTCTGACTCGTCCACAACTGCAAAAACTTGCCGACCTCGGAGCGGTTCGATTGACCGAGGTCGAGTTGAACCGTGACCCGTACGCGACGATCGAGCAAGTCGAGGAATCGGTTCAATTGAATGACAGTCAGGCAAGTGCCGTCTTGGCCATACAGGAGGCTGAAGCGGGTGAGACGTTACTCGTCCACGGTGTGACGGGGAGTGGGAAGACCGAAGTCTATTTAGAATCAATCGGACAAGTCATCGATGAAGGCAAGCAGGCCATCTTACTCGTTCCTGAAATTAGTTTGACCCCGATGATGGTCAAACGCTTCAAGCGTCGTTTCGGCGATCGGGTCGCCGTGTTGCACAGTGCTTTGTCTAAAGGTGAGAAGTACGACGAGTGGCGTAAGATTAAACGAAATGAAGTCGACGTCGTCGTCGGTGCCCGTTCTGCCATCTTTGCCCCGCTCGACCGACTCGGTCTGATCATCTTAGATGAAGAGCACGAGACGACGTACAAGCAAGAGGAAAATCCCCGTTATCATGCGCGCGATGTTGCCATCTGGCGGGCTCGTTATCACGGTTGTCCTGTCGTGTTAGGCAGTGCGACCCCGTCACTTGAATCGTATGCTCGGGCACAAAAAGGCGTCTATCGCTATTTGCATTTGAAAGAACGGTATGGCGGAGAGATGCCACCGGTCCATATCATTGACATGCGCCGGGAGTTGGCGAAAGGCAATACGACGATGTTCTCGGAAGAATTGTTTCAAGGCATTCTCGACCGGATCGAGAAAAAAGAGCAGTGTGTCATTTTATTGAACCGTCGTGGGTTCACGACGTTCGTTATGTGCCGGGACTGTGGTGAAGGCATGACATGTCCCCATTGTGCCGTCAATTTGACATATCATCAGTATGGGGACCGATTGAAGTGTCACTATTGTGGTTACGAGGTCGGCATGCCGTCGACATGTCCATCCTGCAACAGTAAGAAAATCAAACAGTTCGGGTCGGGCACGCAAAAAATCGAAACGGAACTGTTGAACCGGATTCCAGAAGCACGCATCATCCGAATGGACCAGGATACGACATCTCGAAAAGGATCACATGAGCAGTTGTTGCGTCGTTTCGAAGAAGGGGAGGCCGACATCTTACTTGGCACGCAGATGATTGCCAAGGGGCTCGATTTCCCAAACGTCACACTCGTCGGGGTACTTGCGGCGGATGCGACACTCGGAATGCCTGATTTTCGGGCGACCGAACGGACCTTCCAACTCGTCACCCAAGTGGCAGGAAGAGCCGGGCGCGGAAAACTTCCGGGTGAGGCGTTCGTCCAAACGTATAACCCGGACCATTATGTGATCGAGACTGCGAGTGAACATGATTATGAGACATTTTTCGCCAAAGAGATGGGACTCAGAAAAGTCGGGAACCATCCGCCTTACTGGTTTTTGACGCTCGTCACGTTTTCGGCAGAAAATCCCCTTGTCGCCAAGGCAGAGGCAGAATTGTTCGCATCAGATTTTTTACAAGCGCACGTTGAGAACAGCCGCCTGAATGGACCGATACCCGCGCCGTTATCGAAGTTGAAGAACGCCTATCGTTATCAAGTATTCATTAAAACGAAACAACCTGAGGCACTCTATGTGGAGCTGGCACGATTACAGCAAGCGAGAGCCAAAGCAATCAGCAAGAAAGAATATCAAATGAGTATCGATGTGAATCCATACGTATTCATGTGAGGTGGAGAGAGATGTATAAAATAGTAGAAGTACCAAATGACATTTTGCGCGTAACGTGCGAACCGGTGACGAAGTTTGATAAAAAATTACGTCAAACTGTCGACCGATTGTTTGATACGATGTATGAGTATGATGGAGTCGGCCTCGCGGCACCGCAAGTCAATTTGAACCAGCGGCTCGCGGTCGTCCATACCGATGATGAAACGGGCCCACTTGTCTTGATCAACCCGGAAATCATTGAAACATCTGGTCGAGAAGTGGGGCTAGAGGGATGTTTGAGTATCCCAGGCGAATTCGGATTCGTCGAACGACACGAGTCGATCGTCGTCAAAAATCAAGATGTGAAAGGGCGGACGCATACAATTCAAGCGAGCGGCTTTTTCGCTCGCGCGATCCAACATGAGATGGATCATTTAGATGGGGTCTTGTTCACAGACAAGCTCGCCGTCCCGAACCCTGGAAAAGACAAACGCATCGTCTTCATGGGAACGCCGAAGTTTGCCGTATCAGTACTTGAGCGACTGCTTGAAGAAGGATACAATGTCGTAGGTGTCGTCTCGCAACCGGATAAACCGGTCGGGCGAAAACGTGAACTTAAGCCGACTCCGGTGAAAGAGTGTGCGCTACGCCACGGTATTCCCGTGTTGCAGCCTGAAAAAGTGCGAACCGACTACGCAGACATTTTAGAGCTGAAGCCTGATTTGATTGTGACGGCGGCGTACGGACAAATCGTGCCGACCGCCTTACTAGAGGCCCCGCCTCACGGAGCCATCAACGTACATGCGTCGCTCCTTCCGAAATATCGTGGAGGTGCTCCGATTCATCAAGCCATCCTTGATGGGGAGTCGGAGACAGGTGTGACGATTATGTACATGGTCGACAAATTAGATGCAGGTGACATGATTGCCAATACCATCGTGCCAATCGAGGAAACGGATACGGTCGGGTCTTTATTTGATAAATTGGCTGCAGCTGGAAGCGACCTTCTCATCCGTACGCTTCCTGCCTTCTTAGAAGGGTGGATTGAGGCGGTGCCGCAAGACGAGCGTGACGTGACGTTTGCCCCGAACATCAGCCGGGAGCGTGAACAGATCGATTGGACAATGAGCGGCGAGTCTATCTACAACCATATTCGAGGAATGAATCCATTCCCGACGGCCTATTCAACGCTTGACGGTGAACGTGTGAAATTGTTCATGGGAGAGAAAACGACAGGTACGGGACAGCCGGGAGAAATCGTTCGTCTGGAAGAAGACGGATTTGTCGTGGCGACAGGGAACGACGTCGCCATCAAGGTGACCGATTTGCAACCTGCAGGTAAGAAACGGATGGATGGTGCAACCTTTATGCGTGGTGCCGGACAAAAGCTACGGATTGGCGACCGATTAGGAGGAACACATGAACGTACGTGAAGCAGCGCTTGATACGCTGATGAAAATTGAACAAGGTGGCGCATATTCGACGATTGCCGTCAATGATACATTGAAACAAAAAAAAGTTGCCCCAAAAGATGTCGGTCTTTATACCGAACTCGTATATGGGACGCTTAGTCGCAAAGGAACACTCGATTATATTTTGAAAGACCGGATCCGTTCGCCGAAGAAGCTCGACAAATTTGTCCTCCCGCTTCTTCGGATGAGCGTTTACCAACTCTTCTATCTTGATAAAGTACCCGATCGGGCCGTCCTACATGAGGCGGTCGAAATCGCAAAGAAACGAGGGCATCATCTCGGAACGAGTAAATTCGTAAACGGGGTGTTACGCAATGTGCTTCGGGAAGGGTTTCCGGACTTTAGTCATTTGACCAATGCGGAACGAATCGCCATCGAGCACAGTCATCCGGAATGGCTCGTATCAGACTGGATTGAGTTATATGGCGTGGAGACGGCAGAAGCGATTTGCCGATTGAACAATGAACCTGCCCCTGTCACGATTCGAGTCAACCGAAAGCGTATTTCAGTAGATGAGATGATGAACCGGTTGGCTGATGCTGGCGTCATGACGTCACGTTCGGAACTGTCGGCAGATGGACTAGTCGTAGAGTCTGGGAATGTCCATGCGACCCCATTTATCGAGGAAGGTCTCCTATCGATTCAAGATGAGAGCTCCATGATTGTCGCGGATGCACTCGGCGTAGCGAAAGACGATGTCATCCTAGACGCATGTGCTGCACCAGGCGGCAAGGCGATGCATACGGCAGAGCGAATGCAAGGTGGGTCGCTCACCGCGCTTGACCTTCATCCGCACAAAGCAAAATTGATTGACCAACAAGCGAAACGTCTACACATCAATGGAGTGACCGCACTTGCCCTTGATGCTCGTTTAGCAGGTGAACGGTTTGAAGAAGAGAGCTTTGACCGGATTCTTTTAGATGTCCCTTGCTCGGGCCTTGGTGTCATTCGTCGAAAGCCGGATATTAAATGGACGAAGGACAAAGCCCAGCTTGAAAACTTACCGAAAATTCAAAGACAAATCATTGATGCCGTATTGCCGCTGCTCAAACCAGGTGGTACGCTAGTTTACTCGACATGTACAATCGACCCGTCAGAAAACGAGACGCAGGCTGACTACATTTTGTCGAAAGGGTTGGTGTGGGACGAAACGCTCAAAGGACGTCTCCCACAATCTGTTCATTCGATGATGGAATCGGACCGTGCTGAACTAAAATTATTACCGACGACATTCGGGACCGACGGCTTCTATATCGCCGCATTTAAGAAAGAGGTATAAAACATGAATCCAAAAGCAGTAGAAAAGAATCCACTCGTAGGCGTAAAACCGTCACTTTATTCGTTGACGTTCCCCGAACTTGAGGCGTGGGTGATCGAGGCAGGAGAAAAGGCATTCCGTGCGAAACAATTATATGATTGGATGTACGTCAAACGGGTCACGACTTTTGATGATATGACCAACGTTCCGAAAGCGCTTCGCGATAAATTAGAAGCATCGTTCCAATTGACGACGTTAAAAGAATTGGTCAAGCAGGAATCCCAGGACGGCACGATCAAGTTCTTGTTTGAACTTCAGGACGGGTATTCAATTGAAACGGTGCTCATGCGTCATGAATACGGAAACTCGATTTGTGTCACGACACAAGTCGGTTGCCGGATTGGATGTACGTTCTGTGCCTCGACACTCGGTGGCTTGAAACGAAACTTAGAAGCCGGGGAAATCACAGCCCAAGTGCTCGACGTACAGCGCGCATTAGACGCGACAGGAGAGCGTGTTGACTCCATCGTCGTCATGGGAATCGGCGAACCGTTCGACAACTACGATGAGTTAATGCGTTTCCTACGTACTGTCAACCATGACAATGGACTCAACATCGGAGCACGACACATCACAGTATCGACGAGTGGGATTGTTCCGAAGATTTACAAGTTTGCCGATGAAGGCATGCGAATCAACTTCGCCATTTCACTTCACGCACCGACGACTGAATTGCGTACCAAGCTCATGCCAATCAACCGCGCCTTTGACTTGGACAAGTTGATGGATGCGGTGCGTTATTATACGGAGAAGAGTGGACGTCGCATCACGTTTGAATATGGACTCTTTGGTGGTGTCAATGATACGGAAGAATATGCCCATCTCTTGGCAGACCTATTAAAAGGAATCAAATGTCACGTCAACTTGATTCCCGTCAACCATGTACTCGAACGTGACTATGTACGGACACCACGAGCTCAAATCTTTGCCTTCGAAAAAGTGCTCAAAGACCGCAATGTGAACGTGACCATCCGTCGCGAGCAAGGGTCGGATATCGATGCAGCTTGTGGACAGCTTCGAGCGAAGGAGCGCGAACAAGAAACGAGGTAATCAGAAAGATGGAATTAGCATTTCGAACAGATCGTGGACAAGTACGCACACAAAATGAGGATGCAGCTTTAATCTTAGGCGATGCCAAAACCGGGATTGCCCTGGTTGCAGACGGGATGGGTGGGCATGCAGCGGGAGAGATCGCGAGTCAAATCGTGATTGAAGAGTTTAGACGGGCGTTCCCGTCTCTCCCGGCAACCCCTGTCGAAATCGAACGATGGTTCCGCCACCACATCGATTTGGCGAACAATCAAGTGTTGCAGTTTGCGAAGCAGTCCAATCTTGTCATGATGGGAACGACTGTAGCAGCTGTTTGTTGGAATGAAGAGGCGGTGGTCATCGTCCATATCGGAGATAGTCGCGTCTACGCGCTCCAGGCGAATGAGTTAAGACGTCTTACGGAAGACCATTCTTACGTCAATGTGCTCAAACAACTCGGTGAATTGACGGAAGAAGAGATGCGGGTTCATCCGAAACGAAATGTCATCACCCGGGCAATCGGTTCAAGCGAACAAGTCGAACCTGACGTGCAAGTGTTCGCTGACCCTGAGTTTGATGTGATTTTAATTTGTACGGATGGATTGACGACACACATGACCGATGTGGCGATTCAACACGTGTTACAACAAACAGGATCCGCCGAACAAAAAGCGGAGCAACTCATTGCGGAAGCCAATCAATTGGGAGGGAGCGACAATATCACGGTCGCCCTCGTTCAATTCACAGATAGAAAGCAATTCACAGATAGAAAGAGAGGATGAATCCGATGCGAAGCGGAGAACGAATCAACGATCGTTATCGGATCGAACAACAAATCGGCAGCGGAGGCATGGCAAATGTCTACCGGGCTCATGACGAGATCTTAAACCGAACCGTCGCCATCAAGGTGTTGCGATCTGAATTCTCACATAACGAACAATTTATACGTCGGTTCGAGCGAGAAGCCCACGCGGCTACGAGTTTGAACCATCCAAACATCGTGGCGATCTATGACGTAGGCGATGAAGAAGATTTGTACTATATCGTCATGGAGCATGTCGATGGGGTGACGTTAAAACAATACTTGCAAGAAGAATACATATCTGTCGATGAAGCGCTACGCATCATGGGACAGATTTGTGATGCGATTGACCATGCCCATGCGAATCGAATCATTCACCGTGATATCAAGCCGCAGAACATGATGATCGATCAGCACGGTAATGTGAAGGTGACCGATTTTGGGATTGCCGTGGCGATGTCGAATGCGACGTTGACGCATACGATGTCCGTACTCGGCTCGGTCCATTATTTCTCACCTGAGCAAGCGCGCGGAAAATTTGCTGATGAAAAGTCAGACATTTATTCGCTCGGTGCCGTACTGTACGAATTGTTGACAGGTCGTGTTCCGTTCATTGGCGAAACGCCCGTTGCCGTCGCCCTTCAACATTTGCAAGACGACCCGATTCGCCCGATGGACTTAAATCCGAATATTCCACAGGCACTCGAAAACTGTGTCATGCAAGCATTGTCGAAGTCACCAGGTGCCCGTCATGTTTCGGTCGCGTCCTTTAAAAAAGACTGCATGACGTCATTAAGCCGTGAACGCGCCAATGAGCCGAGACGTGGTTCGGCCAGTCAGGATGAATTCGATCAAACGCTCGTTATGACTCCGGTCATGCCTGAAGAAAAACCAGAGACACCGGAAACACCGCCCCCGGTCACGGCGTCTAGCGAACAGGAATCTGAAGCGGTGATTCCGGTCAAAAAGAAGAAACGCAAATGGTGGATTTGGATTTTACTCGTGTTGCTCCTAACTTTGGGGAGCATTACGGCATACGTGGTCGCCGATGAAATGTCACGAGCCGTCGTTCCGGATGTCGTCGGAATGAGTATCGGGGATGCCACGTCTGAACTGGAGAATGCCGGTTTCGTCGTCGAAGTGACGGAGCGGGCGAGCGATGACGTCGAAGAAGGCGAGGTTATTTCGCAAAACCCACAAGAAGGACGTAAACCAAAACGAGGCACGACGGTGACCATCGTCGTTTCGGCCGGGAAAGAAACCGTTGAAATGCCGAATGTGGAAGGACTGTCTCAAACAGCAGCCGAACGCATGCTAAAAGATTTGGCGTTCAGTGACCTTGAAATCAAAACAGAAGCTTCAGAAACAGTCGACAGCGGAGGTGTGATTTCGCAATCGCTCGACCCGGGCGAGGAAGTCGTTCCTTCTGAAGTGACGGTGACACTTGTCGTGTCGACAGGAAGCAACAAAGTTGAACTGTCGAATCTTGCGGGATATACGTTCGACGAGGCATCGACTTACACCGAACAGAATAAGTTGAAAATCGTGAGACGGGATGAGTTTTCAACAAGTGTTCCTAAAGGTCAAATCATCCGTCAACTTCCAACGGCGGGTACGGCAGTCGATCCAGGAACGGAACTCACGGTCATCGTATCGGAAGGGGTTGAACCGACAGACGTCTCCATCGAACGTGAAGTGAGCGTGGAAGTCGAGCAACCGGACAAAGACAAAAAACCGAAAGCCGTCGAGGTCGTGATTCGTACGGTCGATGCGCGCGGTGAAATTGAAGTGTTACGGGATAACATCACAGAGACGACAACGTATTCGTATACGCTCGTCATCGCTCCGGACGAAGTCGGGACCGCAACGATTGAAGTCGATGGTGAAATCGTCCGAACGGATTCAGTCACATATGCACAGGCCAAAGAGGCACAATAATGAGGTGACGGTGTCGTCACCTCTTTTTTAAGGGAGGTAGTCATATTGAAAGGAACGATTATTCGTTTACAAGGTGGGTTTTATGATGTGATGACCGAGTCGAATCAAGAGATTCGGTGTCGGGCGAGAGGGAATTTTCGGAAACGAAACATCTCGCCTGTCGTCGGGGATGACGTGGTCATTCAAGATCAGGGAGATGGGACGGGCTATATTTTAGAGGTGGCAGAACGTCAAAACCATCTCGTCCGCCCACCAATCGCCAACATCGATCAGGCATTTCTACTTTTTTCTGTGAAAGAACCGGCGTTTTCTTATCATTTGCTTGACCGATTCCTCGTATTGATCGAATCCAAACAAATTCATCCAATCATCGTGTTGACGAAGATGGACCTACTCAGTGAAGAGGAGACCGGACCGATTCAAGAAGCGGTCGCCCGCTATCGTGCCATCGGATACGATGTGATTGAGACGTCGACGGAGCTTTCGGATGGAATCGATCAAATACGGGGGCTCTTCAAAGGGAAGACGAGCGTGTTTGCCGGTCAAACAGGTGTCGGGAAGAGTTCACTCTTGAACGCGGTCGCGCCTGAACTCGAATTGGCAACGGGGGAAATTTCAAAATCACTCGGTCGTGGGAAACATACAACACGACACGTCACGCTGATTCAATTGGCCGACGGGCTTGTGGCGGATACGCCAGGATTTTCAAGTCTTGAGTTTCCTCAGGAACTCGAGGCGGATGAACTGAGATGGTGTTTCCCAGAATTTGTGGAACGTCACGATGATTGCAAGTTCCGGGGATGCGTCCATATCAATGAACCGGGGTGTGCCATTAAACAAGCCGTTGAAGATGGCAAAATTGCTTCAACTCGTTATGAGAATTATGTTACCTTTATGGAGGAGTTAAACGATCGTAAACGGAGGTATTGACAGATGATTAAAATCGCACCATCAATTTTAGCAGCCGACTTTGCCAATTTGGAGGCGGAAGTGAAAGCCGTTCAAGATGCGGGGGCAGATTATATCCATTTTGACGTGATGGATGGGCAGTTCGTGCCGAACATCTCGATTGGGCTACCGGTCCTCGCGAGCTTGCGCAAAAAATCAGACATGGTTCTCGATGTGCATTTGATGATTGACCAACCGGAACGCTATGTCGAGGATTTCGTCAAGGCGGGGGCGGACATTGTGACGGTTCACGTGGAAGCAACGAACCATTTACATCGAGTCCTGCAGCAAATCAAAGCGGCGGGGGCGAAATGTGGGGTCGTCTTGAACCCACATACCCCGCTCTCTACGATTGAACATATCCTTCAAGACGTCGATATGGTATTGCTCATGACCGTCAACCCAGGGTTCGGTGGACAAGCGTTCATTGAATCCGTCGTACCGAAAATTTCGGCGCTCAGTCAGCTTCGCAAAGACCGTCAGCTCGATTTTGAAATTGAAATCGATGGTGGCGTCAATGAAGAGACGGCGAAACGTTGCATCGACGCAGGGGCTGATGTCCTAGTTGCCGGTTCGGCCATTTACAATCAACCGGATTATAAAGTAGCCATCGATAGCATTCGCGGCGCATCTCGTGTATAATGAATGATAGAACAACAAGATAGAGTCGCAAGGGGTGTCACATGATGTGGCTGAGAGGCATACGCTAACCCTTTGAACCTGTTCCGTTCACACGGACGTAGGGATGTGGCGAAAATGCACGTTGCGAATCCAAGCAGCATGGCGTTTACGTCATGCTGCTTTTTGTCGTTCACACAATAAAGGAGGAAGAAAGATGAAATCACGTTTTAAATTACAAGCACTCATCGAAATTTCATTGTTCGCGGCGCTTGGACTAGTCTTTGATTTGCTTATCCCATACCGTTTGCCACAAGGAGGATCAATCAGTCTAGCGATGCTCCCGATCTTTGTGATGGCGTTTCGTCACGGACTGAAAGGTGGACTTGCGACAGGTGCGCTCGTCGGGACGCTTCAACTCTTGTTCGGACCCTATATCTTTACGCCAGTTCAGTTCTTGCTCGATTATACGGTCGCGTATGGACTTGTCGGTGTGGCCGGTGTCTTTGCCGGACGTGTGAAACAGGCTGCTAGTCAAGGCGCGACGAAGACGCTCGCAACCTATTTAGTGCTCGGTGCATTGATCGGGTCGGCATTGCGTTATGCGGCTCACGTTATCTCAGGGATCGTCTTTTTCGCCGAGTATGCGGAAGGTCCGGTCGTGGCATATTCACTTGGCTATAACGCAACGTATATGGTTCCGTCGTTTGTCATCTCAGCCATCGTATTAGTCTTACTCTTCACGACAGCCCCACGCTTCACGCGTGTCGCGACACGGGACATTCGTCAATGAACATCTTGATCGTCGCGGCGAGTCCGGAACCTATTCCAGACTTACCGCGTGATGCAGATTTTATCATCGGCGTCGATGGTGGGTATCAGAGATTATTAGATGAAGGAATCGTACCAGACGTCGTGGTCGGAGACTTTGATTCGTACGAAGGACCACCGCCCGAGGAGGCGCTACGTTATCCTTCTGAAAAGGATGTGACCGACCTCGAGATTGCGCTTCAATTGGCGATCGATCGGGGGGCGACACGGATGGACGTGTACGGGGCGCTTGGGGGACGAGTGGATATGACGTTCGCAAACGTCGGTCTACTCGAATCGTATCCGGGAATGGTTCTTCATGGGATGGGTCAAACGGTCTCTCTCGCTCGGCCAGGGAACTACGACATAAAAAAACGAGATGGACATTACTTGTCTTTCATGCCTTGGAAAACCGCTACGATTTCAATTGAGGGAGTCAAATATCCACTCGACCGTCATCCGGTCCATAGCGCGCAAGCGTTGACTGTATCAAATGAGTGGAGCGAAGAGCGTGCCTTGTTGACGGTCCATGAGGGAATGGTCCTCGTCATGCTCGTCAAAAAATAAGCAAAAAAAATCCCATCGGCGAATGCCGCTGGGATTTATTCGTTCGTGTATAAGTATTATACGCGTTCAACGAGACCTGATTTAAGTGCGCGAGCTGAAACCCAAACGCGTTTCGGTTTACCGTCAACGAGAATACGAACTTTTTGTACGTTTACACCCCAAGTACGTTTTGTCTTGTTGAGTGCGTGCGAACGGTTGTTACCTGATTTAGGTGATTTACCTGTTACGTAGCATTTACGTGCCATGCGTTTCCCCTCCTTTTTTATGTGGGTTCGTCCTAATAGACACTCGTTTATATTAGCACGGCTTTTTTCCCGATGCAACTAGAAAATCATACCATGACAAGAAAAAAACTTGACATTACTCTCAAGGATTTGAATAATGAATGAGGTTATCGCGTTAATTGACCGAGATTCTGGAGCAGGTTCTTTTAATAACTAGGTACTTATTGTAGAATGTACATTAGGAATCATTCCGAATAAAGGAGGCTACTCCATATGGCAATTGAAATGAAGACAACATATGGCAATATTGACATCACAAGTGACGTCATCGCGACACTCGCGGGTGGTGCGGCGATGGAATGCTTCGGTGTGGTCGGCATGGCTTCACAAGCACAATTGAAAGACGGCATTGCTGAATTGTTAAAACGTGAAAATTACGCGCGTGGTGTCGTCGTACGTCAAGAGGATGGGGACGTACATATCGACATGCACATCATTGTAAGCTACGGGACGAAAGTATCTGAAGTCGCATACAACGTGCAGAGCCGAGTAAAGTATACGCTCGGAGAAACTTTAGGATTAAACGTTTCGTCGGTAAATATATTCGTTCAAGGCGTTCGTCTGACGAATGACTGACGAAAACGGAGGAGGATTTGGTGTGGGTTTAAATCGTTTAGATGGCGTGGCGCTCTCAAACATGATCGCGAACGGAGCGGCCAACTTGAGCCAAAACGCAGATTATGTAGATTCGCTTAACGTCTTCCCGGTTCCAGACGGAGACACGGGAACGAACATGAACTTGACGATGACGTCAGGTGCGAAAGAAGTAGCAGCCATCAACACAGCTGATATCGAAGAGGTATCATCAAAGTTCGCTCGTGGACTCCTGATGGGAGCACGCGGAAACTCAGGCGTTATTTTAAGCCAGTTGTTCCGCGGCTTCGGGAAAGCCGTTGAAGGAAAGACGGAACTCACGACAGTTGATTTTGCAGAAGCACTCAAACGCGGTGTCGACACGGCATACAAGGCGGTTATGAAACCGGTTGAAGGAACGATTTTAACGGTTGCTCGTGAAGCGGCTGATGAAGCGCTCCTTGCGTCCGAGTCGACAAGTGATTTCACAGAGTTCATGAAACGAGTCATCGTCGAAGCAAAAGCTTCGTTAGACCGAACACCGGACTTGTTACCGGTGTTAAAAGAAGTCGGCGTCGTCGACTCAGGTGGTCAAGGACTTCTCGTCATTTACGAAGGATTCCTTGCGAGTCTTGAAGGAAAAGAACTCGAAAAACCACATACACCGGTGATGGATGCATTGATTGAAGCAGAACACCATGCGCATGCGGCACAAGGATTCATGTCGACAGAGGACATCGTATTCGGTTACTGTACGGAGATCATGGTCCGTTTCCAAGAGGACAAGCTGAAAGATACACCGTTCAACGAAGATGCATTCCGCAACGAGTTGTCTGAACTCGGGGATTCTCTTCTTGTCGTCGCGGACGAGGAACTCTTGAAAGTTCACGTTCACGTCGAGACGCCAGGTGAAGTCATCACGAAAGGGCAACGTTTCGGTGAACTTGTCGCGGTCAAAATCGAGAACATGCGTCAACAACATTCGACGATTCTTGAAGAAGAACACGGTGCCAATCAGCACGGTGTTCAACAAGCGGAGAAGCCGAAAGCACCATTTGCCATCGTAACGGTCGCAATGGGCGAAGGCGTCAGCGAACTGTTCCGTTCACTCGGGGCGGCCCACGTCATCGAAGGTGGTCAGACGATGAACCCGTCGACAGAAGATATCGTCAAGGCGATTGAGTTGGCACATGCGGAACACGTCTTCATCTTCCCGAACAACTCCAACATCATCATGGCGGCTGAGCAAGCGGCGTCTGTCGCACCATGCGGCGTGTCGGTCATTCCAACGAAGACCGTCCCACAAGGTCTCGCTGCAGCCATCGCATTCAATCCTGAAGCGGATGTCGAGATGAATGAACAAGCGATGAAAGCGGCAGCCGCGACAGTGAAGTCTGGCCAAGTGACATACGCTGTTCGTGATACGAGCATCGATGGCGTTGAAATCAAAAAAGATGAGCACATGGCGATTGCTGAGAAGAAAATCGTTTCTTCATCTCCATCGAGCTTAGAAGCGGCTAAACGATTAGTCGATGCGCTCATCGACGCTGATGACGAAATCGTCACGATCTTAACAGGAGAAGGCTCTTCTGCATCGGACGTAGAAGCGTTGACGTCATATATCGAATCAGTGAACGACGAGATTGAAATTGAAGTTCACGACGGCAAACAACCGCTTTACTCTTATATTTTTAGTGTGGAATAAGCTGTTTCGAGTCCCTACCTTCTGTATAATGAAGGTAGGGATTTTTGAAAGGGGGAAAATTTGATGAAATATCGTAGTGTGTTTGACATCATTGGTCCGGTCATGGTCGGACCATCGAGTTCGCATACAGCAGGTGCTGCCCGCATCGGCTTGATGGCTGGTAAATTGTTCGGGAGAACGCCGCGTACGGCGCACATCACATTTTATGGGTCGTTTGCTGACACGTATCGGGGTCACGGTACGGACGTGGCCATCGTCGGTGGAATCATGGGGTTCGATACATTCGATCTGAGAATCCCACAGGCGTTAGATATCGCCCGTGAAAAAGGGATCGAGGTCATCTTTGAGACGAGTGATCTGTTGACGGATCATCCGAATACGGCCCGGGTCTTGCTCGAAGATGAATTTGGCACATTTGAGATTGTCGGAATTTCAATCGGTGGGGGAACGATTGAGATTACGGAACTGAACGGATTCCCGTTGAAACTGACAGGCGGGGGACCTGCACTCGTCGTCTTGCATCATGACCGATTCGGGGCCATCGCGGCTGTGACCGGTGTGTTGGCGAACCACCAATTAAACATTGGACATATGGAAGTGAGCCGCCATGAAAAAGGGATGCAGGCGTTAATGGCGATTGAGATTGATGAGACCATTCCTACGGAAGTGTTAGCAGAGTTGGAACGGTTACCGCAAATCGAACGGATAGCTATTTTTGGGGAATGAGGAGAATGTGTGATGTTTAAATCAGTAGAGGAATTAGTGACGATTGCAACAGAAAGGAACATCCCGATTTCTGAAGTGATGATTGAGCAGGAGATGCACGTCAGACGTGCCAGTCGGGAGGACATCA
This sequence comes from Caryophanales bacterium, assembly GCA_902362975.1. Lineage (GTDB taxonomy): Bacteria > Bacillota > Bacilli > Exiguobacteriales > Exiguobacteriaceae > Exiguobacterium. The sequence continues at coordinate 37,612 of CABIYO010000010.1, forward strand.
TCGGGATGATGGACCGAAATCTTGAGGTGATGGAGGAAGCGGTTGAACGTGCACTCCAAGGTGTCACGTCAGTTACGGGATTGACGGGGAATGATGCCGTACTCATGCAAGACTATATTCGTTCGGGCAAGTCGCTCGCTGGGGACCTCATTTTAGATGCCGTCTCGAAAGCGATTGGGACGAACGAAGTGAACGCGGCGATGGGACGAATCTGTGCGACGCCGACGGCGGGGAGCGCGGGTGTCGTACCGGGAACGTTGTTTGCGGTAAAAGATCGTCTTGAAATGGACCGCGACGCGATGATCCGTTACTTGTTCACATCAGGTGCGTTCGGATTCGTCGTGGCGAACAACGCCTCGATTTCAGGGGCGGCTGGTGGGTGTCAGGCCGAGGTCGGGTCAGCGACGGGCATGGCAGCCGCGGCCATCGTTGAAGCAGCTGGTGGGACACCGGATCAGTCGGCTACGGCATTTGCGATTGCCCTAAAAAATATGCTCGGTCTCGTCTGTGATCCCGTGGCGGGGCTGGTCGAAGTTCCATGCGTCAAGCGAAACGCCATGGGTGGTGCCAACGCCATTGTCGCAGCAGATATGGCGCTTGCTGGGATTACCTCACGTATACCTTGTGACGAGGTCATCTCGGCGATGCATGAAGTGGGCCAAATGATGCCGACCGCCTTAAAAGAAACCGCGAAAGGTGGACTTGCCAATACACCGACGGCTCGTCGCCTCGAACGAAATATATTTGGAGCGAAAGAAGATGCAAAACAATGATCGACTGACGACGCTGAAAGGGGTCGGGCCAGAGATGGCCAAAAAGTTAGAAGTGATGGGACTTGTTCGAATCGAGGACGTGCTGGAGCACGTCCCGTTTCGTTATGAGAATTATAATAGTGGGACGGTGACGACGGCTGTGCACGGCGACCTCGTCAAATGGAGCGGGACTGTCCAAGCCGAACCGCTCGTTCGTTACTATAGTAAAGGGAAAAATCGTCTCCAGTTCCGGTTACTACTCGAAGACCGATACGCCGTCCAAGTGACGATGTTCAACCGTGCCTTCTATAAAGAAAAATTGGTGATCGGGGAGACGGTGACGGTCAAAGGGAAATGGGACATGAACCGGATGACAGTCAGCGCGACCGACCTTGAATTTGGTGCCCCCTCAGGCGGATTGCAACCGATTTATTCATTACGAGCCGGGCTGACACAAAAGAATTTCAGTCGGATCGTGAAGCTCGCTTTTGAGCAGGTGAACGATTTGCCCGAACAGGTCCCGCAGGCCATTCGCGACCGCTATCGGTTAGTTGACCGGATGACGATGCTACGTGGGATGCATTTTCCAGATACGGTGGAGACCTATAAACAGGCGAGACGAAGCTATGTTTATGAAGAGTGTCTCATGTATCAGTTGAAATTACAGGCGTTTCGGAAAATGGAGCGGTCAGGAAACGGTCGGGCCCTTCACCTCGATAAGCATCAATTGAATGAATTCGTCAAACGGCTCGCATTCCCATTAACCGGAGCCCAGACACGGGTCATCCGTGAAATCGTATCTGACCTTGAAAGACCAGAACGGATGAACCGATTGTTACAAGGGGATGTCGGGAGCGGGAAGACCGTCGTTGCCGCGATTGCCTTGTATGCGACTGTGACGGCTGGGTATCAAGGGGCCTTGATGGTGCCAACAGAAATCCTTGCCGAACAACATGCGACATCGTTACAGGAATTATTTGAACCGTTTGGCATCACAATCGCCCTCCTGACGAGCTCGGTGAAAGGAAAGGCGCGCGAAACCCTCCTGACCGCAATCCGATCGGGTGACGTCGACATCATCGTCGGGACGCACGCGCTCATCCAAGGACCGGTCGAATTTTCGAATTTACATTTGGCGATCACGGACGAACAACATCGATTCGGTGTCGAACAACGGAAGAAACTTCGCGATAAAGCTGAATTCGCGGACGTCTTATATATGACCGCGACGCCGATTCCGAGGACGCTTGCCATCAGTGCGTTCGGAGAGATGGATGTTTCCACAATCGATGAGATGCCAAAAGGACGAAAGCCGATTGAAACGTATTGGGCGAAACACGACCAGATCGATCGTGTGCATGCAATGGTCGATCGGGAACTCGCACTCGGCCGTCAAGCGTATGTGATTGCACCGCTCATCGAGGAGTCGGATACACTAGAAGTGGAGAGTGCGACGGCACTGTATGAGCTGTTAAAAGAACGCTTCTCGAACTATGGTGTTGGTCTGATGCATGGGAAGCTATCGAGTACAGAAAAAGACGAGGTCATGAAATCATTCGCCGACAACGCGACACAGATTCTCGTCTCCACAACGGTCGTCGAGGTCGGGGTGAACGTTCCAAACGCTTCACTCATCATCATCCATGACGCCGAGCGTTTCGGTCTCGCGCAATTACACCAGTTGCGTGGCCGTGTCGGTCGTGGTGCCCATCAATCGTTCTGTATCCTCGTCGGGGACCCAAAGTCAGATGTCGGGAAAGTTCGACTGAAAACGATGACGGAGACGAACGATGGGTTCGTATTGGCGGAGAAAGATTTAGAGTTACGTGGGGCTGGTGATTTCTTCGGGACCGCACAAAGTGGTCTCCCAAGTTTCCGGGTCGCCGATCCCGTTCTTGATTTGAAAGTGATGGAAGTGGCCATGCAAGATGCCATAAAACTTCTCGGAAGCGACGTCTTTTGGCATGACGCCCAATATGAAGGGTTACGTGGTTATTTGAAACAACTCGACCTTCTCGTTGGGGAAAGGTTAGAATAGTACTTGAAAATGACGACTAAAGAATATATACTACTATTAGTACTAGGTATTAAGTTCTTTAGCGATTAGTTTAGGAGGGAACTGAATGCGGGTACCTAAGAAAGAGCGGCAACGCTTGTTACAAGAAACGATTGAGCATAATCCGTTCATCAAAGACGAAGAACTGTCAAAACAGTTTTCTGTCAGCATCCAGACGATTCGACTCGACCGGATGGAATTAAAAATTCCGGAAGTGAGGGAACGGATCAAACATGTGGCTTCCGAACATCTCGATGAAGTCAAATCGCTTTCAATGAGCGAGGTCATCGGTGATATGATTGACTTGAAGCTTGATGACTCTGCGATCTCAGTCCTCGATATAGAAAAAGAACACGTCTTTAGCCGCAACGAGATTGCCCGTGGACATGTCTTGTTCGCACAAGCCAACTCGTTAGCGGTGGCGCTCATCAATGATGAATTGGCGTTGACCACTAAAGCGGATATTCGCTTCAGTCGCCAAGTCCATCTTGGAGAGCGAGTCGTTGCCAAGGCTCGTGTGATGAAACTACGAGGGGATGGGAGAACGGACGTCACAGTTGAAAGTTATGTCGGTGAGGAGTGCGTCTTTGATGGCGACTTCACGATTTACCGACGTGGTGAGGAGGAGCAAGCATGAAGTTAGCGATTGATGCAATGGGTGGCGATCACGCACCGAAGGCGATTGTAGAAGGTGTGAAACGGTTCGTCGCGCAATATCCGAACGAATCGATGGAACTCTTTTTAGTCGGTGATGAGGTAAAGATTGCCTCATACGGTCTTGATGACCCTCGAGTGACGGTCGTTCCAGCCAGTGAGATCATCACAGGCGAAGACGAACCGGTACGGGCGGTGCGCCGTAAGAAGGACAGTTCGCTCGTCGTGGCAGCTCAGCTCGTCAAAGAAGGAAAAGCAGATGCTCTCGTGTCTGCCGGGAATACCGGCGCATTGATGGCGGCGTCTCTTTTCATCATCGGACGGATCCCAGGAATCGAGCGTCCGGCACTATCTCCGACGTTCCCTACATATACTGGTAGTGGTGTCGTCGTACTGGATGTCGGAGCGAATCCGGATGCAAAAGCTGAACACCTCGTCGACTATGCGATTATGGGTTCACTGTATGCGGAACATGTGCGTGGCATCAAGACACCGCGTGTCGCCCTTCTCAATATCGGGACAGAAGCTGGTAAAGGAAATGCGCTGACAAAAGAAGCGTTCCCCCTCCTTGAACAGGCACCTGTCCATTTCGTTGGGAATGTCGAAGCGCGTGAAGCGATGTCAGGTGACGTGGACGTCATCGTGACCGAAGGATTTGCCGGAAACATCTTGCTAAAGGGTGTGGAGGGCTCCTCTTCGATGCTCATGAAGATGATGAAAGAACAATTCACGAGTGACCTTGTATCTAAACTCGCCGCTCTCATCTTAAAACCGAAATTGAGACGATTAAAAGAAACGCTGGATTATCGCGAACACGGTGGAGCCGGATTATTCGGGATCAATGCGCCGGTCATCAAGGCGCATGGGTCGAGCGATGCACTCGCCATCATGAGTGCGTTGAAACAGGCGAAAATCATGGTAGATCACGATGTCGTGGAAAAAATCAAGCGTGCCAAAGCGATAGACTAAGCGAAAGCAGGTGAAGATATGGGGAAAGTAGCATGGGTGTTTCCGGGGCAAGGTTCTCAAGCCGTTGGAATGGGACAAACCTTTTTAAATCACCCTGAAACGCTTCAAGCAATCGGACGTCGACTCGGGTTTGACCTCCTTGAAGTCATGTCATCCGGGTCGAAGGAAGACCTACAAGAAACGGAAGTGGCACAGCCGGCCATCGTGGCGCACGCCTCGCTCCTCGCACAAGCCTATGCGAAGAGCGGTGCGGCACCAGATGTCGTCATCGGGCATAGTGTCGGCGAATATGCGGCGCTCGTCATTGCGGGTGTCATCGATCTTGAAGAGGCGACCGTCCTCGTCCGAGCACGTGGGCAGTTGATGTCTGAAGTGAAGGATGGAACGATGGCAGCAGTCGTCGGGATGACCGATCTTCAAGAGGCGCTTCATATCACTGAAAGAATCAGTGCGAGCGGGAATTTAGTTCAAATCGCCAACTTGAATTGTCCTGGTCAATTCGTGATTTCAGGGCATGTCGATTCGGTCGAACAAGCGAGCGTGGAATTGAAGGCTGCCGGTGCGAAGCGGGTATTGCCGTTAAACGTATCTGGAGCGTTCCATAGTTCCTACATGATGCCCTCGGCAACACGTTTCCAAGACGTCCTCGCCTCGTCACCGTTTGAAGCGGCTTCCGTCGACTTGATTTCGAACGTGGACGCAGCGGTGCATCGTGACCCTGAACAGTTGAAGGTGTTATTGACGAAACAACTGTATTCGTCTGTCCGCTTTGAAGATTGTGTGCGAAAGGCGATTGCAGACGGGGTAGACACGTTCATCGAGTTCGGTCCATCTTCACCGCTTTCAGGATTGATTAAACGAATCGACTCGAACGTTTCGATTCAAAAGGCGACCACGCTCGAAGAAGTCGCCTCGTTAGGAGGAGAAGTACGTGCATGATCAAGTGGCGATCGTGACAGGGGCGTCCCGCGGAATCGGGGCGGCCATCGCGAAACGTTTAGGGGAGGACGGCTTTCGGGTCGTCGTGAACTACTCGGGTAGTGAACAAAAGGCGAATGATGTCGTGGCCATGATTACGGAGACAGGCGGCGAAGCCATCGCCGTGAAAGCAGACGTATCGAATGCTGACGATGTCAAAGCGCTCGTCAAGACGACAGTCGATACGTTCGGAGGCGTCGATTGTCTCGTCAACAATGCAGGAATCACGCGTGACGGGTTACTCATGCGGATGAAAGAAACCGATTTCGAAGATGTGCTATCGACGAACTTAAAAGGCGCCTTTTTGACATCACAAGCCGTCACGAGACCTTTGCTCAAGTCGAAAGCAGGTCGAATCATCAACATCGCCTCGGTTGTCGGAATTACCGGCAATGCAGGACAAGCGAACTATGCGGCTGCAAAAGCAGGGTTGATCGGGTTGACAAAATCGGTGGCGCGCGAACTCGCGGGACGTCACGTGACGGTCAATGCCGTCTGTCCAGGGTTCATTCAAACGGATATGACCGATGCCTTGACAGATGCTCAACGAGAGGCTACACTCGAGCAAATTCCGTTCAACCGTTTCGGACAGGTGGAGGATGTGGCGAACCTTGTCTCCTTCCTCGCATCGGAACAAGCGGCTTATGTGACCGGGCAGACGATTGCCGTCGATGGCGGTATGACGATGGCGTAAAAGAGAACTTTACCAACAGACTGACATTTAATATACTTACCTTTGGAGGGATTTTATCATGACAAAAGAACAAATTTTAGTAGACGTACAAGAAGCAGTTGCTGAGAAGCTCGGGAAAGACGTATCTGAGATCACAGCAGAGAAATCGTTCAAGGATGACCTTGGTGCGGATTCACTTGAAGTAATGGAAATGGTGATGGACCTCGAAGACAAATTCGACATCACGATCGAAGACGAGGACGCTGAGAAGCTCGCGACTGTTGGCGACGTAGTGGCTTACATCGAAACAAAATTGTAATCAAGCCATCCCACCGCTCGGTTCCGGGCGGTGGGCTTGTGCTTATTCATGGAGGGAACTATGACAAAAGACAAACGACGGTTTGACCGTCAAGGGTCGGCGCAGCGACGTCGGCGTCAGGAGATGGAACGAGCACGCATCTTGGAACTATTTAAATCATTGGAAGAACGGTTGAACGTTCAATTTTCGAATCACGACTTGTTGATGCAGGCGTTCACACACTCATCTTATGTGAATGAACAACGCGGGTTACGAAAAGACAATGAACGTTTAGAATTTTTAGGGGATGCTGTTTTAGAACTGACCGTATCTCGCTTCCTCTATGAGACTTATCCGGAGCGCTCCGAGGGGGAATTGACGAAATTACGAGCGGCGATCGTATGCGAACCGTCACTCGTGAATTTTGCGGAAGCTTATGCTTTCTCTGACTTCATCTTGCTTGGGAAAGGTGAAGAGTTGACCGGTGGACGAAAACGTCCGGCACTGCTTGCCGATGTGTTCGAATCCTATATCGGTGCTCTTTATTTGGACCAAGGAATTGAGGCCGTCGAACGATTCCTCGCCGAAGCGGTTTTTCCGAAAGTCTTGGCGGGAGTATTTGAAGAACAGACCGATTTCAAGAGCCAGTTACAGGAGAGCGTTCAACGGGAAGGGCTCGGACCTGTCTCGTATGAGATCATTGAGGAACGCGGACCGGCACATAGCCGGGAATTCGTCGCACATGCACGCCTCAGCGACGACATCGTCGGTGAAGGAGTCGGACGTTCGAAAAAAGAAGCCGAGCAATTGGCTGCCAAAGAAGCGCTTATTGCCTTTAACCGGCGCTATGCAGATTTATAAACGAAAGGAGTGGACCGCTTAGGGATCCACTCCTTTTCATGTCAATTGACCGAGTTCTTCGACGATACCATCGACTTCTGACAAAGAGAGCGAAGAGCGTGTCATCACGTACTCGTAAATTTCTTTTACCGCTGACGGATCAGCCGCATTATATTCTTCCGCTTTGATCGCACCGCGGTTAATAATGTTCATCTTATCTAAAATTGCTTCAATCATCTGTTCATTCGTCATCTGTATTCCCCTTTCTACAGTTCTTTTTAGAATAGCATGATTCGGGCATTTTGACGAACTGTTAACTGTGGTAAAATATACAGATGAATGCTTACTGCGGATAGGATGGTCACGATGCACTTAAAACGAATCGAACTCGCTGGTTTTAAATCATTTGCCAAGCGAATTGAATTAGATTTCCGTCCTGGCGTCACGGCTGTTGTAGGGCCGAACGGGAGCGGGAAATCCAATATATCGGACGCTGTTCGCTGGGTACTCGGAGAACAGTCGGCCAAATCACTTCGTGGAGCCAAGATGGAAGATGTCATCTTTGCCGGAAGTGAAGGAGAGAATCACCGAAATGTCGCCGAAGTCACGCTCGTCCTCGATAATCGAGACGAACAGTTACGTCTCCCATATGAAGAAGTGAGTGTGACCCGCCGCGTGACCCGAAGTGGGGACAGCGACTATTTTATGAATAAAAAACCATGTCGGTTAAAAGATGTGATTGATTTGTTTATGGATACAGGTCTTTCACGAGATGCGTTCGCCATCATCGGGCAAGGGCGGGTCGAACAGGTCATTTCCGGGAAACCGGAAGATCGCCGTTCCGTTATCGAAGAGGCAGCCGGCGTACTGAAATATCGTCAGCGGAAAAAACAGGCTGAACGCAAGTTACAGGACACCGAATTAAACTTGTCCCGGGTCGATGACATTTTGTTCGAGTTGGCGGACCGAGTCGAACCGCTCCGTGAACAAGCAGCGCTCGCTCGGGAATACAAAGTCGCCAAAGCGAGACATGATGAACTCGAAACGGGAATCATGGGCGCAGAAATTCAGTTGCTCCAACAGGAGATTGAGCAAGTGTCGGCACGTCATGTGGAATCGGTTAAACAGTTATCTGACTGTGACCGTTCGGTACGTGACCTCACGGAGGAACGTAGCGGGATCGAAGCAACGCTTGCTGAGTTGCGTGAAGAAATGACAGAGCTCAACCAAAACGAACGGGAACACTCGACCTATGTCGAGCGCTTGACGGGTGACATCAAGCTCGCAAAAGCACAAGAAGAACATGGTGCCGAGATGAAAGAACGACTCATCCGTCAACGTGAAGAAGTACGTGCCGAGATGACCGAGCTTGAAGCGCAGTTGAAGGTCGTGCGTGAAGAACTTGACCAAAAAGGAAACACCTTGAAACAAACGATTGCGACGAGAGAGACGCTTCAACAACAGTTGACAGCCGCCTCTCGTGATTTCAATGCTGAAATTGAAGCTTTACAAAGTGAGGCGTTTGAACTCGCGACAACGAAAGCGACAATCGGTAACCAACAAAAGCGGGAACAACGAGATATCGATGTCGCCGTCGAGTCGAAAGAACGCCTTCTTCGCGAGAACAAACATCGTCTCGAGGATCGTTCCTCGCAGGAAGCGATGCTTTTGACGACTCGAGAACAGTATGAAGTGGTACAAAGTCGCTTTGAACAACTGAGTAAAAAAGAAACGGAACTTCGGGAGGAAGAGACGTCAATTCGTGAAAAACGTACCCGAGCCGAATCGTCTTATTACGATCTCGAACGCCGCCGTCAGAAGACGGAAGACCGAATCGAGATGCTCGAACGGATGAAGCAATCGTACGAAGGCTATTTCCATGCGGTCAAGTTCGTCTTAAAAGACCGCTCACCAGGTGTCCTTGGTGCTGTCGCCGAATTGATTCGTGTCCGTCCTTCGTATGAAGCGGCTATCGAAACGGCACTTGGACAGACGCAGCAGCATGTGGTCGTACAAGATGAATCAGTGGGGCGCCGTGAAATTGACAAATTACGAAAAGCCAACGCAGGACGGGCGACATTCTTGCCGATGACGACGATCAAACCGAGATTCGTACCGAGTGACGTGTTAGATCGACTCGACTCGATGAACGGATTTGTCGGGGTGGCGTCGGAACTCGTTGAAACAGATGCTTCATACGAGACGTTGAAAAAGTCGTTGCTCGGTTCGGTGCTCGTGGCTGAGACACTTGAAGTCGCGAACCGCATCGCCCAATCGACGGGATATCGTTTCCGTGTCGTCACGTTAGAAGGGGACATCGTCAACGTCGGTGGTTCGATGACGGGTGGTAGTCGCAAGCAGGGCGTTGCCCTGTTCACGCAGTCGCGCGAATTGGATGACTTGAAACAAGGTCTCACCCAAGGTCTCGCCATGTTGCATGAACAAAAAACACGTCTTCAAGAGTATACAGAACAGTTGACGGACATTACGCGACAATTATCTGAACTTCGGGATGAGAAACGTTCCGTTGAAACGAACCTCCGTGAAGTCGAGTCGGCCTATCGTACTGCGGAACGTGCGTCGCTCGATGCCAAGTCACAACTGGAACTGTTCGATCATGAAATGATGCGCTACGAGCGGGCGATTGAGACGGCGACTGCCGAATTAGAGCGACTGACGATTGAATTGGCCGACACAGACCGCGCACAAGCTGACATTCGTTCTCGTCTCGAATCGCTTCGGGCAGAGCATGCGAAAAGTGCTGAGAGAACGGACCGACTGGAATCGATGCTTCGTCAAAACGAGCTCGATCTTCAGCGTCACACGCTCGAAGAAGAGCGGGTCCGATATGAATTGGACCGTTTGACGACCGAACAAAATCGTCTGCAGGAAAGAAGCAATCAGATGGAGCGTGAACTGAAGCGGCTCGAGAGTGGAAAAGTCGTGTCGTCTATGGAACTTGAAGCAACGCTTGCCACTGCCAAACTGGATTTCACAGAAATTCAAGAGCGGCTTCAAGAAGTGACGGCAGCACTCAAGACGAACGAAGAGGCGTATCGGATCATACGTCAACGGGTCGACCAGGCAACGGAGGCAAGACGTCAAGCTGAAGTTGTCGTCCGAAAACTCGAAACGGCAAAACAAGAGTTCGAGCTGAAACGACAATGGAAGCTCGATGCAATAGAAGAGAATGGACTCGTTGCAGAACTATTGCCGGCACTCGAAATCCCACTAGAAGAGGCGAAAGAGGAATTTAAGTTGCTCGTTCGTCAAATCGAAGAGATCGGACCGGTCAATCTGAATGCGATCGAAGAGTTTGATAGTGTCCACGAACGGTTCACGTTCCTGTCTGAGCAACGGGATGACCTCGTCAGTGCAAAAGAGGATTTATATGAGATCATCGCCGAGATGGACCGCGAAGTGACACGCCTCTTCAAAGAGACGTATACGAGCGTCCGGGCGCACTTCAAACAGACGTTCATCGAGCTCTTCGGTGGCGGGGAAGCGGATTTGAAGTTGGTCGACGAATCGGATTTGTTGAACACAGGGATCGAAATCGTCGCCAAACCACCGGGTAAAAAGTTACAGACGCTCAGTCTGTTGTCTGGAGGGGAGCGTGCGCTGACAGCCATCGCCTTATTGTTTGCGATTTTGAAGACGCGTCCAGTACCGTTCTGTGTCCTCGATGAAGTCGAGGCGGCCCTTGACGAGGCGAACGTGCATCGTTTCGGAGAATACATTCGGACGTTGTCGATCGACACGCAGTTCGTCATCATCACGCATCGTAAAGGCACGATGGAAGCGGCGGACACACTATATGGCGTCACGATGCAACAGAACGGGGTGTCCGAGGTATTATCGGTCGAACTGTCTGAAGCAAAACGTGTCGTTGAAATGGATGAAGAGATGGAGGAATCACGTTGAGCTTTTTCAAGAAATTAAAAGAGAAGTTGACGACATCTACCCAAGAGGTGTCACAGAAGTTTACAGAGGGGTTGACGAAGACACGTGACGGCTTTGCAAGTGCCGTCAACGACCTCGTCTATCGCTTCCGCGAGGTGGATGAAGATTTCTTCGATGAACTCGAAGATTTACTCATTCAAGCGGACGTCGGCGTCACGACGACGATGGACCTCGTCGAAGATTTGAAAGAAGAAGTGAAGCGACGTAATCTGAAGGACCCGGTCGCGGTGCGTGACGTACTCGTCGAAGTGGTGGCGAACCGCCTCCAAGAGGATGAATCGGACCGTGAACTGAATATGCAAGACGGACTCACGGTCATCTTGTTTGTCGGCGTCAATGGTGTCGGAAAGACGACGACGATCGGCAAGCTGGCGCATCAGTTGAAATCTGAAGGGCGTTCCGTCATGCTCGCGGCAGGCGATACGTTCCGTGCCGGCGCTATCGAGCAACTTCAAGTATGGGGAGAACGTGTCGGGGTACCCGTCATTCGGCAAACAGAAGGATCTGACCCAGCTGCCGTCGTCTTTGACGCCGTTCAGGCTGCTAAGTCACGCAACATAGACGTCTTGATTTGTGATACGGCGGGACGTCTTCAAAATAAGGTCAATCTAATGAAAGAACTTGAAAAAGTCAAACGAGTCATTGAGCGGGAAGTACCGAACGGACCGCACGAGGTATTGCTCGCATTAGATGCGACGACGGGGCAAAACGCCATGGTTCAAGCGAAAGCGTTCAAAGAAGCGACGAACGTGAGCGGAATCGTCCTCACGAAGCTCGATGGGACGGCCAAAGGAGGAATTGTCTTAGCGATTCGGAACGAACTCGATATCCCGGTCAAGTATGTCGGCCTTGGAGAGAAGATTGACGATTTACAGGAGTTTGATCCAGAACAGTTCGTCCTTGGATTGTTCGGTGACGTTTTTGAAGACAAGACACAGGATGCCTCGATGGAAAAAGAGGACACAAACGAGGACCTCGCCTAAGTTTTGCTGTTAAGAAAAAAACTTGACAAGTACTAGGCACGGCTGTACTATAGGTAGTTGTAAAGGGATTTCACTTAACATGTGGAGGTGAAAGGTTTGACGCTCGAAAAAACGAATCGCATGAACTATCTCATCGATTTCTATCAAGCGCTCCTCACACCGAAACAGCGCAACTATATGTCTCTTTATTACCTAGATGACTACTCGCTCGGAGAGATTGCGGAAGAGTTTGAAGTCAGCCGTCAAGCGGTCTACGATAACATAAAGCGTACAGAAACGATGCTTGAACAGTACGAGGAAAAGCTAGCCCTATTCGAAAAGTTCGAACAGCGCCAGCAACTTCTTCAGACCCTCAAACGTCAAGTTGAGCTCACCGATGACGTGAGCGCCACGATTTCTGCGCTTGAGAATTTAGAGTAGGGGGCTGAAGCATGGCATTTGAAGGATTATCAGAACGATTGCAATCGACACTTTCAAAAATGCGCGGTAAAGGGAAGATCTCGGAGGCCGATGTCAAAGAGATGATGCGTGAGGTACGCCTCGCCCTCCTCGAAGCCGACGTCAACTTTAAAGTCGTCAAGCAGTTCGTCAATGACGTGAAGGAGCGCGCCGTTGGTCAGGACGTCATGAAATCATTGACACCAGGTCAACAAGTCGTCAAAATCGTTCACGAAGAGTTGTCGAACTTGATGGGAAGCGATGTCGTCCCGATCACATTCAGTCAGAAACCACCGACAGTTGTCATGATGGTCGGTCTGCAAGGGGCAGGGAAAACGACAACGACCGGGAAGCTAGCGAACTTGATTCGCAAAAAGCATAACCGAAGTCCTCTTCTCGTCGCGGCGGACATTTACCGTCCGGCGGCAATCAAGCAGCTCGAGACACTCGGAAAACAACTCGATTTACCGGTCTTCTCACTTGGTGATCAAGTGAAGCCGGAAGAGATTGTGACGAAGGCACTCGAGTACGCAAAAACAAATCATCACGATTTCGTGTTGATCGATACGGCCGGTCGCCTTCATATCGATGAGACGCTTATGGGTGAGCTCGAAAATGTGAAGACGATTGCCAAACCAAATGAGATCTTCCTCGTCGTCGATTCGATGACGGGTCAAGATGCGGTCAATGTGGCCGACAGTTTCAATGAGAAACTCGGGATCACCGGGGTCGTGCTCACAAAGCTCGACGGAGATACACGAGGCGGGGCAGCCCTTTCGATCAAGGCAGTCACGGGAGCGCCGATTAAATTCGTCGGTCTCGGAGAAAAGTTGGATGCCCTCGAACCATTCCACCCGGAACGCATGGCGTCACGGATCCTTGGAATGGGGGACGTGCTCTCGCTCATTGAAAAAGCCGAGACACAGATGGACCAAGACGCAGCGAAGGAGCTTGAAAGCAAAATTCGCGACGCGTCATTCACGTTCGATGATTTCATTGAACAGTTGGCCCAAGTGAAAAACATGGGACCAATTGATGAATTACTTTCGATGTTACCTGGTGCAGGTAAGATGAAAGGGTTGAAGAACGTCCAAATCGACGAGAAACAACTCGATCACGTCGAAGCGATCATTCGCTCGATGACGAAACATGAGCGCGCCAATCCGGAAGTGCTCAACGCGAGTCGTCGTAAGCGGATCGCAAAAGGGAGCGGTCGCTCGATTCAAGAAGTGAACCGTCTCATCAAACAGTTCGATGACATGAAGAAGATGATGAAACAAATGTCAGGACAAATGAAAGGGAAGAAAAAAGGCCTTGGTCTTCCATTCTTCTAACAAAACCTTTTGTCAGTCGAACGAAAAAGCTGTATACTATAAAAGTTGTCAATTCTTAAACACATGATGGAGGTATATTACCATGGCAGTTAAAATTCGTCTTAAGCGCATGGGCGCAAAAAAATCACCTTTCTACCGTATCGTTGTAGCAGACTCACGTTCACCACGTGACGGTCGCTTCATCGAGCAAGTTGGTCACTACAACCCGGTTGCAAAACCAGAAGCTGAAGTTCGCATCAACGAAGAACTCGCTCTCAAATGGTTGGCAGACGGCGCGAAGCCATCTGACACAGTACGTAACTTGTTCTCTAAAGCAGGGATCATGGAGAAATTCCACAACGCGAAAAACGCGAAGTAATGATGTGGCCGACCTTTTCTGAGGTCGGCCTATTTTGTTGAGGAGGGAATAGAGATGGACTGGTTATATGTAGGGAAAATCGCCAATACGCACGGCCTGAAAGGGGAAGTGAAGATCTTGGCGGCGACAGACTTTCCAGAAGAACGATTTAAAAAAGGAAACACGTTGTTCCTTGATGTCGACGGAACGAAACAGGAAATGACGATCACGACGTATCGTCCGCATAAGCAGTTTCACCTCGTCACGTTCAAAGGGTTTGACAATATCAATCTCATTGAAAAATATAAAGGGCTGAAACTGTATGTCCACGCCGAACACGTGCACGATTTGGATGAACACGAATTTTATTATCATGAAATCATCGGCTGCGAGGCTGTCGTGGACGGGGAAGTCATCGGTGTCGTCGACGACATCTTTGAAACGAACGGAGCGAACGATGTCTGGGTCATCAAACGACCAGGCAAGACGGATGCGCTCATCCCTTATATCGAATCGGTCGTCCAAGAAATCGATGTCGATGCGAAACGTATCGTCATCACGCCAATCCCTGGAATGATTGACGATGAAGATTGATGTATTGACGTTGTTCCCCGAGATGTTTCATGCGCTCGATCACTCCATCGTCGGTCGAGCGAAGAAGCTCGGGCAAGTGGAAATGTCGTTCCTCAACTTCCGGGACTTTTCAACGAACAAGCATCACAAGGTAGACGATTATCCGTACGGCGGGGGAGCGGGCATGTTGCTCACCCCACAGCCGATCTTTGATGCGTTTCATTCCCTTGAGGCGAAGAACCCGCGGGTCATTCTGACGACGCCTACCGGAAAACCGTTCAATCAACGAATGGCCGAAGAATGGGCGAAGGAGGAACATCTGGTCTTTCTATGTGGACACTATGAAGGGTTCGACCAACGGATCCATGACGAACTGGCGACCGACGAGGTGTCGATCGGTGACTTCGTTTTGACAGGTGGAGAGCTTGCGACGATGGTCATGATCGATGCGACCGTAAGGCTCATTCCGGATGTCCTTCATGCTCAGGCGAGCCATGAAGACGACTCGTTCTCGACAGGTCTCTTGGAATACCCGCACTATACGCGACCGGCTGATTTTCGTGGATTGACCGTGCCGGACGTCCTCTTGTCGGGAAATCACGCACGAATCGAGGCGTGGCGCCGGGAACAATCGCTCGAACGCACGTATCGACGACGTCCGGATTTGCTCGAACATGTCGAGTTGACGGATGTCGATAAAAAATTCCTGCAATCGTTGCGCGATTGAGAAATATATGCTATGTTTGAGCATGTGGGTTAAACCCATCGATTACCGATGTTCCGCTATTGGATGCTTGGGCATATGAAGATATGAACATTGAAGAAAAAGGAGATATGATTCATGAACACACAAAAACTGTTCCGTGAAATCACAGAAGAACAATTCAAATCGGACGTACCTGCTTTCCGTCCTGGTGACACTGTACGTGTCCACGTTAAAGTTGTAGAGGGAACGCGTGAGCGTATCCAGATCTTCGAAGGTGTTGTAATCAAGCGTAAAGGTGGCGGCATCAGCGAAACATTCACAGTCCGTAAGATTTCTTACGGCGTAGGTGTTGAGCGTGCATTCCCGCTTCACTCACCACGCGTTGCACAAATCGAAGTCGTACGCTACGGTAAAGTTCGCCGTGCGAAACTTTACTACCTCCGTAACCTTCGCGGTAAAGCAGCACGTATTAAAGAAATCCGTCGTTAAGATGGGAATTGAGCTTGTCGCTTGCGACAAGCTTCTTTTTTTCTAGTACAATAAGTTCAAATGGATAGAGGAGTGAGTGAAGTTGAAAGAAGTGTTTAGTTGGCTAAAAGCCATCGTCGTCGCTCTTGTCATCGCGTTCGTCATCCGGACGTTCATCTTCGTTCCTGTCATCGTTGAAGGAGAGTCGATGATGCCGACACTCCACAATGCGGATCGAATGATCGTCAGTAAAATTTCGAACTATGTTGGGGAGCTAGACCGAGGCGATATCGTCGTATTCCATGCGACAGAATCAAAAGATTATATTAAACGTGTCATCGCCATCCCTGGCGACACGCTCGAATATCGAGATGATGTACTTTATATTAACGGTGAAGCGGTCGAAGAGCCGTATTTAGACGAGTTTCGTGCCCAGATGAACGGGTTCCCGTTGACGGAGAACTTCACACTCGAACAAGTGACGGGTGAGTCGGTCGTTCCAGAGGAATCGTATTTCGTCATGGGAGACAATCGTCAAAACTCGAAAGACAGCCGTGAGATCGGATTTGTGTCGAAAGAGGAGATTGTCGGTAAGACGAACTTCATCTTCTGGCCACTCGATGATATTGGCACGGTAGAAGATTAAGGTGGTGCTTTTTTGGCAATTCAATGGTTTCCTGGCCACATGGCCAAAGCAAGAAGACAAGTAACTGAAAAGTTAAAGCTGATCGATGTCGTCATCGAACTCGTAGATGCCCGCGTGCCTCAGTCGAGTCGCAACCCGATGGTCGATGAGATTACAGCGGGAAAACCCCGTCTCATCGTCTTGAACAAAGCAGACATGGCCGATCCCGTCGTGACGGATGCGTGGTTACGCGCCTTGAAACGCGAAGAGGTCGAGGTTGTCGCTGTCGACGCGAAGCATAGCAAAGGCTTGAAACAGCTCATCACGGGTGCCCAGAAGTTGATGAAAGAAAAGCACGACCGCATGCGTGAGAAGGGGCGTAACCCCGGACCGATCCGTGCGCTCATCATCGGAATCCCGAACGTCGGGAAGTCGACGCTGATCAACCGTCTCGCTGGACGAAACATCGCTATCACGGGCGACCGTCCTGGTGTGACAAAGCGTCAACAGTGGATCAAGATGAAAGGCGGCGAGATGGAACTGTTGGACACGCCAGGGATTCTCTGGCCGAAGTTCGAGGATCAACTTGTCGGATATCGTCTAGCCGCGACCGGCGCCATCAAAGACGAGATTCTCAACTTGGATGATATCGCCTTGTATACGGTTCGCGAGTTGCGTGCTCGTTATCCGGAACAGTTAAAGGAACGATTCAAACTTGAAACGTTACCCGAGGACGGCGTGGAGCTCCTTGAGTTGATCGGGAAAAAACGTGGTCTCATCAGTGGTGGTTACGTCGATTTCGAAAAGGCGAGCGAACTACTTTTAAATGAACTACGACATGAAAAAATCGGACGGATCTCCCTTGAGACACCGGCTGATCACGAAATGGCGTAAAGCCCTGTGCACACAGGGCTTTTTTGAATAGGAGGAAGACCGTGACGATTCAACAGATTAAACAACAACTAGAAGACATCCGATATGAAGAATGGGTACACATCTTCCCGACCTTGTCACGAGACCCTCGAGCGGGCGTGCAAACGTTGCTACGGCAAAAACAGCGCCAATTCGAGCGAGAACAGGCGTTACAGGTCGATTTTGAACGTCGCATGACGTATGAACGTGAATGGAAGGCGGAAGGCTTCAGTCGAATTGTCGGAGTCGATGAGGTCGGACGGGGGCCGCTTGCGGGACCGGTCGTGGCAGCGGCGGTCTTGTTGCCGGATGGGTTCTATCTCCCGGGATTGAATGATTCGAAAAAAATGACGAAAGCGGCGAGGGACGCGGCATACGCACACATCATCGAGGTTGCAGAGGTTGGTGTCGGGATCGTCGAGCCCGCGGTAATCGATGAGATTAACATCTATGAGGCGACGAAGCTTGCGATGACAGAGGCGATTCATCAAGTCGGAGAAGTGGACGCCCTATTGATTGACGCTATGAAACTCGAGCTCGACATTCCCCAACAGTCTTTGATTAAAGGGGACACCCTCAGTGTGTCGATTGCGGCTGCAAGTGTCGTCGCTAAGGTGGTGAGGGACCGGATGATGGAAGAATATGATTTGACGTATCCTGGATACGGATTTGCGAAAAACGCAGGGTATGGGACAGAGGCTCATTTAGAAGGGTTGAGACGCCTTGGGGTGACTCCAATCCATCGCCGTACATTCGCCCCCATCAAGCATATGTGAAAGGAGTGGTCGCGTTGCGGATCGATCATCAAGGAGTGATGCCGTTCAAAGTGACGGAACAGACGTCACGCCCGCTACTACTAGGGAATACAGTCGTCGGCAAGGTGTTACAGCTCTTACCTGGCAACGAGGCGGTCATGCAACTGCCACAAGGGATCTTCCGGGTCGGCGTCAATGCGAACGTGAAAGAGAACGTCACGTATAAGCTGGTCGTCACGGACGTCGAGCCGAAGCTCGTCTTGAAAGTCGTCACGCAAGCGACGGAATCACTCACGGCTGCCAAGTCGCCTCTGCAAGCGTTAGGAGAACAGCTCGGACGCTTGATGCGAGAGCCGATGCTGACACCAGAATCCGTGAAGGCGGCCGGGAAAACCGCGTTAGAAAGCGGCGCAGGTCAAGATGTAAAGGCGCTCATCGGGGAGCTATTCAAAGCGAAAGGTGAACCGAAGTTCGAGCAGTTCGCACGCGCACAGGAAGCATTCAACGCGAGCCAAAGCCCGCCGTTCGTCGCTCAAGCATTTCACATACCACAATTGGGTCCGTTTGCAAACGTCCAACTTCGTCTAGAGGCACCGAAACGAGAGACAATGGACTCGGATCATGCGCGAATCGTCTTGTTTCTTGAGACGCCGCGATTCGGTGAGACGGGAATCGATGTGTTGATTCAAAAGCGTTACGTGTCCGTGCGGGTATTCAATGAGCAACACGATTTAACTCCATACGTCCGTACATACGAACCACTTTTGAAAGAAGGCCTAATAAAGGTGTCGTTCGAACTGTCTTCATTTTCGTATGAGGCGAAGCGTGAACATGTTCCGGCTACGTTCGCGCCACTCGGAAAGGTAGACCTCCAAATATGAAAGACCAGAAGAAAGCGATTGCGCTCTCCTATGAGCAGTCGATGGATGCGCCGCATGTCGTAGCGAAGGGAACGGGAATCGTCGCCGAGCGGATGCTTGAGATTGCTTTAACGAACGGAGTTCCTGTTCATGAAGACCCAGCGCTCCTCTCGTTATTGTCGGCGTTGAACATCGAAGAGCAGATTCCGGAGGACGTTTATCAAGTCATTGCCGAACTTTTTGTGTTTCTTTATCAGATGGAACAGGATAAAATTTGATTTGTCTAGGGATATATGTGAAAAAAAGATGAAAACTTAAAGCAAGAACGATAGACAGCGCTTTCAGTTTTTCGTTACAATAGACGTGCCGATATTAAAGGAGACTAAGGGGGAAAATATATGAATATCCATGAGTATCAGGCGAAAGAATTGTTAAGAAAGTTTGGGGTAGCCGTTCCGACGGGTTATCCGGCCTTTACTGTTGAAGAAGCTGTGGCAGCTGCTGCGAAGCTTGATGGTGAAGTGAAGGTAGTAAAAGCTCAAATCCACGCAGGTGGTCGCGGTAAAGCGGGTGGCGTTAAACTTGCGAAGACAGATGAAGAAGTGAGGCAATATGCTTCAGAGATTCTCGGGAAAACGCTCGTGACACACCAAACAGGTCCGGAAGGGAAAGTTGTCCAGCGTCTCTATATCGAAGAAGGTTCTGCGATTGACCAAGAATTTTACTTAGGACTCGTGCTTGACCGTTCGATCGGCCGAATTGTCATCATGGGTTCATCTGAAGGTGGAATGGACATAGAAGAAGTCGCTGAACATACACCAGAGAAGATTCATAAAGAGATCGTCGACCCGGTCGTGGGCTTACGTCCATTCCAGGCGCGTCGTCTCGCATTCAAAATGGAAGTCCCGACGAAACTCGTCAACAAGTTCAGTGACATGGTCATGAAGTTGTACAAAGTGTACGTCGAGACAGATTGCACAATCGCGGAAATCAACCCGCTCGTCACGACGAAAGACGGTAACGTCATCGCGCTCGATGCGAAGTTGAACTTCGATAGCAACGCGCTCTATCGTCACTCGGACATCCTTGCGCTTCGTGATACGACGGAAGAAGACCCACGTGAAGTGGAAGCGTCGAAACACGACCTCAGCTACATCGCACTCGACGGAAACATCGGTTGTCTCGTCAATGGTGCCGGTCTTGCGATGGCTACGATGGATATCATCAAGCATTACGGCGCTGAGCCCGCTAACTTCCTTGACGTAGGCGGCGGTGCGACGAAAGAAAAAGTAACAGAAGCATTCAAGTTGATCTTGTCTGATGACCAGGTCAAGGGAATCTTTGTTAACATTTTCGGTGGAATCATGAAGTGTGACATCATCGCAGAGGGGATTGTCGCTGCGACGAAAGAAATCGGACTCGACTTACCACTCGTCGTTCGCTTAGAAGGAACGAACGTTGATGCTGGGAAGCGCATTCTCAATGAATCTGGACTTGCGATCACGACGGCCAACTCGATGGCTGACGGTGCAGAAAAAATCGCAGCACTTGTTCGATAAGGGGGAAACGACATGAGTATTTGGGCGGATAAAGATACGAAAGTAATCATTCAAGGGATCACAGGGAAGCAAGGTCTGTTCCACGGTGAACAGATGCTCGCATATAACACGAAGTTAGTGGGTGGTGTCACTCCTGGTAAAGGTGGCACGACGGTCCTCGACAACGTTCCAGTCTTCAACACCGTTTCTGAAGCGGTCGAAGCGACTGGTGCCAATGCATCGATCATCTATGTTCCACCTGCTTTCGCAGCGGATTCGATCATGGAAGCGGCTGATAGCGGCATCGAGCTCATCATCTGTATCACAGAAGGAATCCCAGTTGTGGACATGATTCAAGTGAAACGCTATCTCGAGGACAAACCGGCTCGTTTGATTGGACCAAACTGTCCTGGTATCATCACACCAGGAGAAGCAAAACTCGGCATCATGCCTGGCTATATTCATACGAAAGGGCACGTCGGAATCGTATCACGTTCTGGGACGCTCACGTATGAGGCGGTTCATCAGTTGACGACAGCAGGTATCGGTCAGTCGACGGCTGTTGGAATCGGGGGTGACCCGGTCAACGGAACAAACTTCATCGATACGCTCAAAGCGTTCAACGAAGATGAGGACACGAAAGCGGTCATCATGATCGGGGAAATCGGTGGAACGGCTGAAGAAGAGGCAGCTGAATGGGTAAAAGCCAACATGACGAAACCGGTTGTCGGTTTCATCGGCGGTCAGACGGCTCCTGAAGGCAAGCGTATGGGACATGCGGGCGCAATCATCTCGGGTGGTAAAGGGACGGCTGCTGAGAAAATCAAGACATTGAACGCAAATGGAATCGAAGTCGCTGAAACACCGGCGGTCATCGGTGAAACATTGATTCGTGTCTTGAAACAGCAAGGATTATACGAAGCGTGTGTCACGGGTCAACCGACGACATAAGAATCTTGAGGGATGCTCGCATCCCTCATTTTTTTAAAGGAGAGTTTGTGATGAATCAAACAATAGCTCGATTTGCTGCAGCGCGAATACCAGTTGAGTTTGTGTATCATTATTTGAACGGAACACTCGGGGCACATCGCATACAATTTTCTGAACATATCTGGAGACGGGCCGAACGAGCCTTCCGAGCATCCGAATCGTATAAACATTTCGTCACATGGGAAGATGACTTGTTCCCGAAACGGTTACTCGACATCCCTAACCCACCATATTGCTTGTTTTATCATGGAGACTTAGAAGTACTACAAGAAAGAACGACTGCGATGGTCGGAAGTCGTGAGTTGAATCGTATCAGTCAATCGCTCGTGAATCACTATCACTCTTTAATAGAAGAAACTGTATCTGTTTCAGGTGGCGCCTTCGGAATCGATGGGCTCGTCCACGCCCATGCCCTCCGCATGCATCGCCCGACCGTGGCGGTACTCGGAGCTGGACTGGACCGGCTCTATCCGGCGGCGAACCGGGACATGCTTTTGCAAATTTCGCAAGAGGGAATCTTGTTAAGTGAATATGTACCAAACACGCCGATTCAAAAATTTCAATTTTTGGAAAGAAATCGTTTGGTCAGTGGTCTTGGCGATGCGTTGGTCGTTATACAGGCGAGACGAAAGAGCGGGACGATGAATACGGTCGGACATGCCCTAGAGCAAGGGAAAACGGTATTTGCGGTACCTGGTTCGCCCCTTGATCCACTCGCGGAGGGACCAAACCGATTGATTGAAGAAGGTGCGATTCCATTGACGAATTCCGATCAAATTATTCGAGATCTCAAGATTGTACGTTGACAAACCGGTGAGAACATGAATATTATGGTAGGGATTTAAATGACCTCTAAAAGGGGAGCAGATGTATGGCAAAATATCTGGTGATCGTCGAATCACCTGCGAAAGCAAAAACAATTAAACGTTATTTAGGTCCGAATTATATGGTCAAGGCTTCGATGGGGCACGTGATTGACTTGCCTAAAAGTCAACTCGGGGTAGACGTCGAACACAACTTTGAACCGAAGTATATTACCATCCGTGGTAAAGGACCAGTATTGAAAGAATTGAAGACAGCAGCGAAAAAAGCGACAAAAATCTTTCTCGCGGCCGACCCCGATAGAGAAGGGGAAGCGATTGCTTGGCATTTAGCACGCGCACTC
This sequence comes from Caryophanales bacterium, assembly GCA_902362975.1. Taxonomy (GTDB): domain Bacteria; phylum Bacillota; class Bacilli; order Exiguobacteriales; family Exiguobacteriaceae; genus Exiguobacterium. The sequence continues at coordinate 60,479 of CABIYO010000010.1, forward strand.
GGTGTCGATGAAACGACTGAATGTCGTGTCGTCTTTAACGAAATCACGAAAGATGCGATTAAAGAATCGTTTAAACATCCACGTAAAATCAATCGCGATCTCGTCGACGCACAACAAGCCCGACGCATTTTAGATCGTCTTGTCGGATACGGGATGAGTCCATTATTATGGAAGAAAGTCAAAAAAGGATTGTCTGCAGGGCGAGTTCAATCGGTAGCCGTGAAGATGATTATCGACCGTGAGCGTGAAATTAACGCGTTCGACCCGGAAGAGTACTGGACGATTAAACTTGATTTAAATCATGATGGGGAAACGTTCGAGACTTCATTTTACGGAAAAGATGGGAAGAAGATGGAATTGAAGTCTGAAGAAGATGCACAATCTGTCCTCGATACCATCGATGATACGTTTAAAGTCATTGATGTGACGAAGAAAGAACGGAAGCGGAACGCTTCGCTACCGTTCACGACAAGTTCATTGCAGCAGGATGCTGCCCGTAAATTGAATTTCCGTGCGAAGAAGACCATGATGCTCGCGCAGCAATTATATGAAGGAATCGATCTTGGCAAAAAAGAGGGTACAGTCGGTCTGATTACCTATATGCGTACCGACTCGACACGTATCTCTGATTTGGCGAAGACGGAGGCGAAGGAATATATCGAATCGACATTCGGTGAAGAGTATGTCGCCTCACAGAAGCAAAAGGAGAAGAAAGCGGCCAATGCACAAGACGCGCACGAAGCGATTCGTCCGACTTCGGCACTCCGCGACCCAGCTTCCTTGAAGCCTTATCTGTCACGTGACCAGTTGCGACTGTATAAATTGATTTGGGAACGATTGATTGCGAGCCAAATGGCACCAGCCGTACTCGATACGGTCAAAATCGACGTCGAATCGAACGGGATGATTTTCCGTGCGAACGGGTCGACGGTCAAATTCCCTGGTTTCATGAAAGTGTACATCGAGTCGAAAGACGAGGACATCGAGGACACGAACCAAGAGAAGGAAGGATTATTGCCTCCTCTCGAAGTGGATGACATCGTGACATTTGAAACGATTGAACCGAAACAGCACTTCACACAACCGCCACCTCGCTATACAGAGGCGCGACTCGTTCGAGCGATGGAAGAACTCGGGATTGGCCGTCCGTCGACGTACGCACCGACACTCGACACAATTCAACGACGCGGTTATGTCGTTCTCGAAGAGAAGAAGTTTTTACCGACTGAACTTGGAGAACTCGTCATCGAGATTCTTGATGAGTATTTCAATGACTTCATCACGGTCCAGTTCACGGCTGACATGGAGACCCTTCTTGATTCGATTGAGCGTAAGGAAGTCGAGTGGACGGAAGTCGTCGCGCCGATTTACCGTTCGTTCGAGAAACGATTGAAACGTGCCGAAGAAGAAATCGAGAAAATCGAAGTGAAGGATGAACCTGCCGGAATCGATTGTGAAGTCTGTGGTTCACCGATGGTCATCAAAATGGGACGGTACGGGAAGTTCATGGCGTGCTCGAACTTCCCGAACTGTACGAACACGAAACCGGTACAAGTCGAAATCGGTGTCCCGTGTCCGAACTGTAAGGGTGGACAAATCGTAGAACGTCGCAGTAAAAAAGGTCGTCTCTTCTATGGTTGCTCGAACTATCCGGAATGTGAATTCGTCTCATGGGATAAACCGGTTGCGAAACCGTGTCCAGTATGCGACAGTTTGATGGTCGAGAAGAAAATTAAAGACGGCGTAAAATATCAATGTACGAACTGTACTCACAACGAGGTACATCAGCAAGAGGAGGATTAATGTTGCAACAACGTGTAACTGTAATCGGGGCCGGGTTGGCCGGCTCCGAAGCGACTTGGCAACTCGCTAAGCGCGGTATTCAAGTAGATTTGTATGAAATGAGACCGGTTCGTCAAACGCCGGCGCACCACACGGATCAATTTGCGGAGCTCGTCTGTTCGAACTCGCTACGTGCGAACGGTCTTCAAAATGCCGTAGGTGTCTTGAAAGAAGAGATGCGTACGCTTGACTCGCTCATCTTAAAAGCGGCGGACACGGCAAGTGTACCGGCTGGAGGCGCCCTTGCCGTCGATCGTCATGAGTTTGCCGGATTCATCACCGAGAAGCTGAAGAACCACGAGAATGTCACAGTGCACAACGAAGAGCTCAAGGAGATTCCTGAAGGGATCGTGATCGTGGCGACCGGTCCGTTGACCTCTCCTGACCTCTCTGCCTCACTCAAGGCGTTTACAGGAGAAGATTATCTCTACTTCTATGACGCGGCAGCTCCGATTTTGGATGGCGATACGATTGATCGTGAAAAAGTCTATTTGAAGTCGCGTTACGACAAAGGTGAAGCTGCTTACTTGAACTGTCCGATGACAGAAGAAGAGTTTGACGTGTTTTACGAAGAGTTGATCAAGGCAGAAGTCGTTCCGCTCAAAGAATTTGAAAAAGAGATTTACTTTGAAGGATGTATGCCGTTTGAAGTCATGGCCGAGCGTGGGAAGAAGACGCTTCTGTTCGGACCGATGAAGCCGGTTGGTTTAGAAGATCCGAAGACGGGAAAACGTCCATATGCCGTCGTTCAGCTTCGTCAAGACAACTCGGCAGGCACACTTTATAACTTAGTAGGTTTCCAAACACACTTGAAGTGGGGCGAACAGAAGCGCATCATCCGTCTCATCCCAGGGCTCGAGAACGCGGACATCGTCCGTTACGGTGTCATGCACCGTAACACGTTCATCAACTCACCGAGTTTACTCAAACCGACGTATCAAGCGCGTACACGTGACACACTCTTCTTCGCCGGTCAGATGACAGGAGTAGAAGGATATGTAGAGTCGGCAGCGTCTGGACTTCTAGCCGGGATCAATGCGGCGAAGATGATCGCAGGTGAAGAACTTGTCGTTCTCCCACGTGAGACGATGCTTGGTTCGATGGCGCATTACATTACGTCAGCTGACGGGAAGCATTTCCAACCGATGAACGCAAACTTCGGATTGGTACCGTCACTAGAAGATGCTCCGAAAAAGATGAAGAAACAAGAACGGTATGAGCGTTATGCGAACCGTGCGTTAGAAACAATCCAACAGTATAAAGACCTTTGAACAGGAGAGCCATTTTTTGGCTCTTTTGTTTTGAATTAAAATTTCAATTGTGTATTTTGTTTCATACTTTGAAAATTTTCAGATTATTGAACGGCTATCTATTGTCACCTTACATTCTGTATGCTATGCTAATTTCGATTTGACGAGAACATGCGTTTTTAAAAGTTATCGAGGAGGCGATAAAATGGGATTTTTAGAGGATCGGCAATCCTTTTTGCGCTACTGCCAAATTGAACGTCGACTGTCTCCTCATACGAAACGCTCCTACGAGCAAACGCTTGACCAGTACGCCGCATATTGCCAATCGACGCATCAAGATCCCTACGATGCTCAGACGGCGCGGCGTTATTTATATGTCCTTTATGAGAAACGATTGGCCACATCCACAGTGTCCCAAAAAGTATCTTGTTTTAAGCAGTTCGGGAAGTTTATGGCAAGAGAACAAGGTGGAGAACCGCTATTTCACGACCTGACCTCACCGAAAAAAAGACAGTCCTTGCCGACCTTTGCCGTCCCGACAGAAGTCGAACAATTGTTAGAGGCTGCATCGAGGCAAGGCGACCCGTTTTTACAGGCGAGGGACGTCGCCATTGTTGAAGTGTTCTATGGGACGGGAATCCGCGTCGCAGAACTGTGTGGGATGAATCTTACTTCATTCGATGAGGTTTTATCCTTCGTCCATGTAATGGGGAAAGGGAAGAAAGAACGATATGTCCCAATCGGACAATATGCCGTACATGCTTTGCAGCGATATATCGAATTACGCAAAGGTGTCGGACTCCCGACAGAAACCGCATTATTTTTGAGTCAAAAAGGGAATCGGATGACAACAGACCAGATCCGCTATGTCATGAAACGTTTGAGAAAAGACAGTGGGGTACATAAACCACTTACCCCGCACTCGTTGCGACACAGCTTTGCAACGGACTTGTTAGAGCGGGGAGCGGACTTGCGTGCCGTCCAAGAGTTACTAGGGCATGAGTCCTTGTCGACGACCGGACGGTACACCCATGTATCGACCGAACGACTTCGGTCGATTTATCAAGCGACACATCCAAGAAAGTAGGAGGTTACGATATGTTTCATGCAACAACGATTTTTGCAGTTCGACACAATGGCCAATGTGCGATGAGTGGAGATGGCCAAGTCACATTCGGGAATGCCGTCATCATGAAAAACAAGGCGAAGAAAGTCAGACGCCTTTATGGCGGGAAAGTCGTTGCCGGTTTTGCAGGTAGCGTAGCCGATGCTTTCACATTGTTTGAAAAGTTTGAATCGAAACTTGAAATGTATAACGGTAACTTGCCGCGAGCAGCGGTAGAACTTGCGAAAGAATGGCGTGGGGATAAGATGTTGCGCCAACTCGAGGCACTGTTGATTGTGATGGATGCTGAGCATCTGTTACTCGTCTCCGGGAGTGGAGAAGTCATTGAGCCGGACGATGGGATTCTTGCAATCGGGTCTGGTGGGAACTATGCCTTGGCGGCAGGTCGCGCACTCGTGCGCCACTCCGCTGAAAAGTCTGCAGAAGAAATCGCGCGTGCCGCTCTTGAAATCGCCGGTGAGCTTTGCGTGTATACAAATGATCAAGTCATTGTAGAAACGATTGGAGGCGCTGCTGAATGAAACGAGAGTTGACACCTAGACAAATCGTATCAGAGTTAGACCGTTTCGTAATCGGACAAAAAGATGCCAAACGAGCCGTAGCGATTGCTTTACGAAATCGCTATCGTCGTCAAAAGTTGAGTGCGGACCTTCGGGATGAAGTCACACCGAAAAATATTTTGATGATTGGACCGACCGGGGTCGGAAAGACCGAAATCGCTCGACGCTTAGCCAAGCTTGTCGGTGCACCGTTCGTAAAAGTAGAAGCGACGAAATTTACGGAAGTCGGTTACGTCGGTCGTGACGTCGAGTCGATGGTGCGTGACCTCGTCGAGGCATCGGTTCGTCTTGTCAAAGAAGAGAAAAAAGACGATGTGAAGGAGCCAGCGGAACGTGCGGCAACGGAACGCCTTTTAGATGCGTTACAAGGAAAATCAAAAGCAACACCTACTGCATCGAATCCGTTCGAGGCGTTGTTCGGGGGGCAGACCCAACAGCCTGAATCCACGACGGACACTTCTAAAAATGATCGGGCTCAACTCCGTCGTTTGCTCGAACTCGGTGAGCTCGAAGACCGCGTCATTGAAGTGGAATTAGAAGAAAAGCAGACGATGGATTTGTTCCAAGGTCAAGGAATGGAAGGGTTGTCGAATCTTCAGGATATGCTCGGTCAAATCGTTCCGAAGAAGCGGAAACAACGTAAGTTGACGGTTCGTGAAGCCAGACCGCTTCTCATTGCGGAAGAGGCAGAGAACCTGCTCGATTTAAATGAAGTTCACGATGAAGCCGTGCGACGCAGTGAACAGATGGGAATCATCTTCGTGGATGAGATCGATAAGATTGCCACAAAATCGCAAGATCACGCTGGAGTATCCCGTGAAGGGGTGCAACGTGACATCCTTCCAATCGTAGAAGGGTCTACGGTCGTCACGAAGTATGGACCGGTCAAAACGGATCATGTTCTCTTCATCGCGGCCGGTGCATTTCATATGTCCAAGCCGTCTGACTTGATCCCAGAGCTACAAGGACGCTTCCCGATCCGTGTTGAATTGAACAGCTTGACGGAAGAAGACTTCGTCAAGATTTTGACGGAACCGTCACAAGCGCTCATCAAACAATATACGGCCTTGTTAGAATCTGAAGAGATCATGGTCCGTTTCACACATGAAGCCATTGAAGAAATTGCGAAAATTGCGACACATGTCAATCGGGAGACCGATGACATCGGAGCACGTCGTCTCTATACTATAATGGAGCGCGTCTTAGAAGATTTATCATTTGAAGCGGCTGATATGCCACAAACAACCGTGGAAATCACACCCGCATACGTACAAGCAAAAGTCGGCTCAATCGCCGATGATCGTGATTTGAGCCAATATATTTTATAAGATTCTGTATGCACATACAGGGAGGAAATAGAGATTATGAACTTACTAGAAAAAACTCGCCAGTTAAACACGATGCTTCAACAAGAGGCAAGTGCGCACGTTGACTTTAAAGAAATGGCGGACAAAATGCGTGAAGTCCTTGAGTCCAACACATTTATCGTGAGCCGTCGCGGACGACTTCTCGGTTTTGCAATCAAACAACAGATTGAGAATGATCGGATGAAGTCATTCTTAGTCGATCGACAGTTCCCGGAGCCGTATGCTTCGAACTTGTTCAATGTGAAAGAAACGACAGCGAACATCGGCATCGATAGTGAATATACAGCGTTCCCGGTAGAGAACCGCGATCTATTCCTTAACTCGAAGACGACGATTGTCCCAATCATCGGTGGAGGAGAACGTTTAGGTACGCTCGTCCTTGGTCGATTGACGAATGAATTCACAGAAGACGACCTCGTTCTCGCAGAATACTCAGCAACAGTAGTTGGAATGGAAATCCTTCGCGAGAAGGCTGCGGAGGCAGAAACATCGGCACGTAAGAAAGCGGTCGTCCAGATGGCGATTAACTCGTTATCGTACTCTGAGCTTGAGGCAATCGAACACATCTTCGAAGAGCTTGGTGGAAACGAAGGGCTGCTAGTTGCTTCCAAAATTGCCGATAGAGTGGGAATCACACGTTCGGTCATCGTCAACGCACTTCGTAAATTGGAAAGTGCAGGGGTTATAGAATCACGTTCTTTAGGAATGAAAGGAACGTATATCAAGATATTAAATGACAACTTCTTGCTTGAATTACAAAAACTGAAATCAAACTGAAATACAACTTCAGATGTATGATTTCCATTAAAAACATTTTAAAAAGGGACTTTATTCCTAAAAAACCGCTTTCCTCAATGATATGCTCCCCAATAGGTAGACAGATGAAATAACAAATCTGTTTATCTGATTGGGGAGTGTTTTTTTATGGCGAGAAGTCGGCATACGA
>CABIYO010000011.1 GCA_902362975.1 Caryophanales bacterium
CTTGAGCCCTGTCGAATACAGGTCTCAAGCCGCTTAGGTTGGTTTTCATTATTTACCCTGTCTACTTGACGGGGAGCAGTTCACAACGAGGGAGTGGTTTTTTTTAGTACAAAAGTAATCATTTTTCATTTTTTGACGTTAATTCGACAAAAAGAGGCTAACCTATTTACCTATTTTTTTAAAAAAAACTTTCGGAACTGTTACAGATTTGTTTCAATGAAATAGTGGATTTTCCAAATTAGGTATATTCAGTAGTCATTATATGAAAGCGAGTGAACGCCGTGAATTGGATTGGTAGTGACTATCAATTACTCAAGCAAGCCATCAACCATTCTGTTCTTAATCAAAAGGTCATCAGTCATAACCTTTCAAACATTGATACGCCGAACTTCAAGGCCAAACGGGCCGTGTTTGAACAGACGCTTCAAAGCGAGATGCGACTCAAGCTCCAAGGCGGTCGTCCAAGTGATTCGACCCAGTCGAAAGTCATTGATCGAGCCGGTGGTGCTATGAGGAGCGATGGCAACAATGTCGACTTGGATTATGAGATGAGTGAACTGGCACGAAACCAACTCCAGTACGAGGCGATGATGGAGCAATTGAATCGTAGACTTGGAGGATTAAAGTCTGTTATTCGAGGAGGTCGTTAATCGATGGGGATGTTTGATAGCTTTCATATTTCAGCATCAGCGTTGACGTCACAACGTCTGCGGATGGATACCGTGTCGGCGAACATCGCCAACGCTCAGACGACTCGCGGGAAACTCGTGGACGGAGAGTGGCAACCGTATACGCGTAAGATGACCGTGTTACAAGAAGCACCATTCCGAAAGCGCCTAGACGCCGTCAACGGGGGCGTGCAAGTGTCTCAAATCATCGAAGACGATGCCCCTTATAAATTGGCCTACAACCCGAATCATCCCGATGCGGACGAGCGAGGGTACGTCCAGATGCCGAATGTCGACCTGCTAAAAGAAATGGTCGACCTGATGGGTGCGACTCGCTCATACGAAGCGAACATCGCGGCAATGAATGCATCGAAGGCGATGCTCGTCAAAGCGATGGAGATTGGAAAAGGATAAGGAGTGATGAAGGATGCAAATTAACCCGATTCAATTGATGACCCCAGAAGTCACACCATCAATGAGTAAAACGACCCCATCTCAGTTTGGGTCATATTTGAATGAAGCGATGAACGCATTGAATGAGACACAACAAGCGACAAGCCAGGCCCGTAAAGATTTAGCCGTCGGGAAGGCTGACCTTCATCAAGTGATGATCCAAAGCGAAGAGTCGTCGATTGCGATGCAACTTGCCATCGAGGTGAGGAATAAGGCTGTTGAGGCCTATCAAGAAATGATGCGAATGCAAGTTTAATTGTAGAGGATGACACGTTCCGATGAATGAACAATTAAAAGAACGATTCAAATCCATGACCGAGGCTCTCAAGGCGATGCCAGCGAAGCGTAAACTCGTGTGGGGCATCTCGATTGCGGTCATATTAATCGCGGCCCTCGTGCTCACATTTTTCCTTTCACGCCCGAATATGGCGCCTCTCTACACAAACTTGTCTGCTCAAGAAGCAGGTGAAGTGACGGAGAAGTTGACAGCGGACGGCGTGCAGTCGGAAATCAAGGCGACTTCGAACGGTGTGAGCGTCTATGTGCCGACTGAAATGGTCGATCAGTTGAAAGTGAGTCTGGCTGCTGCCGGGATTCCAAAATCCGGTTCAATTGACTACAGTTTCTTCAGTGAAAATGCAGGGTTCGGAACGACAGACCGTGAGATGGCTGTCATCGAACGCAGTGCGATGCAGACGGAGCTCGAGCGACTCATTACACAAATCGAAGGAATCAATCAAGCGAAAGTCATCATCTCACTTCCTGAGAAATCAGTCTTCTTGGCAGAGGATCAAGGTGAGCCGACCGCATCCATCGTTTTGAACATCGGCGCGGGGACGAACTTAGAACCAAACACAGTAAAAGGTCTCTATCATTTGATTAGTAAGAGTGTCCCGAACTTGAAGCCGGAAAACATTTCAATCATGGACCAATACTTCACGTATTATGATCTCGACCAGACGGTTGTTGCTGGAGGTTCTTCATCGGATCCGTTGGCGCTCAAGCGACAAGTCGAAAAAGACGTCCGTCAACAAATTCAGCAGATGCTCTCGGTCCTACTCGGTGAACGGAGCGTACTCGTTTCCGTCACAGCCGACATCGACACGACACAGACGGCTGAAGAACAGAATCTTGTCACACCCGTCGATGAAGAGAACATGGAAGGGATTGTGACATCTGCCGAGCGAATCGCTGAAGCGTACACAGGCGGAACAGGAACGACGACAGAAGCGACGGGAACTGGTGAGAACGACACAATCAACTTCCCAGCGGCGACTGGCGAGGGTACAGAAGAAAGCGAAAAGAATCATGAAATTATCAATTACGAGGTTAATCGCATCACGAAACAGATTCAAAACGCTCCTTACACGATTCGTGACCTCGGGGTCCAACTCATCGTTGAACCACCAGATGGCGCGACAAGCATCGACCCGCAGCTAGAGGGCGACCTCGAGACGATGATGTATTCCATCATTCGGACGTCGTTAGCGAAGACGGACGAGGCCATCACGGATGCTGAACTTGAACAGAAAGTTGTCGTCGTGTCGAGACCGTTCGCTGAAGTGGAAGAAGTCGCAGCAACAGAGCAACCGACACCTTGGTGGATGTATGCGGCAGCTGCAGGCGCAGTCATACTCCTTGCCTTGATCTTCTTCGCGATGCGTAGACGCAAGCAAGAGGTTGTGGAAGAGACGAACGAATGGGAAGTTCCATATGAAGATGAAGTACCTGACCTAGACCTCGAAGAACGAGGCGAAGGTGCAGTGAAGAAGAAACAGTTAGAAAAATTAGCTGAAAGTAATCCAGAAGAGTTTGCTAAACTGCTTCGTACATGGATGTCTGAGGAGTGAGTAACGTGAACTATGCAAAACAATCAAATCGCGAAAAAGCAGCGATGCTCATGATTTCCCTGGGACCTGAAGTGGCAGCGAACGTTTATAAACATCTTTCAGAAGAAGAGATGGAACAATTGACGCTTCAAATCTCAGCATTAAAAAAGGTGTCACCGGAAGAAAAGGAAAGTATTCTCGGTGAGTTTCACGAACTGGCCATGGCACAAAGCTATATCACTCAAGGTGGAATCGGATTTGCGAAAACTGTTCTTGAGAAAGCGGTAGGAGAAGAAAAGGCGGTGGCATTGATTCATCGTCTGACGTCTACCTTACAGGTCAGACCGTTCGAGTTTGCACGAAAAGCAGACCCAAAGCAGTTATTGAACTTTATCCAAAACGAGCATCCTCAGACGATTGCGTTAATCTTAGCGCATTTGGAACCGGTCAAGTCAGGACAAATCCTGTCAGAACTGCCAGCGGAGATTCAATCGGAAGTCGCAAAACGAATTGCCACGATGGATCGTCTCAATCCAGACGTCATTCATGAAGTGGAACAAATCCTTGAGAAGAACCTGTCGCAGACGGATATGCAAGATTATGCCCAGTCTGGCGGAATCGAAGCAGTCGTCGAAGTCTTGAACGGTGTAGACCGGACGACGGAACGCACTATCCTCGATGCGCTCGAAATCGAAGATCCGGAACTCGCAGAAGAAATCAAGAAGCGGATGTTCGTCTTTGAAGATATCGTCACGCTCGATTCTCGTGCGATTCAACGAATCATTCGCGAAGTGGCGAACGACGATTTGTTGCTCGCGCTCAAGGTTTCTTCAGAGGAAGTCAAACAAATCATCTTCAAGAACATGTCCCAACGTATGGTCGATACGTTCAAAGAAGATATGGAATTCATGGGGCCGGTACGGTTGCGTGACGTCGAAGAGGCACAGAGCCGAATCGTCGGAATCATTCGTCGCCTAGAGGACGTCGGCGAGATTGTAATCAGTCGAGGTGGAGGAGATGACATCGTTGTCTAATGTAATTAAACGCCAACGTGCAACATCGAATACCCCGCAACGAATCGAATCGAAGCGATTAGAAACACCCATCATAGAACCGAATGACATAATCGATCATCACGATGTCATCCAATCACGCTATGAGAAGTTGAAGCAGGACGAAGAAGCGTTTCAACAGTTTCAGCAGACGGAAGTCGAACAGTTGGAGCGGTTGAAGCAACAAGTGTTTGAAGAAGCGCGTTCAGAAGGGTATCAGCAAGGTCTCCTTCGAGGTAGGCAGGACGGATTGGCTGAGTTCGAGAACATCACCACACGATTAAATTCCGTTTCGACCGAACTTGAACTCATATTTGAAGAAAAATGGAGACAAGCGGAAGAACAACTCATTGAGCTGGCAATCTCGGTCAGTGCACATGTGACAACGGAACTTGTTCGGAAAGATGAAGAACTCTTTGCGACGATGATTCGTGAACAGATGTCACACATGATTGATGCCGAAGCACTTACAATCTTTGTTCATCCGACACGTCTTGCCTCGATTCAGCAATTCGAAGCGATGTGGCGGACAGAAGAGACACCCCCTTTGAAATATCGTGGGGACGGATCATTGGGTGAAACGGCAGTCCGAATCGAGTCGCCACATCGTGGGAATGAAGTCGATTTAACGTATAGTTTCGAACGGATTCAAGCTAAAATCGAGGAGGTTTTAGCGGATGGTGCTTATTGAGCAGGTTCTTGACTCAATCAAACAGTCTACAGACGGCGAGTTCACACGAAAAATCGGTCGAGTTTGCCGTGTCATCGGATTGATGATTGAGTCGAATGGACCGAGTGCATTTGTCGGAGAACGCTGTTTGATTGTCCTTCCGTCGAATGAAACGGTTGAAGCAGAGGTTGTCGGATTCAATGAAGAGCGTGTTCTGCTCATGCCATACGGTGAAACCACACAAATCGCGCCTGGCTGTCTCGTGAAAGGGACTGGCAAGATGCTTCAAGTTCCTGTAGGAGAAGAGTTGATCGGTCAAGTGCTCGATGGTTTAGGTCGTCCTCTGTCAGGTGAACGACTTGTGACCGGTAAGCGTTATAACGTTCAACGTAAACCGCCTAACCCGTTGAATCGACCAAGGATTTTGGATGCACTGTCGACCGGTGTCCGGATGATCGATGGGCTGTTGACTGTAGGTAAAGGGCAACGGGTCGGTTTGTTTGCCGGCTCCGGTGTCGGGAAGTCGACCTTGCTCGGAATGATCGCCAAACGATCTTCAGCAGATATCAACGTCATCGCCTTGATTGGAGAACGTGGCAGGGAAGTGAAGGAGTTCATCGAAAAGGAGCTCGGACCAGAAGGCATGGCTCGTTCCGTCGTGATTGTAGCGACAAGCGACCAACCCCCGCTCGACCGGTTGAAGGGAGCCTATACGGCAACCGCGATTGCCGAGTATTTCAGGGACCAAGGGAAAGAAGTGGTCTTGATGATGGACTCGGTGACACGATTTGCGATGGCGCAGCGTGAGATCGGTCTCGCGACGGGTGAACCTCCGACATCGAAAGGGTACACCCCCTCTGTATTCGCCATGTTACCTCAATTATTAGAGCGAAGCGGAACAGCAGCAACTGGGTCGATCACTGCGTTCTATACGGTCCTCGTCGACGGAGATGATATGAATGAACCGATTGCCGATGCGGTGCGTGGGATTTTAGACGGACACTTCGTCATGGACCGTGCGCTCGCAAACCGCGGGCAGTTTCCCGCCATTCATGTACTGAAATCAATCAGTCGAGTCATGAACCAAATCGCTTCTCCGGAACATAAAGAGGCGGCCCAAACGTTTCGCAGCTGGCTCGCGACCTATATCGATGCGGAAGATTTAATCAATATCGGAGCGTATAAAAAAGGTACCAATCCTGCAATTGATACTGCCGTGGAGAAGTATCCATACTTGTTGACGTTTTTGAAACAATCGATTGAAGAAGATGCTGCTTTCGAACAGACGATGACCCACTTGTTACATATCGCACGAGGTGAATCATGAATAGACTCATATTAGAACGAATCATGCCGATTGCGGAACATGAAAAAGAAGATGCCGCCATAGAAGTCAGAGGATGTAAGGCAAGACTTGAGACAGAGATGGAGAAGCTATATGACCTTCTTCTCATGTATGAGTCGCTCATCAAACACCAAGACGAACAATCTGGAAACATCGACCTTCTCATGTCGCAATATCGAGAAAAGACGCGAGAGCAAGTGAAACGTCAAATCGAAACGCAACAGCTCGTCGTACAACAGGCCCGCAATCGCTACCATTCGTCGCAAGAACGATTGCTCGGTAAAGTGGTGGAAGAAAAGAAATACGTGACGCTCCATGAAAAGGTAAGCATGCAAGAGATGGCGGTAGCTAAACTTACAGAGCAACAAATGATGGATGAACTTGCTGTGATTCATCATGGGAAAGGGAAGTAGCATGGCAAAAGAGAACAATAAACGAGGCAAGCAAATGATCGTGGCGTTAGTCCTCATTCCAGCAATCTTCATCCTAGTCGGTGGAATCATCGTTATGAACTATGCGATGGACCGTCCACTCTTGTCCGTTCCCTTCTTACAAGTAAGTGATGACGAGAAAACGGAAGCACCGAAAAAAACGGAGACGCAAGTGAATGTGACAGGCATCGATTCGGACGCAGCGAATCGATTGAAAGCGGCGAACAGTGAGATTGAAAAACTTCGCAACGAAAATGTTGAATTGACGAACGAAGTCAAGGCAAGACAAGAAGAAATCAACGATTTGATTCGTGAACGAGATCGACTCGTCTCGGAACTAGAGGCAGCGTCAAAAGAAGAGGAATCCTCATCTGACGTCGCCAGCGTTTATGAAGAAATGTCAGCCAAGCAGGCGGCAGCCATTATGGGTGAACTCGAAAGCCCTCAAGTTGCTGAACTGTTAAAGGAGCTATCACCTAAGCAACAGGCAGACATCTTAGGACGAATGAATGCACAACAGGCTGCAGTTGTGACGCAGCTTCTCCAATGAACACAAGAAGGGAGGGCCAACAGTGAATATTGCTTTATTGACACAAGCCATTCAAGGATCGATGGCTCGCACTGGAGCAGTGGAAGGCGAATCACAGGGAGCAGGCGGATTTTTAAGTCTTCTTTCTGCGATGCTTGCCCCAATGCAAGGCTCTGGGGAGCAGACAGAACTTCCGCCACTGGAAGAAGGTGTGCTTCCTGAAGGACCAGTCGATTTGGAAAAAGTGGCACAGGAACTCGAAACATGGTTTCAAAAGCCTGATACATTGAAGTGGCTAAAATCACTGCCGCAAGATGCCTATCGGACGTTTATGGACGCATATGTAGGTTTACTCGGACAATTGTCTACTGCTTCACCTGAGACAGAGATGCCGTCTTCAGTTTTACCGGCGATTGTTCAGACGACGACTACACCGAAAGTCCAAATCATAAAGCAAACAGAGGGAAATGCTCAGACGACCAACATGCCACTCACGCAACCTGTCCCAAACCAAGAACTTGCCAAACAGGTTCAAACGATGCAACGGATCATCACACAGTATAAAGGACCAATCGAAGGTACATTGAATGAAGTTCCCGTCTTGCCAAATGTTGAAACCGTAAAAATCGCAAAACCTGCGGTACAGCCAAATAACGTAGACTGGATGCCGAAAGGGATGAACTGGTCAAGACCACAAATTGATGTGGATACGGTCATGTATGCCTCAAAAGGATCGCTTCCTGAAAATTTGCAAGCTCGGATTGAGGCGGCTCTTCAAAAGGCACCGTTCAAAAGTGGGGCGGACGGTTCAAAAGTATTCACCGTACGATTATATCCAGAACAGTTGGGCGAACTCGTCGTCAAGCTAGAGCGGAAGAATGGGGAACTTGTCGTCAAGATGTTTGCTAGCAATCAAGAGGCGAAGCAACTGATTCAATCGCAAGTTCAACAGTTGCAACAAACGTTGTCACCCCATTCGCAAAACGTTCGGGTCGAGGTCAACTTGACACAGCAGGCACTCGATTCTAAAGCAGCCTTGTCAGATGGTTCTGAGCAACCGGAACACGAACAACCACAAGAACAGCCTAAAGGAGGGTCTGAAGATGACGAGCATCCAACCGAAGACGAATGATTATACATTGCCAGACCAGTCGCTCCCAAAAGCGACGAATCAATACGATAAAGACATGTTTATGAAGTTACTGCTCGCTCAAATCGCGAACCAGGACCCGATGTCACCGATGGAAGATAAAGAATTCATCGCACAGATGGCACAATTCTCGTCTCTCGAGCAAATGCAAGCCATCTCAAAACAACTCGACTCGGTTCTCTTCGACCGTCACATGTCGTTGATTTCTGAATACAGTAGCATGATTGGGAAAACAATCGACTTCACATCGGAAACGAGTGAAGAAATAACGAAAGGATCGGGTCGAGTCGTTTCTATTTCCCGTAACGACTTAACCGGATATATGGCCGATCTTGAAGACGGCACATCCGTCAGTGTGTACGATATCACATCCATCAAATAAGCATAGGAGGAAAACATTATGTTAAGAGCAATGTACTCAGGAATCAGTGGATTGAAGAACTTCCAATCGAAGCTAGACGTCGTCGGGAACAACATCGCCAATGTCAACACGTTCGGTTATAAAAAAGGTCGCGTGACGTTCAAAGACCTCGTGAGTCAACAAGTCGGGAGTGCGTCAGGTGGGAACGGGACAACAGCCGGTGGAGTCAACCCGAAGGAAATCGGTCTCGGGGGAACGATGGCTACGGTCGATAACGTATACAACCAAGGAGCGATGCAAAACACGGGACGTGCCCTTGACGTCGGGATTTCGGGTGAAGGGTTCTTCGCAATTAATGTGAACGGGCAAACACAATATACACGTGCCGGTAACTTCTATACTGATAATGCTGGAGATATCGTTAACGGTGATGGGGCATATGTCCTTAGTACAACAAATACAAAAATCACTGTTCCAGCCGGTGCTAAATCTCTTTCAATTGGTAAAGATGGACAAGTCAGTTATGTAAATGCCGCAGGGGCTTCTGTGAATTTGGGTCAAATTCAAGTCGTTACATTTGCTAACAACGCAGGTCTGTCTAAGGTTGGTGCAAACAACTATATTCAATCTCAAAACTCTGGCGCACCGAATCCAGGTGTACCCGGAGTCGCTGGTCGCGGTGAGCTTGTCTCAGGTGCACTTGAAATGTCAAACGTTGACCTTTCAGAAGAGTTCACAGAAATGATCGTGGCACAGCGTGGATTCCAGGCGAACACACGAATTATCACAACATCGGACGAGATCCTTCAAGAACTCGTCAACTTGAAACGCTGATGATTCGCGTCACGGCATTTCGCGGTGAGGAGTTCGTGCTGAACGCTTTGCTCATCGAAACGGTGAAGGCAGAGCCCGACACGATCATCCAATTGTTTAATGGCAAAACGTATCTCGTAAAAGAAACGAAAGATCAAATCATTGAACGAACTGAAGCCTTTTACCGCTCAATCGGTTTAGTCGGAACGATGTTCACAAGAGGTGAAGAAGATGAGTGAAGAAGAAAAGAAAAAAGGTGGCGGCCTGAAGGTCGTGATCATCTTGCTTGTCGTCCTGCTCGTTATGGGCGGTGCCGGATTTATGACGTACAAATATGTCTTTGGGGATAACGTCACTGCTAAAACGAAACCAGTCACAGCTGAAGAGTTGGCAGAACGGAGTTTCATGACCGATGACATGACGACGAACATTCAAGACGAGCGTTTCATCAACGTTCAATTTACAATCGTCACAGATTCGGCTGAAACGAAAGAGAATTTAGAACTACGCAAGTTCCAAGTGCACAACGTCATTTTAGGTGATTTATCCGGGATGACGAAAGCCCAATTGGCAACGAAAGAGGATATGCAAAAGTTCGAACAAACATTACGAGAACAACTTAACGGACTGCTTGAAGAAGGTGAAGTCCAACGCGTCTATATGACGAAGAAAATTATTCAGTGAGGTGGCATCATGGGAGAAGTACTGTCTCAACAAGAAATTGATGCCTTACTATCTGCTTTAAGCAGTGGGGATGTCGAGGCAGACTCCTTTCTCGCGCAAGAGGAAGAGAGGAAAGTTCGACAATACGACTTCAAGCGAGCCGTTCGATTTTCAAAAGACCAAATTCGCAGCTTAACTCGGATTCACGAGCATTTCACACGGATGCTGACGACATTTTTCTCGGCCCAACTTCGCACGTACGTTCAGTTTTCGGTCAACTCGGTCGAACAATTACCGTACGATGAATTCATTCATTCCATTCCGAGCATGACGATGATCAACTTGATTGAGGCGCCACCGTTAAACGGGCGATTCATCATCGAGGTCAATCCGAACATCTCCTACGCGATGTTAGACCGATTACTCGGTGGTCCCGGTGTCGTGATGGACAAAATTGAATCGTTCACCGAAATCGAGATGCGGATTTTGACGCAATTATACAAACGGGCGTTTTCGACTTATGGGGATGCTTGGGAATCGATTGCTGAGATTAAAGCAGAAATGTCAGCTGTTGAAGTGAATCCGCAGTTCCTGCAACTCGTCTCACCAAACGAAACGGTCGTCTTGATTTCAATCGGTGTGACGATTGGTGAAGTGAGCGGAACGATCAACGTCTGTCTGCCATTCGTGACAATCGAACCGGTATTGTCCAAATTATCAAGTCATTACTGGATGCAGGAAGCGAATCGACGTAATGCGAGTCAATCGAGCAAGGAACCGCTTAAAGCCCAATTGATGAACTCGACGGTTGAGGTCGTATCCTTACTTGGTGAGACGACGATCACATTTGGAGATTTGTTGCATCTGGAAGTCGGAGATTGTTTGGCACTCGATCAATTAGCAAAAGAACCTCTGTCCGTCATGGTGGGGGAAAATAAAGTATTTAAAGGGCAGGTCGGTGTGAGCGGGAAGCGAATGGCGGTTCAAGTGCTTCACCGTGTGAAGGAGGAAGAGCAATGAGTGAGATGCTGTCACAAGATGAAATTGATGCGTTATTACGCGGTACAAGCGACAATACGCCGACGCCAGAAGTCGATGCGAAAGAAGAACATTTAGATTCGATGGAGAGCGATGCACTCGGAGAAATTGGGAATATTTCATTCGGGAACTCGGCAACGGCCCTGTCGACATTATTACAACAAAAAGTTGAAATCACGACACCGGTTGTCAGTGAAGTGAGAATTGAAGAGTTACGTGAACGCTATCCCACTCCTCACGTGGCGCTTCGAGTAGGCTACACAGAAGGAATCCAAGGGGAAAACGTCCTCGTCTTGACTCGCGAAGATGCGGCCATCATCTCTGACCTCATGTTAGGCGGAAGTGGAGAGAATGTCGATCCGGAGAACCTTGATGAGATTCGGTTGTCGGCTGTTCAAGAAGCCATGAACCAAATGATGGGAGCGGCCGCAACGTCTTTATCGACGGTATTTTCAAAGAAAATTGACATCTCGCCACCTCTTATTGAAGTGTTTGATGTGACAAAGAATCAGACAATCATCGATCGCCTTGAACTATGGGAGACGATGGTACTTATTGAGTTCAATCTCAAGGTAGGTACGTTGATCAATTCAACAATCGTTCAGATCGCACCGATTCAATTTGGAAAGCAATTAGTCGACGAGTTGATGAAAGCGACTGGAGAGGTCCAAGCGGCACCGAAACCGGTAAAAGCGCAACCGCAAGCGGAAGCACCGAAACCACAGCCGCAAGTACAACAACCAGCACAGTCCGGTGTCCCACAACCAAACAAGCAAAAATCTATGCCGGAAGTAGCTGTGAGCCAAGCAGAATTCATGCCGCTCCAATCACCCGCATCACAAGAAGCGGCCCCGGCGAACCTTGGGTTGTTGTATGATGTCCCGTTAAACGTGACAGTAGAATTAGGAAGAACAAAAAAATCCGTTCGGGAAGTACTTGAGTTATCACAAGGCTCCATCATTGAACTCGACAAACTAGCGGGTGAGCCGGTAGACATTTATGTCAACCAACAGCGAATCGCTAGAGGAGAAGTCGTTGTCATTGAAGAAAACTTTGGGGTACGTGTAACAGAAATTATTCAACCGCATGAGCGGATCGGAATCGTTTAAGGAGGAATTTAGAATGAGTGCAAAAGTATTAGTAGTGGATGACGCAGCGTTCATGCGTATGATGATCAAGGACATTTTGACAAAGAACGGATATGACGTAGTAGGTGAGGCAGAAAACGGCGCGGACGCTGTAGCGAAATACCGTGAACTCACACCGGATCTCGTCACACTTGATATCACGATGCCTGAGATGGATGGACTCGCAGCATTGAAAGAAATTCGTAGTTTCGACTCGAATGCGAAAATCATCATGTGCTCAGCGATGGGACAACAAGCGATGGTCATCGATGCCATTCAAGCTGGCGCAAAAGACTTCATCGTCAAGCCTTTCAATGCAGAACGTGTTATCGAAGCAGTCTCTAAAACGGTCGCACAATGAAGAAATGGTGGTTGATTATTCTCCTCGTGGCCGGGCTCTCTGTTCCGGTCACGGTTGAGGCCGCCACCGTAGACCAGCAATTCGAGCAACAACAGACAGATGAACAGGAAAGTAACGTTCCGACGACAGCGTCAACCATTGGCAATGGCGTGAAAGTCGTGTTGAGTCTCGTGGTCGTGGTCGGCGGATTTATCGTTTTGATGCGTTGGCTCAGTTCTAAAACACAAGGCGTGAAAGCGACTCAACATATGAAACATCTCGGAGGCGTCCCGCTCGGAAAAGACCGTTCCGTCCAGCTCGTGAAGCTCGGTGACCAAGTGTATGTTCTCGGTGTCGGCGATTCGATTCAACTGATCGATCGACTCGATGCGGACACGATGGAGGAAGAGCAAACGGAATCCTTGTCACTCCGAACGTCAAATTCGAATGCATTTTTAGAAACCTTTAAGAAACAACTTGCTCAACTAGAAGAAGTGAGGAAGAAATCATGACGACGTTTGAGCAATTGATCAATTTAGAAACACCGGACAGTACGTCGACATCCATCAAGATTTTGATTTTGTTGACATTGCTGACGCTCGCACCATCCTTTTTAATTTTGATGACTTGCTTTACCCGGGTCGTGGTCGTCTTGTCATTCATTCGACCGGCACTCGGTACACAGCAAACGCCACCGAACCAATTGATTGTCGGATTGGCACTGTTCATCACACTGTTCGTCATGTCTCCCGTTCTCTCTGATTTGAACGAGAACGCATTGAAACCGTACCTCGATGACAAGATTTCACAAGATGAGGCGTTCGATGAGGCAAGTGGGACGATGAAAGAGTTCATGTCGAAATATACAAGACAAGAAGATTTACAATTGTTCTTAAAGTATGGGAATTACGAGCAGCCGGAGACGCTTGAGGATGTGCCGCTCCTCGCTTTGGTACCTGCTTACGCGATCAGTGAGTTGAAGACCGCTTTCCAAATCGGCTTCATGATCTTCTTACCGTTTTTGATCATTGATATGGTAGTCGCAAGTGTCCTCATGTCGATGGGAATGATGATGCTTCCTCCAGTCATGATTGCATTGCCGTTTAAATTATTGTTGTTTGTATTGGTCGATGGCTGGCACTTGATCGTGGAATCATTGCTTAGAAGTATGTAGGGGGAACGGACATGACACAAGAAATGGTCATCTATTTGGCGACAGAGAGTGTGTGGACCTTATTAAAAATATCAATGCCACTTCTGCTCATCTCACTGATTGTCGGTCTCGTGATCTCGATTTTACAGGCCACGACTCAAATTCAAGAACAAACATTATCGTTCGTTCCGAAAATTATCTCGGTCTTCATCGGTCTCGTCATCTTTGGACCGTGGATGCTTCAACAGATTGAAGGGTTCACACGTTTGATCTTTGAGTTGATGGTCGAGGTTGCATCGAAATGAATGCGGTCGACTTCATCAGTATGTATGGGTTAACATTCGCACGACTGTCTGGCTTTTTTGTCAGTGTCCCGTTGTTCTCGACGAGACAATTACCGGTCATGCACCGCGTTGGGTTCAGTGCGTTTTTAGCGTATTACGCAATGTTCACACTGACCGAGCCAATCCAGATGACGAATGCGTTCGTCCTGCAAGTCGTCTATGAAGTCATGATCGGACTTTTACTTGGACTGTTAATCAACATTCTATTTTTTGCACCACAAATTGCCGGTGGGGTCATCGATTTACAGCTCGGATTAGCGATGGCATCCGCATACGATCCGATGTTTGGTGGTCAATCGCCATTGATTGGACGATTTTATTATATTTTTACGCTGTTCATTTTGTTGACGAGCAACCTGCATCTTCTGCTGATTGATGGCATTTATTATAGCTTTCAAATCTATCCGCCTGGTCAACCGATGATCAACTTTACCGAAGCCTCATTGATGATGGCCGTGAAAGTCGTCACCATGACCATGATGGTCGCGTTACAATTGGCGTTGCCGATGATGGCTTCCTTGCTACTTGTTGATTTAGCCCTCGGATTTTTAGCGAAGTCAGCGCCACAGTTCAATATCTTTGCCATCGGATTTTCATTTAAACTTATCGCCGGCTTTGCCGTTATGGTTTTATTGATGGGACTGACATTGACAGGGATCAGCCAGTTCATCCCGCTATTACAAGAAGTGATGCACGACTTTATGCTCATATTAGGAGACGCCTCATGAAGAAGCCTCTATATCCTTTATCGGTCAATCTACAGTTTTTTGCAGGCGAAAAGACAGAAAAAGCGACGCCGCGTAAACGGGAAGACTCCCGAAAGAAGGGGCAAGTCGCCAAATCAGCCGATTTGACTGGAGCGTTCGCACTTTTTGCGATGTTTCTCATGTTATCTTTTTTCGGTCCCGTGATTGGGCAACAATTGCTTTCATTAATCAGCGATTTACTCAGTCCAGAGTATTTATTGTTTAACGTGACGGGCGGCATGTCGGATATGGTCATTGACTTAATGCTCCGTGTCGGTCTGATTTTGGCTCCGTTCTTTATCGTCGCCGTCGTGTTTGGGATTCTTATCAATTACCTACAAATCGGAACGTTATTTTCTTTAGAAGCCATTCAACCAAAACTAGAGCGAATCGACCCGATCAAAGGGGTCAAACGCATCGTCAGCATGAAAGCGGTTGTCGAATTTTTAAAGTCCTTATTCAAATTGTTAATCATCCTGACAACCGCAGTCGCTGTCCTTTGGAAAAATCAGAAAGAACTGTCCCGGATGGCCGTCGAACAAGTTCGTGAATCGATTGTCGCACTTGCGAGTATCACGATCGAACTCGGACTTTGGGTAAGTGTCGCACTTTTGGCACTCGCATTTCTCGATTTTTTCTATCAACGGTTTGACTTCGAAAAATCAATCCGAATGTCTAAGCAAGATATAAAAGACGAATATAAAAATACGGAGGGTGACCCGCTCATCAAATCCAAAATCAAACAGCAACAACGGGAAATGGCGATGCGACGGATGATGCAAGAGATTCCGAATGCTGATGTCGTCATCACGAACCCGACCCATTACGCGGTTGTCATTCGATATGATGACACAAAAGATTATGCGCCACTCGTCGTCGCCAAAGGGGTCGACCGGGTCGCCTTTCATATTCGAGATGTCGCAAAAGAACATGATGTGGCGATTGTGGAGAATAAACCACTCGCGCGCGCGCTCTATGCGCAAATCGACATCGGTGAAGTGGTAGACGAATCGTTTTATCAAGCCATTGCGGAAGTGCTCGCATTCGTCTATCAAATGAAGCAACCGTCTTGAGGAGGAGTATGTGTTGGCAGTAAAAGCGAAAGACTTTGCAATTTTGATTGGTGTGTTGATGATTGTCATCATGCTGATCATCCCGCTACCGGGGTTTTTATTAGACTTTTTAATCATCGTAAATATTTTGATTGCCATCATGATTCTACTCGTGGCGATGAATGCCCGGGAAGCACTTGACTTCTCCGTATTCCCTTCTCTCTTATTGATTGTGACGTTGTTTCGTCTCGGATTGAACGTATCGACGACCCGTTCGATTTTATCAAAAGGCTACGGAGGAGAAGTGATCGAGACGTTCGGTGATTTCGTCATCGGCGGAAATGTCCTTGTCGGATTTGTCGTCTTTCTGATTCTCGTCATCATTCAATTCGTCGTCATCACGAAAGGTGCGGAGCGTGTATCGGAAGTATCTGCTCGCTTCACACTCGATGCGATGCCGGGGAAACAGATGGCCATCGATGCCGATTTGAACTCTGGTTTAATTGACGACAAAGAAGCCCAGATGCGTCGCCGTAAAATTCAAAGCGAGGCGGACTTCTATGGGTCGATGGACGGGGCATCGAAGTTCGTTAAAGGAGATGCCATCGCCGGGATCATTATTGTGACGATCAACTTGATCTTCGGGATTATCATCGGTGTCGTTCAAATGGGATTACCAGTTGGGGAAGCGTTTCAGACGTTCTCACTCATGACAATCGGGGATGGATTGGTGAGTCAAATTCCGGCACTCTTGATTTCGACTGCGACCGGGATCATCGTGACCCGTGCTGTCTCGGATGGAAACTTAGGGGAAGACGTAATCGACCAGCTCGGTCAAAACCCGACGCTTCTGTATATCGCCGGGGCGATTGTCTTCATGCTCGGATTCGTGTCGCCACCCCTTCTTCCGGTGACAATGATCATTGCCGGAACGGCATTCTTCGGCGCCTACACGATGCGTCGAAACATCCGTCAGGCGACGGAAGAGCCGATGATTGAAGAAGAACCATCGACAGCGCCGACAGAATCAGTCGTCTCGCTGTTACAGATTGACTCGATTGAATTTGAATTCGGGTATGGCTTGATTCCACTTGCAGATGAGTCTCAAGGTGGCGACCTGCTAGACCGTGTCGTCATGATTCGTCGTCAGCTCGCACTCGAGCTTGGCTTCATCTTACCGACGGTTCGGATTCGTGACCACTTGCAACTGTCACCTAATGCCTACCGGATCAAAGTGAAAGGGAACGTCGTGGCGGAAGGGGAGTTATTGCTCGACCATTACTTGGCGATGAGCCCAGGAATTGAAGATCCCGAAGTGTACGGAATTGAAACGACAGAACCAGCGTTTGGGCTTCCTGCCCTTTGGATTGATGAAGAGACACGGACACGTGCAGAAATGAGCGGGTATACCGTCGTCGACCCACCTTCTGTTGTCGCGACCCATTTGACCGAGACGTTGAAGAAACATGCAGCAGATTTACTCGGTCGGGAAGAGACGAAGCAACTCGTCGAACATTTGAAAGAGACCCATCCGGTTCTCGTCGAAGATGTGACACCGTCGGTCCTCTCGATTGGCGAAATTCAGAAAGTGTTACGCCACTTACTAAAAGAAAGTGTCTCCATTCGGAACTTGCCGCTTCTATTCGAAACGATGGCAGACTACGGAAAAGTGACGAAAGATGCGGAAATCTTAGGAGAGTATTGCCGACAAGGGTTGTCCCGTCAATTGACCGATCAAGTCAAACCACCTGAAGGTCCACTTTATGTCGTGACACTCGGCGGACAGACAGAACAGACCGTGCAGGACGCGGTTCAAAAAACGGAGTTCGGGAACTATTTGGCGCTCGACCCAGAGCAAGCTCGAGAGATTATCGAACGCACTGGTGAACAACTATCGATGTTTGAACGATATGGGGCATCGGCTGTGATTTTATGTTCCCCAACGATTCGTCTGTTCGTTCGTCAATTGCTCGAACGGTATTATCCAGATGTACCGGTATTGGCTTATAACGAATTACTCAGTTCCGTCGAAGTGAAAAGTATTGGGGTGATTTAACATGCAGATTAAAAAGTTTACGGCGAAGACCATGACTGAAGCGATGGAGAAAGTGAAACAAGAGCTCGGAGACGAGGCGGTCATCCTTAACTCACGACAAGTGAAAACGGGATGGTTCGGTCTCTTTGCATCCAAGCAAGTGGAGGTCATCGCAGCGCTTGAAAAAGAACAAGTCGTCACAAAGCCACGACAACCTGCCCCTGTTCGGACAGCTCCAACACCTTCACAACCTGTCATCACGCAGACACCACCACGTGTGATTGGAGGAGCGGCACCGAGACTACACGCCTCGTTGCAACATGTCGAATCGCTGCTCTCGACAGAATCCTTTGCTGATGAGTCGTGGGAGGAAACGCTGAACGAACTGTACTATACGACAAAATCTGTAGAAGAAGCTGAACGTTTCGTATACGAACAAGTCAAATCGTCGTTCATTGAACCGCCTGAAGCCAAGCGATATGTCATGGTCGTCGGACCGACGGGGGTCGGCAAGACGACTACGCTTGCCAAACTTGCAGCGCACTTCAAGCTGACGGAAGGCAAAACGGTCGGATTGATTACGACCGACACGTACCGAATCGCTGCCATCGAACAGCTGAAGACGTATGCTGAAATCATGAGTATACCTGTCGAAGTGGCATATGATTTTCATGACTTTAAACGTGCCAAACAATTGTTTGCTCGTAAAGACATCGTACTGATCGACACGGCGGGACGAAATTTCCGCGACCCGGCTTACGTCGAACAGTTTCATGAACATCACGACTTCACTGAAACAAGTCTATCGCTCGTGTTGAGTTTGACATCCAAAATAAAGGACATGGATATGATTTATTCGCAATTTGAATCATTGCCTCTTAGCTCACTTATTTTTACGAAGGCGGACGAGACAAGTGATATCCACGCGATGTACCGTATGGTGAAGAAGAGCGGTCTCCCGGTCGCCTGGATGACAGACGGCCAAGAAGTGCCGGACGATCTGATTCGGGGACATGCGGACGCATTGACGAAACGACTGTTTGAGAAAGAAGGGTGGACAAGATGGACCAAGCAAGGCGTTTAAGAGCAATCAATGATGCCCATCCGACGACAATCGCCTTTGCGAGTGGGAAAGGTGGGGTCGGAAAGACAAACGTCTGTGTAAACACGGCCATCGCCCTAGCTGAACTCGGAAAACGGGTGTTGATTGTCGACTTTGACATCGGTATGGCCAATGTGCACATCTTGATGAATGCCATGAAGTCCAGAACGATGATCGAGACCGTCAAAGCTCGTATTCCATTGGCTGCAGCTGTTCAGAAAAATGTATATGGTGTCGATATATTACATGGAGGGAGTGGGCAGGACCAACTCGTCCATCTCTCAGATGATGACATGCAATTTCTCATGCGAGAACTCGAAGTATTGACCGAATATGATTATGTCCTGTTCGATATGGGGGCTGGAGCGACGGACACCTCACTCCAATTCATCGCGGGGTGCGATGAGATGTTCTTGATCTTGACTCCAGAACCTACCTCGCTCATGGACGGTTATGCATATACGAAACTGGTGCACCATCAGTACCCGGACTTGCCGCTTGGCGTCATCGTCAACCGAGCCCAGTCCGGTGAGGAAGCCCTTCAATGTTTCGAACGGATGGAAGTCGCATGTAAACAGTTTTTAAATAAGACGATTCGATTCCTCGGCTTTCTACCAGACGACTCATCTGTCAGAAAGGCAGTCATCGCCCAAGTCCCGTTTTATCAATACAACCGAAAGAGTGATATTAGCTGGCGCCTTGAACGAATTTTGACAACGCTTACGGGTACGCCTCCAAAACCACGTCACTTGATGGACCGTTTGATGGGGAACTTACGAAAACAGTGGAATCGAGTATAACGACAGGGAGGCAAATGAGATGGACGTGAATGAATACTTAGGGTTGTTTTTAGATGAATCCCAAGAACATATCCAATCAATCAACACACAGTTACTTAAATTAGAACAATCGGGTGGGGCGGATGTTGTACAGGAGATCTTCCGGTCCGCACACACATTAAAAGGAATGTCTTCGACGATGGGGTACGAGCGCGTTGCCAATTTGACGCATGAGATGGAGAGCGCGCTCGACCTCGTCCGTGGTGGCAAAAAGGAAAGTAACCAACTCTTATTGGACACGATGTTCATCGCCATGGAACAGATGGAAGACATGATTGCGGACATCGAGAGCGGAGGGCAAGGCGCGAACGTGGATGTATCCGAAACGGTTGCCGCATTCCAATCCTTCATCGGGGGGAAAGAAGTCGCAGTCGAAAAAACATCAGAGACGAGCGCGTTTGAGATTGACTTATATACGAACTCGGTCATCGAGCAAGCCAAACAGACAGGCTTTGAGGCGTATCAAATCACAGTCAAACTGTCTGACGCGGTCGTCTTGAAAGCGGCCCGGGCGTATATGGTGTTCGATCGCCTTCAAGAACTCGGTGAGGTCGTCAGGACACATCCGGAGACAGAAGAAATCGAACAAGAGCAATTTGACTTGTCGTTCGATGTCTTGTTCTTGTCACAAGAGACGAAAGAAGTGATTGAACATGCTATCGCTCAAGTATCGGAAGTGGAGCGTGTCGAAGTCAATGCGTTTACGGAAACAGCTGTCAGTGAGCCAGAAGTTGCTGTGACAGCGGAGACGATTGCGCCTGAACCTGTCGTCCAATCTGCCTCGGACAAGGAAGAAGCGAAAGATACGAAAGAGCAAGCAGCCGCTCAAGCACAAGCAAAAACGATACGCGTCAACTTAGAACGGATTGATCGTCTGATGAACTTGTTTGAAGAGTTCATCATCGACCGTGGACGCCTTGAGCGCTTGGCGGATGAAGTCGGTCAACCGGAATTAAATGAAACGGTCGAAAAAATCAAGCGGGGCACGAACGAGTTGCAATCACTCGTCTTGACGCTCCGGATGATGCCGATCGAACAAGTGTTCAACCGCTTCCCACGGATGGTGCGTTCGGTTGCGAAAGAAATCCATAAAAAAGTTCAGTTGGACATTTCAGGTGCGGAAACAGAACTCGATCGCACGGTCATCGATGAAATTGGCGATCCACTCGTCCACTTGATCCGTAACGCCATCGATCACGGTATCGAACGTCCGGAAGTGCGTCTTCAAGCCGGAAAACCGGAGCAAGGCATGCTTGCACTCCGTGCGTATCACGGCGGAAACCGTGTCTTCATTGAAATCGAGGATGACGGTGCCGGTATCAACGTCGACAAGGTTCGCTCGAAAGCGTTGGAGCGCGGCGTAATCACAGATGAAGAAGCGACGTCGATGTCTGAGAACGAATTGGCGATGCTGATCTTTGCTCCGGGCTTCTCGACGGCAGACGTGGTCACTGACTTGTCAGGACGCGGTGTCGGACTCGATGTCGTCAAAAATAAAATCGAGTCACTCGGTGGTGTCGTTTCTTTAGAAACGGTTGCGGGACAGGGCACGAAGTTCCAAGTCAGCTTACCGCTCACCCTCTCTATCATCTCTGCGATGCTCGTTCAAGTGGGAGATGAATCGTATGCGATTCCATTGACATCAATCCTTGAAACGACATTACTTGATGAAACGGACATTTTGACGGCACACCGTGAACGAGTCTTCGACTTCCGTGGTCAATTGGTCCCACTCGTCTACTTGAAAGAAATGTTTGGCATCGAATCCGAGACGAAGACGCAATTCCCGGTCGTCGTCGTTCGAAAAGGCAACAAACTCGTCGGCGTCGTCGTCAACGATTTGATCGGTCAACAAGAAATTGTCATGAAACCGCTCGGTACGTATCTTGAAGGGATTCCGGCTATCTCTGGTGCGACCATTCTCGGTGACGGTCGCGTCGCCCTTATCGTAGATAGTAACGATCTCTTTTAAGGAGGAATATTGATGGAACAGAAATGGGTAGTCTTTTCACTTGAAGAAAACACGTATGGGATCGACGTACAGTCGGTCCGTTCAATCGAGCGACTTCAGCCGATCACGCGGGTGCCGAACGCACCGTCACATGTGAAAGGGGTCATCAACCTTCGTGGTGTCGTCACGCCGGTCATCGACCTTCGATTACGACTCGGATACGAAGAAATTGAACCGACGGATGAGACACGCATCCTGATCGCCTCGTTGAATCAAGGAGATGCCGGATTTATCGTCGACCGTGCGAATGAGGTCGTGGAAAGCGACGAAGTACGAATCGAACCGATTCCGGAATCGAGCCGCGATATGCTCTCGGCACATTTGACAGCGATCGCAAAAGGAGAAGATAAACTCTTCTCATTACTCGATGCGAACGCGTTGTTCGAGGAACAGTATGCTGAGTGAGTTTGAACAAGACCTGTTAAAGGAACTGGGAAATATAGGGTCTGGACATGCGGCGACTGCTTTGTCCGCCATGCTCTCGAAACCGGTGAACATTACCGTGTCTTCTGCTGAAATGGAACCGATCACTTATTTACCAGAGCGAGTCGGTGGTCCGGAACGACATGTTGCCTCGGTCTTATTGGAATTAGATGGTGACATTCGTGGAATGATCCTCATTTTGTTCGCCGTTGAAGATGCCGAGCAAATGGTTTCGACCTTGATTGGGATGCCGTATTCATTTAATTCTTTTGATGAACTCGGTCAATCGGCTTGGGAAGAGGTCGGGAATATTATGAGCGGTGCTTATGCACGGGCGCTAAGTGACTGGTTACAGACACCAATCATGATTCAAGTGCCGGCAACGGCCATCGATATGGCGGGTTCAATCGTTGAATTTGTCGTCACGTCCGTCCAACCTGAGGAAGACGCGGCGCTCTATATCGACACGACATTTATGATCGACCAAAAAGTAAGCGCAGGACATGTGTTGTTCCTACCGACACATGGGTCGCTCAAACGGATTCAAGAACGGTTGCTTGGCAATGGCTGATGTATTAAAAATTGGCATTGCCGAATGGAAGCAGACGACCGCACCAAATCGGCTACGTACAGCCGGGCTCGGGTCATGTGTGGGTGTCATTTTGTATGACACCCGTCTCCAATTGGCGGCGATGGCACATGTCATGTTGCCGGACTCGACGATTGCTCGTAAGAACCAGACGATTGAAGTAGGAAAATACGCAGATACAGCCATCGATGCACTCGTCCATTCATTGAAGCGAGAAGGGGCGACGCGACTGCAAGCGAAGATGGCAGGCGGCGCTCAGATGTTTCAGTTTAAATATGAGAACGAAGCGATGCGAATCGGTGAGCGAAACGCCGAGGCGATCCGTCAAGCATTAAAAGTCCATCGTATACCGCTCGTGGCAGAAGATTGCGGCGGACATAACGGGCGGACGATCGAATTTGATGTCGCAACATCCGTCTTGTCGATTCGGACGGTGAGCGTGGGTACGAAAGAACTATAAGGGGGGATCGACATGACGACTCATCTTACACAGTTGTGGGATCGCTGGAATATGGACCGTGATATGGATACAGCAAACGAATTACTAGCACATTACGAGTTTCTCATCCACTACCACGTACAACGGATGATTGTGACGCTTCCAAAAAGCGTCGAACGCGACGAATTGAAAAGTTTGGGTTACATGGGATTGTACGATGCCCTTATGAAATATGATCCAGAGCACAACAATAAATTTGATACGTATGCTGCGTTTCGGATACGAGGCGCCATAATCGACGGCTTACGAAAAGTGGACTGGTTACCGCGGTCGGTTCGAGAAAAAGTAAAAAAAATCGATCACGTGGCAGAACAGCTTGAACAGTCGTTACATCGAGCTCCGACGAAGAACGAATTAGCTTCGGCATGCGACCTACCGATCTCAGAAATCGAACGAACGATGGCGGAAGGTTACTTTGCTAATATGTTGTCGATTGATGAGGCCGTAACGTTGCAAGAAGAAGGAAAAGTCATGTCTGTCACGTATTTCGACCCAGATTCTGAAAAGCCAGAAGATACGTTATTACAACGCGAATTGATTGACGTACTGGCTGCAGAGGTTGATCATTTATCTGAAAAAGAGCGACTCGTCGTCTCTTTGTTTTACTTTGACGAACTGACGTTGACAGAGATTGGGGAAGTGCTCGAACTGTCCACATCGCGGATATCGCAAATTCATTCCAAAGCGTTGAAGACGTTAAAGCATGCGCTCGGTCGGTCCTATTTAGAAGAAAAGACATCGTAAGGAGATGAACAAGTGTATATTGTATATGTGATTACAGCTTGTTTGGTTGCTTACGGTTTTTTATTCGGCTACCGACAAGTTCAAGCGTTGCAGGAACGAGTCGATCGACTCGAACGAGAGAAGCAAGAGACTGAGACGTTGCTTCTTTCGTTCATGGAGTCGATGAACGACCTCGTCGTCCGGGAACCCGCTGAACGTTCGAACGTGATGCAACAAGAGGAGGCTCCATCGCCCCCTGTCAATGCGTCTGTCCAAACGGTCGCAGAGACTACAGAAGAGGAGACACCGTCTGCGTCAATCGACGTGGACGATGTCTTGATGCGACATTCCGTCCGGGACGCCGCCCGTATCCTAGGAAAAGGGGAGGGCGAGCTCGCGCTGTATGCGAAACTTCGTAAAAAGTGAGAGTTGCTGGATTTCGTGACATATGCTATAGTAATTCTCGGTGTTAAACACATCACACACGTCTCGGGATGATATTCCTCGGTGCCGAAAGGTCGGAATACAACAATGAACGAGGCGGAGGACTTTTTTAAACCACAAGGAGGAAATTTATCATGGCAGTAATTTCAATGAAGCAATTGCTTGAAGCTGGTGTACACTTCGGTCACCAAACACGCCGTTGGAACCCAAAAATGGCGAAATACATCTTCACAGAGCGTAACGGAATCTACATCATCGACCTTCAAAAGACGGTCAAAAAAGTAGACGAAGCTTACAACTTTGTTCGTGAACTCGCGGCAGAAGGCGGAAACGTCCTCTTCGTTGGTACGAAAAAACAAGCTCAAGATACAATCAAAGAGGAAGCAATCCGTTCTGGAATGTTCTTCATTAACGAGCGTTGGTTGGGTGGAACACTCACTAACTTCTCAACAATCAAAAAGCGTATTAACCGCTTGAAGCAACTTGAAAAAATGGAAGAAGACGGCACGTTCGAAGTACTTCCTAAGAAAGAAGTCATCATCTTGAAGAAAGAAATGACTCGTCTTGAGAAGTTCCTCGGCGGAATCAAGGACATGCCTGGTGTGCCTGACGCCCTCTTCATCGTTGACCCACGTAAAGAGCGTATCGCAATCGCGGAAGCTCACAAATTGAACATCCCAATCGTTGCGATTGTCGACACAAACTGTGACCCAGACGAAATCGACTACGTAATCCCAGCGAACGACGATGCAATTCGTGCAGTTAAATTGCTCACTTCGAAGATGGCTGATGCAATCATCGAAGCGAAGCAAGGTGAAGAAGAAGTTGCTGAAGAAGCTGTAGCGACAGAAGCTGAAGCTACAGAAGCTGAGTAATCAGTGAGACAATAGGTGATAAAGGGAAAGCCTTTTATCACCTTTTTTAGGACATGTAATCAAAAAGCCTTGTGCTTTTTCTTAAAATTCGTTAGTTTTACAAGGAGGAATTTCCGATGGCAGTTACAGCAGCAATGGTAAAAGAACTTCGTGAAAAAACAGGAGCAGGAATGCTCGATTGCAAAAAAGCACTCGTTGAAACAGACGGTGACATGCAAGCAGCAATCGACTTCCTTCGCGAAAAAGGAATCGCTAAAGCAGCAGCAAAAGGTGATCGTATCGCCGCTGAAGGTTTGACAGCAATAGCAGTTGAAGGCAACAAAGCTGTGCTCGTCGAAATCAACTCAGAAACAGACTTCGTTGCAAAGAACGAAAAGTTCCAAACACTCGTGAACAACGTAGCAAAAGCGGTGCTCGCATCAGGCGCAACAACTGCAGAAGCGGCACTCGCGGCTGAGTATGAAGCAGGTAAAACACTTGAAACGTACATCCAAGAAGAAGCTTCTACAATCGGAGAGAAAATCTCACTCCGTCGTGTAGCTGTTCTTGAAAAAGCTGACGATGCAGTATTCGGTACGTACCTCCACATGGGTGGTCGCATCGGGTCAGTCGTTGTAATCGACGGCACATCTGACGAGACAGTTGCTAAAGACGTTGCAATGCACGTTGCTGCAGCTAGCCCACTTTACGCGACACGCGATGAAGTATCAGCTGAAGAAATCGACCGCGAGAAGAAAGTCTTGACTGAGCAAGCACTCAACGAAGGCAAGCCTGCTAACATCGTTGAGAAGATGATTGCTGGTCGTATGAACAAGTATTTCGAGGAAATCTGCCTCGTTGACCAAACGTTCGTAAAAGACAGCGACTTCAAAGTTGGTAAGTACGTAGAATCAAAAGGCGGAAAAATCAACTCGTTCGTACGCTTCGAAGTAGGAGAAGGTATGGAGAAACGTGAAGAGAACTTTGCTGAAGAAGTTATGAACCAACTTAAAAAATAATCTGTGTCACAATCTGTGATACTACTAAAATTGGGAACACGTCTGTATAACCTTGAGTTAGTTCGTTAAGGGAGCGTGTTCCCTTTTTTCAAGCAAGAGGAGGCAAAGTTATGGAACCGAAATATAAACGAATTGTGTTAAAATTGAGTGGAGAAGCGCTCGCTGGAGATCAAGGTTACGGGATCGACCCTAACATTGTAAACTCAATCTCAAGTCAAATTAAAGAATTGATCGAGATGGGTGTAGAAGTCGCCGTTGTTGTAGGTGCCGGAAACATTTGGCGTGGAAAGACGGGTAGTGAACTCGGGATGGATCGGGCAAACGCAGATTACATGGGTATGCTCGCAACTGTATTGAACTCACTTGCTCTTCAAGATAGCCTTGAAACGTACGGTGTCCAAACGCGCGTCCAAACATCAATTGAAATGCGACAAGTTGCTGAACCATACATTCGTCGTCGCGCAATGCGTCATCTTGAAAAAGGACGCGTCGTCATCTTTGCGGCCGGCACAGGTAACCCATATTTCTCAACGGACACGACAGCTGCCCTCCGTGCGGCTGAAATTGAAGCTGATGTCATTTTAATGGGTAAAAACAATGTGGACGGCGTCTATTCAGCCGATCCGAAATTGGATGCGACGGCAGTGAAGTACCATACGCTGTCTTACCTTGACGTCTTAAAGGATGGACTTCAAGTCATGGACTCGACAGCAACGTCACTTTGTATGGACAACCACATTCCATTGATTGTATTCTCATTGCTTGAAGAAGGAAATATTAAACGTGTCGTTCTCGGGGAACATATCGGGACGGTAGTAGGAGGAGTCAATTCATGAGTGTCGAAGAAGTATTGAAAACAGCTGAAGAAAAAATGGAAAAAGCGCATTCTTCACTTAAACGTGATTTTGGAACGCTTCGCACTGGCCGTGCCAGCGCATCGATTTTGGATCCTGTCCAAGTTGATTATTATGGTGTCCCAACACCACTCAATCAAGTGGCAAACATCAATACACCAGAAGCGCGCCTGCTTTTGATTCAACCATGGGATAAGTCAATGGTTTCTGAAGTAGAGAAGGCGATTCAAAAGGCAGACCTTGGCTTGTCTCCATCATCTGACGGTACGGTCATCCGTTTGGCGATTCCTGCATTGACAGAAGAACGTCGTAAAGAATTAGTTAAAGTCACGAAAAAATATGCAGAAGAAGCAAAGGTCGCTGTCCGTAACGTACGTCGTGATGCAAACGAAAACTTGAAGAAACTCGAGAAAGATGGCGAGTTAACAGAAGATGATCTCCGTGGATATGTAGATGACGTTCAAGCGTTGACGGATTCGTATATCAAGAAGATTGATGAATCTGCAGCAATTAAAGAAAAAGAAATCATGGAAGTGTAATCACGGAAGTGGTATACCAAAAAGCTGTGTGGGGACCCTTTTTCTGAGAGGGTCCTTCTTTCATACAATCAGGAGGATAACAGAATGTTTAAATGGGTGAATCCTAAAACGAAAATCGAGGCGGAGTTAAGTGTTCCTGAGCACGTAGCCATCATCATGGATGGAAATGGGCGCTGGGCCAAAAAACGTGGTCTCCCTCGCATCATGGGTCACCGGGAAGGGATGAAGTCCATCCGGGAAGCGGTACGAACAGCGCAGGAACTCGGGATTCGGTCTCTGACGCTCTATGCGTTCTCTACAGAAAATTGGACTCGTCCGGAAGAGGAAGTCTCATTCTTGATGAAACTGCCGAAACAGTTTTTGGAGACCGATTTGAAAGAACTCCATGAACAGAATGTACGGGTGCTCGTTGCGGGAGATACGTCGAAACTCCCACGAGAGACACGAGAAGCCGTTGATGAAGCGAGAGAACGGACCGTTGCGAACACAGGGTTGAACCTTGTTTTCGCACTTAACTACGGAGGGCGAGATGAGCTCGTTCAAGCGATGCGTAGCATTGCAGCAGATGTTCAGTCCGGTTTGGTTCAAACAGACGACATCGATGACCGTATGATTGGTGAACGACTCATGACACATGTTCAAGATGTAGATCTCGTTATTCGGACGAGCGGTGAGCAACGACTCTCTAACTTTTTATTATGGCAAAGCGCATATGCTGAACTTCATTTCACAGAAGTATTGTGGCCGGAATTTAAGCGTGAGCATTTTGTAGAAGCGATTGAATCATACAACGCGCGCACGCGACGTTTTGGTGGGGTGTAACATGAAGACACGTATTATTACAGGACTATGGGCAGGAGCCGTCTTTATCACGGTGATTGCGCTTGGAGGCAATGCATTTGTTTCATTGATGGGGATTTTGGCACTCATCGGATTGAGTGAATTCACGTTGATGCGACAGCATAAGCTGTTGGCGTTTCCGTTCTTGGTGACAGCGCTCCTCGTTTCGTTCCCGTTCCTCTTATTATTGCTCGAGACTCAGGTTGTCACGGATGAACTTCCGTTCTCGATTGAACAATGGCTCGTCTTAGGGCTCGTGTTGTTGCTGTTTTGGACGGTGGTTACGAAAAATCGATTCACGTATGAAGATGCCAGTTTTTACTTCGTTTCAGCCGTCTATTTGGTCGTCGGTTTCTCTAGTTTTGCGTTAGTCCGGCTCTCGGAGGACGGTCTATCGAAAGTGTTGCTAATCTTGTTTATGATTTGGGCAACGGACTCAGGAGCGTATTTTACCGGAAAGGCATTCGGGAAAGCCAAGTTATGGCCATCAATTAGTCCGAATAAGACGATTGAAGGGGCGATTGGGGGCATTGTGTTTGCGATTGTACTCGGTATCATCTTCGTATGGATTGATCCAATCTTGCCGATGATCGAGGTCGCCATTTTAGCAATTGTCGTGGCGGTAGTCGGACAGCTCGGGGATTTGGTGCAGTCTGCTTATAAGCGCCAGTACGGAGTCAAAGATTCAGGTCATCTGTTACCGGGACATGGTGGCATTTTAGACCGGTTTGATAGTATGATTGCGGTCTTTACCGTCATTTGGGTGTTTAATCTGCTTTAAAAAGGAGTGTCGAGATGAAGCGAATTAGCTTAATTGGTGGGACTGGTTCGATTGGCGTTCAAACTTGTGACGTCATCGAACAGCACCCCGACCTGTTTGAACTTGAGGCGTATGCGTTCGGAACGAACGTCGAGGTCGCCACGGAATGGATCAATCGACTTAGACCAAAATATGTGTCGGCAACGAGTATCGAAGTACTCGAACAGTTGAAGCCGCGTCTTACATATGAACCTCTCTATTTTATTGGACCGGAGGGGCTGAAGGAGTGTGCGACGGCAGAACGGGCTGACATCGTCGTGACGGCAGTCGTTGGAGCAGTTGGACTCGAACCGACGCTTGCGGCGATTCAAGCAGGGAAAGATGTTGCACTCGCCAACAAGGAAACACTCGTTACCGCAGGACACCTTGTCAAAGCGTCCGTGAAAGAACATGGAGTCAACCTATTGCCTGTCGACAGTGAACACTCCGCGATCTATCAATGTTTGAACGGTGAACGAAGAGAAGATGTATCCAAGATTATTCTAACGGCTTCAGGCGGTAGCTTCCGGGATCGTTCACGCGATGAGCTGGCTGATGTGACTGTTGAAGACGCACTGAATCATCCGAACTGGTCAATGGGAGCAAAAATCACCATCGATTCGGCGACGATGTTCAACAAAGGCCTTGAAGTCATCGAGGCACACTGGCTGTTCGATATCGATTATAATGATATTGAAGTCATCTTACATCGTGAATCGATTATTCATTCGATGGTCGAATTTAAAGATGCTACCGTGATGGCTCAGCTCGGAAACCCGGATATGCGTGGTCCGATCCTTTATGCGCTATCGGGACCGAAGCGGCTTGAAATCGAGGGGAATAAGCGGTTAAACTTGAAGGAAATCGGAAAGCTGCATTTTGAAGAGGCTGATTTCAATCGCTATCCGGCACTCCGGTTAGCGTTCGAAGCAGGAAGAGCCGGTGGCTCCATGCCGACCGTCCTGAATGCAGCCAATGAAGTGGCAGTGGACCTATTCTTGAACGGTCAGATCGCGTTTTTAGAGATTGAACGATTCGTCGAAGATGCGATGGCTCGACATGAGGTCATCGCTGAGCCGACGCTCGCGCAAATTCTAGAAGTTGACCGAGCAGTACGTCAACAGATTCAGCAAGGAATTGAAGGTGGGGAATAAATCATGACGACTTTTATCGCCATCGTTTTGATGTTCGGCGTTCTCATTTCGGTACACGAATGGGGACACCTCGTCATGGCGAAACGGGCAGGCATTCTCTGTCACGAGTTTGCAATCGGATTCGGTCCAAAAATTGTTTCATTCCGTAAAAATGAAACGCTCTATACCATTCGTCTTTTACCAATCGGTGGCTACGTCAAAATGGCCGGAGAAGATTTTGAACCGATTGAAGTCCGTGCGGGTCAGCATGTCGGACTCCGTCTCACCGAACAGGGGACGGTCGATCGTGTCTATTTCCAACCGGACACGGCTACAGATGTCCATGTCGTCGGAACCGTCGATAAGTTCGATTCGACACATGAGTTGAAAGTGCAACTTCTCATCGATGAGGAAGTCCGTGTCTATTCATTAGAGCGAGACACACTCCTTGTCGACCAAGGGATGGAAATTCAAATCGCACCGTATGATCGAACATTTGGAGCCCAGTCGGTTTGGAAACGTGTCTTGGCCATCGCAGCCGGTCCGGCGATGAACTTCGTCTTGGCGTTCATCCTGCTCATTATTGTGGGGCTCGTTCAAGGAACCCCGACGAACGATGGTCAAATCGGTACGGTTCAACCGGATTCAGCCGCTGATGAGGCTGGTTTGATGAGCGGGGATGAAATCGTATCGATTGAAGGTGAGCCGATTACCGATTGGCTCGACTTACGATCTGCTTTAGAAGACCGGGCGGACACCCCTACGGAAGTCACGTATGTCCGTGATGGGGAGGAAGCAACTGTCACTCTGACACCACAAGCAGTCGAACAAAACGGAGAAACGGTTGGAATCCTTGGTGTCACGAATGCGCTCGAACGATCACCGGTCAAAGCCGTGACGACGGGAGCGGAAACGACATGGACGATGTCGACGCTTATCTTCTCTGCGGTCGGTGATTTGGTGACGGGACAAGTCGGTGTCGATCAACTAGCAGGTCCGGTCGGGATTGTACGGATGACAGATGAAGTAGCGGCGAGCGGTTTGATCATGCTGTTGAACTGGACAGCGCTGCTCTCCGTCAACCTTGCCATCTTCAACTTGCTCCCATTGCCAGCGTTAGACGGAGGACGTTTGATTTTCCTCTTGTTCGAAGCGGTACGCGGACGTCCAATCGATCCGAAAAAAGAAGGTTTCGTTCACTTTATCGGATTCGCACTCTTGATGATTTTAATGTTGATTGTCACTTGGAACGACATTCAATCATTCTTTAAATAAGCTGTTTGTAGAGAAGGGAAACATTGAACTGTATGAAACAATCTAGATTGCTCATGCCTACATTGAGAGAAGTTCCGGCTGACGCGGAAGCGGTCAGTCATCAACTTCTCGTCCGTGGAGGATTTATCCGTCA
Organism: Caryophanales bacterium; assembly: GCA_902362975.1. Classification (GTDB taxonomy): domain Bacteria; phylum Bacillota; class Bacilli; order Exiguobacteriales; family Exiguobacteriaceae; genus Exiguobacterium. The sequence continues at coordinate 31,876 of CABIYO010000011.1, forward strand.
AAATGCGGCAGGAATTTATTCTTATCTTCCACTCGGACATAAAGTGTTACACAACATCCAAACAATCATCCGTGAAGAGATGAATCGTGCCGGTGCACAAGAGTTATTGATGCCTGCCATTCAACCGGCAGAACTTTGGGAAGAGACAGGACGATGGGGCATTTACGGTCCTGAGTTGATGCGTTTGACGGACCGTCACGACCGTCGCTTCGCACTCGGCGCGACACACGAAGAATTGATCACATCGATTGTCCGAGACGAGCTCAACTCGTATAAAAAACTTCCGATGAACTTGTACCAGATTCAAACAAAGTATCGTGATGAGCGTCGACCACGCTTCGGATTGCTCCGCGGACGTGAGTTCTTGATGAAAGACGCCTATTCATTCCACGCGACACAAGAAGACTTAGATGAAGAATATACAAACATGTATAATGCGTACTCACGCATCTTCGACCGTACAGGACTCAAGTATCGTCCGGTCGTTGCGGACTCTGGGGCAATCGGCGGGAAAGATACGCATGAATTCCAAGCGCTTGCGGATATCGGGGAAGACACGATTGTCTACACGGACACGTCGAACTATGCGGCGAACATCGAGATGGCCGAAACACTCGACCGTTATGAGATGCAGCAAGCTGACGTTCGTCCGCTCGAAAAAGTAGACACGGAAGAGAATCGTACGATTGAAGATGTGGCAGCATTCTTGAACGTGGATCCGAAGACGACAATCAAATCTGTCTTGTTCAACGTGGATGGTGAAACCGTCATGGCAATCGTTCGCGGCGACCACGAAGCGAATGAAGTCAAAGTGAAGAACGCACTCGGTGGACTCGACATTCAACTTGAAGAAGAAGCGAAAATCGTTGAGTTGTTCAACTGTGCGCCAGGTACACTCGGACCGATTAACGCTCCGGTCAAAGTCGTTGCCGACTATGCGGTCAAGTACTTAGTGGATGCAGTCTGTGGTGCCAACGAGGCGAACACACACTACACGGGTGTAAACGCTGCGCGCGACCTTGCCGAGATGACATACCACGATTTACGTTTCGTTGTCGAAGGCGATTTGGCCCCGGATGAGTCCGGTCCGGTTCGTTTTGCTCGTGGGATTGAAGTGGGGCAAGTATTTAAACTCGGAACACGATATTCAGAAGCGATGGGTGCGACGTTCCTCAACGAAGAGGGTCGCGCCGAACCACTCATCATGGGTTGCTACGGCATCGGGGTATCACGCACACTTTCAGCCATCGTCGAACAACATCACGACGACCGTGGAATCGTTTGGCCACGTAACGTGGCGCCGTTCGATCTCCATTTGATCGCAATCAATGCAAAAGATGAGACGCAAGTCGAGTTGGCGAACCGTCTTTATGAAGAGCTTGGTCAAACATACGATGTCTTGTTCGACGACCGAAAAGAACGCGCGGGCGTCAAGTTTGCAGATGCAGATTTGATTGGACTTCCGATTCGCGTGAACGTCGGGAAAAAAGCTGGCGAAGGCATCGTTGAAGTGAAAGTACGTGCAACAGGTGAAGTGATTGAAACATCAATCGATGAATTGAAAGAAGTCATCGCTTCAAAATTTAGCGAAGTTCATTAATGGATGAAGGTGACAGCGGAAGCGGTCACCTTCATTTGTCGAATTGGCATAAAGGGGGAAAGACGGACCCGTGGAAGCAAATCAAAAGATGCAATTATTATTAAGTGACCTTGGGATTACGACCGAGACGGACCTGTTTGATCAGGCCGAACTCTCACGGCTCGTCGTCAACAAGAAGCGACGGACGTGGACGTTTTATTTTTCATTTCCAAAAGTATTGCCATACGACGTGCATCAATTGTTCATGAGTCGATTAGAAAATCGTTATGCGACGTTTGCGGATGAGGTGTACGCTCGGTTCTCGACAACAGCTGGTGGAAGTGAGCAAGACTATATCGACTATTGGCCACGAATCGTCAGCGAGTTGAGCCAAGTATCTGGTGCGATGCGCAGTTATTTCGGTTCCGTTTCGCCACGATTCGAGCAGAACAAACTCATGATCCCGGTGCGTTCCGCACCTGAGGCGAGTTATGTGGACAAAGAGCTCTGTCAAGAAGTGCAGGCGCTCTATAGTGCCTATGGGTTCACGAAAAAACCGTGTCAGGCTCAATTTTCGGAAGACGCTGAGGCGAACCAGGCCCTTCGTGAACAGGTCGTTCAAGAAGACATCGAACAAGCAAAAATGGCACTGGCTGCCCAATTCGCCAAGGCGACAGAAACGAATGACGAACCGATCACAGAAATCCGGATGGGTGCGCTCATCAAAGATGAGATCGTCCCAATCAAGACGGTTATCGAGGAGGAACGACGTGTCGCGATTCGTGGACTCGTTTTCTCGGCAGAACGGAAAGAATTGAAGAGTGGGAAGAAACTGTTCACGTTCAAGATGACGGATTACACCGACTCATTGATTGTGAAAGTATTTGCCCGCGATGACGATGACGACCGTATGCTCAGTGCCGTCAAAAAAGGTATGTGGATTCAAACAGCTGGGCGGGTCGAAGAGGATTCGTTCATGCGCGAACTATGTATGATGGCATCTCAACTTCAAGAAGTGAAGGTCGAACCGCCACGTGACGAATGGGAAGGCGAGAAACGCGTCGAACTTCACGCGCACACACAGATGAGCCAAATGGATGCCGTCACAAACGTCTCGGCGCTCGTCGCCCGTGCTGCGAAATGGGGACATCGTGCCATTGCCATCACCGACCATGCCGGAGTCCAGGCGTTCCCAGAAGCATATTATGCTGGGAAGAAGAACGACATTAAAGTGTTATACGGAGTCGAGGCGAACGTCGTCAACGATGGTGTCCCTGTGGCTTATCATGCGACCGATGTGGCATTGGATGATGCGACATACGTCGTCTTCGATGTCGAGACGACGGGACTTTCTGCCGTCTACAATAAAATCATCGAACTTGCTGGGGTTAAAATCAAGGACGGGGAAATCATTGACCGGTTTGAGGCGTTCGCCGACCCGAAACATGCCTTGTCAGCGACCACGATTGAATTGACAGGGATCACGGATGACATGGTCCAAGGTCAACCGGACCCGGAAGTGATTACGAAACAGTTCGTCGATTGGTGTGGCGACAGCATTCTTGTCGCCCATAACGCATCATTCGATATGGGCTTCCTTGAGGCGACTCTCCGTAGCGGAGGCCATGAACCAGGCGATTATCCGGTCATCGATACGCTCGAACTTGCTCGAACGTTGATGCCGACGTTGAAGAATCACCGACTCAATACACTTGCAAAACGATTCGATATCGAATTGACACAACATCACCGTGCCATTTATGATGCGGAAGCAACGGCATATTTGCTCATGAAGCTACTCGATCTCGCTAAGCAGATGTTCGAGATGACGACACATCGCTCGTTGAACGCGAAAGTCGGGAGTGACGTATCGAAGATTCGTCCGTTCCATGCGACCATCTACGCGAAAAATAAAAAGCCAGGACTTCGACATTTATACGAGCTCATCTCCTTATCTCACATCGATTACTTGTATCGGATGGCACGCATGCCACGTTCCGAGCTCGTGAAGCGACGGGAAGGACTGCTGATTGGTTCCGCTTGCGATAACGGGGAGATTTTTGACGCCGCCTTGAACAAGTCGGATGATGAACTCGAGAAGATGATGTCGTTTTACGACTTTATCGAGATTCACCCACCGGCTCTCTACCATCATTTAATTGATAAAGAGATTGTGGCGAATGAGTTAGAACTCCGCGAAATCATTAAGCGTATCATTCGCGTCGCCGAGAAGGCCGAGTTACCGGTTTGTGCGACAGGGAATGTGCACTATCTAGATCGGTCCGACCGGTCTTATCGCGAAATTTTGATTCGTACCCAAGGTGGGGCGAACTTTATCAATACGCGTAAAGAATTACCGCATGCGCACTTCCGGACGACGAAGGAAATGATGGAAGAGTTCAAGTTTTTAGGAGACGATGTAGCGCGTGAAATCGTCATCACGAATCCGAATGCAATCGCCGACCAGATTGAGTCGATACAAATCATCCCGGATGATTTGTATACGCCGAAAATTGAAGGGGCGGATGATGAGGTTCGGAATATGAGCTACGACATGGCTCGCTCTATTTACGGGGACGAGCTGCCTGAGATTGTGGAGGCGCGTCTTGAGAAAGAGCTCAAGTCGATTATCGGCCACGGGTTCGCCGTCATTTATTTGATTTCGCATAAACTCGTTAAAAAATCACTCGATGATGGGTATCTGGTCGGGTCGCGAGGGTCGGTCGGTTCAAGTTTGGTCGCAACGATGACGGAGATCACAGAAGTCAACCCGCTACCTCCACACTACGTCTGTCCGAACTGTCAGCACTCACATTTCTTCAACGACGGGTCGGTCGGGTCGGGATATGACTTACCGGACAAGGAGTGTCCGGAGTGCGGCACGTGGTACAAAAAAGACGGTCATGATATTCCGTTCGAGACATTCCTCGGTTTCAAAGGGGACAAAGTACCGGATATCGACTTGAACTTCTCTGGTGAATATCAACCGCATGCCCATGCCTATACAAAAGTGCTGTTCGGAGAAGAGTATGTGTATCGTGCCGGGACAATCGGAACGATTGCCGACAAGACGGCTTATGGATACGTGAAAGGCTATGCAACCGAAAACGATAAGATTTACCGAAACGCTGAAGTCGACCGTCTCGTGTCCGGGGTCACCGGGGTGAAACGGACGACAGGGCAACACCCAGGGGGAATCATCGTCGTACCGGACTACATGGACATCGCGGACATTTCTCCGATCCAGTATCCGGCGGATGACAATTCATCTGAGTGGAAGACGACTCACTTTGACTTCCACTCCATCCATGACAACTTATTGAAACTCGATATTCTCGGTCATGATGACCCGACCGTCATCCGGATGTTACAGGACTTGTCCGGTATCGATCCGAAGACGATTCCGACGGATGATCCGACTGTCATGAAGATTTTTTCATCACCAGAAGTGCTTGGGGTGACACCGGAACAGATTGAATCGAAGACCGGGACGCTCGGGATTCCTGAATTCGGGACAAAATTTGTCCGTCAGATGCTTGAAGAGACAAAACCGTCGACATTCTCGGAACTTGTTCAAATTTCGGGTCTATCCCACGGAACAGATGTCTGGCTCGGGAACGCGAACGAATTGATTTATAACGGGACGTGCGAACTGAAAGATGTCATTGGTTGTCGAGATGACATCATGGTCTATCTGATTTATGCAGGCCTCGAACCATCATTCGCCTTTAAAATCATGGAGTCCGTCCGGAAAGGGAAAGGACTCACGGAAGAGATGGAGTCCGAGATGCGGAAGAATGACGTGCCGGAATGGTATATCTCGTCTTGTAAGAAAATCAAGTACATGTTCCCGAAAGCTCACGCGACTGCCTACGTCTTAATGGCGGTCCGGATTGCATACTTCAAAGTGCATCATCCGATTCTGTACTACGCGACGTACTTTACCGTTCGGGCGGGAGATTTTGACTTGTCCGCAATGATCAAAGGTCCTCAGGCCGTACGGAAGGCGATGTCGGATATCCGAGAAAAAGGGTTCGATGCGACAGCGAAGGATAAAGGACTGCACACGGTCCTCGAACTGGCGCTCGAAATGCTCGAGCGGGGTATGAAGTTCCAAAACATCGACTTGTATCGATCGAGCGCGACAGAGTTCTTGATTGAAGACAATACGCTGATTCCACCGTTCAACGCGGTCGACGGCCTTGGAACGAATGCGGCGAAAGCAATCGTCGAAGCGAGAGAAGAAGGACAGTTCCTTTCGAAAGAAGATTTGCGGAAACGTGCGAAACTTTCGAAAACGGTCATCGAGACACTCGATACGATGAAATGTCTCGAAGGTCTACCTGATGAGAACCAACTCTCATTCTTTGATTTTGGGGTGTAAGTTGCGATTTATCGTGAAAATATGATATATTGGTATCGAACAAAGTTGGATACTACGACGGAAAGGAGTAGGGAACCCTACTCCTTTCTTGTATGTAAAAGCCAGAAGGAGGGATGAGAGTGTCCAAAATAACAGAAGTCGTTGAATCGATTGCGTTGCCGATCGTAGAACGGGAAAACATGGAATTGGTCGATGTGGAATTCGTTAAGGAAGGTCCAGACTGGTTCTTGCGCGTCTATATCGATAAGCCGGGGGGCGTCGATTTGGACGATTGCGTCAATATCAATGAACAGCTCTCGGAAAAACTAAACGAAACCGATCCGATTGAACAGGCTTATTATCTTGATGTCTCGAGTCCTGGTGCGGAGCGTCCGCTGAAAAAGCCGAGCGATTTTGAACGTGCGGTAGGCAAAAATGTCTACATGAAAACGTTCGCTCCGATCGATGGTGCCAAAGAGTTTGAAGGAATTTTGACGGCATATGATGGGGAAACTGTTGTGATCGAGACACGCATCAAGACAAGAAAAAAAGCGGTATCGCTATCGGTTGACAAAATTGCACAAGCCCGCTTAGCGGTCACGTTTAGTTAAGGAGAGGGAAGAAGATGGGTCCACAATTACTCACTACAATCGAACAGATTGCCAAAGAAAAAGGAATCGACAAAAATATCATTATCGATGCACTCGAACAAGCGCTCATTTCTGCGTATCGTCGCAACGTGGCGAACCCGAACGAGCACGTGAAAGTCGAGTTTGATCAGGTGACGGGGGATATCCGTGTCTATGCACTGTTAGAAGTCGTAGAGCGCCTCACGCAACCGGACCAACAGCTCTCACTCGAAGAAGCACATGAAATCGATCCGAACTATGAGCTCGGTGATTTCCATAAAGAAGAAGTCACTCCGAGTGATTTCGGACGCGTCGCGGCGATGACAGCTAAACAAGTCGTCACACAGAAGATGCGTGAAGCGGAGCGCGAGCGCATCTACAACCACTTCGCTGACAAAGAAGACGAAATCATGACAGGAATCGTGGAGCGTTTCGACCCACGCAACCTATATATCGGTCTCGAGAACAACATCGAAGCCGTATTGACACCGAATGAACAGATGCCGAACGAGTCATATCAAATCCATGACCGCATCAAAGTATACGTGACAAAAGTAGATTCAACGACGAAAGGTTCAGGTGCTGCGATTCAAGTTTCGCGTACGCATCCGGGACTTTTGCGCCGTTTGTTCGAACTCGAAGTTCCTGAGATTTCAAACGGGACAGTCGACGTGATGTCAGTATCGCGTGAAGCGGGTGACCGTTCGAAAATCGCTGTACACTCGGATATCGTCGACCCGGTCGGCGCATGCGTCGGACCGAAAGGACAACGTGTTCAAACGATCGTCGACGAATTGAACGGCGAGAAAATTGATATCGTCCGCTGGTCTGCAGACCCGAAAGAGTTCGTTCGTAACGCACTCAGCCCGGCTCAGGTCGTTGCGGTATATGTCAACGAGCCAGCAAAATCGACGACAGTCGTCGTACCGGACTATCAATTGTCACTCGCAATCGGGAAACGTGGTCAAAACGCCCGTCTCGCTGCGAAATTGACAGGATGGAAAATCGATATCAAGAGTGAAACGGACGCCGAAGCACTCGATTTGTTCGATACGTTCGCTGAAAAAGTTGAATCAGAACCAGAAATTGTTCAAAATGAAGTAGAACAAGACTTATCAGATGCTACAGTTGAAACGACTGCGGTGAAAGAAGAGGAATGACCATGAAGCAAAAGAAACTTCCTTTGCGTAAGTGTGTGGTCACACAGGAAATGCTCCCGAAAAAAGAATTGATTCGTGTCGTTCGGACGCCTGAAGGTGACGTGGTCATCGATCAGACGGGTAAAGTGAACGGTCGTGGTGCTTACTTATCAAAAGATATCGAAGTCGTTCGTCAAGCAGAGAAAAAACGGACGCTCGACCATCACTTGAAAGTAAAGACGAGCGACGACTTGTATGAACAGTTGAAAGCTGTCGTAGGTGGCGAATCATGAGCCAGTGGGAATCATTGTTAGGCCTTGCTGCTCGAGCGAGGAAAGTAACGATGGGAGAAGAGTTTGTATTAAAGGATGTACGAGCGGGTCGTGCCAAGCTCGTCATTCTAGCCGGAGATGCAGGTGCCTCGACGAAAAAACGAGTCACTGACAAATGTGCGTCTTATCAAGTGCCCTTGATTGAAGTGAGCGATCGCTATACAATCGGGGCCGCACTCGGTAAAGACATGCGTGTCGTCGTATCGGTGACAGAATCCGGATTTGCAAACAAGCTTAAGCAACTTCTCTCTTAACTATTAACGGAGGTGGATGCTTTGGGAAAACGCGTCTATGAATTTGCAAAAGAACAGAATGTAACGAGTAAACAAGTCATTACTCAATTAGAAAAATTGAACAAACCGGTGAAAAACCATATGGCCGTCCTCGATGAGGAAACGGTAAAACAATTGGACCGTGTGTTCAATCCTGAAAAGTATCGTGCTGAAAAACAAGCGGAAGCGAAAGCGACCTCAACATCGAATGAGCCGAAGCAAGAGAAAAAAGAAGCACAAGCGTCACGTCCACAAGCGGGACAACAAAACCGTGGCGGTCAAAACAACCGCGGTGGACAAAATCGTAACGATAACCGTAACAACGACCCACGCAATAGAAAACGTGGAAAAGGGAAAGGCAAAGGCAAGCCGGTAAAAGCAGCTGTGCCACAAGAAGCCGATCCAAACTCGAAGACGAGTCAGCGTAAAGCGGCACGTCTTGCGCAAGAAGCGGAGATGGGCAACGTCATCAAGTATGACGATGTACTGAGCGTATCTGACCTTGCTTCTAAAATGAACAAAAAGCCAAACGAAATCATCATGAAGTTAATGGGTCTCGGTGTCATGGCAACCATCAACCAAACGCTTGATGATGAAACGGTTGAATTACTCGCTGCAGAATTCGGCTTTGAGGTTGAAAAAGAAGTTGTTATCGATGAGACAGACTTTGAAACAGTTGAGATCGACTTCTCACAATATGAACTCGAAGAACGTCCAGCTGTCGTTACCATCATGGGTCACGTCGACCACGGGAAAACGACACTTCTCGACTCGATTCGTAACACGAAAGTCGTCGCAGGAGAAGCGGGTGGAATCACGCAGCACATCGGTGCTTACCAAGTTGAAGTCAACGATAAGAAAATCACATTCCTCGATACACCAGGTCACGCGGCCTTTACGACGATGCGTGCCCGCGGTGCGGAAGTGACAGATATCGCGATCATCGTCGTTGCGGCTGACGATGGCGTCATGCCACAAACAGAGGAAGCAATCTCGCACGCCAAGGCGGCGAACGTTCCAATCATCGTGGCAGTTAACAAGATGGACAAAGAAGGGGCGAACCCTGACCGTGTCAAACAAGAGTTGACAGAGTTCGGTCTCATCCCTGAGGAGTGGGGCGGCGAAACGATTTTCGTTCCGATTTCTGCCATTAAAGGCGAAGGGATCGATGAATTGCTCGAGATGATCCTTCTCGTATCTGAAGTCGAAGAATACAAATCGACACCAGACATGCCAGCTCGTGGTTCAGTCATCGAGGCGAAGCTCGACAAAGGACGTGGACCGGTCGCGACACTTCTTGTTCAACACGGTACACTTCGTATCGGGGACTCAATCGTCGTCGGTAGCACGTTCGGTCGTGTCCGTGCGATGGTCAACGATATCGGTCGCCGTGTGAAACAAGTCGGACCATCTACACCGATTGAAATCACTGGTTTGAACGACGTTCCACAAGCGGGTGACCAGTTCATCGTCTTCGAAGATGAGAAGAAAGCACGTGCAATCGGGGAGAAACGCTACCAACGTTACCTCGAGTCACAGCGTCGTGAGTCGGCGAAAGTAAGTCTTGATGACTTGTTTAGCCGCATTCAAGAAGGTGAAGTGAAAGACTTGAACGTCATCATCAAAGCTGACGTTCAAGGATCAGCTGAAGCATTGGCTGGTTCACTCCGCAAGATTGATGTCGAAGGCGTCAAAGTCAACATCGTGCACCAAGGGGTCGGTGCGATCACAGAAGGTGACGTCATCCTCGCGTCAGCTGCGAATGCCGTCATCATCGGATTCAACGTCCGTCCTGACGGAAACGCACGTTCAATGGCAGAACAAGAGAACGTTGAAATGCGTCTCCACCGCATCATCTACAACGCAATCGAAGAAATCGAGAGCGCGATGAAAGGGATGCTTGACCCAGAGTTCGTGGAAGAAATCACAGGTCAAGCCGAAGTCCGTGACGTCTTCAAAGTATCGAAAGTCGGCGCGATTGCAGGTTGTTATGTGACAGAAGGTAAAATCACACGTGACGCCGGTGTCCGTGTCATTCGTAACGGGATCGTGATCTATGAAGGAAAACTCGATACACTTCGCCGTTTCAAAGATGACGTGAAAGAAGTGGCGGCTGGTTATGAGTGTGGGATCAAAGTAGAAAAATTTGATGACATCAAAGTGGGCGATGTCATTGAAGCGTTCGTCATGAAAGAAGTCGAACGTAAATAATGTGAGGAGGGATCACGTATGAAAATTCGTGCCCAACGTGTTGCCGAGCAAATGCGTAAAGAAGTTACAGATGTCTTGTTACGGGAAGTCAGTGACCCGCGTACAAAAAACGCCACGATTACGAGCGTTGATGTGACGGGTGACTTACAACAAGCAACAATCTATTATACGGTGCTTGGTGATGAGGAAGATGTGAAAGCGGAAACGCAAGCAGGTCTCGAAAAGGCGAAAGGATTTATCCGTCGCGAAATCGGGAACCGCATCCGTCTTCGGAAAACACCAGAGATCTCGTTTGAATACGATTCTTCAGTCGCATATGGTAGCCATATCGATTCGTTGATTCGTAATTTGAACAAAGATCAATAATTTGAAAGGGGAGACATCGTTCTCCCTTTTTTATATGGAGGGATGAAATTGGAACCGAACGGAGTGCTCGTACTCGATAAAGACGCTGGCATGACGAGTCATGACTGTGTATTTAAATTACGAAAATTGTTCCAGACGAAAAAGGTTGGACACACGGGTACGCTTGACCCGGAAGTGACAGGCGTCCTACCCATCTGTTTAGGGCGCGCCACGAAACTGTCGCGTTTTATCACGAATGAAGGGAAACGTTACGTGGCTGAGGTGACGATTGGTACCGCCACGATGACCGAGGACGCGCATGGCGAGGTCGTCGCGCAGAAGTCAGTCACAGAGAACGATTTGGACGAATCGCAGATTGACGAGGCGATGCGTCAATTGACGGGGATGATTGAACAAATCCCGCCGTACTACTCAGCGGTCAAAGTAAACGGGAAGAAGTTGTATGAGTATGCACGGAAAGGACAGACCGTCGAACGGCCTCGGCGTACGGTCGAGATTCATCGTCTGGAGCGGACAAGTGAATTGACATACGAAGGGGATGTCTGTCGCTTCCGAATGGAAATCGACTGTGGGAAAGGGACGTATATTCGAACGCTTGCTGTACAAATCGGGGAGAAGCTCGGTTACCCTGCCCATATGAGCGAACTCAGACGCACGAGCTCAGGAACGTTTGAGGAAGAGAACGCGGTATCGCTCGAAACGTTACAGTCTCTTGAAACGGTTGAAGAACGATTGGCGCATGTGATACCACTCGAGGATGTCATCAAACGCTGGCCGGCAATTACGATTCCAAAGAATCGGGAGCATTATATTCGAAACGGTGGAAAGCTGAACGGCGTTTCGCTCGAATTTGAGTTATTTACTGTCTATAATAAAGAAGGAATCCCTCTTGCTTTATATCGAAGACAAGAAGGAACGACAGACGCTACAGTCGAGGTCATGCTGGCTATCGACTAAGGGGGAAATTGACAGTATGGAAACAAGACATCTCACTTATCCAGAAACACCGGACGTGTATCCGTCCGTCATGGTACTCGGTTTCTTCGACGGTGTTCATAAAGGCCATCAAGCCGTAATCCATCACGCCAAGCGTGTGGCAGCAGAACACAACCTACCGGTGACGGTCGTCACGTTTGACCCGCATCCGAAACAAGTACTTTCAAATAAGTCAGATGCAGTGCGTTATATCACGCCGCTATCTAGAAAGCTGAAGCGCATTGAAGAACTAGGGGTTGAGCGTTGTCTTGTCTTAACGTTCACAAAGGAACTAGCGGGACTTTCTCCGCAGCAGTTTGTCGATGATTATTTGATTGGTGCCGGAGCCGTGCACGTGACAGCTGGTTTTGATTACTCATATGGCAAGTTCGGAGAAGGGACGATGGAGACACTTCCGTATCACGCGCGTAACCAGTTCACGACGTCTGTCGTGACGGAACAGACGATGGCCGGAGAAAAGGTGTCATCGACTCGAATCCGTAAGCTGCTGGCTGAAGGAAGTGTCGACGAAGCGCATGAGTTACTCGGTTCTCCGTATGTCATTTGTGGAGAAGTCATTCACGGAGATGCCAGAGGACGCACCATCGGTTTTCCGACTGCGAATGTGTTGTTGGACGCTTCATACGTCATGCCACGATTAGGTGTATACGCGACTCGAGTCACGCTCCCGGACGGACGGACGTTCCGTGCGATGACGAATGTTGGACGTCGTCCGACGTTTTATGAGACGGGATCGGTCTCGGTTGAAAGCCATCTCTTTGACTTCTCAGAGGATTTATATGGACAAGTCATCGAAATCGAGTGGATCCAATATGTTCGGAACGAGCGCGCGTTCGACGGATTGGATGCATTGGTCGCTCAACTCAAAGAAGATGAGGTGGCAGTCCGCTCAATCCTAGCTTGACTTTAAAGAGCGGGTACGCTATCCTTGTCAAGTACGCAAAGTACACCGCTTCGCTTGGCTGGTCGATTCACCAACGCCGGCTCGGCAACGCGGCAATTTTTCATTAAATGGAGGTGGAGAGGCAATGGCACTCTCAAAAGAACGTAAAAACGAAATTATCGCGGAATTCGCGACAAAACAAGGTGACACAGGTTCACCAGAAGTACAAGTGGCTGTGTTGACTGAACAAATTAACACATTGAACGACCACCTTCGTACACACAAGAAAGACCACCACTCACGTCGCGGTCTCTTGAAAATGGTTGGACGTCGTCGTAACTTGCTTACGTACCTTCGTAACAAGGACGTTACACGTTACCGTGAATTGATTCAACGCCTTGGTCTCCGTCGTTAATCGATTGAGACTGTTTAACGGGCTGGGACAACGTCCTAGTCCGTTTCTTCTTTTTTAAGGAAAATGATTAGACATTCGTTGGAATGAGTTACATAATAAACTAGATAAGGTTTGAGAGGAGAATGTACATGTTAGGTACGAAACAAGTATTCTCTACAGAGTGGGGCGGACGCCCATTATCTGTAGAGGTCGGCCAACTTGCGAAGCAAGCAAACGGTTCGGCACTCGTGCGTTATGGAGATACGGTTGTCCTTGCGACAGTGACGGCTTCAAAAGCACCAAAAGATTTAGACTTCTTCCCGTTGACGGTCAACTATGAGGAGAAACTTTACTCGGTCGGTAAAATTCCAGGTGGTTTCCTTCGCCGTGAAGGTCGCCCAGGTGAAAATGCGATTTTGACATCACGTCTCATCGACCGCCCGATTCGTCCGCTCTTCCCAGACGGATTCCGTCATGACATCCAAGTCCTGATTTACGTCATGTCAAACGATCCAGATTGCTCGGCTGAAATGGCGGGTATGCTTGGAACGTCGATAGCGCTCTCGATTTCTGACGTACCGTTTGACGGTCCAATCGCTGGCGTGACAGTCGGACGTGTGGATGGCGAATTCGTCATCAACCCGACGGCGGCTCAGTTGGAGAAAACGGACCTTGAACTTCAAGTTGCAGGGACATCGACAGCCGTCAATATGGTTGAAGCAGGTGCGAACGAAGTGTCTGAGGACGTCATGCTCGAGTCGATCTTGTTTGGACATGAGGAAATCAAACGTTTGATTGCATTCCAACAAGAAATCGTAGAAGCCGTCGGAAAACCAAAATTCGAATACACGGTCTCGAAATACGATGAGACACTTACTGCTGAACTCGAAGTAGCCCGTCCTGAAATCGTAGAAGCGGTTCAAGTGGAAGAGAAACACGCTCGTGATGAAGCCATCAACGAAGTAATTGCGAAGTATGTCGCAATGTATGAAGCACGTTTTGCGGATGAGCCTTCAAAACTCGGCGAAGTTTCAGGCATCTTGAACAAGTTCGTCAAAGATGAAGTCCGTCGCCTGATCACGGTCGAAAAAGTCCGTCCAGACGGACGTCGTCCAGACGTGATTCGTCCGCTCGCATCAGAAGTCGGATTACTCCCACGTGCACACGGTGTCGGTCTCTTCACACGAGGCCAAACACAAGTCATGTCTGTTGCGACGCTCGGTGTTATCGGAGACGCACAAATCATCGATGGAATCGGTCTTGAAGAGAACAAGCGCTTTATGCACCACTACAACTTCCCGCCGTTCTCTGTCGGTGAAGCTCGTCCGGTCCGTGCGCCAGGTCGTCGTGAGATTGGTCACGGAGCACTCGGTGAGCGTGCGCTTCTTCCAATCATTCCGAAAGAAGCAGACTTCCCATACACGATTCGTCTCGTTTCGGAAGTACTCGAATCAAACGGTTCAAGTTCACAAGCTTCGATTTGTGGGTCGACACTCGCATTGATGGATGCAGGTGTGCCAATCAAAGCGCCAGTCGCCGGGATTGCCATGGGTCTTATCATGGAAGGTGAACACTACACGGTCTTGACAGATATTCAAGGACTTGAAGACCACCTTGGGGATATGGACTTCAAAGTAGCTGGGACGAAAGACGGGATCACCGCCCTTCAAATGGATATCAAGATTGCCGGAATCACGCGTGAAATTCTAGAAGAAGCGCTTGAACAGGCACGTGTCGGTCGTTTACACATCCTTGACCACATGCTTGAGACGTTAGATGCTCCACGTACACAATTGTCGAAATATGCACCGAAGATTGTGACGATGACAATCAATCCAGATAAGATCCGCGACGTCATCGGACCAGGCGGTAAGATGATCAATAGCATCATCGACCAAACGGGCGTCAAAATTGACATCGAACAAGATGGTACGGTCTTCATCGCCTCGACGGACCAAGAAGGAATCGATCTTGCTATGTCAATGATTGGTGACATCGTCCGTGAAGTCGCCGTCGGTGAAGTATACGATGCTACCATACGTCGCATCGAGAAATTCGGCGCGTTCGTTGAGTTATTCAAAGGGAAAGATGCGCTCGTACACGTATCCGAATTCAGCCTTGAGCGTGTCGCGAACGTCGAGGATGTTGTGAAGCTTGGCGATTCGATTCAAGTCAAAGTCACTGAAATCGATGACAAAGGTCGTGTCAACGCATCACGAAAAGCGCTCATCTTAGAGGGGTTGTCTCCTGAAGAGCGTGAGGCATACGAAGCGAAACGGAAGGCAGCACGTGAAAGCCGCCCACCTCGCGATAGCCGTCCGCCACGTCGTGACGGGGACCGTCGTCCACCGCGCTCGACAAATTAATTATTCTGGTCATCGTCTTGGTGCGATGGCCTTTTTCATAGGAGTGAGAATATGGAATGGATGACATTAAAGAATGGTGTCCGCATCATCATCGAACCAATCGAAGGTTCGCTTAGCACCTCGACCGGGGTATTCATTAAAGCAGGGACACGTACAGAGACGTTTGAGAACATTGGCATCAGTCATTTGATTGAACATATGCTGTTCAAAGGGACCGCATCGAAAAGCGCGAAAGAGATTGCTTCCTTTTTCGATGAGCTCGGTGGAAGCGTCAATGCCTTCACCTCGAAAGACCATACATGCTTTTACGTGAAGACGCTCGATGAACACGCGGTCATGGCGCTCGACGTCCTGACAGATATGCTGTTTGAGTCGGTGCTCGATGCACAGGAGTTAGAAAAAGAAAAGCGTGTCGTTGTGGAAGAAATTAAAATGTATGAAGATACACCGGAAGATCTCGTTCACGAACTATTGGCCATTGCGGCGTATCGTGATGATATCCTCGCCCAACCGATTCTAGGGACAGAGGAGAGTGTCAATCGATTGACGCGTGACCAACTCGTCGAATATTTACAGGAACAGTATACGGCCGAGCAGATTGTCGTCTCAATCGCAGGTCATGTTTCTGAAGAATTGATTGAGGCAGTAAAACGTAGGTTTGCCTACATCCCTTCTAGGGAATCGTCGAAAGAAATCAATCGACCGGAACTGTTCCATGACACATTGACGAAACAAAAGGAAACGGAGCAAGCTCACCTCTGTTGGAACTACGAAGCGATTCCAGCGACGGACGACCGTTTGCCTCATTTGGCATTGATGAACAACGCAATTGGCGCGACGATGTCTTCGCGTTTGTTCCAGTCCATCCGTGAAGAAGAGGGCTTGGCTTATTCCATTTACTCCTATTACACGACGTTTTCAGATCACGGTACGTTTACCATTTACGTCGGTACGTCGCCGGAAACATTGGAACAAGTCGAAGTCATCCTAGAGAGAGAGATGAATCGACTTGTCGCCGACGGTTTGACTGCTGAGGAAGTAGACAAAGGCAAGCGACAATTGAAAGGATCGATCGCCCTTGGGAATGAAAGTTCGAGTGCCCGTATGAACCGGAACGGACGGAACTTGCTACTTCTCGACGAAGTCGAGCCGATAGAACAAGTGATTGCGAAAGTGGAACGGATTGAACGCGATGAAGTCAATGCATTGATTCGTGAGGTGTTGAGCCATCGCCCAGCGAAGTCATATGTCATCCCAAACGAAGCGTGACTTGAAACCGAATTGTAAGTTCTCTACACTGATTAAGAGGTATTCTTTAGTTTGGATAGGATACAGGTGAAAGAAGGGAAAGACTTGAACTTAACGGATTTAGTGAAGACGATACAATTAATTAATCAACCAAATCTAGAAGGCATCGTCGTGACGCATGTGACGACGGACTCACGAGAAGTTTTGCCGGGAACGCTGTTTGTCGCCATCAAAGGCTATACGGTGGATGGGCATGAATATGCGGCGCAAGCGGTAGAGCGAGGCGCGGTGGCAGTCGTTAGCGAACGACCGCTCGACCTGTCAGTGCCAAACCTGATTGTACGTGACAGCTCGCGTTCGATCGGGTTGTTGGCTTCGGCCTTTTATGGGTATCCATCTGAACAGATGCGACTGTTCGGAATCACGGGAACGAATGGAAAAACGACGACGACGACGATTTTACGAGACGTCCTCGATGTCTTCGGGCATTCAACCGGCTTGATTGGGACCGTTGAAGTACGCATCAATGACAAAATCGTCCCAAGTAAAAATACGACGCCTCAAAGTTCAGAACTTCAACAGTTGTTGGCACAAATGCGTGATGAAGGTGTGACGGACGTGATGATGGAAGTGTCCTCACACGGTCTTGAGCTCGGACGTGTCATCGGAACAGATTTTGACATCGTTGGCTTCACGAACTTGACGCACGATCACCTAGATTTTCATGGGACGTTCGAAAACTATGCACGTGCAAAAGGATTATTGTTCGCTCAACTCGGTCAAATGGCCTCACGCGGGAAAGTCGCCGTCTTGAACGCGGACGATGCACAAACGCCTCTTTATGAGACGATGACAGGTGCGAAAGTAATAACATATGGGATTGATACGCAAGCAGATTTGATGGCAACGGACATTGAACAGACGTTGTCTCAAACGAGCTTTACATTGAATTACCAAGGCGCGAAACTTCCGGTGACGGTTCAATTCATCGGTCGTTTCAACGTGTACAATCTATTGTTGGCGACGGGTTGTCTTCTCGCTGCCGGTTATTCGCTTGAGCGAATTGCCAAAGCACTCGAGATGATTCATCCGGCCAAAGGACGGATGCAACGTTTAGACGTCCCAGGTTACAACGTATATGCAGACTACGCCCACACGCCGGATGGCATCGAACAGTGTCTGAAGTCGCTTGTCGGCGTACCGAAAGAAAAGATTATCTTTTTGATTGGGACAGGTGGGAACCGTGACGTCACAAAACGTCCTGCAATGGGTGAGATGGCTTCGACTTATGCCGGTACCGTTATCATTACGACGGATGATCCACGATTCGAATCGTATGAATCCATTACAAAAGGGATTGCAGCCGGGATGACCCATGACAACTTTGTTGAAATCGGGGATCGAGAAGAAGCGGTCCGTTATGCGGCCCGTCTAGCGAAACCGGACAACATCATCGTGTTAGCAGGGAAAGGGCACGAGAAGTATCAAATTATCGGAAATGAAAAATTGCCGCTCGACGAAGAGGCAATCGTTCGAGCGACCATTTTGAATACGGAGGAAGCATGATTTATGGCAGTACAACCAATTACGTTGACAGAAAAAGAGCATGACGACTTCGTCAAAACACACGACCGAGGGGATTTGTTGCAACTATCGAGTTGGGGAGATGTGAAGCGCCAAAATGGATGGACGTCAGAACGTGTCGCGGTCGCGCGAGACGGTGTGACGTCCGGTGTCGCTTTACTTTTATTCAAACGTGTCCCGAAATTACCATACACACTGTGCTATGCACCACGCGGGTTTGTCGTGGACTACGACGACTTGTCATCGCTTCAGGCACTCGTGAAAGAAGTAATACGTGTCGCGACGGCACATAAAGCCATCGTCGTAAAAATCGATCCAAACATCGACCGCGATGAGATACCAGGGCTATTGACCAAAATGGCTGCCATCGGGTTTAAACATAAGGGATATGGCGGTGGATTTGACTACGCCCAACCTCGTTTTACAATGGAAACGGATTTGCGCCCAAGTGAGAAAGAAATTTTTGCGAAATTCCATCATAAGTTCCGCTACAACGTCCGTCTCGCAGAGAAAAAAGGAATCGTCTGCAAAGAGGTCGGTCGTGACGGACTCAAAACGTTCGCCGATTTGATGAAAGTGACAGGGGAACGTGACGGATTCGCAACGCGAGGGCTCGATTATTTTGAGAACCTATACGATTGTCTGCAACCGAACGATGCCCGACTCTTCTTGACAACACTCGAGCCGAGAATCGCACTCGAACAGCAACAGGCGACGCTAGAAAAAGCGAAGAAAGAGTTGGCGAAGATTGAACGGGGCCTTGAGAAAGAAACAATTGATAAGAAACGTAACAGCCTTTTGAACCGTAAGGAACAGACGGAGGCACAAATTCAAAAAGCGGAGCAAGCCCTCCCTGAGCTCGTTGAACTTGATCGGACCTATCCGAACGGGATCGTCCTATCAGGTGGTCTGTTGACACTCGCAGGGCGGCGCTCTTATTACTTATACGGAGCCTCGTCAAATGAATTCCGTGAATTCATGCCGAACCACTTGATGCAATGGACGATGATGCAGGCAGCCAAAGCGAGTGGCGCCGAGCGATACGACTTCGGCGGGGTATCAGGAAGTACGGACCCGGATGATGAATATGCTGGTCTTTACGCATTCAAATCGGGATGGGGAAGCGACATGATTGAAAAGGTCGGGGAATTCGACCTCGTCTTGAATCGTCCTTTGTATATGGCACTCGATAAAGGGTTGCCACTCTTAAAAGGATTGCGTAAACGGTTAAGGAGATGAGGTGGACAGGCGTGTTATCTCTTGCGATGGTCGCCTTTCTGATTGGCATTACGCTCGCTTACTTTTATATGCAACCGGAACCGGTGCCTTGGGTAGACGAACCGACGTTCGAAGCGGATATGTGTGTGCGGGACGTGGAGAAAGAGGATGCGATCTTGGCAAGGACGAAGATTGATTTTGACCGGTTGCATCCGTTAGTTGCCAATCGGGGAGAATCGTTCATTCGATTAGCCTATTCTTGTCTAGACCTCGAAGTGCGCCTCACTTCAGGATACCGTTCTGCCAAGGAACAGAATGCGCTTTATGCGCAAGGGCGGTCTGAACCCGGGCGAGTGGTGACCAATGCGAAGGCGGGTCAGAGCTATCATAACTACGGCCTTGCTGTCGATTTTGTTATCATCCATAACAACAAAACCGACTATGACCTGAATTCGGATCGTAATCGGAATGACATTCCTGACTGGCAAGAACTCGGGGAGTTAGGAAAGGCGCTCGGCTTTGAATGGGGCGGAGACTGGAACTCATTCCCGGACTATCCTCACCTCCAAATGGACTTCGGCTTGTCGATTCGTCAACTTGCTGCAGGGAAACGACCTGACGAAAAAGAGACGGCACCGCTTGCTGATGTACTAAAACCTCTATTAGATTAGACGGAAATGTTGGCAATGAAGCCGTTTTCCGCTACAATATTCAGTAGCGATAAGGGGACGAAACAGAATATGAATCATTTAGGAGGTTTTTGTTAGTGTCAAAAAAGAAGACAGAGAATATTAGCGTCTTTGCGCTTGGAGGCGTAGGCGAAATCGGGAAGAACATGTACGTCGTGGAACTAGACGACGACATCTTCGTCATCGATGCCGGTCTAATGTTTCCAGGCGATGAGATGCTCGGGATTGATATCGTCATCCCAGACATCACATACTTAAAAGAAAATAAAGATCGTGTACGGGCGATTTTCATCACCCATGGTCACGAAGACCATATCGGTGGACTCAGCTACGTCCTACGCGACTTGAAGCACGTCCCGGTATACGGGACGAAATTGACCCTCGGGTTGATTGAATTGAAATTAAAAGAGGCCGGTTTGTTGAAAGAAGTCGACCTTCGCATGATTGATGCCAAAACGAAATTGACTATCGCTGATCATTTCATCACGTTTTTCCGCGTCAATCATTCGATTCCCGACTGTGTCGGCGTCTGTATTCAAACGTCTCAAGGTGCGATCGTCCATACCGGAGATTTCAAGTTTGATTACACGCCTGTCGATGGTAAACAATCCGACTTCAATAAATTAGCGGCAATCGGACAACGTGGCGTACTTGCGCTTCTTTCTGACTCGACGAATGCCGAGCGACCGGGGCAAACCGGTTCAGAGTCAATCGTCGGAGCTGAATTGAACGATGTCATTTATCAAGCAGAAGGTCGGGTTATCGTGGCATCATTCGCCTCGAACGTCCATCGCTTGCAACAAGTGTTTGCAGCAGCGGAAGCGAATGATCGTAAAGTCGCGGTCGTTGGTCGTAGCATGGTCAACATCGTCGAAGTTGCACAGAAACTAAACTACTTACGTTTCAAGGAGAAGACACTCGTCGAGTTGTCGCAAGTAAACCGTCTACCGGATAATAAAGTCGTCATTTTAACGACAGGTTCGCAAGGAGAGCCGATGGCGGCATTGACTCGTATGGCTCGTAATGCCCACAAGCAAGTCAACATTCGATTGAATGACACGGTTGTCATCGCGGCGACACCGATTCCAGGGAATGAGAAGTCTGTTTCTAAAACGATTGACTTGTTGTTCCGTTCGGGTGCGAACGTCATTTACAACCAACGTAAAGTGCACGTATCTGGACACGGATCGGCAGAAGAATTGAAGCTGATGCTCAACCTCGTTAAACCGAAGTACTTCTTACCGATTCACGGGGAATACCGGATGCAGATGGCACACTCGAAACTCGCTGAACAAGTGGGCGTCAAACCGAACAACATCTTCATCGTTGAAAAAGGTGACGTCGTCGAGTTCACGGGTCGAAAAGCCCGCATGAGCCGAAAAGTTCCTGCAGGAAACGTCTTGATTGACGGAATCGGCGTCGGGGACGTTGGAAACATCGTCTTACGGGACCGTCGTTTGTTGTCACAGGATGGAGTTGTCCTTTGCGTGGTCACGTTGAATCGCAAACAGAAGAAATTGATTTCAGGACCTGAACTCATCTCACGTGGTTTCGTATATATGCGTGAATCGGAGGAGATGATTTCAGAGGCAAACCGTATTGTCACGAAACAGATTGAAAAGAGTCTGCAGGCTGGCAGTGATTGGACCGAATTGAAATCAAATATCCGCGAGCGACTGAGCGTCTTCTTATTCGAGCAGACGAAACGTCGTCCGATGATCTTGCCGATCATCATGGAGATTTAATGGAATGAGAGTGAGGCAAAAGTCATCTGACTTTTGCCTTATTTTTTTAGGAGGAACTGATGTGGCTCAAAAAACAAGAAAGACTCCCGTAAAGCGAAAGCGGCCAGCGACGCGAAATACGAGGAACCGTAAAAAACAACCGATTGCGCCACGTACATATGGGTGGGTCACCTT
Source organism: Caryophanales bacterium (assembly GCA_902362975.1). GTDB lineage: Bacteria > Bacillota > Bacilli > Exiguobacteriales > Exiguobacteriaceae > Exiguobacterium. The sequence continues at coordinate 54,064 of CABIYO010000011.1, forward strand.
TGTCCTCGCCATCGTCGCATTCGTATTTGCCTTATTTGATTTAGGGTGGATCGGTAAACAGTTGTCCGACTTATCCGTCTATCTTTTCGGAGGATGGGGTGCGCTCACTTACTTGATGATGGCTGTCTTGTTATGGATTGTCCTCACTCCGATGAAGTCGATGCGACGAGCGGGACTATTCTCGATGCTCGCCTCGTTCTTACTATTTGGAGACTTACTTTGGGGAGAGACGAGGGGTGGCATCAATGGCACTTTCTATAACTTGAATCAATATTTATTCTCTGACTTCGGGATTGTCTTCTTAGGAATCGTCTGCTTCCTCGTCGGTATCTCGCTCTATGCCCCAACAATTTGGGGAACGCTCTATCATCGAATGCAGGAATCCGTCACGGCCGTCAGAAAAGAATGGCAAGCCAGACCGAAAGCGGAAAAGCAGCAAGAGACGAAACGAACGCGCAAGACGTCACCTCGTCCAAAACAAGAGGAAACGCAGCCGGACGCGGAAGTAGAGTCAGATGTGGTAACGATGCAAGACATTCCAATCGTCGGGTTTAGTGAAAAGGTCGTAGCGGAAAAAAGTGAGAAGGACGATCAGACTCGAACGGATTCTTCGGAAGTCGATTCCACGATCACGACCGAGGAGATGATGATGACTGCGGCCCAAGATGTCTCGGATACATACGAACTTCCGCCATTCTCGAATTTGAAAGAGCCCGTCATTACGGATTTGTCTGGCGAGAATGCGCGATTGAAAGAAAATGCATCCAAGCTTGTAAAGACGCTTAAGTCATTCGGAGTCGGCGTCAAAGTGTTGAAGATCCACCTTGGTCCAACCGTCACGAAATATGAACTACAACCGGATATTGGTGTGAAGGTCAGTCGCATCACCTCATTGAGTGATGATTTGGCATTAGCGCTCGCTGCAAAAGATATTCGGATTGAAGCTCCGATTCCCGGTAAAGCCGCAATTGGTATTGAAGTGCCTAACAAGGAGGTCGCACCGGTATGCTTACGTGAAGTACTGGAAGCAGAACCGGTGAAACAAGATGACTCGAAGCTGCTCGTCGCACTCGGTCGTAGTATCAGTGGCGAGACGGTTGGGATCTCGCTCAATAAAATGCCGCATTTGCTTGTTGCAGGATCGACAGGGTCTGGGAAATCCGTCTGTATCAATGGCATGATCGTGTCACTCTTGATGCGTTCTCGACCGGATGAGGTCCGACTTATGATGATTGATCCGAAGATGGTCGAGTTGAACGTTTATAACGGTGTGCCACACCTGTTGACACCGGTCGTCACAGATCCGAAAAAAGCCGCACAAGCACTGAAGCAGGTCGTCGCAGAGATGGAACGACGATATGAACTGTTCAGTCGATATGGAGTTCGCAATATCGAAGGGTACAATGAACTCGTCGATCAGTCAGATGACGAGGATGCGAAACGTTTGCCGTTCATCGTTGTGATCGTCGATGAATTGGCGGACTTGATGATGGTTGCATCAAATGACGTCGAAGATGCCATCATGCGACTTGCACAAATGGCACGTGCTGCCGGCATTCATATGGTCCTCGCGACACAGCGTCCATCTGTCGACGTCATCACAGGCGTCATCAAGGCGAACATTCCGTCTCGCATCGCCTTCGCCGTCTCATCGCAAACCGATTCAAGGACCATTCTTGATGGCGGGGGAGCAGAAAAACTGCTTGGACGCGGTGACATGTTGATGCTTGCGAACGGAATGAACAAGCCGGTCCGTGTACAAGGTGCATTCGTCTCCGATCAAGAAGTCGAGACGGTCGTCAATCATGTCATCGCGCAGCAGCGTGCGCAATATGTGGAAGCGATGATGCCAAAAGAAGAAGAAGTGACGACGATTGACTCGGATGATTCATTGTTCGGAGAAGTCGTGCAATTCATCGTGACACAAGAGACGGCATCGACTTCGATGATTCAACGTAGATTTCGAATCGGGTATAATCGTGCCGCCCGTTTGATTGACTCACTTGAGGAAGCGGGGTATGTCGGTCCGTCAGAAGGTTCAAAACCAAGGAAAGTACTCATTCAAGAACAAGAAGAATAATCACAAAAACGAACGATTATATATCAATATATATAATCGTTCGTTTTTTGATGTTTTCGAGATGATAGAACAATATTCGCTCTATTCTGAGATGTTCGCTATAATATAAATGTAATATAGCACATATGTCCTATATCCCGAATTGGTACATACTTTTAAAAATCGCTGAAACGCTTACATTTTTTAATAACGTTTACATTTTACATAAATTTTTCAATGGGGTTGAAAATGAGTAAAATGGACTCAAAGGTACAGTTCGACATGCTCCGAAAAAATATTTCCTTGATTCCGAACAAAAACTATTGCGTTCTAATTCTCAAATCCCTATACTTAATATTGGCAAGGACATTCATACGTCAGATGTCTGAGCACTGGTAAGTAAATTAAAGGTGGTGAGACCAATGTCGATTAAGCTCGATCATCGATTGCTCTATCTTCGAGTGATTGAGAAAATTAAGCAAGATATCGACGCTGGTGTCTATCGTGAAGGGGAAAAATTACCTTCAGAATTTGAACTTTCGAAGCAACTTGGAGTCAGTCGAGCGACACTTCGCGAAGCGCTCCGGATTCTCGAAGATGAGAAATTTGTCGTGCGAAAGCATGGGGTAGGGACATTTATCAGTTCTAAACCGCCATTCACGTCAGGGATTGAAGAATTGTTCAGTGTCACTGACATGATCACACGAGCGAAGATGACACCAGGAACGAAAGTATTGGTGGCTGAGAAAGTGTTGGCAACAGAGAGAGAAGCCGAGCGTCTCAAGATTGAGCCGAACTCACCGATTTATCGAATTGTTCGAATTCGATATGCGGACGACACACCGGTTGTGTATTGTGTCGATAAAGTGCCGGCCCATCTCGTCTCAAATCCTGAGGCATTGACTGAAGGGAAATCGTTGTTTGATTCTCTCGAACAAGAGGTAGGACGTCGAGTCGCTTATGCGATCACACACATCGAACCGAGTGTCAGCGCTGAAATCTCGTCACAACTTCAGACGGACCAACCGTTACTCGCTTTAAAACAATTGCATTATGATGAGAGTGATTTACCATTACTCGATTCGGCCAACTTTTTCCGTGCTGATCGATTCGACTTCCATGTCGTACGAAAACGAGTTTAGACAAGCAGTTTCTAGACGGAAGAGTTATTTTTGGGGAACAGCGTGAAAGCGCTTTCTTATACCGGTGTAAAGACTACTGATAACATGACAACAAAATTTGTTATGAACCGAAAGGGGAAACACGACGATGATGAACAAAAAGAAAACGATTCTCTCAGCTTTAGCAGCAGGACTCACACTCTCTACAGTACTCGCAGCATGTGGTGGAGATGACAACGAAGGCTCATCTTCAAACGGTGAAGGCGGCGAAGGCGGCGACTTCAAAGTTGCAATGGTAACGGATACTGGTGGTGTTGATGACAAATCATTTAACCAATCAGCTTGGGAAGGCTTGAAAAAGTTTGGGGAAGAAAATAGCTTAACTGAAAACGAAGGATACAAATATCTTCAATCAGCAAAACAAGCAGACTATCAGCCTAACTTGCAACAATTGGCACGTGATCAATTTGATTTGATCTACGGAATCGGTTTCTTGATGGCAGAGGATATCGGAAAAGTTGCAGAACAATTCCCTGATAATAACTTTGCAATCGTTGACTCGGTTGTAGATGCACCAAACGTTGCTTCAATCACGTTTAAAGAACAAGAAGGTTCATTCCTCGTAGGTGTAGTAGCTGGTCTTACAACGAAGACTGATAAAGTTGGTTTCATCGGTGGAGTAGAGTCAGACTTAATCAAGAAGTTTGAAAATGGATTTAAAGCTGGTGTCATGGCTGTAAACCCTGATGCAACAATCGACGTGAAATATGCTGAAGACTTCAACTCAGCTGAAAAAGGAACTGCAATTGCGTCAGGTATGTATGGATCAGGATCTGATATCATCTATCACGCAGCTGGTGGTACAGGTGTAGGTGTATTCACTGAAGCGAAAAACCGTAAGAAAAACGGTGAAGATGTTTGGGTCATCGGGGTTGACCGTGACCAGTACGAAGAAGGTCTTCCGGAGAACGTTACGCTTACGTCAATGGTTAAACGTGTAGATACAGCGACACTCGAAGTGTCGAAAATGGCAATGGACGGTAAGTTCCCAGCTGGTGAAGTGGTTGAATTCTCACTTAAAGATGAAGGTGTAGGAATCGCATCAACTTCTGAAGAAAACGTTGCTGCAGACGTGCTCACTAAAGTTGATGAGTATCGTCAACAAATCATCGATGGTGATGTTGTTGCACCAGCAACTGACGCTGAGTTCGAAGAGTTCATGAAAAACGTAAAATAATTCATTTGAGTAAAGGGGGGACCCACGTGGTCTCCCTTTACTTAAAGTTAGGGGTGAACTTCCTTGGAATATGTAATTGAAATGCTAAATATTCGAAAAGAGTTCGGTACGTTCGTTGCGAACGACAATATCACGCTCCAATTGCGTAAAGGAGAAATTCATGCACTTTTAGGAGAAAACGGGGCGGGGAAATCGACGCTCATGAACGTGTTGTTTGGTCTCTATCAGCCTGAAGGCGGAGAGATTCGCGTACACGGAAAGAAAGTGGATATTGAAAATCCGAACATCGCCAACGAACTTGGAATCGGAATGGTCCATCAACATTTTATGTTGGTCGAAAAATTCACAGTCACTGAAAACATCGTTCTTGGTCTTGAGCCAAAGAGTGGTATCACAATCGATCGCGCCACTGCTCGTAAGAAGGTCATGGAGATTTCGGAGCAATACGGACTTAGAATTGATCCGGATGCGAAGATTGAAGATATTTCAGTCGGCATGCAACAGCGTGTAGAAATCTTGAAGACGCTTTATCGCGGAGCAGATATTTTGATTTTCGATGAACCGACGGCAGTGTTGACACCACAAGAGATTCAAGAACTTATCCAAATTATGAAACGTCTGATTGCTGAAGGTAAGTCGATCATCTTGATTACGCACAAGCTGAAGGAAATCATGCAAGTTGCGGACCGCTGTACTGTCATTCGTCGTGGACGCTATATCGGCACAGTCGAAGTGGATGAAACGGTGAATGAAGACAGTCTTGCAGAGATGATGGTCGGACGCGAAGTTAACTTTGATGCAGAATATTCGAAAGCCGATCCACAACAAGTTGTTCTCGACGTTCAAAACCTCGTCGTCAAAGACAGTCGCGGTTTGAAAGCCGTCGAAGGATTGGACTTGCAGATTCGTGCTGGAGAAGTACTTGGGATTGCCGGGATTGACGGCAATGGTCAGACAGAATTGATTGAAGCCATCTCAGGATTGAAAAAGCCTGAGTCCGGTAAAGTCTTGCTCAATGGAAAAGATGTTACGGGACACACGCCGCGTAAGATGACCGAGGCAGGAATCGGACACATTCCTCAAGACCGTCATAAACACGGTCTCATACTTGATTACTCGATTCGCGACAACATGGTACTTCAAACGTACTATAAAGAACCATTCTCGAAACGAGGTCTCATGAATTATAAGGCTGTGGCTGAGAAGGCGAAGGCGTTGATTGAGAAGTTTGACGTCCGAACTCCATCAATTGATGTCCCTGCTCGTGCTCTATCGGGAGGGAACCAACAGAAGGCAATCATCGCTCGTGAAGTCGATCGCTCACCGGATTTACTCATTGCTGCACAACCGACACGTGGTCTTGACGTCGGTGCGATTGAATTCATTCATGAACAACTGATTAAAGAACGTGAAAAAGGACGTGCCGTCCTGCTCATTTCGTTTGAGCTAGATGAGATTTTACACGTATCCGACCGTATTGCTGTTCTCTACGAAGGAAAAATTGTAGGGATTCGTGATCCGAAAGAGACGACGGAACAAGAACTTGGCTTCTTGATGGCCGGCGGTCAGAGAGGGGACGAAACAGAATGAAAAAATTAAGTTTAAACCAACTTCTCATCCCATTCCTATCCATCATTTTAGGACTGCTCGTCGGGGCCATCGTCATGTTGATTGGTGGATACGACCCAGTTCAAGGGTTTATCTCATTATTTGAAGGCATGTTTGGTAGTCCGTATGCCGTCGGTGAAACATTACGTGCTGCAGCCCCGCTCATCTTCTCGGGTCTTGCAGTTGCGTTCGCTTTCCGCACAGGGCTATTCAACATCGGGGTAGAAGGACAAGTATTGATCGGCTGGGTCGCAGCTGTTTATGTAGGGATTAACTTCGACTTGCCGATGTTCATCCATTTACCGCTTGCACTTCTTGCGGCAATGGTTGCAGCTGCAATTTGGGCGTTCGTTCCTGGGTTCTTGAAAGCGAAGTTTTATGTTCATGAAGTCATTACGTCTATCATGATGAACTATATTGCTCTATACACGACAAACGCGATTTTACGTAACGTCATCGGCGTAACGAACGAGCGTACGGAGTCAATCAACGATTCAGCGTCTCTCGCCTCACCATGGCTCCAAGAATTGACGACGTATTCACGTCTTCACTGGGGTGTGCTTGTCGCTGTGCTTGCAGCAATCGTGTACTACTACATCCTACAACGTACGACACTCGGTTATGAATTACGTGCCGTCGGATTCAACAAACATGCATCACAATATGCAGGGATGAACGTCAACCGTAACATCGTCCTGTCGTTCGTCATCTCCGGTATGTTCGCTGGTCTCGCAGGTGCGATGGAGGGTCTTGGAACATTCGGCAGTATGACGCTCTCGGCATCGTTCACTGGTGTCGGATTTGACGGGATCGCTGTCGCCCTACTCGGTGCGAACACCGCAATCGGAGTCATTCTAGCGGCGATTCTCTTCGCAGGGTTGAACATCGGCGGATTGGCGATGCAACTTGGTGCGAACGTGCCATCTGAGCTCGTCAAAGTCATCATCGCAGCCATCGTCATCTTTGTAGCGTCTGGATATGCGATCAACTATGTCGTTGAGAAACTTAAAGGAAATCGTAAGAAAGGAGTGGAGAAAAAATGAACTTCTTAGAAGTCCTTTATATCGTCGTACCGGTTGCACTTGCCTATGCGACTCCACTCATTATCGCAGCACTTGGTGGAATCTTCAGTGAACGTTCTGGTGTCGTCAACATCGCCCTTGAAGGAATCATGGTCATCGGTGCCGTGACAGGAATCATCACGACGCTCACTTTGACTGATTTAGGTGTTGGCGCCTCTAGCCCATGGATTGCCTTGCTTGTCGCTATGGTAGTCGGCGCGTTGTTCTCCCTCTTCTTGGCCGTTCCTGCCATCCTTTGGCGTGCGGACCAGACAGTTCTCGGGGTGGCCATCAACATGCTCGCCATCGGTCTCGCCATCTTCGTCGTGCGTGTTCTTTACAACAAAGGACAGACCGACTTTATCGAGTACCGGATTGCAAAAGAAAATGTACCCTTTTTATCAGATATTCCCGTGTTAAAGATGTTCTTTATTAACGTCCAGTACACGTCGTTCATTGCGATCGCTTTGGCGTTCGTCGTCTGGTTCGTCATCTTCAAGACGCCGTTTGGACTTCGTCTTCGTTCGGTCGGTGAACATCCGATGGCCGCTGATACGATGGGAATAAACGTAACGAAAATGCGCTTCATGGGCGTCATGCTCTCTGGTGCATTTGGTGGTCTTGCTGGAGCGGTTTATGCTGTAACGGTCACGACGAACTTCAGCGGAACGACAATCGTTGGTCAAGGGTTCTTGGCGATTGCCGCAATGATTTTCGGTAAATGGAATCCGCTCGGTGCACTTGGTGCCGGATTGTTCTTTGGATTCGCTCAAGCCCTTTCGATTATCGGAAGCAACTTGCCGGTCATCAATAACGTGCCGCAGCTCTTGCTCTTGATTGCGCCATACGCGCTCACGATTCTCGCTCTCGCTGGACTCGTTGGTCGTGCGGATGCGCCGAAGTCGGTCGGTATCCCATATATTAAAGGGAAACGTTAATTCAAGATAGGACATATGTCCATTTTATCCAGGTTGTTTGGTGCTTAAGCCAAACAACCTTTTTTGATATACTTGTCTAGAGATGTCATGATTAGACTAGATTACATGCGAAAACATAAAAAAGACATATCAGTCACAGGACCGATATGTCTTTCACGATTATTCGAATTTTAAAGCGTCGCCGTCGAACGGCTCGTCCGCTACTTTGATTGAGTCTGTGGGACAACCCTCGAATGCATCCATCATGTCTTCGTATAGCTCTTCTGGGATTTCAACAGTACCTGTGTTGTCATCCATCAAGTTGAACGCAAGACCTTCATCATCATAATCGTAAATATCTGGTGCTGCCGCGCCGCAAGCTCCGCATGCGATACATGTATCTTTATCGACGATTGTAAATTTTGCCATGATAATAACCCTCCAAACGGTTCGTTTCTCTTAGAAATCATTCTACTGACTATGAGTAATTGTAGTCTACATACCCAATTATTTCAATGAGGAAACGAGCGTCTTTTTGGTAGGATAATGATTTTTTAAGGAAGTGACGATTTGGTTCATTTAGCGGATGGAGTTCTACTGCTGGCCATTAAACGATTAAATGGAGAACGGAGTGAGCGAAGTCTCTACCATGTCCTGAACGGGAAGCGTTCGGCCACGACGCTACAGGACGCATTTTTTTATGACTTAGAGCCTCTTTTTGGACAGTTTCCACAAACGACTTATTCGTATGAATCTGTGCTGAAACAACTTGAGAAACGAGGATGGCTCGACCGTAAACGATTCAGATTGACTGAGGCGGGAGAAATGCTGGCTTCACCTGAATCGGTCGAGCAACTATTCAATCGGTTGGGCGGGGAACGCCGTGATTTTAACGCGACCACATGGAAACGCTTGAGTTTGTTCGTGCAGACGTTCATGTCAAAAGAACATGCCCGGACATTCTATCCGGTACAAGCTGATCGTTCGGCAGAGCAATGGGTCAAGCAGTTGCTACATCTTGATCGGGATTGGAAAGCGCTCATGCGAACGTTTCATCAAGAAGTTGAGCAAGCACTTGAACAAATCGGGGACCCGTATGCGACGGCCGTCGTCTATCGATTCACAGGAGCGTTTGAGACGGGTCTGACTTATGAACAAATTGCCAGCCTGCTTCATGTTGATGCCGAGACGGCTCGTTTGTATTTTTTGGCCGGATGGAACGAACTGTTGATGGTCTTACCGGATGATGCCAAACTACGGGGGTTTACGTACGGCTTATCGACGGATCGGATGACCTATTCAGCACGTGAGTCATATGAATTGTTCTTAAAGGGATACACGTTCCAACAGGTTCAAGCGAAACGGCGTTTACGTACGAGTACGATTGAAGACCATGTCGTCGAGATGGCGATGTATTTAGAAGTCTTCCCGCTCGAACAATTTGTACCGATGGAGGATGTGGTCACGATTGAAGAGTTGCGGCATCCGGATAGCTGGGCGTTGAAACCAGTATTTGAGAAAATGGGGCGTGTCAGTTATTTTCAAATTCGACTTGTCTTCGCCAGACTGAAACGAGGTGAGAGCTTTGTATGAAGCGACATTAAAACGAGTGTTCGGGTATGAATCGTTTCGCCCTGGGCAACACGACATCATACATGCCGTGATCGAAGGGCAAGATGTATTGGCCGTCATGCCGACGGGAGCGGGGAAATCGCTGACGTTCCAACTCCCTTCTTATATTAAAAATCAAGGGCTCACGGTGATTGTTTCGCCATTACTCTCACTCATTGAGGACCAAATGCTGCATATACGAGAACGGGGAGAGCGTGGTGTCGCTCGTTTGACGTCGATGGAATCGGCTGAAGAGAAGCAGGACATCATCAACCATTTGAAACGTTACCGATTTTTATATCTTTCACCTGAACAATTGGCCGTTCCTTATGTGACTCGTGCTCTGGCGAATGTGAAAATTCAAATGCTCGTTATTGACGAGGCGCACTGTATCTCACAATGGGGGCATGAGTTCCGTCCTGAGTATGCGCGTTTAGGTGAGTTGCGAAAACAGATTGGGAGCCCCCAATGTATGGCGGTCACGGCGACGGCGCCAGAAGGTGTGAAACAGGACATCATTGAAAAACTGGCATTGTTCTCACCTGAACAATTCGTCCACTCCGCCAATCGTCCGGAAATCCGATTGTTGGTTGAACGGTTGGAAAAGGAGAAGAAACTTGAGCGATTGAAAGAGTTGATTCAAGAGATTCCCAAACCTGCAGTCGTTTACACGGCGACCCGTCGTGAGGCAGAGGCGTTAGCCTTTGAGCTGGAGGATGCATTGTTTTACCATGGAGGCATGTCTACGGAAGACAGGCGACTCGTGCAGTCCCAGTTTTTACGGGACGAAGTGTCGGTCATGGTATGCACGAGTGCGTTCGGGATGGGTGTGAACAAAGACAACGTCCGTTCTGTCGTTCATTTTCAGTTGCCGGCAACAGTCGAGGCATACATGCAGGAAATCGGACGAGCGGGACGTGACGGGCAACCCGCATTCGCGGTCCTTCTATATGCCGATGGCGACGAACGCATCCAGCAATTTTTAATTGACGGGCAGTACCCAAAAGACGAGGACATGCGACTAGCCTATTTTGAACGTGAGAACGGGACGTCGCTCGCGCAACTACCCAGGTTGTTACGTATGAATGAAGAAGACCCGAAGTGTCTCCTGCTGAAGCAATTGTTGAAAGAACGTTCGCTACAAGAAGCCCTCGATTGGGTAAAAGAAAGAAAGCGTGATCGGTATCGTCAACTCGGGCAGATGATGGATTATGCCCTCATTCAGACATGCCGACGCGATTACTTGCTTCGTTATTTTTCCGAACAAACGGTCGACCAAGAAGAATGTTGTGATGTTTGTGGACCGATTCCGTTTCCTGATACACTGCAAATAGTCCGAAAAAATGTGACAGAATGGAAAAATCGGTTGACGCAAATCTTTTCCTTTGAATAATATCATAGTAAAATGATAAAAAAGGTAAAGGAGGGCATACGTTGCGACATCGGAATCAGGCGGATTCTTTACGCGAGCAATTGGTGGACACGTTGCCGTCTCGAGCTGAGAGGCAAGAGGGCGAACGGAAGAGGAAGTTAAATGATAACTGGATGAAGCGCCCGTTGGCGATGACATTAACCTTCGCCATGCTAGCGATTATTCTCATTTTCATATATATCGGGCGACACGCCATATTTTAAACGAGGTGCGAACAGAGTTCGCATCTTTTTTTATACGACGGTTTGTCAAATTAAGCGCAACACTTCCTCGGTGAAGGCCTCGTGTGCGGTTTTCCAGTTCAGGCATTTTCTCGGCCGCCCGTTGATCTTGGCGAGCGCGTCCGCGAGTTCGTCGTGCGCCACCTGCGCGAAGTCCGTTCCTTTCGGGAAGAACTCGCG